>JAEEMG010000060.1 GCA_016283095.1 Paludibacteraceae bacterium | reverse complement strand
TGTTGTAGCCATCGTTGGGTCGAAATAGTCGTGGAACGAGATGATGTACTTCACTCCCGTCGCTCCGGCTGACTCCACGTCATCGTATGAGACTGTTATGGTTGGTGCGACATCATCACTGCCAGTAGCACATTTCTTAGTCTCCAACGCTGTGCCGCTCACATCCTCCTTGAACCACTTGACCTCGTAATCGTTGTAGTCGTCTCCGTTCTTGTCTACTCCGTGGACTGCATCTTTTATGCCTAACTCAACAGATTCTCCTGCACATAGCTCGACAACCTTCTTTTTGGCGTCAAACTTGCCATTGTCTGCTGTGAATGTCACTCCATTGTCCTCAAAATCCAAGTGAGAACATGCAGCACAGTTCAATGCAGCCACAATAGGGATTGAAGAAATTGAAATCGCACGACATGGAGACTGAGCATCCATTGTTGACCACTCGTCTCTGTCATTCTCCAAATAATCAGACTTTCCGATTACAACACGGAAATATATATTCAATCCCTTCTTAGTTGGATCTGTAACCAATGGACTAAATGCAGGATGATTAGCAGGACCGTCAATCACAAAATCTATATTCTTCTGAATAGGTCCAAGATCTATCCATTTAATCTTACTGGCTTCTGTAGTCTCAGGATTATCATAAGTATACTGATACAAATATCCTAATTTCGATCCATAGAAGTTTTTTGCTGATTCTGAAATTTCTGCCTTCAAAGTCAAGATTTCATCAGTACACAAGTCTAACAAATCCGTACCGTTTGTCAACTCAGCATCCACTGCCACATCTGGAGGTGTACATACAGTGAACACGATATCATCAATTGCATAGTCACCCTGACTAGTAGCAAAACTTTCTTGTTTATTTACGACCTGCATTACGACACAATTGACACCTTCTTCTGAGATTTCAAAAGTAGTACCCTTCTCAATCCAATCATTTCCTCCCTGAAGAGTTTCAGATTCTTCCCACAGAATCTTTCCTTTACTATTATCCTGACGCAAAATCACAGCCATTTCTCCAACTGGTGGTTGGTTGTTGATAGCACCGAACTTAGCACTAAAAGTAATTTCCTTGCCCTTACATAATCCACATACCTCACGCTCATACACCACCATATCCTTTACTGGAGTACCGTTACAACTTGTACCAGAAAGGTCAAACACTAGCATACATCCCATCGGGTCTCCAGAAGCGTCACCTTCAACACCTGGATTATAAGGATTCACATTTGTTATAGCATAACTATCATTCAAAGTTCCAGTAGCGGAACAAGGTTTGATAGCTGAATTAAATTTTGCACCTGGTTGCATAGTGCAAGAAGCTCTTTTTTGATCTCCTGCTCCATAAATTCCTGTTGTAGGCTCGGTATATACATTTCCCTTTGCATCTGTATACTCATAAGTATTAGCATTCAAAAATTTTCCAAAATCATCATAAAAAATATTTGTCAATGCCATAGGATATTCCTTTCCATCTTCTCCAACCGTAGAGCAACATTTCTTTGTTGTCAACTTAAAATTAGTAGTTTCTTTTGTACAACCAGGAAGAGTCACCTCACACGAAATATCATATGTTTTTTCTGCCTCCTTAGGTTCAAAAGTACAATTCCTAGTTGTGGCAGACCCATCAGGAGTTGTCCACTTATACGTTGTTCCATCTGGATAACTGCTCTTCAAAGTAAGCAATACTGGATTTGCAGGACAAACAGGAAGCATCTTCTGAGATTTAATTTCAGGAGCGACCTGACCAGTAACCAATATATTATCAATTCCTATCGGAGCAAACGCAGACGCTGTCTTGAAGTATAGAGTTATCGTTCCAGTTGAAGAAACTTTTGTATTAAGTTTCAATGTCTCTTTACTTCCCCAATTAAATGTCGTCAATGTAGATGTTTTATCTCCAGCAGGCTGACCATATAGGACATCTGTACAAAGAGTTACAGACGGCTTATTTCCATTAATCTGTCCTGAACCTGCAGTCAATGTAGAACCTGACGACTGCATGACAAAAGTCATATTTCCAGGCAATTTTATTTGCGTAACCAAATCTTTTCTTCCGGCCTTGCTATTCATCGCAACCAATGCTGTCTCCAGATTCTCTTCTGAAAACAGATTATAGACATCAGCAGAAACAGAAACTGTAGATCCTGGTTTCAAACCTGAAATTGTGTACGTCAACACATTGCTATTGGCACCGTTACCGTAAGCCACAAACATATTAGATCCACTACCTTCTGTCAAATATGGACTGATCACACGAGGATTCGCAACAATACCTCCAAATCCTTTTGTATCTCCAGTGACATTAGAATTTAGGCCTGAATAATCATCCCACGATGTAGAAACACTCGCATCTGAAGCAATCACATTAGTTGACATTCCTTTGTGAACTGCTTCATAGGAATTCCCATAATAATTACATGATTTACCACATTGATCAGCGAGCAAATCACCAACCTTTGAATTAAACCAACCATTTACTTCATTGGTATCATTCTCCATTACAGGATTAAACAATGATGTTGATGTGGTAAAATCCGTTCCTCCAATAACACATTGTGCCATAGAATCAGATATATGGACAATACCAATACAACATATCAGAGAAAATAAACTCTTTTTCATCTTTTTTACTTTGTTTTCTTCATACAATAATTACCCTATTACAAATTAATACGGACGCAGACACTAATGCATTCATACTAAATTGCGACTAAAATAATATATTTTTCTATACCTTATTCAAAAAAATCCTTTTTTTTAGTTTATAAAACATGTTTTCTCTCCTGATTTGCAATTTACAAATCAAATTTTATAATATTTTTCATCTTTCTCATAGTTGATCTTAAAATAAAAAGGGTGTGGATTTTTTATCCACACCCAATCTATAATCTAAAACAAACTGTTGTCTCCGCATCATTGTCTGATCAATGTGAAGTGGCCTGTGTAGGTCTTCTTGATCTCCTTGATCTGGATCTCATACCA
>JAEEMG010000059.1 GCA_016283095.1 Paludibacteraceae bacterium | reverse complement strand
TGTTGTAGCCATCGTTGGGTCGAAATAGTCGTGGAACGAGATGATGTACTTCACTCCCGTCGCTCCGGCTGACTCCACGTCATCGTATGAGACTGTTATGGTTGGTGCGACATCATCACTGCCAGTAGCACATTTCTTAGTTTTCAAAGCAGTACTGTTCACCTTCTCTTTGAACCACTTGACATCATAGTCATTGTAGTCTTTATCATCTTTGTCTAGACCATGAACAGCCTCTTCTATACCTAACTCAACAGACTCTCCCGCACATAGCTCGACAACCTTCTTTTTGGCGTCAAACTTGCCATTGTCAGCTGTGAATGTCACTCCCTTGCCTTCAAAATCCAAGTGAGAACATGCAGCACAGTTCAAACCAGCTACAACAGGGATTGTCGAAATAGAAATCTTACGACATGGAGAGAATGCAGAATTCTTTTTCCATGATTGGTCTGCAATCAAATCTGAATACTCACCTACAACAACACGGAAATAGATACGTTTCTCATGTGTAGGGTCATTCTCAAGATGTGAGAAAATATCATCCCAATACTTTTCGACCTCCACATCAAAGGCTTCCGTTTCCACGACTTCCTCTTTATGCAAAGTATTCCATGTAATAGGATTCTTCTCACTTTCAGTAGAAGGGTCCTGGAAAGTATATTGGTACACATAACCCACCTTCTTGCTTGGGTCTATCTGGTTTCCAGTATATAGATAGAATCTCTTTACCGCATCTGATGTCACAGAAGTAAGTGTCAAAACATCCTCTGTACAAAGGTCAAGAATATCTTTTCCTGTACTTACCGAAGACTCCACATTAACATCAGGAGGTGTACAAACTTGGAAAATAATATTATCGATAGCGTAGTCACGAGTCTCTCCCGGTATCACGTCATTGTGTTTTACCTTCATTGTTATAGTCACCTCATCAACTCCGCCAACATCTTCAGATTTTATTGTGAAATTCTTGTTCACACCCTTCCAGCCATCTGCACCACTCGCGAAATCCTTAGTTTCACTGACAAGAGTTTTTCCATTGTACTCCAACTTAACCTCAATAGATCCAGCATGATCAGAGATAGACGCAAAGTCTGCACCAAAAGTAATATCCTTACCCGTACAGATATGCTCAATATCAATCTCAAAAAAGTCATCTTGAGTTCCATCATCAAGAAGGTCAAACTGAAGCATACCTCCGGTTTGAGTGCCGGAATTATCGTATTTCACACCACCTGGATAACCACCGTACTTGGATACAACATATACACCATGGTTGTACAACTCCGTCTTGCCAGGAGAACCTGCCACTGGCACAGCCAATGTAGCACCACTGTTTTCAATATTATATGCCTTCACATACGGAATCTTAATATCACTACCATGAGACTGAGAAGTGTGGACTTGACCTGCAGGAATCTTCTCTGTATGAGTTGTTCCCATTCTATCTGTCCACTCGTATGTGTCATCAGAAACGAAATCACCGAAATCGTCAAAGAACAGATTCGTCATTGCCATTGGAGCACCGTCGGCACTAGTACAACAAGTTCCAGAATGAACGGTCAAGGCATCAGATTTAGATGCCTTACAACCCGGCAAAGTGACCTCAAGAGTCACATTATAATCAGTTTCCGCAGCGTCTGGAATGAAATTAAAGCTGGCATCAGACGATGTCTGACCAGTTTTCGACTCTTTCCATGAGAACTTCGTTCCGTCTGGGTAACTTTGCTTTGAAGTTATACGTAACGGTTGCTCAGGACAAGGATTACCCGTAGTTGAAACTACCGGTTTAATTTCTCCTGTCACCTTTATGTCATCGATACCAATAGGAATCTGGAAACAATCTGTAGCACGGAAAAACAGGAAGGAAATAGATCCAGAAGCAGGAACCGTTGCCTTATGTGTCACAGTGGTTGACTTTCCAAAACCAGCAGTAGCAGATGTGTATTTTGTTGTTGGTTGGATTTGAATGGAATTGTTATATCCTGTATTATATGTAATATTCTGGTCAGTAGAAATAACGCCCAATTTCAAAGCGTTACCTGTTATTGTCCCTGTATTAGAATATTGGTATTTTGTAATAAAATCTTGCATTTGAGGAACTTTTGCTCCCGTTCCTTTACAAACGTAGTTCGCAAGATAATCAAAATATTCTGGATCCAACAAATTATATAGAGTAAAAGACAACTCAACACTCGATCCCGGAGCCAAACCATATACAGTATATGTCAAGAATTGACTGTTATCAGCAGAACCAACATTAACATACATATTGTTTGAAGCGTCATTTGCCTGACAAAACGGATGTATCAATTTAGGTTGAGCGGTGACAGTAGAATAACCATACTGTCCATCTCCTTGTTGAATTTGATTTCCTAAATGAAAGACTTTATCCACTTTAGTCATATCATTGCTGGCCTCACTTGAAAAGACACCACCTATTCCATTCTGAATAGCGTACTCTGGGCCAATAAACATGTCTGATTTGCAGATTTTACTTACATCCAGTTTTTCATCATACCATCCCCCACTTTTATTGTCCTGAGTCAAGATTGGGCAACAAAGTTCCGAATTAGTATCGAAATTCGTACTTGCCACTACACACTGTGCCGACAATGACGCAGAATGCAGTAGTCCTATACCTGTTATTGTTATTAAAGTTTTTATGCCTATATTCATCGCAAATCCTTTTTTTTAATCATACTATTTATAGTGTCAGTTATCATATTATGATGTGAGACGAGTATAATCACACACCAAAACTCGCCAAATTTAATACATTTTTTTGATTTATATCAAATTGGATGACGAAATGTGAACCATTTGTACTTAGAACAACTCAAAATCACGAATGATTATCCACAAACATAAAAGAAAGCATTAATCATTATAATATAGAGAAGACAACAAAAAAAGAGATACGATTAACCGTATCTCTTTATGTGGTCTCACTAGGATTCGAACCTAGGACCCTCTGCTTGTAAGGCAGATGCTCTGAACCAACTGAGCTATAAGACCATTTGAAGTGGTACCACCAGGAATCGAACCGGGGACACAAGGATTTTCAGTCCTTTGCTCTACCAACTGAGCTATGGCACCATTCAGCAACCGTCTTTTTCCGAATTGCGATGCAAAAGTATAGTTTATTTGCGTCTAAACCAAATATATTTCAGTAAAAATTACAAAAAAGTTGCTATTTTATTGTTTGACAGAAAATTGCACAAAGCTTGGATAATGGTCAGAATACGGCACTCTTAGCCTTTCGTAATCCAAACAATCAAATCCATCTTTCTGATAAAGCACATGATCAATACAGAAATAGAAAGGTGCTTCACGGAATGTGTAATTGTAGCCCCACCCCATTTCTTCATTAGCTACACTCAGTCTCTCTCCCTTAATTTTATGATATACATAAGAAACTGGGACATCATTGAAATCACCACAAACCAGCACCCTCCTCTTTGTGAGAGCGATCACGCTATCGATATCGTTGGCCATCTGTTCTCTGATGACGTAATTGTTGGTAACCTTCTTGTCAAGAGAGTGTATTTTATCTTTTACCTTTTCCACCTTAAGACCATGACTGATACTATCTATCTCCTGCTTGTCGGCATAGGAAATATGATTGCTTGCCAAATGGGCATTAATCACTCTTATCGTATCATTTCCTATTATAATGTCGGAATAGATGGCTCTGTTATTTCCCTTTCCCTTGCTTGCCACACCACTCTTTATTATCTTATGCTTCGACAATGTGACAACTCGGTTATGGCTATCCACAGTCATGTCTCCTACCGTACTATATGGATAAACAGCAAGTATTTTTTTGAAATTCTCGTCTCCCTTGGCTCTGAATTCAATATATTCCTGCAAACAGACAATATCAAAATCCTCCTTTTCAATCAGTTTGGCAATTTTAGATGTCGCATTCTCACTATATTGGAAGGCTCCAACATTATAAGTCAGAAGTTTGAACGTATTGCTTTTCGCATCCGCTACTGGTTTAGAAGTTATATTGACAGGGAATGTATCCAACATGATAGGGATGCATACCACAGTAGGAAGAAGCAACAAAAGTTGCTTCCACGCCCCAAATATCAGAAGCACTATTATCCATATTATATAGACAATAAGAATCAATGGGAACCCCAATCCTAAATAGGCGACAGGCATAAAGACAGAAGGGGCAATAAACCTACATGCCCAAGCTCCGAGCATCGCTACAAGAAGCAACAGCGTCGGCACTGGGAATATCAGACTTTTCAATATAGAAAAAAGCCTTTCAGTCTTCCGCCATTTTCCGTAAGAATTCTCTTTCTGTAGCTGACAACGAATCATAACCACTGATTTTTATCTTGTCCAAAATGTCATCAAGCAACTCCTTTTCCGTCTTGACACGGAAATCAGGATTCTGGTACGCCACTTTGAATTTTGGTTTATTCCTATTTGATACCGAATCGACAGTTTTCCAAATCCATGCCGTTATATTCACTCTTTTCTTCTTCAACATCCATGCGAAAACTGCTCCTGTAACTATTCCTCCCACATGAGCAAACTGTCCCGCCCAATTAAGGCTGAACATGTTAAGCAGTGTGATCACCACATAAACCAATGCTATCCATTTTAGTTTCACTCTTCCAATCAAAGTGAGATAGATCTCATAATCCGGAGCGTAGACGGCGGGTGCCACAATCAACGCCATAACTGGAGCAGAACATCCAGACAACATTCCATAGACATGCATTATCTCACAAGCGATAACGAAACCGAATCCTCCTATCAAAGCTGCCAAAAGATATAATCCAACAAGATCACGAATGGAGAAAAACTCCTTAAATAGTTTCCCTGCCATCGCAAGTAGCAGGATATTGATTATAAAGTGAATGAAATTTCCATGGATAAACGCATAAGTAAGAATCTGCCAAGGATGCGTCAACAGATGCCAACCAGATGAAGACAGGAAAAACCAATTGTAGAGCCAGCTCACATCTGCAGAAGCAAACTGACCAACAGCGGAAACTGCGCATACAACAACAAAAGCGACACAGTTGATAGCAATCAACCATGTGAGCGCATCCCCACGTCGGAGCATCATCTTTATATCATCAAACACACCTGCCACAATCAACCTCTATTACATGAATCCACCAATCCTATTGTCGAACTCACCCTTCTTCTTCCAGTACATGATCAAGATCAAACCAAACAACATTCCACCAAGGTGAGCAAAATGAGCAACTCCTGTATTCACTCCGTGCACTCCAAGATACAACTCCAACACCGCATATCCTATCACCATGTATTTAGCTTTTACCGGAATAGGTATAAACATGATGAACAATGGCAAATTCGGGAAAAGCATTCCGAATGCCAACAATATACCGAACACTGCACCTGAAGCACCGACAGTGGTAGGACGGCACAGAATAGAGTCGGAATAAGCGTTCCATTGCTCCATTGAGGTCATCACAATTCCGTCGACCCTATATGATGATGTCTGAAGAGCCCCATCTGCAGCCATATTTGTGATCTCTTTTGTGATGAGATTCAGTTGCTCAAGCATCGGCCAAAAATCAATCGTCCAAGTCATCTCCTGGATTATAGCCGCTCCCACTCCACAAAACGCATAGAAAATCAAAAATTTCTTCGCTCCCATCACCTGCTCCAAAAGACGTCCGAACATGAACAATGAGAACATGTTGAACAAGACATGTGACCAATCCAATGAATGTAAAAACATGTATGTGAATAGCTGGGCAGGATGAAATGCCGAACTTTTCCAAAAATGTAGAGAGAAGTAGGAATACCAGTCGAAACTTGGCTGAACTTTATTTGATACAGTCGCAGCAAGAGCAATCAAAAAATTTATAATTAATAAATTTCGCGTCACCGCCACAGACGGATCATTGAAGAAATTTCGATCATTCATATAGGATATCCTTAAAATTTGGTTGCAAAAATACTAAATTCCATTCATAAATCACTATGTATAAATCATAATACTCATGTTTCGCAAGTATTTTTTCAAAGCTTTGTCCAAAGACATACCGAAAATGAGAATTGTTAAAGGAGTCTGGCATATTTCATCCACTCAATTTTTTCAAGTCTAACATTTTAGACTTATCTTTGCACAAAAATAATATAGCGACAAAAAACAATAATTATCAAGAACAAATAATAGTCATGCACAATCTAAGATTAATTTCTACAATTCTTATAGCGACATTCTTTCTAACATCATACGCACAAATTAGTTTTGGCGGTTTTCCTACAACATCACATACAAGAGCATTGCGTAGCGCAGATGCCATCCCTACCATAACAGTCACTCCCGACACAACGGAAGAAATAGAGGCCAACCAATTTGCCTACCAAATTAAGGGAAACATAGACATAACAAAAGAGTCTGCTGCGTCAATCGTTGGAGATATGATTATCTACCGTCTATTGATCCACAGCGAAAATGCAAAATCCATAAATCTGATTTTCGAACCGATCACGCTCCCTGACAATGCAAAGATGTTCCTTTGCCGTCCCGACGGTGGGGAAATCTATGGAGCCTACACTAACAAATCTTTTGCAGGAAACATTTTTGCCACTACCCCTGTCTCTGGCGACAGCATAATGATACAGTGTGAAGTGCCGATTGCGACTTCTGATTCATTTACTGCGACAATATCAGCTGTCAACACTGGATTTGATCAATTACGTGCTTTGCCGGCAATAAGGAAAGCCCAATATTGTGAGACCGACATAGTATGTCAAAGCGAAAGCGTAGAAGATCAAAGTAGAGCGACATGCCTGATAATAATCAACGGAATACGATACTGCAGCGGTACACTTATCGCCACTAACAACAATCCTGAATCTTTCGTATTGACATCTGCCCACTGTCTGCGAGACATTGCGAACGATCTATTTGACTCCACGTTGGCAAACAGAAGCATCTTCTATTTCGGGTATAACACACCTATCTGCGAAACCAATATTGTAAGCACTTATGAAAAGTCGATCTCAGGAAGCACTGTCGCAAGTTCACACACTGGAAAAGACATGGTTCTGCTTAAACTTTCGCAACGTCCTCCTGTCGACTACATGACATACGAAAGCGGATGGAACATTGAACAGGCGCCACGCGGTCCGGTAACATGCATCCACCATCCCAACGGAGATCTGAAAAAAATCAGCATCAGTGACAACGACCCGTCTCCCATATCTTTCGCTGTAGACGGACTGAGTGAAGATACTCACTGGCTTGTAGACGTGTGGAATGTGGGAATCACAGAGTCCGGTTCTTCAGGAGCTCCTCTTTATGATGCGAACGGACTTCTCATCGGCGCACTTTCTGGAGGATCTTCATTCTGCAACAACAGAGGCGACGACAAATTCTGGCGTCTCAACAATGTGTGGGATGATTTTTCTTCAGCGCCGACAGACATGATGTCTGTTATCGACCCATCATTGTCTGGAATAACACGGTTAAAAGGAAAGGAGACATATGAGAACCGCTGCTATCCTCTAAAAAACTACGGTGCCTTCTCTGAAATAGACGAACCATACGAATATGAATATGGATACGCATCAGGCAACAATACTTTCGGATTGGAAGAGTTTGCCGAAAAATTCACCTCGCCATACTCATCAACTGAGATCCATGGAGTCTCGTTTATTCCAATCATAGGAGAATACGACGAGGAAAATCCCGTCTACCTAAGAATATACTCTGGAGACGAGAAACCAGAAGACCTTGTCTATGAATCAGTTGTGAAGATTACAGCAAGAGAATACAAGTCGAAAGCAAACGGGTTCTCCAACACGATTGTCAACAACTGGTCGTACAAAGAAAACTACATACGATTGGATTCCGTGGTGACGGTAGGCAAGACTTTCTTCGTGTCGTTCTACACCGATTATGAAAATCGTGATTTCGCATTGCTCACCACCCCATCTGAAACAAAAACCGCATTCTTCAAAAAGAACGGAAATTGGGAACCTTGGAGTTCACATCCATTCAACAACAGTGTTGGCAGCCTGCTTATTAATACAGTTGTGCGAGAAGCGAATCCAGATGGCGTCGACAATTTTGAAAACGACGGATTCATCACCGTATTCCCTAATCCAGCTAAAGACAAAATCAATTTCAAATGCTCGGATGAGATCAAAAACGTATATATTTACAATGCAGAAGGAGCACTTATATATACCGATAAAAAAGTCGACGAGATCAGTGTCAAAGATTTCGTAAAAGGCGTTTATTCAGCAACAATAACAACAGATAAAGGCCAATATCACACAAAATTTATCAAAGAATAACGCTGATAATTTGATTTTTAGTATTTTTAGGGCCTAAAACGCATAACTTTAATAACAAGACAGATTATGAAGAGACTAACTACAATATTTGCCATAATTTTGGCTGGGCTTACAGCAAACGCAGAAGTCCCAACCGAATCTTTCACAAGAGTGATGAACCCGGTATATGCAAAAAAATATTCTGAGTCACCAATTCAAGTGGATGCGGTGTTCTACAAACTTGGATTGCCAAAGTTTTACCGTATACCTCCGTTCATGAAAGAAGGTTACTGTATCTTCCAGTGCACACGCATAGATGGCAAAGAGAGTGAATTGAACACACTCAACGGAGAAGCCTATGGAGAAGTCTTCTTGATAGAAGAGTCGAGAAAGGCAGAAATCGAGGCACTTACAAAAGGCACTAGACTTACATTCACCGGCAAAACAAAGCTATACGCCAACCCTTTGGCTTTCGGCCAGGAAGAGGTGTATTTCATTGTGGAGTCGATTGCTCCAATCAACAAATAAATGAAACTAACACAGATAATAACAAAACACATCATCACTTTTACTCTTTCTATACTTGCCAGTGTAACAACTACGCTGGCCGATCCAATATTCAATGTCTACAGCGACTCCCGTCGTAACACAAACGGCAACTATTACTTATGCGACCAAGACAACACAGGTAATATCCGCGTTATGGCAGCGAACATGGAGTCGCAGGACATCGGCAATGTCAATGTAGAAATATACACGAATGCGGCAGATGTAGGAAACACATCCAAAGCTGTGGAAGTGTTTACCAATCAAAATCCTGCGGATATAATATACACCGTCGACAGATCGACAATCAACCCCTCCAACACACAGACAACCACACAATCATACTACGTAAAAATCACTCCTGCTGACGGAAGCTCGGGCAGCTGGACTGAAGAAATAACATTCGAGGCTATACATGTGAATGATGTCACCCCGCCACAGATCGACCCCTACTGCGTAGGCAAAATGCCGGCTTCAATCAACACATTCATAATGAAATACATTTCAAGTCAATATCATTGGTATGACGCTGACAATAACCCTCTTGGCCTTTTGGATTTTCTAAGCGTGGGTAGTTTGCCAGAAGGGAGCCATCTCTATAAGATGAAAGTGAAAGAAGGCAACTGCTATAGCACAGGAATAGAAATAACCCTTCCTATAATAGGAAACAGTGCGCCACGCCTCAACAGATCATACGTGACATACACTTCTTCCGACATTTCAGACGGCAAATACACAAATACGATTCTTAAGCAAGCATTAGCCCAATATGGATCCGAACTGGTGAACAACCCCAACAATTGCGACCTGATTTGGAGAGACAAAAACGGAACCATAATATCAAATTTTGACAGTTACACTCCTCCTGTGCCAACTACAGCTGGTTCTACAATCGACCTATACACTGTGGAAAAAGATTGTGGATGCGGTACCGTATCTAAAACAGCGACTCTTTACGTGTTAAGATATGTAGTGGCAAAACCGTCTGTCGAAGACAAAGAATTTTGCATAAACGACTCTCATGCAGACGACGGATTTGATGTCAGTATCGGACTGACCTCAGATGTAGGAGAGTCTACAGACAATTACATCTTGGAATTCAGCAAAAACTCTGATATGAGCGACGCAGTTTCTCTCTCTGCCGGAGCGACACATTTTTCCTACAGTTTTGATGTGTCAGCCGCAGGAACAACCACCTACTACGTCCGCCAACAACAAATCTCAAGTGGAGAATATAGTGAAATTGTCCCTTTTGAAGTCGTCGTCAAACAACCATCCACACCTGTGCTGACAGAACAGAACGTTTGCGCGAACACAAACAAAAGCATCGAATTATCAAGCATCTGCAACGAACCAGGTGTGATCTGGAAAGACGCTGCTGATATCATAATAACCGGCAGCATATCCACAGAAAAGCGTGGTGACATCATCGTCAACGCTCAAAAATATGAGTTAATCAATGGAGAACGGTGTTACAGCGACATTGTCTTCACCACAATACATACCGACTCGCTTGAAGTATTGATTTCAGGCGACAGCTCTTTGCTGCCAGGACAAACCGGTAAAGCTGAACTTGCGATAAAGGGAAGTGGCAACCAAACAGTGGCATGGAACAGTAGTGCCACAAACTCAATTGTAGGTGAGAAAACACAAAATGATGTCAACGTCAAAATGGGGACATCCAACATCACGTTGACTGCCGTCGTGACTGACGGAGTCTGCTCCCAATCCGCAGAGTGGACTATACAAGCCGATCTTTTCCAGTGTCCTGCACCTACAGCAAACGATATAAAACTCTGCCTCAACGACCCTCGCGCAGCAAACGGTTTTGACGCAGACATAACATTATCTAAAAGCACAGAAAGCAAATCAGACTACACTCTAAGCTTCAGCACAAAAGCAGACATGAGCGGAGCGACAACTCTCGCCCCAGGAGAAACTCATTTTGATTATACGTTTGACGCGTCTGCCATTGGTGTCCAAACAATATACATCCAGCAGACGGAACTGTCTCGCGACCTGTCGAGCTCGATAATTCCCGTAAAGATTATCGTCAGCCAACCGGCAATCCCGTCATTACATACCGCAGCATTATGCCTCAACGAAACGACCGAGATCAGGCTGTCTGAATTAAATTCAGCCTCCAACCTGCAATGGTATGACGGAGATAAAAAAGAATTGTCCACAACAGTATATATCAACAAAAGAGGCATCCACACTCTCTACGCAAAGCAATATGAAATAGTGGATGGAGAAAAATGTTGGAGTGAATTTGCGTCTACAAATATCAAAGCTGATTCTATCGGGATAAAGATTGACGGCGACAACCATCTTTGTCCAAATGGAGAAGGCAAGGTGACAATAGAGACAGCAGGGAACAATTTGGACAAAATACAATGGGACAGCGACGTCTCAAATGCTCTCTCTAATACTTCTTCAACCACCGTTGACGTAAGGATGGACAGCAACGACTTAAACCTTGAATACAAAGTGTCAGCAGGAGTCTGCCAAACAAACGGAACATGGGAAATCACCGTCGGATCAGGAATCGTCTCTGGAAGCATCCAATTCACCGAAGGCGATAAAGTAAGGGAATCTTCCACACTGAAAGATGTGGAGTTCAGCAGCTGCGGAGGGAAAATATCTGTGGAAGCCACAATACAACACACATCATCCGATTTCTCTGTCAGAAAAGGGAGCAAAGATTTAGGAACATACACATTCGATGGCGACATCGCAAAATTTGAGATCGAAGGAGACGGTACCTATTCCGTCGTCTACGGAAATGATTGCGAGACATCTTTCTCATTCGTGGTGACGACAATGTCAATCCAGCCAACCGTTAACACAACCAAATGGAGCAGCTGCTACGGAGGGCACATCGCTGCGGAAATCAGCAATGTGGATGGATGCCAAATTGTATGGAAAAAAGATGACACAGAAATCTCAAAAAACACCAAGACATTAAGAATCAACAACGTTTCCAAAGAAGACATTGCCAACTACAGCTATGAACTCATCTGTGACGGATGCCCTGCCAATGGAATAGTATCATCAGTCCAACCTGACATCTATTCCCCACTGACAGTGACCGTCTCACAATCAGCAGATACAATTTGCCAAAAAGACGAAGTTGAAGTGAATCTTGAGATTACTCCAAACAGTGACAAAGCATCATTCACTTGGTCAACAGCTAATGACATAAGCATCTCCAATGCAGGAGCCTCAGCCACACTGACTCCATTCTTCACAAAGAGCTACAACGTAATCATCGGCAATGGAGACTGTGCCAAACAGACAAAAACAATCAACGTGAATGTACAGCCTCAGATGGATGGCGATATCGAAGCAGGAACCATCATGTGTGAGGGTGACAGCACAACACTTGACGCCAGCGGACTGAATGCAGAAAGATACGAATGGAAGCATACCGACTCTGAGTCGGCTAAAATAACAGTTGTGCCAAACGGAGTGGAAAACATCTATACGGTGACCGCTTACCGTGGAAAATGCGTCCTTGAAAAAGATTTCACATTGATGGTCGGTGCCACTCCAAAACTGGCATCCATCGACTCTATCGGTCTCGACGACGTGATTATCAATATGGAGTCGACGGGAGACTACCTATTCATTGTGGATGGCAAATCAACAGCGACTGACATCGCCGACAATGTGAAGAAGCACGTCGGCTTCGGAGATCACTCGCTAAGCATCATAGATATTGCCGGTTGCAAAACTGACACTTCATTCACCATCGCAGAACCTCCATTCGAGATTCAAAACTATATCATCCCAGGTTCAGATGGAAAAGATGCGACATTCAAGATACCTGATGCCGTTATCGTGTATGGCAATACCACAATGAACATCTACGACCGTTGGGGCAAAAAGCTTGCCACACTAACCGCTTCAGATACAGAAGGTTGGGATGGCACATACAACGGACAACCATTGCCAAGCACAGACTACTGGTATGAATTAGATGTAGAGGCTATCGACAAAGTGTATGTCGGTCACTTCACATTGATCAGAGAACCATAGATAAAATGCTAAATGCTAAATGCTAAATGCTAAATGCTAAATGCTAAATGCTAAATGCTAAATGCTAAATTATAAGAAAAATTAATTAAAAAATTGAGTTATAGATTTGAGGATTGTTAAGGGCGGAACGCCCTAACCTCTTTCCAAATGCGAGCCGTAGGTGAGCACATAATAAATAATATAGGCTTTGTCCTATTTTATGACTGATATTTTCCATCTTTTTCGTCTGAAAGACGCTACCGAGCAAAGCGAGAGCAACCCGTGACAAAGTCTCGGGATAATGTGACGATGATACAAAACTTTGCCTGAAAGGCAATACCATAAATACTGCTTTCTCGTCTTTTTTTCTCATAAAAAAGCATAGCCTTTCTCTGTAAACTTTGTGTCTCTGTGTTTTTATTAAATTTTATATGCTCGCCTACGGCTCGCACTGAGGAGGGGTTAGGGACGTTCCGCCCTTAACAATCTTCTAAATTCAGTCGCTAAACGATAGGAAAGAGCCAAAGATTTTGAGATTTCGTATATAAACTGCCAAAAGATTATGAGCAAAAAGAAATTATCAGATAAAGCATTTATTGCAAAATATAAAGACATTTATGCTAATGACGCCCAAGGATATTTTATTGCTTTTCTAATCATATCAGGCTATTTTACATTTATTATAATAGTCGGTATCCTTATATCACTTTCAAATAGGAAGTTTGATGATGGATTTCTGATAATATTAGGCGTACTTTTGATTCTTAATGCAATTGGTATTTGCGGAATCAAACTATGTGATAAGCTAAGAAAGAAAAAGATAGAAAAAGAATTAGGAATGAATGAGGAGCAAGCCCAAAACATCTATTTCTTACTCTCAAACAACGTTATTCCATGGTTTCAGAGGATATGTATGTTGAATCCAAGCGCGAAATCCGGGCAAGTGGAATTGTTAAAAGAATGGTTTAAGATTGACGACGAAATCGTAAACGATTATTTTTTTGAGAGAGAATACGCCCAAAATGAACTGAACGATGTAAATTTATCTGTCAAGAAAAATATAGCTGAAAAGTTGTTCAAGCTGGCGATTGTGGAGGATGGAATCCATAACGACGAATGGGAGCTATTGATGTCAGCATTGAAAGAGTTTGAATTTAATAAAAACTATATTGAATATTTCAAGAAACGTTACGGACCTCTCCGCACAGAATTTGATGATGACAGACGCAATGATAATACGTCGACGGAAGAACGCGCCAAATTATATTTGAGGCCATATTATGCCATTTTAGGCGTGGACGAGAATGCTTCCGACGAGGAAATCAAACGTGCATATCATAATCTTGCGTTGCAACACCATCCTGATTTGCCGAAAAATGCCAGCCGTGTGAAAGAAAGCGAGCAGATGATGGCGAAGATCAATGAGGCAGTTGAGAAAATTAGAAATTGAAAATTCGAAATTATAAATGGGCAAAAAGAAATTATCAGATAAAGACTTTGTGAAGGAATATGAAGAGGCAATAAACGGGCCCGAGATTCTCTCGACTACGACAAATTTTTGTTTCCTAATTTCAGGTTACATCTCTTTGTTAATATTCTTCATATTCTTAGTAGTCAGTAATATTCCATTCTTTCCTCCAAACACACTCGAAGAGGTCGCTTTATTTTCATTGCTCATTGTATTCATCATTGCAGCTTTTTCTCCAACTTTTTTTATAATATTCGTTTTTACAATAAAAGAAGATATAGAAAAATATATAAATGATTTTAAGCAATATAAAGCAGCAAAAAAGAGGGAGAAAAACTTTCTTGCTAAGATTGGAATGAGCATGAAAGAGGCGACTCGTCGCTATAATTTCATATTGAAAGAGGCTTTTTATGTACAATCATTACAAGAGGTCTGTAAGTTGAATCCACACACGAAGTCAGGACAGGTGGAGATGATAAAGAACTGGTATAAATTCAAGGATACCGCTTTAGTGGAGTATCTTCTAGATAATGAATATAACGAGTCTGACTTCAACATGTATGCTGGACATTTTGAAATCAAGAATTTTTCCGAAAAAAAATCCTTCGCCGAGTTGTTGTTCAAACTGGCGATTCTTGAAGACGGCATCCACGACGATGAATGGGAAGTACTGATGGATCTGTTAGTGAATTTAAACTTTACTGAAAATTACATAGAATTTTTCAAGAAACGCTATAATCCATTACGTACAAAATTTAATGATTATGAACGTAATACAGAAACAACAAAAGAATATCATTCCGTCTCCCTATTAAAACCATACTATGACATTTTAGGCGTAAACGAGAATGCTTCCGACGAGGAGATCAAACGCGCATATCATAATCTTGCGTTGCAACACCATCCTGATTTGGCTAAGAATGCAGACCGTGTGAAAGAGAGCGAACAGATGATGGCTAAGATCAATGAAGCGTATGAAAAAATTAGAAATTGAAAATTCGGAATTATAAATGAACAAACAGATCTTATCTGATAAAGATATCATAGATAATTAGATGATAGATAATGCATATGAGAAAGGGAATAAGCTTTTTATAGAAGTCATAAGAAAATAACACATTATTCCACCAAATTTCATAACTTTGCAAAAAATACACAGATTAAATATGAAGGTCGGAATTATTCAAGAGAGCCATACGGCAAACATAGATGCTAATATCGCAAAACTAACTTCCAAAATTGAGGAGTTGGCAAAAAAAGGAGCACAACTTATCGTTTTGTCGGAACTCCACAACTCTCTTTACTTCTGTCAGGTGGAAGACGTTGACAATTTTGATTTGGCTGAGTCTATTCCTGGCAAGTCTACCGACCATTTTTCCGCAGTGGCAAAACGTCTAGGCGTAGTGATCGTGATCTCCCTTTTTGAGAAACGTGCCACAGGCCTTTACCATAACACCGCTGTTGTGCTTGACAAAGATGGTTCAATCGCTGGCAAATACCGCAAGATGCATATTCCAGACGATCCCGCATACTACGAGAAATTCTATTTCACTCCTGGCGACCTTGGATTCCAGCCTATCCAGACATCTCTCGGTAAACTTGGCCTTATGGTTTGCTGGGACCAGTGGTATCCTGAAGGAGCGAGACTTATGGCTCTTGCAGGAGCAGACATGCTCATCTACCCTACCGCTATCGGATGGGAAAGCACTGACACCGATGACGAAAAAGCTCGTCAGCGTGGAGCATGGATGACGGTGCAGCGTGGACACGCAGTCGCAAACGGATTGCCTGTGGTGACTGTCAACCGCGTCGGCTACGAAGCTGATCCATCCGGAGTTACCGGCGGAATACAGTTCTGGGGCAGCAGTTTCGTCGCTGGTCCACAAGGAGAGCTTCTATACGAAGGTCCGACAGACAGAGAGGATTGCGTCATCGTCGACATCGATATGGAGAGAAGCGAAAACGTACGCCGTATATGGCCATTCCTACGTGACAGAAGAATTGAAGAGTTTGGCGACTTATGCCGCAGATTCAGAGACTAACCCACAAAACAAAACAGACTATGTACAGACTACTATTACTCATAACTTCCCTACTTATATTCATCTCTGGGTCTGCCCAAACTCCATCAGATTCACTGAAGGCAGTGCGTAAGGCTCAGGTAGAAAAAGCACGCGCTGAGGCCAGAGCCAAAGCAGAGGCCAGAGCGGCAGAGCGAACAAAAAATGATAAAGCTGAGAAGGCAACCGACAAAAAGGACTCTGATGCAAAGGCAGATGCAAAAGCTGATAAAAATGTAAAAGAGGAGAAATCAAAACGTGAGAGAAAATCACGTGAGGAGAAGAAAGCTGACAATGCCAATGATTCAAAAAAGAGTGATGTCAAAGCGGACACAAAAGCCGACAAAAACGTAAAAGAAGAGAAATCAAAACGTGAGAGAAGATCACGTGAGGATAAGGCGGACAATGCCAATGATTCAAAAAAAGCAAACGCTTCTAAAGACAATACACAAAAAGAAAAAGAGAAGAAGCCATCAGTTAGAGAACGTAACAAAGCAGACACGACTATAGCAAAAAGTAAATATGGCCCCGGCACATTCGGATGGCGTGGCAATATCGGAGCTACTATAACGTGGAGCAATTATGAAGATAGAGAAAACAAAATTGGATTCGACAGCTGGGGTTTCGTGTTGAATGGCGGTATGGGTTACCGTCTCAACCATCTAAGCTATATAGGAGTATTGTTTGAAATTGAAGCCATTGAATTGCTGGCATTCTCACCGATGTTGGATTTTGTAGTGTCAGCACCGACACCTGTATCTCCATTCATTGAACTGACAGCTGGCCCCTACTACTCTTACGATGAAATCCGCAAATGGGTGTTCCAACCTCGTGTCGGTCTGTCGTACCGAGGCAAAAAGAATAAAATTATGCATTTCGGATTCGGACTAAGAATGTACAACGACGCATTTAAATCCGACTCCTTCATACCACAATACGCGGCAAGCTACTCTGTAGAATTCTAACGCAATGGCACTGCAATTATTCATCATCTTCGCGATGTTGGCATTCGGAGAACTGGTGGTATGGCTGACAGGTGTCCGCATACCATCGTCAATCATCGGTATGCTCACACTAACATTATTGCTCAAACTTGGAGTCATCAAACTCCGTTGGGTGAAATCCGCGAGCAATTTCCTCACTGGCAATCTAGCTTTCTTTTTCATTCCTCCTGGAGTGTCACTTATGTTATACTACGGACTGATCAAAAGCCAATGGATTCCAATATCAGTCTCCATCATAGTCAGCACAATATTGGTGATGATATCAACGGTGTGGACATATAAACTTGTCAGAAAGAGCAATGGAAATCATAGAAAATAAATACTTCCTTCTTGCACTGACATTTGGAGTATATGCAGTGTCGAAATACATCCAGAAGCGTACAAATTTCGTGTTGCTCAACCCTATTTTATTGAGTATTGCGGCTATTATCATCTTCCTGAAAATCACAGGAATAGACTATAGCAAATATAAAGAGGCCGGAGCCATGATTGAGATCTGGCTATCCCCATGCGTAGTAGCGTTAGGAGTGCCTCTCTACCTGCAGTTGGACGACATCAAGAAACAGATTCTTCCTATCCTTGTATCACAGATAGTTGGATGTTTAGTCGGGATTTTCAGCGTCGTCTACATAGCCAAATGGCTTGGAGCCACAGATGAGGTTGTGCTCTCGCTCGCTCCCAAATCAGTCACCACCCCGATCGCGATGCAAGTGTCCGAGTTGACGGGAGGTATTCCAGCTCTTACCGTATCAGCGGTGGTATGCACAGGCATCTTCGGAGCGATATTCGGACTAAGCATATTCCGTCTGGCAAAAGCCAAAAGCACCATCGGAGAAAGTTTGAGTATGGGCACAGCATCACATGCAGTCGGCACATCACGAGTGATGGAAATCAGTCCACGATACGGAGCCTACGCCGGTTTAGGATTGTCGATCAACGGCATCCTGACAGCCATCGTCGCCCCGACAATCCTTGAATGGATAATGTAAATTATTATATACTAAGTATTCAAATGCGGCCTGTAAAGGAGCCCGAAAAGCAGAAAATAACGAAAAACCTTCATTAAAAGAGAAAAAAGCAGTAGTTTTGTAAGAAACAAAGACTTCTCTCTAAGAGTTTAAAAGAAAATGAGTATAAGCGGTAAAATATCCATTGCCTTCTGGGCAATCTTTTTGATAGTTGTAATAGCTGTCATCGGAATGTTTGTAGGTATCAAGAATGGTTCATTCGGTCACCTTCCCCCAGTAGAAGAATTGCAAAGTCCAAAGAATAAGTTTGCAACAGAAATTTTCTCATGCGACGGCGTTGTGCTCGGACGTTACTTCCAGTCGAGCGAGAACCGCGTCTTCACTGCTTATGAAGACATATCTCCAAATCTTGTGAACGCATTGATCGCCACAGAGGATATCCGTTTCAAGGAGCACTCAGGAATCGACTTCAAATCACTTTTCCGTGCTATTTTCAAATCTGTGATTCTTCAGCAGAAAAGCTCAGGAGGTGGTTCGACAATCACTCAGCAGCTTGCAAAATTGCTATACACAGATGTGGCAAAAGACCCGATAGAACGTGCTATGCAGAAGCCTACAGAATGGGTGATCGCAGCAAAGCTAGAGAAACTGTATACCAAAGAAGAGATCATGACAATGTATCTCAACAAGTTCGACTTCCTCAACAATGCTGTGGGAATTCGTTCAGCGGCACAGGTCTACTTCTCCACTACTCCAGATAAGCTAAAATTAGAAGAAGCTGCATTGCTTGTGGGAATGCTAAAAAATCCATCTCTATACAATCCTAACCGTGAGAGCCGCTACGATATGTGTATGGGCCGACGCAACGTCGTCTTCGGACAGATGGAAAAGGCAGGATACATCACTGCGGCAGAGAAAGATTCTTTGTCAAAACTTCCTATCACATTGCATTTCAACAAAGTGGACCACAAGGAAGGTCTTGCTCCATACTTCCGTGAGTATCTAAGAAAAGTGATGACAGCGGAAGAGCCAATCAAGAGCAAGTATCCAAAATGGGCACGTCAGAAATATTACGAAGATTCGTTGGCTTGGGCTACAGACCCTCTTTACGGATGGTGCAACAAGAACAAAAAGCCAGATGGCACTCCATACAATCTTTACACAGATGGATTGAAGATCCACACAACGGTTGATTCACGTATGCAGAAATATGCAGAAGAGTCCATCAAAGAGTTCTTGGGCGGACATATCCAGCAACTATTCTTCAAAGAGAAGAAAGGACGCAGCACAGCCCCATACTCAACAAAAACTACGAAAGCACAAAGAGACTCTATGCTTCAGAAAGCAATGCGTCTTACAGACAGATACCAACGCATGAAGGCGGCTGGAGCCTCAGCGGCGGAAATCAAAACAGCATTCAACACAAAAGTGCCAATGTCTGTGTTTGATTGGGAAAATGGAACAAAAGACACAGTTCTTACTCCACTTGACTCAATCATCTACAACAAGCATTTCCTACGAAGCGGAATGATGAGTATCGATCCAAAGAACGGACATGTGAAAGCATACGTAGGAGGTCCGGACTTCCGTTTCTTCCAATATGACATGTGTACAGTCGGACGTCGTCAGGTAGGATCAACAATCAAACCATTCCTTTACGCATACGCCATGGAGAACGGTATGAATCCATGCGACGAGGTGGCAAACACTCAGCCATCGATAAAAGTGCAGACAGGTCTGAGAGAAGAAGACTACACTATCTGGCAGCCAAAGAATGTGCCTTACGGAGAGTCTGGAAAGAAAGAGATCGGACAGATGATCACTTTGAAACGTGGTCTGCAGACATCCAACAACTGGACATCAGCAAGAATCATGATGCAGTATCATCCAGAAGGATTCGTGAAACTGCTTCACTCATTCGGTATCAAAAACCAGGAGATCGAGCCAGTTTACTCACTTTGTCTTGGAGTTTGTGACTTGACTATCGCCGAGATGTGTGCCGCATACACAGCGTTTGCCAACCATGGAATCCAGATCGAGCCAGTTTACGTGGAGAGCATTTTCGACAACAACGGAAACCTATTGGCCACATTCAGCCCACGCATGAAGGAGATCTTCAGCGACGAGACTTCAGAAAAGATGATCTCATTGATGAGAGGCGTGATCGACGGTGGTACAGGATTGAGAATCCGTTCGTCAGCAGCGTCGTTCAACTTCACTATTCCATGGGAGCCAGGCCGTCCAAAGCACGCATACAGAATCGGCTGGGAGACAGAGATGGCAGGAAAGACAGGAACCACACAGAACAACTCCGACGGATGGTTCATGGCATTCATTCCTGATCTGATCACAGGCGTATGGGTAGGAGGCGAAGACCGTGATATCCACTTCGACAACCTACGTAACGGACAAGGTTCATCTACAGCTCTTCCTATATGGGGTGTATACATGAACAAAGTGTTTGATGATCCTTCTCTTCACTACGACAGAAAATGCAAGTTCAACGTGAAGGAGACTTACAACTGTAAGAACCAGAACACTGGAGACCAGAAAGTAGAGGAGAACGCAGTGGAAGGAATCTTTGAATAAAACGAATAATATCATATATATGATGTAGAGACGCACAGTCGTGCGTCTCTATTTTTTTGTTTGTCTCTCTACATTTATTTATGTGCACCGTTTTCCTATCATTTTACTTATACAAACAATTTTTTTCCTCCCGTCTACAATATTCCCCATTTTTCATTATATTTACAAAATAACAAACCATAAAACATCGAGACTATGAAAAACGAAGAACAACATATCAAATTCATGCAGATGGCAATTGACCTGTCTGCTAAAAGCGTTGAAGAAGGAGGCGGACCATTCGGTGCCGTGATCGTGAACAAAGAGGGTGAGATTATCGCAGCATCACACAACTGTGTGACTCTCAACAACGATCCGACCGCACACGCAGAGGTGATGGCTATCAGAGAAGCCTGCCAAAAACTCAAAACTTTCGACCTCAGCGGCTGCACTTTGTATGCCTCATGTGAACCATGCCCAATGTGTCTGTCGGCAATGTACTGGGCACACATCGAACGATATTTCTACGCTGGCACACAGCATGATGCCGCAGAAATCGGTTTTGATGACAAATTCATCTACGACGAAATCGCTCAGAAACCAAAAGACAGATTCATGAGCAGAAAACAGATCCTGCGTGACGCCACTCTTAAAGTGTTCAACACGTGGAAAAACAAAGCTGACAAGATTGAATATTAATCTGTAGTGACAAATAAAAAAGAAGAGACGAGGCATCCCCCCGTCTCTTCTTTATTCTATAAAGCCTTCAATTATCTCGAATTAGATTTCTATTTCCAAAGTCCTTCGTAAGCCTCTTTTTCCTTCTGCCACTTCTCACAATCTTTTGCTAAAGCAGCAGCGTCGGCAAACTTCTTGTCTTTTCCTTTCTCTTTTGGATCCGTCTCCACAGCCTTAAACTGGGCAGCTGCTTTTCCAAACTCTTTGGAGAAAAGGTAGTAGACTCCAAGATCGTAGTGAATTGCCGACTCAACCTCTTTATTGATATGTTCGTAGTTTTCCGAGCCTACACTGTCAATGGCAGTCTTAAGGACCTCCTCTACACCCTCCGTCTCCATTGCGAAAGCCTCTTTATTCCACTCGTCTTCCTTAAGATAACCCAATCCACTCTTCAACTTGTTGACCGCATCATTGATCTCAAGATACTCCGCGCCATTTGACGAACGCTTCTTGGGTCTTGCGAAATAGCATGTGATGTCTTTATCCTTAAACATGAATGTGGCACCCACAAGACCAGATATCTTCTTATTGCTGTACTCACTCACCACAGCCTCATACGACATGACAGAAGCCTCCTCCTGTACTTTGGCTACCGCAGCTCCCTCGTTTGGCATCCAACCGGAATTGAAATTCTTCGCACATTTCACATCTTCCGTGTAGATAGAACTTTTATCTGGTAGAGTTATCGCGACATGAAAAGCAAAATCAAGGTGCATATATGCACAATAGTATTTATTAGAGCTGTTGAGCTGTGTAGGGATCTGACCCGGCTTCATCTGTGAAGCTCCCGGTGGATCTGTGCGAGTAGGCACCCAGAAAGAACCGACCTTAATCTTCTGCTTACGCTGCATAGGATTGAACTTGTCTATCGCCAAAGGAGTAAGAGCTTCAAATCTGGAATAACGCACCAAGAAATCAGCCTCAGCAGGGTTATCAGTACGGATAAATGATTCATTATGCAGTTGGGCTACAGTGGCAGTGAACGTACCGTCTTCAGCCAACACACCATTCTCCACCAAAGCGTAGACCTTTTTTCCTAGTGACATCTTTAATTTCGGATAAGCAGACATACTGTACTTGCCGATTATCTCCGGCTCAGCTTCCTGCGCCGATATCGACATCGCCACAACAGAACAAATCAGGACTAATATTTTCTTAATCATATCTAAATTTTACTATTTCGCCGCAAAGGTAAGAAAAAAAATAAAAAAAGACGCAATAAAATTGCGTCTCTTATAATTATATGTTTCAGGCAATTATCATTTTGCCATCATTCTCTCGTATGCGTCCTTAGCCAACTGCCACTTGTCGCAGTTCTCAGCGAAGAACTTAGCATCACCGAATCTCTTGTCAGCCATAACAACTTCCTTGAAATACTTACCTGCCTTCTTGTACTCCTTGATGAACAAGTGGTATAGTCCAAGATTGTAGTTCAAACCACAAGCGATTTCAGCGTTAATTCTTGCAGACTTATCGTTCATGTTCTTAGTCTTCAACTCCTTCTCCCAGATGTCAACACATCCCTCAGTAAGTTCCTTGAACGACTCAATATCATACTCGTTAAGTTTGATTAGCTCTGCAGCCTTCATCAACTTGTCAACAGCCTCATTAATCTCTCCATATGTATCTGGCTGCTTACGCTTAGGCTCAGCCTTGTAGCAATGGATACCTCTGCTGTTCATCAAGTATGAAGCTCCGATCAACTGTGCGATAGCTGCATTATTCTTACTGATCAAAGCAGCCATAGTCTGCTTGTGAGATGCTCTCTGAACACTATCAACAGCACCTGCCTCTGTTGGCCACCAGCTTGAGTTGTACTCTCCTGTCTCAGACACGAAGTTCTCGTAAAGAACAGTTCCATCATTTTTAGATAGAGTGACATAGTAGCTCAACTCAAGGCTCATAAATGCACAAGCATATCCTGGACGTGGACGGTGAAGACCTTCCTTTGCTGTCAAATGAAGTCTGCTTGACTTATATCTTGGATCATAACGCTCAACATCTATCGGAGCATTGTCTCGCATGTTTGAAATATTAAGGAACAAATCAGCTCCCTCCTTGTTCAACAACTTTGTCACTGTCTTGTTTCCGATGCTTACATTATCATAAGCAACACTTCCCGATCTTGCTGGCTCACCATCCTGCAATACAACATATGACTTTGGTCCGATTGGAAGTTTAACCTGAGGATAAGAAGATGCAACAAAAACTCCCATTTTCTGTCTGTCAGTTCCCTGAGCTAATGCAGAAAAAGAAACTGCTGCCACAGCAGCACACATAAGTAATTTTTTTATCATATCGTGATTTTTTTAATTTTTAATTTTGGACTCACCAAAAACTCTCGCAAAAATAAATCATATATAAAGGAAACAATAGTCGAATTCTTAAATCATGTTAAAAATTGTCAACGCTACATTTTTATCAAGAAAATGTACTATAAATACCAATATAAAACAATGAAGACGTAGGTGTCCCCCACGTCTTCACAATATATCTATTTTCTAATTATAATTCAATTAGACGTCGCAAACTTGCATCCATACTGAAGGTTTGCCTTCATATATTTTTCAAATGCGCTATCATGTTTGCCAATAGACTTGAATCCTTCAGGTGTCTCTTTCCTCACTTCAGAGAAATCAGACTCCGGAGTATAAATATAAAGTTTGTCCTTCGTCTTCAGAATATATTTTTCTCCCTGTGAAAAAAAGATTGTATCCCTCTTAGAACGGGCAAGATCCACTCCATATCCAAGATAATCCTCATAGTCGACGCCTGTCAGTGCAAGCATCGTAGGCAACACATCATATTGGACACCTAATGTAGGATCGACTCTTGGCTCAAGCTCTGGATGGTTGAAAATTAGAGGAATATGGTTGCTTGCCAACATATTCGACACATAATTTCTTCCGTGGTCCGCGACAAACACAAACAATGCATTCTTACCCCACTCTGTGCTTCTCACCAAATTATACAACATCTTCAACTGTGCATCTGCATACGACACCGCAGCCTCCTCTTCACTATAACCTTTCTTATAATACTCTTTAGGGATAGTGTATGGCGGATGATTTGAGCATCCATATACCACACTCATTGTCTTCTTTACCCCAGTTGAAATCAACGAATCAGTTTTGTTGAACGCAAACCTAAACAAGAATTCATCCGGAGCTCCCCAACCTAACGATCCAAATTTATCAGGATAATCATTCTCACAATATTGGTACTCAAACGGATTAGCGGCAAAGAATCCGAAAACATTGTCGAATGACGGTGCATGAGGTATAAAAAATTGTGTAGTGTATCCCTCATGACGGTAAGCTGTGGAGATAACAGTTCTTCTCCTCGGAATTTTTTCCATCGAATGGAAATGAGCAAAAGTAGGGGCAGAGCTGAATGTAGAGCACATACCTTTTTGTGTAATCACTCCAGCGCTATAGAATTCACTATAAGACAACGACTTGGCATAAATAGAGTCAAGGAATGGTGTGATATCCTTTGGATAACCAAACGTCTTCATGACCTTAGCACTCATTCCCTCCATAAGGACAAGAATGATATGATTGTTCTGCTTGATGCAATTGGCGTCAACCTCATGAGGATAGTTCTGATATCTCATCGCTATTTCCTTCGCCTTACTAGGTGACATATATTTGAAGACATTTTTACCCTTCGACGACTGTGCACCTGACCTCACCACATAGAAAAAGTCGTTCATGGCTGACAAATTGAAAAGCAACTGTTCGCTATACTCAGCAAAAGAAGTGTCGAGTGGTTTTCCTATATACTTCTGTACCTTTTTGATTCGCTTCTCCTTCGGTTTGCAACGTCCTCTTATGCCGACTGCCATAAGCAATGCGATAAGGATGAACACAAGTATGCTGACCACACGGTATTGCTCCCCGTCTTTTACAAACTTCTTAAACAAGAAATACAATAGATATACGAATCCGACACAATAGGCAGATGAAAGAATAAATGCAATAATATATGTGCCGGAGGTCATCATATCTATAACTTCCGTTCCTTGACCAAGAGCCTTAACCGCTTCAAAGTTTATATTTGCGAACTGATACTTCACATAAACTATATTGGCGGTACAAACGGCAAACTCCAAAAAGTAAATTACCGCAGTTATCCAAAATCCTATCTTAGACGCCAATTTCGACTCCTTTCCTATGATACTCTGTACACCAAGCACAAGCGTGACAGGTATAAGAGCCAAAATCGAGCAATGATTGTCGTAAACAAGACCACGTCCGAAGCATTCCAGATATTCAGAGAATGGTGTATTGTCTTTTAATGCAACTGAACAATATGCAATCTGTATACTACGAATAATAGCAAACGCAATAAGAGCTGACAAATGTGCCAACAAAACAAATTGCCAATAACTTACTGTTTTCTGTCTTTTCATTAGAAGTGTTTTTTTCTGCCACAAAAATAATCAATTTTATCTTCCACCGCAACCAGAGAGAACAAATAGAGTTCTCTAGTTTTTATATCCGTATTTTTTTTGCATATTTGCCAGAAGAAAATTTAACGCTTATGAAATTTTTCCTACACACATTCGCACTGCTTCTATTTGCACTAAATATACAAGCGACAGAAAACACCTTTGACGCAGCACTGGATTTGGCAAAAAAATATTGTCAGGATCCATCATTAAAGAAGACGGGAATAAAACCATCTTCCCAACTCCGCTCTGCTTCAGAGGAGGTGCCGTCATACTACATTTTCTCTGATGACGCAACTGATAAGTTCTGTATTGTATCTGCAGACGCATATAAAGTGCTTGGCTACGGAGACAACTACTCCGATGAAATGCCTCAACCACTTAAAGAAGCATTGGATATGTATGCCGCTTCTGCACATCATCGTTCAGAATTAAGAAGCGCTACTGTAAGAGAAAATATTCCTGCGTTTATGAATGTGGTGTTCGGCACACGCTCCCCATACAACAAATTCATTCCAGAACGCGAAGGGTCAGGTCCTCCAGTAGGTTGCGTGCCTGTCACATTGGCTCAAATCGCCAAATATTACGAGCATCCATCAAAACTGATGAATGACATCCCTGGTTACGCACACATCTCATCAACATTTCCTGATACAATTTTTCCAATAGAAGGACAAAAAGCGGAAGGTCGAACTTACGACTGGAGCCTTATACTGAACCATTATGATAAAGATACGACAGAAGAATTGAACAACGAAGTCGCCAAACTGATGTGGGACTGCGCGAGAAGTGTGGAAACAGCCTTCGACCAAAGTGGAAGTTCCGCAACTACAAACATGCTTTTATACTCCCTGTCTCACTATTTCGGATACAACAACGATTCCCTAAGAAAAATAGTGAGAGACTCTTATTACCGTGAAGAATGGCTCGACATAATCCATGAAGAACTGAGTAAAAAACGTCCTATCTACATTTCTGGATCCTCATACAATCATGGAGGACATGCTTTTATCTGCGATGGATATGTTGATGGATATCTGCATATCAACTGGGGATGGAATGGCGCACACGATGGATATTTCGACGTCGACATATTGGACTACAGTCATAACAAAGATAAAGAGCAAACATCTACAAACAACGGATACTCGTTCTTAGAGACTATAATTATAGGCATCGTGCCAGGTGATGGGAAAACGGAATGTCAAAAGCCACAATCATCAAGTTCCATCATAAAAACAAGACAAGAAAGCATCTCCGTCGGCACAAAATACAGAGCGACAGACGAAGGATTCATAATGTACTCTACAATTGAGGCATACAATCCAAACGTTGACAAAAGCAAAAACTTTGCCCTAGGCTATTTGGACAAAAATGACAAACTCCTTTTCTTGTCTAATGGAACAGCAAATCACTTTAGTGCCAACTCATTAACTATCAACACAAAAAAAGAATTCGACAAATCATATCTCGGCAAGGAAATCACACTACTTGTTTTGAAATCTGACAAAGACGAAACGGAAAAAATCGTTCAGGATACCATCTATGATTGGTGGCATCCTTCTGAACTGTTTGATTCTATCACAATAAAAATTCCTGACACAATCGTAAACAACAATGATTTTATTGAGCCTAGCAAAGTTGTTTTCCTCGGTGAATATGCCGACTCTACAATTGTTATGGATATTGAGTTCCAAGCAGAAAAGCCAGAAGGAAGCATGAAATACTTTGCTTTAGCCATTGTAATAGATGGAGACACGCTAATGTCTGAAAAATCCATCAATGCATTCTCTACAGAAAGTGAAGAGCTGACATGCATAACAAGGACTTTCAAAAAACCTGATTTGAATCACGAGATGTCATTACTAGTAATGCAATCCGACAATAAACCTAATGGCACTTCTAACAAAAAAAACTGGAATGTCTGCAAGAATTTCAAACCTATCTCCTTCAAATTGTCAGATTGTAAAATCTTCTCAAAAGAATTGGTGGTAGATACTATCGTACATACTACAAATGGCACAAAACAGAATTTTGAAATAACCTTCACAAATCCAAATCCATATGAATTTTATAACGATGTGTATTTCCTTTTCAACGACAAAGAAAGCACTGGACTTATGATTGATATACCAGCTAATGGAACAATAAAAACAACTATCGAACGAGATATGCCTTTGTTAACAAGATATATTGATGGCATGATCAGTATATACAACAACTTTGATGTCGTAGGTGAAATGATATTCACAAAAGACACGTTCAGTCATGTGTTCTATGGATTAAACGGTGGGGATGAGACTACTCTCTCAATCCAGTTTCTCAACGGCACAAACAACGATTACACCAACACTTTCGTTTTGGTATGCGATACTGACACTATCGCCAGTCAAGTTGTAACCGTTGAGCCATTGACCATCGCCCAGTTCAACCATTCACTTCCTGCGATTGCAAGTGACACTGACTTTATAGCTTTAAACTATACACCTTACGCCTTTTACGACAACGACAACAATTTGTTAGGATATGTATCGCCTTTGGAATACTCAGGTAAAATATACCAATCCATTGAAGACAAGGACATGTATATCTTCATTGAATTAACCCCTATAATAGACTCTTTAATGCCTCCTTTGATTGTAGGCGTCACGTCGTCACTGGAAGACACAGACAAATACAAAAGGATGAAATACACCCCGAATCCTGAAGATCCATATATTTCTATTAAATTCAAACTGAATGATCTTTTTCCAAACGAAAAACCCAAATATATAGGTCTATGCAAAGAAGACGGGACATTCTATGCCTACATGGAATTGAGATGGAACGACAATAATTCATCGCCTGACATCCTTTCAGATGATATCTCTATCATTGCTGTCGACGGTGGAATACAGATCTGTTCAGATGTAGACATTCCGTCATTGCCAATCTATAATGTCAACGGCAGTCTGGTCAAAACTGTGGAAATGAAACAATATTCATCACTGTTTGTGCCACTGTCAAAAGGAGTCTATATTGTCGGCAACAAAAAGATTCTGGTTACGTTGTAGAGACGCACGGACATGCGTGTAATACGTGTAATAAATAAAGAGAGACGCACATTCGTGCATCTCTATATGTTTTTATCGTTTCTTTCTGAAAAAATCGGTCATCAATGTCGTGCATTCATTTTCAAGGATTCCCGACGTGACAATTGTCTTGGGATGCAACGCATTCGGAGCAAACCTTTGAAATCCTCGTTTTTCATCCGAACTGCCATATACCACCCGTGAGATCTGGCTCCACCCTAACGCCCCGGCACACATCACACATGGCTCAACAGTGACGTATAGAGTGCAGTCGGTCAGATATTTTCCTCCTAAGTAGTCGGCGGCCATCGTTATTGCCTGCATCTCCGCATGGGCAGTGACATCATTCAATGTCTCCGTAAGATTATGGGCGGAGGCGATAACCCTGTCCGCGCACACAATGACAGCACCAATCGGAACCTCTCCTTCAGACAAAGCTTTTTTTGCCTCTTTCAAGGCCATCTGCATATATTTCTCGTCGTCTGCCATAGGAATCAATCAAAAAGAGTAGGTGATTCAGCATACTGCTTTGCCATTATCTCAGAGAAGACAATGCGTCTGACAAAATCCGATTTCTGAATCTTATGTTTACGGCAATAGCTGGAAAGAGCCTCATACTCCTTCTCATTCAAAGACACAACCACACGTCTTTCCCTTATTAAACTTCTATTTTTTGGAATCGCCATACTCTCCGTTTTTACAGGTTGTCACACAAAATTATGAATTAAAATGTAAAAATCATCCGTTTTGGCTAATTTTGTACTGATTAAAGAAATTATCCGATGAAAGAGCTAGATTCCGCAGACTATATACATTCGTTGATTGAGGAGGGTGAACATGTCAACCAAGACTTCAAATTTGAGATTTCAGACGCAAGAAAAATAGCTAAAAGCTTCTCAGCATTCGCCAATACAGAGGGTGGCCGTCTGCTCATCGGAGTGAAAGACAACGGCAAAATATCTGGTGTAAGCTCAGAAGAGGAGGCATATATGGCGGAAGCGGCAGCCAATGTCTACTGCTCTCCTCATCCCGAATTCGAGATCATTCCCCATAAAGTAGACGGGAAGACGGTACTCGAAGTGGTAATCCCCGAGTCGGACGACAAACCAATCTTCGCCATCGACGAGGAAAACAGGAAATGGGCATACGTGAGAATCACGGACGAAAATATCCAGGCCACAGCAATACATCTTGAAATGTGGAAACAAGGAGGAATGCAATATGGTGTGACAATAGAATTCACAGACACAGAGAAAGACCTACTCAAGGAAATCGAAACAAACATCTTCTCTATCAATAAATTCGCAAAAACACACAGCATCGACAGACGTGATGTGCAGAAACTTATAGCAAAACTTGTGAGATTCGGAGTTCTAGACTACACTTTCGTCGACAGAAAATTCAAATTGTCTTTGTAGTTTTATTCCAAAGTATCTAGAAAATCGGAAATTTATGTTATATTTGCGTCTTGCAAAAAGTACGTAGCTCAAAAAGGAGACAATATTAACTGCTTTCGTACATTGCAGTGATTAGAAATGAAAATTACAGCATCGATTGTAACCTATATAACTGAACACGAAGAATTGCAGAAGTGCATAGATTCAATGTTGGCAGACGGCATTGATCATGTGTACGTTTCTGACAATTCACCATCCGATGATTTACGTTCGTTCTGCGAGAAGCTTCCGAAAGTGGAATACTTCTTCAACGGCAAGAATCTTGGCTATGGAGGAGGTCACAATGTAGCTATCAAAAAGGCTATTGCTGAAGGTTCCGACTATCATCTTGTAATCAATGCCGACGTATATTTCAGTCAGGGAGTGATTCCTGCCATCACAAAATATATGTCAGAGAATGAAGACGTGGCTATGGTGCAGCCAAACGTGCTTTATCCAAACGGTGAGCAGCAGTACACAGTGCGCATGCTCCCTACTCCAGCTAACTTGATATTCCGTCGTTTCCTTCCCGACAGTTGGGGAGAGAAGATGAACTATAAATACTTGTTGAAGTTCAACGACCACAAAAACGAAATGAATATCCCCTACCATCACGGATGTTTCATGTTCTTCCGTGTGAAATGTTTCGACACTGTAGGTCTGTTCGACGAAAGATTCTTCCTATATCCTGAAGACATCGACATCACACGTCGCATGCACAAACATTTCCGCACAATGTTCTGGCCAGGAGCTGTGGTGACACACAAGCATTGCGCGGCGTCATACAAAAGTAACAGGATGCTTCTGATCCACATGAAAAATATGATCAAGTATTTTAACAAGTGGGGCTGGATTTTCGACGAGGAAAGAAAAAAATGGAATACTGAAATCCTTGAAAAATATTCTTGATGATAATGGCAAATGGTTTATAGCTATTAAATAAGACGAAAAAGACGTGAGCAATCACGTCTTTTTTCGTCTTTCGTCTTTCGTCTTTCGTCTTTCGTCTTTCGTCTTTCGTCTTTCGTCTTTCGTCTTTCGTCTTTCGTCTTTCGTCTTTCGTCTTTCGTCTTTCTTCTTTCTTCTTTTGTACTTCATTTTTA
>JAEEMG010000007.1 GCA_016283095.1 Paludibacteraceae bacterium | reverse complement strand
GTAATGGGCGGGTGCTAAATCCGCCCTTTGCTATTATGAATCGGTTATAAAATTAGAACTATATGTTATTTAGGATCCTTTTGTATGCTATTGTTGCGGATTTTTATATTTTCTTCAGATATGTCTGGAGGAAATGTCGATGGTCCACAAGGATATTGTATGCGATATTCTCATTGCTTACTTGTGTGTTTTCGGTGTTGTTGTTTAGAAAATATTTTCTGACTGATTCTGTGTCTGAACTATATGAGATAGGCATGGTCTTGGGTGTGTTTTTATCCGTATTTGTCAGCAAAATGATATTTTTTATTGTTGACGTATGGACTCTTATCTTCAAGACAAAAGTTTTGAAATGGATCGCAGTTGGATTGACCGCTTGGGGATTCTTGTCGTGTATGTATGGTATGATGTTTGGCAGGTTCAATATTTCCGCCAAACGGGTCACTGTTGAAAATAAGAGTTTGCCTCATAATTTCGATGGTTATAAAATCCTGCAAATCTCAGATCTTCATTTGTCCAGTTTTCACGGTGACGAAAAGGTCGTGTCGGAGTGGGTTGATATGATGAATGCGGAAAATCCTGATATTATATGTTTGACGGGAGATATAGTCGCTGTATTTGCGGATGAGATGCTTCCTTATATGGAAGACCTGAAACGGTTGAAAGCGAAAGATGGCAAATATGCTATTCTTGGAAACCATGATTATGGCGATTACCACAGGTGGAAATCAGAAGAGGAAAAGGAGGCTCACAATGAAAGACTCAAATCATTGGTCAGATCTGCTGGTTTTGATCTTCTGTTGGATGAATACAGATTGTTGACAAAAGGAGGTGATACACTGGCGGTTGTCGGTCTGGAAAACAGGGGCAAGTCTCCACGAGAAGATAAGAATGGAAATTTGGAGAGGGCGGAGACTGGTTTGAATGTCGACACGAGACTCCTTCTTTCTCATGATCCCGACCTTTGGGAGATGCATCTTAATGGCGACACCAAATACTTTTTGACATTGTCTGGCCATACACATGCAATGCAGGCTGGAATAGAGATCGGAGATTGGGAATTCTCTTTGTCATTTTTGAAATATCCATATTGGCATGGTTTATATGAAAGGAATGGCAACCAGATTTTTGTCAGCAGAGGAATAGGGTGTAACGTTATCCCTATAAGGTTTGGTATGACCCCTGAATATGCGGTCATTACATTGAAGAGATGATGGATATTATTGAATTCTTACAAATAAACGAATTAAAATTATGTGATTTATGATAAGTAGATTTTTCTTCTTTTTCCTGATAGGTCTTTTTCCTGATATTTATATATTTTTCCGTTATATATGGAAGAAATGTCAGTGGCGTACGCAGGTGCTTTACACTGTGTTCTCGTTGTTGTGCTTTGTTTTGCTGGTGCTGATGTTCGGAGTCTATTCATCATCCGAGTCAGTAGCGACGCTGTATGAGACGAGTATGGTGATGAACGCTCTTATTTCTGTGTTCGTCGTAAAACTGCTTTTCAGTATTGTCGACGTGTGGACATTGTTGTTTAAGTCGAAGTTGTTGAGACGTGCGGCATTCGTCTTTGCTGCGTTCGGTTTCCTGACATACGCATACGGAATAATGCTGGGAAGGTTCAACATGTCAGCCAAATATATCACGGTGGAGAATAACTCATTGCCACAGAAATTTGACGGCTATAAAATCCTTCATATTTCAGATTTCCATCTTGGCAGTCTTTACGGTGATGAGGAGACCGTGTCGAAATGGGTGGATATGATGAATGCGGAGAATCCTGACATGATTTGTTTCACTGGAGATATTGTCTCTATACTCAGTGACGAGATGGCGTCACATATGGATGCGTTGAAAAGATTGAAAGCCAAAGATGGAAAGTTTGCTATCATAGGCAACCATGATTATGGCGATTACCACAAGTGGAGCAGTCGGTCCGCACGTGATGCGAATTTAGCGAAGACGGAGGAAAACATTCGTCAGGCAGGTTTTGATCTGTTGTTGAATGAAAACAGAACGATCTATAGGGATGGAGATTCCATATCTGTTGTAGGAGTTGAGAACTGGGGCCGACCACCGTTCCCGCAGAATTGTGATTTGAAAAAGGCGGAGACGGGAGTCGCATCGTCTACTCGCATCCTTCTTTCACATGATCCAGATTTTTGGGAGTATCAGATGGAAGGCAACAATGATTATTTTTTGACACTGTCTGGACATACCCATGCGATGCAGTTTGGAATAGAAATAGGAGATTGGGAGATCTCTCCGTCTTCATTGAAATATCCATATTGGCATGGACTATATGAGAAGAATGGGCGACAGATTGTAGTGAGCCGAGGCATCGGATGTACGGCAATTCCATTTAGAATCGGAATGTCGCCTGAGTATATAATCATCACATTGAAAAAACAATGAAAGTATCAGAATTAGCAAAATATCTTGATAATGAGTTTCCATTGTCGCTTCAAGAGAGTTACGACAATTGTGGTTTGCAGGTTGGCGACGGGAATGTGGAAGTCTCTGGAGTGCTTTTGGCGATTGACGTCGTGGAAGCCACTTTGGATGAGGCTGAGGAGAAAGGATGCAATTTCATTTTGTGTCATCATCCGTTGATATTCAAAGGAGTGAAGCGGATCACAGGGAAAAATTATATAGAACGAATCCTGCACAAAGCAATCAAGAAAGACATCGCTATTTACGCTGCCCATACCAATGCAGATAAGATTATCGGAGGAGTGAGCTATAAGATGGCAGAAAAATTATCGCTTGTGAATGTGGCTCCGTTAGAGGCTGAAAATGAGCCGGTTTACAAAGTAGTTGTTTATGTTCCGGTAGCTGACAAACAGAAAGTTTCAGATGCTGTGTATGCAAACGGAGGTGGCACGATCGGAGCCTATGATTGTTGCAGCTTTTCTGTAGACGGTGCTGGCACGTTCAAAGCCAACGATGGTTGCAATCCATATGTTGGTAATATCGGTGAGATACACGTGGAGAAGGAGAGCAGGGTGGAGTATGTTGTCAGCCGACGCAATTTGTCGAAGGTGTTGAGCGCGATAGATGAGGCTCATCCGTATGAAGAGCCAGCGATAGATGTGATAAAGCTTGAAAACACCATCGTCGCAGCTGGAATGGGAGTCGTTGGTGATTTGGAGACTCCCGTCGCACCGATAGAATTCTTGAAACGAGTGAAAGAGACTTTCCGTTGTGAGATGTTGAAATATACAGACATAGATAAAGTCGGAATGATACGACGTGTCGCATTGTGTGGCGGATCAGGTTCGGATATGGTAGGTTTGGCAAAACGTATGGGAGCGGACATTTTGGTGACTGGAGATGTGAAGTATCATCAGTTTTTTGATAGCTATGATGGCCCAATTATCGCAGATATTGGACATTATGAGAGCGAACAATACACAAAAGAGATATTTTTTAATGTATTATCAAAAAATAATATTAAATTTGCGGTTCAGAATTCAACTATAAAGTCGAATCCTATAAATTATTTATAGATTATGGCAGAGGCTAAAGAGATTACAGTAGAAGAGAAACTAAAGAAATTGTATGATTTGCAGAAGGTAATGTCGCAGATCGACAATCTACGTGCTGTGCGTGGTGAGCTACCACTAGAGGTAAAGGACCTAGAGGATGAAGTAGCTGGTTTGGAGACACGTATTGCTAATTTGGATAACGATATCAAAGATCTAAACTTCAAGATCAATCGTCACAAGAGCGATATCGATTTGGCCAAAGGTCAGATGAAAAAGTACCAGGATCAGCAGAACACTGTACGCAACAACAGAGAATACGATAATCTTGCAAAAGAAATTGAATATCAGGGTCTTGAGATCCAACTTTCTGAGAAGAGAATCAAAGAGGGAGAGAGAGACATTGAGAATAAGACTCAGGAATTGAAGTCTACAGAAGAGTACTTGCAGGGAAGAAGACAAGACTTGGATCAGAAGAGAGAGGAGCTTACATCAATTATCGCCGACACACGCGCTGAGGAGGAGAAGTTGATGGAGAAGGCTGAGAAACTTGAGAACAAGATCGACGAGAGACTTCTTTCTGCATTCAAGAGAATCAGAAAGAACGCCCGCAACGGTTTGTCTGTTGTTACTGTTCAGAGAGACGCTTGTGGTGGTTGCTTCAACCGTATCCCACCTCAGAGAATCGCTGATATCCGCACTCGCAAGAGAGTTATCGTTTGTGAGTACTGTGGTAGAATCTTGGTTGACCCAGAAATCAACGAGAAAAAGAAAACTGCAACTGCAGAATAAGCAGAATAATCAGATAAAAAAAAGAGACGCACATCACAGTGCGTCTCTTTTTTTATTCAACGTGTGTTTAATTATTTTGTAGCACGAACCGCACGCACCGAAAATCCAATTTTACGACTGAATCCGGCTGAGAAAACCATAAATTCAGAAATACCTAAATCATAAGCATTAAAATTATGATCTATCCCGAAAAGCGAAGACGACCAATAACAGCCAAGTGTTCCATCTGGGTAAATGTCGCCTTCATCAGAGAGTGCACCAGCAGCAGGGAAAAAAATGAAGTTGCCGTTAGAGGCGGTGAATTTTACTCCTTTCACTCCGTTGACCTCTGCCCAACTATACTCGCAATTATCGATAAGTTCATTGACTTCGTCGGCTGTAGGCATACGCCAATCGGAACCCCAGTTTGCTGTCGCAGCGTCGTCCTCCGGAAGTAATGTCACAAGACTGTCTACTGAATTATATTTTAATAGGGAGTCATACGACCAAGAATTTTCGGATTCATCCCAAATGGACAATCCCCATTTGTATGTATTCCAATCATATACATCCTTTGGTGAAGTTTCTCCCCAAGCGAAGTAATCACCGTATTCTTCTGGTTTTGTGGCTCCGATGTTGCAGGTTGCCCATATGGTACCGCTTGGCAGGTTGAGGTCAACACATTTGTTAATGGAAGATGTAGTGTCGACGGAATCTGTTTTATCTTCAAATATCACTTCTTCGACATCATTCACGTCAAATTTTACAATTTGGCCATCATTGTTTTTCACGCACATAAATGTTGTTGCATAGGAGGATATTCCTGATGCTGCAAGAAGAATTGTAATAAGTAATTTTTTTCTCATCTTAATTTTTTGATTAATTGATTAGTTCTTTTGTTGCAAAATAAATAAAGTTGGTTATTCCTGTACGTTATTTTAATAGTTATAGACTTATTGTAATATGATTGTAATGGGAAAATATGATATTTTAACTTATGAGATTAGTTTATATCATTTGACCTTGTGGATGAATGCAATCATTTTACAATGGTAGGCTTACGTAATCCATTTAGACTGTTGCACTTAACATAATTTAACGTTAAATTTTTAATAAAACAATCTTTATCTGTGGGTTATTTTGCTATCTTTGAAAAACTGTCCATATAAGACATCAAAAAACGTATGTGTAACATTAAAATCTTTTAAATATGGAGAATCAGAATCAAGAAAAAAAGGTCTTCCCAAGTGCGGAAGCGTACATCGCTTATCTGGAAGAGAAATCGCAGGTTCACAGAAGATTGAAAAAGTACATTCTTCCGAAATCTTTGCTGGATGAGTTCGACATGCTTGAGTTTGCGAAATATACCAGAAACAAGGACATGTACACTATCCTTATGAACTCTGATCCATTCAGCGAGTTTGATTCCTTTTATAACTGTTTGGACACAGACAGGGACATAAACAGGATCAAGACATTCTCATTCAATAGATCAGAAGACATTGTAAAGAAATATAATGAGTTGTCGGAAATATCATTCGATGTCGCTATGTCACCGCTTAACGAGGTTTATGGCGATGCTTATGAGGAACTGATAGCCCCACTTACGGAAGAGGATAAGAAAGAGGAGTATCTGAGCAAAGAGGAATACGAGTTCTTTTTCAATGTGTCCGCCCAATACGAAATGGAGGCAAATCGTATAGTCAAGGTCATGGAAAAGCTTATCAAAAAGGGAAAGGAGATTGTGTCGAATGCCGAAACTTTCTCGCAAGAGGATATGGACATAAAGCAGGTCGAACTACTTATCCTTTTAGAGGAAGCCAAAGACAAATCCAATATGGATGCAAAGCAAATGATAAAAACGGCGATGAACATCCAAATCCAGACACAATATAATGTCTTGCAGGGATCATTGTTGAAAAATTAAATGAAATAAAAATGGAAAAGGAAAAGATAACAAGTTTGAAGCAGCAGGTATATTCTCAGGAGATGATCCAGCTCATGAAGAAGGAAAAGACGATAACAAAAGCGGTGTTCAACAAGGAGGAAAACCTGCAGATCATTGCAGAAAACCAAGTGGAAGCCATCATGGGGATGGTGTCACAGAATGCTCCTGACAAGATCAGAGCGGAGATAAAGTCAACGATTCAGGAGATCAAGTCGGATCTGATGGCATGGGAGTCGGAGGACATGGAGACAAGGATCGTTAACCAGGCGGCGAGAATAACGGAAGCGGCATTAGTGGATCCGGTAACCACTCAGCTGTACATAGCGATAGCAGAACTGCAACCACGCCAGCTTAAAAGCCACAGTCTGAAGTGGTGTCAGGAGGAAGCGATCCGATTCATCAAGATACAAGAAAGTCTGATGGAGAAGATGCCTGGTATACAGGCTAAGTCGATAGTGTCGGAAATGATAATAGACGAAGTGACAAATCTGTAATTTCATTGACAATAAAAGAACTCCTTTGGCATCACGTAAACATATTATAGTCAAATTCTATAATTTTTATGCCAAATGAGTCCTTGTCAATGAACAAAATCAACTATTAAACCAAATGTTGTTAGAACCATTTTTTTGGAAAACATTTGTCGCAGTATGGACGAATCCAATCTCTCGTATACTTTGTTGCTAGATTCCCACACCTGCAGCATGTCTTATATGTATCCGCGGACCATTCTTCAATAATATTATGAATTGCATCATCATAAAAGGATGTCTTGCAATACCCGTGACCTAACTTTTCACCCAGGTCTCTGATTGTGAAATCCTTGATGCCTTTCCCAACTACATAATCATTTAATTTATGAAGCATATTTAAGGTACAGCTTTTCCATCCTTCAGGCATTCTGACAAACTGGTAAGGTGATGCTAAAGGAATTTTCTTTTCGGTAAACAATTCTGTTTGTGGGGGCATCTCTATATTTGCATTTATGATTTTCTCTTCTTTTTTTCCACATACTTTCTTCCTAAAATCATTAAAGTTTTTCACTCCAAAGTATATATATGCCAACATCTTGTTTAGAACAGTATCATATTCGCTTGGAAGCATTTCTTCTATCCAGGTTTGCCGAACCGTCTTATATGGGAAAATATCGAATATCAAATCCATCTCCTCTAAGTCCAAATATGTCAGACTTGTCACAATAAGTTCTTTGTCAGATAAGATTGTATCAACATCTATCCTATATGACCATAACACACCCATATCATACAAATATTGAGTTAACTCTCTTTTCTTCTCTATTATATCTTCATGTTTTTTTATTGTTTTTATCTCGTTTTGCTTATGCGGCTCCTGTTGTTTGTTCTTTGACATATTTCTCCTTTGATATATGGACGATAAAGATAATATATTTATCTATTCATAGCTTTTTAGTTGTCTCTTTTTGTATCTTATACTTATGAGTTATCGCACATAATAGATATCGGTACTCTCTACTTTCTTCATTACCGATAAATTAATCTTATGAGAATTCTCTCTGTTGTTTTTGCAATATTTATGTTAAGTTTAGTATCTTTGTTTAAGTTTGACTATCTAGTTAGAGTATAAAAAGGATAATATATGAGAATAAATATACTTATTTTGTTTTTGATTTTCACCGTTTCATTATTTTCCCAAGAGAAAGTGCGTATTAAAGGATTCTATGAAGAGTCTTATAATCGTCTGGAGGTAGAGGACAGTTATAAAGATACTACGATATACCGCAAGCTTGGGTTCAAGGAGGCGTGGAAGAAGAAAAAGGTGTGGACTCCGTGGAGCAAGGTGGAGGTGAAGCGTAACAAAATCAACAATTATGATCAGTTGAGCCACAGATATATGCTCAACGTCTCGTACGACGACATTATCGCGGATAGTGTGTGGTGTACGAATCAAGCAGTCGTGACAACCGCATTCCCTCTTGATATACAGGTGTTGCTGGATCAGATGGGTGAGAAATTCACGTTTGATGGCATTCGTGATAAGGCAAAGTTCTACACAAAAGAGAACAATGATTTCTATCTCTACCGTCTCTATCAATTTGAAGGCTATGCTTTGAAATATTCCTACACTTGGGAAGAGATCAAATCGAGCAAACGTTTTGAAAACGAACAGTCGAGGATCCTTTCTAATATTTGCGACGAGAGTGAACCCATCGACGTCTACTATTTCTATCAGGCAATCAGTTTCAAACCATTGGACGTGCCAACAGATTATGTGATTCCTACAAAGAAGAAGAGGAAATAATAGGTCAATCATAGTATACATCAAAAAAGCCAACCGCTTTACTGCAGTTGGCTTTTTACTTACGTTGATAATCACAACGAATTGTCTCTATGTCCTTCTGTTGTTATTTAATTGCTTGATCAGGCACCTTTAACGGAGCTTTTACTGCCGACCATGCCGCAATCATTCCTGCTCCGTTCTCCACGTTGCAGTAGAGGATATATGGTGAAAGTGTACCATTGTAATCGTTATCCCTTACTAATTGGCTCGTGCGATAGTACATATACATCTCTTTGTTTATATGACGCACTTCAAAGTCAATTGTGTTAAAGTCGATTCCAGTTATTAACCCTAATTTGCCCTTTGACTTTGTGTTTATGCTCATTTCGAACCTGATTTTGGAAGTCTGACCATTGAACAGTTGGTCATTGAAGATATTCATCCCGTTATATACGTAATCATCAAACAGATTGTCGTCAGATTGTTTTTCGTTCCAATTCATAACAGGATCCTCCGTGGTAAGTTTTATATCATACATAGGTATTTCTTTGTATACTATAGCCGAATCGATAACGTTATAATTATATACTTCGTATGGTTCAATCCATTCGTCTCCATACCAATATCCGGGTACTGTATCTATTATAGTCTCAAATTCGTACTCCATGGCCATTGCGTAAAAGACTATTTGGTAATAGTCTTCCGTATTTGGATCATCCTGCACGTTGAGCTCATAAGTCACTTTGGTATATGTCTCTGGCTCTCTCTCGATGACATCTATTATTTCGTATGGTCCATAATAGCCGTTGTGAGTTTCTGTGATTTCTTCCACGCTGACCACTTTGAAATCAGCTTTGGGTTTGTTCGGTATGGTGACTGTGGAGTATACGTCTTCCAAACCGTTGGCTTTGGCTTTTATTGTGTAAGTCTCTCCTGCCTTGGCTATCAAACCTTTTGCCTCCATCATCGCTTTGTCCGAAACCACTGTATATTTGTAATCCGCATCTCCGTCGGTCGCTGTCACATTCGCGTCGGGAAGATATACAATTGGTCCAATTTTACCTTTGATTTGGTCGAAAATTATGTCGCTTCTCGACACCTGACACCATGGAGTCTCTCCATCGATAAACCTACCGTTCACAACAATGATGTTTTTCACTCCCAAGTCGTCGTAATCCACCTCCTCATAGCAAGAGGTGAATATGAAAATGAAAATATATAATAAAGCCGCTATCTTTTTCATCGTATGATATTTTAGAATTTTATTGAATATGAAATTGATGGAATTGTTGGAAAAATTGATGTTTTCATCAGTTTTCTAGTTCCTTCATAGTGGTCTGTGTCTATATTATAGAAAAATGGATTATGCCTGTTGTAGACGTTGAAAACACTGATAGAAAGTAGACGCTTTATATTGCTTCCTTCTTTCTGTCGGTGGAAGTTTACGCCAAGATCAAGTCTGTGGTAATTCTCCATTCGGTAATTGTTGCGGCTCGATGCATAATCGATTCTGTTGTCCTCATGAAATAAGACATCAATATTTTGTTGCAAACTAGGGTCTAACAAGATGCTGTGGGTCTGCATTGTTATAGGATATCCAGTTCCGAATACCCATGTCGCTCCAAGATCTACTTTTTCAGAGAACTTATGATTGATTACGATGCTGATGTCGTGTGGTCTGTCGTAGTTGGACGGATACCATTCGCCTTTGTTGATTTCGTCGAATTGACGCTCTGCTTTCGACAGTGTATAGGCTATCCAACCGGTAGTTTTGCCTATCTCTTTTTTCAACATCAGCTCTATACCTTTTGCTCTTCCTTTTCCCATATCGACTTTTCCTTCCCAATTTGAGCTGGAAAACATTGATGCTCCTTCTTTATACTCAATGACGTTATCCATCGTCTTGTAGTAACCTTCTATTGAGAGGAGTAGATCATTAGGTAATCCGAATACGAATCCTATCGCAGTCTGGTGAGAATTCAGTGGCTTGATATTCTCTGTCACTGGCACCCAAAGGTCTGTTGGCAGTCCGATTGTTGAGTTGGACAATAGATGCAGATACTGTTGCATTTTGCTGTAAGCTGCTTTTATTGTGAATTTTTCTGTAGGATGGGCCGCAAAAGAGACACGTGGCTCTAATGATGTGTATGTCTTATCGTTTACATTGAATAGCGACGCATGTAGCCCCAAATTCAGATTTATTCTTTTGGTGATCTTGATCTCGTCCTCTGCGAAAAGATAAAATTCCGTCGGTGTCGTTTCTTTCGAGTGGATTGTTGTATCTATTCCATAGTCATCGTCGGTTTTGTCTTCATTATAGTATTTCTCGTATACTCCTTGTTCTTCTGGTTTGAATGTATGGAGTGTTACGGATTCTCCAAATTTTATCTCATGTCTGTTGTTTGGTGTGTATGTGAATGTGTTCTTTAGGCTCCAGTCTCTGATCATAGACTCATAGTTCATGTCAAACTCATACTCTTTCTTCTTGCTGTCTTTTTCATACCCTACATCATTTATATCCGTAAAGAATTTGTATCTTGACAACGCTACAGTCGTATTCATAAACAGTTTGTTATGAATCAAGAAGTTCCATCTGATTGCTGATGAGATGTTTCCCCAGCCTAATCCGAACTCGTTTTTGCCATAATCATCTTCATCTTCGTATCCAAGTTTGTCACGTCCGGAGTAGATGCTGAAATACAGACGGTGTCTGTCGTTGAACTTATGGTTCACTTTCGCATTCAAATCCCAGAAAAAGTAGCCGAATTGTTCATCTTTCATGAATGGTTTGGATAGGACATCAAAATATGTTCTTCTTGCTGATATGAAGAATGTTGTGCGTTCCTTTACTATCGGTCCTTCAAGACTGAATTTTGATGATAACAGACCGATTTGGAAAGCTCCGTGAACCTCTTGGTCGTTTCCGTCTTTGGTGTGGATATCCAACACAGATGACAGTCTTCCTCCGAATCTTGCTGGGAAGCCTCCTTTATGCAGGTTGACATTCTTGATTGCATCCGCATTGAATACGGAGAAGAATCCAAACAGGTGTGTCACATTGTATAATGGCACGTCGTCGAGCAGGATAAGGTTCTCGTCTGGCGAACCTCCTCGCACATACAGTCCGGATGATCCTTCTGTACCGCTTTGCACACCTGGCAAAGTCTGCACCGTCTTCACAAGATCCGGCTCGCCAAGCATTGCAGGAAGCACATTAAGCAGTTCTGGAGAGATGACCTCTTTGCTGATCATTGTCTCTTCCAGACGTTTGTCTCTTTTTATCTCTTTGGCAGTCACAACAAGCTCTTCCAACTGGTTGTCTGGCTCCAGTTTGATTCTTACAGTTGTGTCTTTCTTAAGATTGAAGGATAATGTTTTTTCGGTATAGCTTACGTATGAAGCTATAATCTGGTTCTCTCCTTCAGGCAATGTGAGTACAAAATAACCATACTGGTTGGTCTCGGTTCCTTTCTTTCCGTCCGGAGTCATAACATATGCTCCGATCAGAGTCTCTCCTGATGATGCGTCTGTCACGTATCCGGCGATAGTTTTGGTTTGAGCTGCGGTAGTGACAACTGTGCCCATCGCTAATGAACACAGTAAGGATTTAACAAAATTCATAATGTTTTATCTCGCGTATTATTTTTTATGTTTGCAAAATTAAGAAATAATAGCATTGATTAATAATTTTTTTAGAAAAATCTGACTTTTGTGGCTTCTGTGATGATGCCCATCGCGGTTCCTGTTTGGATTGTCGGCATTATCGATGTTTTTATTGTCATTTTACCTGATCCGGCAATTTTAATGGTTTCTTTACTGCAGACCATGCCGCAATCAGTCCAGCTCCATTTTCCACGTTGCAGTAGAGCATATTTGGTGACTGTGATGTTTTCCAGTCGTTTTCCCTTATCAATTGGTATGTGCGATAGTACATATACATCTCTTTATTGATATGTCGCACTTCATATTCAAGAGAGTCAATGTCGACTCTGATAAAAGGTTCTTCTTTGAATATGTACATATAAAACTTGATTTTGGATGTTTGCCCATTGAACAGTTGGTCGCTGAAAATACTCATTTCGTTTTCTTCTGGATAATCAAGCAGAATATTGTCGGATGGATTTTGATTCCAATTCATCACTGGATCTTCTGTTTGTAGAAGTTCGTCGGGTTTGCTGTAAACAAAGGCTGAGTCGACAACTTTAAGTCCATAAACTTCGTGGGAAGGTACCCAAATGCTGTCCATCCAATAGCCGTCGAATGTATCAACTATTCCATACTCGTATTTGTATTGCATCTTTACTGAGTATAAAATAAATTGGTAATAATCTTCTGTATTTGGATCATCTTGTATGTTGAGCTCATAGGTTATTTTGTGTCCGTGGGCGTACTCGTTTGATGTTGATTCCACGCTGACCAGTCTGAAATCGGCTTTGGGCTTGCTTGGTACACTGATTGTGGAATAAACGTCGTCCAATCCATTGACTTTGGCTTTCAGTGTATATGTTTCTCCTGCTTTGGCTATCAAATCTTTTGCCTCCATCATCGCATTGTCTGCAACGACTGTATATTTATATTCTGAACTTCCTTCGGTTGCTGTTACATAAGCATCGGGAAGAAATGTTGTTGGCGTGATTCTTGTTTTTGTTTGTTCGAAGATTATGTCGCCTTTCGACACCTGACACCATGGGGTTTCGCCGTCGATAAACCTTCCATTTATTACGATGATGTTTTTTACTCCCAAATCTTCATAATCCACCTCTTCTTTGCAAGATGTAAATATAAAAATGAAAATATATAATAAAGCTGTTATCTTTTTCATTGTATTATATTGGAAATTAAAGGAATGTAAAATTGAATTAGAGGTTTGAATATTAATTACACTTGTTTCGCATTTTCTATTTTTGTTTTGAAACAGAACAGTATTATGTTTTTTCACGCTTGGACTTCATAATGAATAAAACAGAAACTCGTTTCTGTTATTATTTTATTTCTCGTTGTTTGATTTCATTTATTTTGTCGTTGATGTCACCAAGTGGATTTTTTATTTTTTCGACGGCGATATTCAGTATGTCGACGGCAATCGGTTGTAGTTTAACACCATCCCATGTCGTCGGTTTGTTTTCGTCGGAATGGATGAAATCTATGATAGGCTGATACTTGTCGTAGATGAAATGAAAACTGAATTGAAGCGTGTAGCATCTGATATACAGACATTTGTCTGCAATATCGTATGACGCTTCATCTGCCAAAGTATGGTCTGCAACCCAAAGAGAAAAGAGATATGTGGCGTATCGCTTGATATCTTTGTATTTGGCTATCTCTTTGAATTCCTTCTTTTTTGCGGCCGCATTGAGAAGATTTACAGCCGCAAGATTCAAGAAGAATTCGTCCTTTCTTTGCGGATCTTTGCCGTGGATGATATCTAACGATTGTTCGACAATTTCAAGTGTGATTTCAGACGGCATAATGGTCAGATCATTTGCATTTAGCTATCTCTATAATCACATCCATAGCCGCTTTCATCGACAACACTGGCACATATTCTGTGTTGGAATGGAAATTGTGGCCGCCGGCAAACAGGTTGGGGCAGGGTAGTCCCATGAATGATAGTCGGGCTCCGTCTGTGCCGCCACGAATTGGCACGACAACAGGTGTGATGTCCAACGTCTTCATGGCATTGATCGCTCTATCCACAACGTGTGGAATTTTCTCTATCTCCTGCTTCATGTTGGCATACTGGTCTCGGATCTCAAGCTCCACCTTGCCATTCTTGTAATGTTTGTTCAGAGCATCTACAACTCGTTGTAAATACTCTTTCCTGTCTATGAAGCTTTTTTCGTCGAAGTCTCGTATGATAAGGTTGATCTCTCCTGATGTCACAGTCGATTTCATTTCTGTCACGTGGAAGAAACCTTTATATCCGTCTGTCATTTCAGGACACTCGTCTTCAGGAAGCATGTTGAGGAAGTCGGAGATGAGGCGGCTGGCGTTCACCATTTTGCCCAAAGCATATCCTGGATGGATATTATGGCCTGTGAATCTGACTGTTGCGGCCGCAGCGTTGAAGTTCTCGAACTCGATCTCTCCAAGTCCGCCTCCGTCTACTGTGTATGCGAAATCAGCTCCGAATTTTTCTACATTGAAATGGTCGGCTCCTTCTCCGATCTCTTCGTCAGGAGTGAAGGCGACGCGGATCTTTCCATGCTTTATTTCCGGATGTTGTATCAAATACTCTGCTGCTGTCACGATTTCTGCAATTCCAGCTTTATCGTCT
>JAEEMG010000058.1 GCA_016283095.1 Paludibacteraceae bacterium | reverse complement strand
TCAGAGAAAGCCAAAAACGCTGCATTATACGCATACAAATTCGCGTCTAAACATTCTGAATATCGACCATTTGTCAATCCACCAGACTGCAACACAGGAACATACGATTCAGAAAGCGTAGACGACGAAAGATTCTGGGCATCATGTGAATTGTTGATTCTCACAGGAGACAAAAAATATGCGGAGAACATCAATCTGTTCCAAATTTTCAATGTACCATACTGGGGCGACGTTGCGACACTCGGCCTCATCTCTCTGATGCTCAACAGGGATGCAATATCCGGAGCACTTGATATCAACGCTGTAGAGAAAAGATTCAAAGCATTGGCGGACAACCTGTTAGCAATGTACAAATACCAAACAGGAAAAGTGCCATTAAGAGAATTTGTTTGGGGAAGCAACGGACAAATCGCCAACAGCGGAATGATACTTGCATTGGGCAAGAAGGTGATGAAAGCCGACAAATATACAGAAGCCGCACAATACTGTCTTGACTACATCCTTGGCTGCAACAGCACAGGATACTGTTTCGTGACTGGATTCGGCAGTTTGTCGCCCCACTACATCCACGACAGACGCTGTGCGACTGACGGCATCGAAGAACCAATTCCTGGCTACATGGTAGGCGGACCAAATGTGAAGCAGACAACAGACTGTGGAAGATCGATGTACCCCACAAACAGGTTTGCGGCAAGAGCCTATCTTGACGAAGAGTGCAGCTACTCTACTAACGAGCCTGCCATCAACTGGAATGCCCCGTTAGTATTCTTGACAGCATTCATCAGAGGAGAGTATAAGTAAATTAAAAATGCGAAATTAGAAATGAAAAATGGAAATGAGAAATTCAAAATTCTGTTACAATTCCCAATTGAAATAATATTTTGCATTATTGCAATATTGTCTTATATTTTCCCTGACTGTTCGTTTCTATTTGGGAAAGGAGACTATGGAGAATCTTGGTTAACATTCAGTTGTGCATTAGCATATACAGCTAGAAATGCGGAATATTTCAAGAAGCACCGGCTTTATTGGTATGTGTCGGTTGGTATACTTTGTCCTCTTCTGTATGCATTATGTCCAATGATTCACATTTTAAGCAGAAACACAATTTTATCACTTCCATTTTTAGGATTTGCCTGTGTTTTAAGCTGTTGCAAACAAGATAACTTTTTCAATTCATATACAACTCTGACAAACAACATCATAAAGACATATGTTTGCGGGCTGGTAACAATCATATGCTTGGGGCTTACAAATATAATATTTTTTGGTTCCAATTTTATTCCACCAACATGCATATTCATTCTATTATTTTGTTTTTTCCAGAAAAAAGAAGAAGAAGACAATCCCGACCAACGTTGGAACAAACTCATTTTCATACTAAATATTTTAATCAGTGTCATTGCAATGATCGGACTTTTATGGTTAGTAATTGACGAAGCTAATAATTTGGCTGATCAAATTCCCATGCGTCGATATAGAAATCGTTTCTATTCATACTTGGATGACTCTGTATTCCTTTTCATTGTATCGCTTCATTGCCTGCTAATCAGCACTCCATACAATAAAAAAGTTTTTAAGATTATCTCACAGATTGCCAATTTGATCGCCATCATCGCATTAGTATACTTCTCCATCATATTAAACAAAGAAGAGGTTTATCATGATCTTATATGGAGAATATTATTTGCATGTGCTCTGCTTATTGCTCATTTCTTTATTTTCATCAAGTCAAACAGAGATGTGAGGAAATCGTTCCTTGTGTCAACCTTTGCAATCGTTTCTGCATTCATAATCTGTTCAGCATGCTACGATATCTACATAAACATATACAAAGAAAAAGTCAAAAACTTTGCTGAGAAATATGAATTGACAAGATCTTCCTTTTCTGGGAAAATAAAAAGGACCCCAAAAATTCCTATTGAAGCGTTGAAAGATCCTGATTTTCAAGAATTCATGGATAATAGAGAAAAACTTTTTTCGTTAAAATGCTTCACATACGATTTCGATTCTCTATTACTAAAAACAAAATATTCAGTGACAACAGACAGTGTGATTATCGAAAAAGCTGACGGGGAAAGGATATCATACTCTATTGAGGAATATAACGCAGAAAAACGTTAATATTATCGTCATCCTTCTCGAATTAAGCTTTCTCCGTTTGGATAAAATTGACAGAGGCGATTCTATAATTACTAAATTAGTGTATATAAACATGGGAAACAAAGAGCCAATAAAAGAAAACGAAGTCATCGTCGACGGCAAAAATTGCAAGAATAAAGTTGACAGATATGCTTCCATAAAAAGAATATTCCAATTTATAGAAGAAGCTTCATTTTGCGGCTTTAAACTAACTATATTCAGTAATTTAATCGCAGTAATTCTCTACTTCACAGATCTGTTTCCGACTTTTTTTCATTATATGACATATGCCAACTTTACTGTATGGTGTATATGTAGTCTTATACAATTCATCTCTGAGTTTAGAAACTCTTTGACAACTTGGTTTATCACAATACCGACAATAATAATGTTGGTCATATCCGGATTACTGCCATATCAGTATATGACAACTTTTATGCTGTCTTTACTTGTATATTCAGTCTTTTTGTTTTGGCTCCTGTATAAATTGAGAAAAACGCCAATCAAATTCCATCATAATTAAAAATTTGGGCTACAGTCTCCCTCTATTTGCATAATCCAAATAAAACAAAAGATGAAAACTCTTTTGGGAGTTTCCTGAAACTCCATTTTCGCCCCATATTGTAGTCCAACAAATTTGTTTTTTTAACATAATTAAAAGAAATTTAAAAATAGAGCATTAAGAAAATAACTAACTTTGTACCGTATTATGAAATAAACGATATCTGAAGAATGACACGCAAAATTTATATTATTATTGCCTTCATCTTAAATGCAATTAACCTATTCGCTCAAGAATACTCGACAGGTGATGTCATTGAAAAAGACGGAATCTCATACAAGGTTCTGGTCACATACCTTGTGACAAACCCCAAAGAATCTCCGGACGCCATAACAGGACCTGACAAATTCTATCAGGCAGGAGAAATAATGGCAATAAAAGTCGACGAGAATTTGACTGACGTGGTCATTCCTTCTGCTGTTGGAAGATTCAAGGTTGTCGGTCTTACAGACAGCCTGTTCTACAGACATGAACATAACAGGATATGGCTTCCAGACCTTGTATTTGCCGGCAATCATTGTTTCTCAAAGCTCAAGGTCAGAAGTGGTGCTTTAGTTATCCACGGACTTGACTTTCTTGGCACAGGAGTTTTTGATGAGTTGGCAGGCGATTTGATCTTCGATACACCAAGAGCTATATCATGGGGGAAAACCTTTGAAAAGAAGAACGATACTCTAGTAGTCACAAGTAGACCAAAAGGAGCTATCAAGTTCAACACCAAGATGTTAAGATATATCAAGTACAGTCTTGTTTATGATGATTGTTATACAGCACAAGGCAACAGATTCAAAAGATGGGTCAGCAAAGCATTCAACGATGATGAGGAATTCATGAAGCATGATCTTACTGATAAAATGTCATATCTAAGTAAAAGAGGATACACAACCACATCAAGAATGAAGAAGAGAGGATTGAAAATCAACTCTGGAGCTGTGAATGTGAAATTGTTTGATGAAAAGACAGGAAAAGTGAAACCATTTGAATACCCATGGGGCAATTTGACTCAGGAATTCCGTCGTCAGGCAAGATACACCGTTTCTAACAAGAAAAGTGGCACTACCAGTCATTATAATGAATTCATACCAGTGGCAGACGCAACGTTGAAAGAAGGTTGGTACGTCAAATTCATTGGGGATGAAGGAGAGGTGAAATATACGTTGAATGGCAAATTGATTAAATGATGAAAAAGATTCTATTACTATTAGCCAGTCTTACATTCTTCGTAATTGCCTCTGCTGATCAAAGCCAGAGAGGAGTCACATTCGAGAAAGACGGTTTGATATACACAATAGCTTCAGAATATATAATCAAGAAGCATAACATCGGCAGATCAGCCAATGATCCAGCATACCTGATCCAGAACGAAGGAGAAGTGTATGTAAGTGGTGTCTCTGGTACGAAAAGCTGCATAACAATTCCGACACGTGTGACTAACAAATCCCATTACTGCAGAAAAGATTCAGCGGTAACCGCTACATATAATGTGTTAGGAATCGGAGCAAGAGCATTCGAGGATGCAAAGTTGGACAAACTTATCATACCATTCGGATTACTGTTTTATGGAGAGCAAGCCTTTCATAATCTAGAATTGAAAAGTGGAGTTTTGGTACTGCCTCCTGCTAAAAGAATGAGGAAAGGCATGTTCGACGGAGTGAAAGCCAAAGTGCTATTGACAAATCTGACTTACTCTTCCACTACCCCTATCTTTTTCGATAAGACATTTGATTCCAAAGAAGAACAGCCAGACATATACATCTATCATGGAATATACAGCACTCAGGCTGAGGGGATCGATAAGAAGTCGCTTTGCACTATAGGTAAAAACATCTATAATAAATGGATTGCCATGAATGGAGAATTCGGCAAGGATTATATCGAATCCAATGTAAAATTTAGAATTTCTTCTATCCATTCAACTAAAGACAATTCTTTCAATACTTTGTATTCATCAGGTGTCTACAATGAGAACAAGATACCGACAATCACGATCAAAAAGTGTAAGAAATTTGAGAAGACAAAGACCGATATAGACATGATTGCTCCTTGCGAGTATCAATTCTGGAACCCCTACACATATGAGAAAGGAGTCTACGATGAGTTTATCATGAACGAGTCTTTATTCAGATTAAAGAAAGGCACTGACTATAAATATTACACATTGGACGGTAAACCGATAACAAATACAGAAAGCTTGATTGACAACGACGGCAAGGATCCTTTTGGTCTACAGGTCCACACACCCGAAGAGGTCAAAGAGAAGAGAGCCGCAAAAGAAAGAGAGGAAAACATCAACAGAAAGATGAAGGACTTGAAGAAAGTATTCGGATTCTAAAGAAACAACATAAATATAAATGCATATGAGAATAAAAAACTGGATATTCGGATCAGTTGCGACTGGATTGACATTCTTTAGCAGTTGCAACACTCAAAATAATTCTGACAATTTGAATGACGGTGAGGATTACACATTATCCGAATCAGTCTCAGACAATCACGTCTATGGTTATGTAACTGATGGCGACGGCAGAGCTTTGGCAAATGTGTTGGTGACAACAGGAAACGACACAGTGCTTACAAGCGAAAGTGGAGCCTACTATCTTGAGAAATGCCGTGCTGTGAACGGAAGATGCGTGGTGAAATTTGAATCACGAGATTATTTCACAGTGATCCGTACAGCCAATGTGGACGACGGAGATGCAAGACTCGACGCGATGTTGATGCTACAGGATATCAAAGATGGAGTTACCGACGTCTCTCGATTCTACAACAGTCAGGGTGCCACAATAAATGTTGGAAAGATGACAGTTGACATCCCAGCCAACTCATTGGTTTATGAAGATGGAAAGCCATTCAACGGATCTGTGTTTGCAAGCACATATTATTTGAATCCAAAATCAGAAAACTTCGTAAATGAGATGCCTGGAGGCGACATGAGTGGAGTTGATTCAACAGGCAAAAGTGTCATTCTCCTATCATATGGCATGGTAGAAGTCACACTTAAGGACTCTGTCAATCGAAAACTTCAGTTGAAAGATGGATCTGAGAGTACGTTAACATTCCCGTCGACAGAAGGATTAAAATCATACGATAAAATTCCTCTTTGGTATTTCGATGAAAACAAAGGCACATGGGTAGAAGAAGGTATAGCGACAAAAGAGGGCGACCACTATACAGGAAAAGTCAAACATTTCTCTTGGCACAACCTTGATTATCCTAATAAAAGAGCGACTATTTGCGGACGAGTAACCAACCAAGAAGGAAAGCCATTGTCTGGAATAAAAGTGACAATATCACAGACATATGCATACACAGATGCAAATGGTAATTACTGTGCATTTGTGCCTCAATTAACAGACGTGTTTGTGACTGTCAAATCTTCAGATTATGCGAATTGTCCTAATTGTCCGATCCATAATGTGAGCGGTTTGAAAGCTAGAACAACATTCAAACAAGACCTGGTACTTCCTACCATGCCATGTATTCATGGAAAAGTGACAGATCCAGATGGTCGATTATTGAGTGGTGTCGCAATAAATTCAACAATCACAAATGTACGTACAATAACCAACGTCAATGGAGAATATTTCATATTTTATAATGGAAATGAACCAATATCATTTTCAATCAAAGAATATGCAAATGCTCTAAACGAAGATGCGAATATGTCTAAAACAAATTATAAAGAATACAACAATCAAAAAGAATATACATTCGATGATCCAGCAGAAATAGATCTGAATGCCAGCTACGATTTTATAATATCTCGTCCTATATACATCTATGGTAATGTTTATGTATCTAATAATCAACAATCCGGATATTATAGTTGCAGAAGCATAACCAGTCCGGTAACAGTTACTGCTGTACTAGACAACAAAGAGTATAAAATCAAGACATCAGAGTCAGGACATTATCTTTTCAAAGCTTCTGCAGGAACAAAGGAGATTTCAACTTATGTCAAAGCAGAAAATGGATATGGTATAGAATCTACCAAGAGTACTAAAAAAATATCGGGCGATGATTATAGATGGATTAACATGCCATACATCAAGATTCCATCTGGATATTTAGTAAAAGGTTCTATAATCAACACGTGTGGTCCGTCCAAAGCAAAGGTGATAATTGAAGTCGGAAAAGGAAAGAACAAGACCTCATTAACAAAATACACAAGATTCGGAGACTTCGACTTTGATTTACCTATTTCACTAAAAGGATCAAAGCTAAAGATGTCAATAGTTTGTTGTGGAAAGAAATTCACTAAGAAGGCTGAATTGGACAAGAAAGACATTGATTTTGGAACTATTTCTTTGTGTTCAAAGACAAAGATTGAGCCAAACTGCATCTATGCAATTATTGGAGATAAAACAGTAAAGTTCGACACAAAGAAAGACAAACATACAGAGTTGTTCCAGAGTACAATGTCAAACAAGTACCAGGTGTGGTACAAAAATTCAGATTTCGACGGAATTTTAATTCTTGAAATCAAATCGTGGGGAGAATCGCGTCAGCTTTCTGCATACCTGCTTTCTGATGACATATCAGCCCTAAAAACTTTGGAATATACAAAAGCTAATAAAGAAGAAGAATACAAGTTCAATACAGACTGTGATCTTAACGTTGAAGGCAAAGGAAATGATGGAGAGATTTATCTATATGGTTCAGCCACAATCAAATACAAAGATTGTTATGAAAATATAGATAATGACATTCTTCCAGACAACTACAGCAACCTACTTATCGGAGTTAATAATTCAACAAAGTTCTACTCACTTAAAGTATCAAAGGAAAACACTAAAGAATTGGAGAAATCATTGATATCAAAGGGATTCAAAGAGAATTCAACTTTTATGGATGACGAGAAGAGAATCTCGACAATTTTTCTAAAAGAAAACACCGAAGCATTGTTGCATCGCAACAAAGACAACACTTCTGAGGTATCTATCTTGAAGCGTGAGGGAATTGACAAACAGCCTCTATACCAGTGTTGGAAGGTAGATTTCAAAAACTCGTCACTAAAAGGCAAAGGGAAATCAGTGGATTACATGTGGAAGAACGAGGCTGATATTGCACAGCTTGTCATGTTCGGTCCGATTATGGGAATCAAGTTTACTAAAACAGACATAACAGAACAGAAATGCGGTTGCTCCACAGGAAACGGTCCAACGGTAGCAAACTAAATTCTATTATCAATCAAAAAAAGGAGGCTTCGGTCTCCTTTTTTCATTAGTTATCATAACATTCCCTATATTTGCAATAAAACCCCATATGGATATAGACAAAATAGTAAAGCAATATAAATTGATGTTAATATTGCGTCCGATTCTTAAATTTTTGGAAATTTGCGTACTTTGGATTATTCTGCCTATTATAATTGCAATACTTTTTTCAGTGATATTAAAAAGCAATGTGCCATTTATACTTTTGATGATTTATAGTGCATATCTTTACATATCTCTTATTACTTTGATGAATGGATACTTCGAATTCTTTGAAAAGTACACTCCAACCGCTTTTTTGACAAAACGATTCTTCTTAAATTACAAAAAGAAATGGGGAATGACTGAATCACAAATTAAAGAATACATAAAGTCGTGTAAAAGCTGAATTAAAGAGAATCATATATCTTAAAGAAGAGAAACGTATTCTTGCTAATGCCTCCAAACAATTTGTGTCACCCATAATCCAAAGATTATGTATAATGAATCTTGATGCAAGAAACGCACAAAAGATTTTTTTACAGAACATTTACCCTGCTGACAGAATAAAAGATGTATTTGAAACTAATTTCTCTGATTCTCAATTCAATGAGGCTATCCAATATTGGAAGAGGAGGGATTTCTCTGATAAGAAAATATTTGTGAACTATCTCTATAAACTAACAATATTGGAAGACGGAATCCACAACGACGAATGGAAATTCATGATTAACCTTATGTCTCAACTGAGATTCAGCAACAGTTTTATTAATTTTTTCATAAACCGATATTACGCCCTACGCACAGAATTTGAAGATTCAAAATCCAGTTCGTCGACGACACAAAAGTCCGACTTTGATTTGAATCCATATTATTCTATTTTAGGTGTCGATACCAACGCATCATACGAAGAGATAAAAAAAGCATATCATAGTTTGGCATTGACTCACCATCCTGATTTACCAAAGAATGCAGACCGCATCCAAGAATGCGAGGAGATTATGGCTAAAATTAATGAAGCCTATAATAAAATAGTTAAGAATTAAGAGTTAAAAATTAAGAATCAAGCAAAACCAGCTAAAACATCTGAAGTATAGAACAAAACGCGACATACTCAATTGTTAAGAATCAAGCAAAGCCAGCCAAAACAGAACGTTTGTTGATAAAATCCATTTTTCAACACAAAAATGTTGAAAAATAGTGTCACTTTTTTGCTTTTTAATTAAAAAATTATAGTTTTGCAATGTGTATCCCTTAGTATGCCGTAAAAGGTTGAAGAATAGTCCACGGCATACTTGGTTTTGGTTTGAATAAACAAAATAAAATAAGACATATAATATAAAAGACAATGAGAAAGTTATTTCTAATGGCTTTTGCTTTCGGTCTTACTTCTGTAGCGAGTGTCAGTGCTCAGCAAACAGAGAAGTTGTCTACAAGTTTCACTTGCAAGGCCACTTATCCGAAAGGAAAAAACATCTATTTGATGGATTCTTGTAAGGTAAACTACACCATCAAAAAGATCGTAGGAAAAATGGGAGTTCACACTGATGTAGAATGGACATCACGCCCAGATTTCACTTACAACAAAGTCAAGGTTGACAGAGCCCAACTAAACGGAGACAAGAACTATCAGGAGCTAGTGTCGAGATTTGACATGATCACTCCTAAGAAGGCGACATTCGCAGTGACATTGATGTTCTACAGCGACAGAGCCAAGACATATTTTGCTTCTGCAAAGACAACTATCGAAGTCAACTATTTGGAAAAGGCTGGTGCAACCGTTTCTCCAGAGACATACACAATAAACGATTGGTCAGACAAACTTACTGACATATACGTAGGTAAGCAATCGAAGCCAGGAGTAGTCACTCCAGACAAGTCTATGAAGGAATTCTTGGATCTTATGCGTTTGACAGAGAGCACAACTAAGATGGATCCTTCACAGCGTGGTTACAACTACCGTCTACGTAACATTTTCACAAATGCAGATAAAATTGACGTTGTTGACGCAAAGATCGTTTCTGTAGATTGGAACGATGACGACTACGACTTCCTTGTATACGAGGCTACAAAGCGTAAGGAATCTCTTGCACTTATGGCAAAGGGTGACTCTATGAAGGCAAGTGAGGTTTACTATTCAAACAGAAAATACGAGCCAATCATCAGCATGAAGTCTCCTACATACTGGAAGACTACAGGTGCTCCATGTGAGATTTTCGACAAGGCACTTAACCAGGCTGACACATACTACAAGAAAAAACAGTGGAACGAGGCTGGTATCTACTACAACCAAGCATACAACTATGATTCAACAATGGCCTACCCTAAACAGCAAGCCATCAAGATTCAGGAGTATATCGACTACAAGAACAACAGAAATGTAACTGGCCTTATCGATATGGTTTACGTAGAAGGAAATCACGAAGTGAAGAGTTTCTACATTGGCAAGACAGAGGTCACTCAGCAGCAGTGGGCTCGAGTTATGGGAACAAACCCATCAAACTTCAAGGGTTGTAGAACTTGTCCTGTAGAGAACGTATCTTGGGATGAGGTTCAGCAGTTCATCAAGAAACTTAACGAGCAGACTGGACTTAAGTACCGTCTAATGAGCGAGAAAGAGTGGGAGTACGCAGCTAAGGGCGGAAAGAACGGTTCAAAATCAGCATTCGCTGGTGGTGACAACCTAACAGAGGTTTCTTGGAACGCATACAACGCAGAGCAGACAACTCACGGTGTAGGCGAGAAAGCTCCAAATGAACTTGGAATCTACGATATGACAGGAAACGTAGCTGAGTGGGTGAACAACCAGTATGACAAGACAACTCGTTTCGTCAAAGGAGGTTCATTTGCAGACGAAGCCTCTAACTGTGCTATCGAAGCAAAAGAGAAGTTAAAACCAGATTACAAAAGCAATAGTGTAGGTTTCCGTATCTGCCAGGATGAATAATAAAGATAAGCAAAATGAAAAGAGCAATATATCTACTGCTAGCAAGCAGTTTAAGTCTTTCTGTATGCGCTCAGAATAATGATGCAAAAGCGCGTGAACTTTATCCAAAGGCAATGGAGCTATTCAATGCTAAGGAGTATAAGGCAACTATCAACAAAATTAACGAGATTGACAAATTGTTAGGTAAGGGTAACGCCCGTACAAACTATCTTCGTACAAAGGCTGCTTACGCTCTTAACGATTACAATTTGGCACAGACTGCTTGTAAGGCATACTTCGAATCAATGCCAAAGCAAGACAAAGGATACTACGAGATGGTTACCATCAAAGAAAGCCTAATGTCATACTTCCAGGCTCAGATGAAGAAGAGACAGGAAGACGCTGCAGCTTGGGAAGCTCAGGAAGCCGACAGAAAAGCACGTGAGGCAGCTGAAGAGGCATCACGTCAGGCTCAGATGAAAGCAGCTGCTGAAAAAAGAGCTGCTTACGCAAGTGAGCTTGAGGCAAAAGACAAGCGTGAGGCTGAGGCTTATGCAAATGCGCAAAAGACAGGAACAAAAGCCGCTTACCAGGAGTTCATCTACGACTATCCTTATGGCAAGAAAGTGGCAGAGGCTAAGAGAGAGATGAACAAGAAATGGCCTTCACCAGTCCGTACACTTAAGAACGGAAAGTATGGATACACAGCTAACGGCAAATTCGTTGTAAAGCCAAAGTATGAGTATGCTACAGATTTCAGCGACGGTGTTGCTCGCGTAGGTAAGGATGGCAAGTATGGATACGTCAATGAAATGGGCGAAGAGGTAGTTCCATTGCAGTATACAGCAGCGTCATCATTCAACTACGGTGTGGCAGCTGTTAAGGATCAGAACGGAGATGCATATTTCATCCTTCCTTCAGGTGCACGTCTTCAGGACGCCACTTACCTTGACACAAAGAGCTTCAAAGAAGGTTTGGCTGCATGCCAGGATGAGAATTACCTATATGGATTCGTTGACAACAAGGGCAGATTGGTTGTTCAGCACAAATACAACACTGTAGGTTGGTTCAACGAAGGCATTTGCGCTGTAGGTAAGAATATAAATGGCAAGACACTTTATGGTTATATCGACAACAAGGGTAATCAATTGTGCGACTTCTTGTATGATGAGGCAAAAGACTTCCAAGGTGGTGTTGCCCGTGTAAAGACAAACGGCAAATACGGACTTGTTGACAGATTCGGCTCTCCAATCACTTGCTGCGACTACGACTATATCTCTGAGTTCAAGGCAGACGGATATGCGTTGGCTAAACGTTCCAACCTAGAAGTTTACATTGACAAAGAAGGTCAGTTGTGGGCAAAAGTAAATGGAAAATATGTAGCTGTGAAATTCTAATATTCTCATATCTTTTATTTTTTAAGTTGGTAATCTCAAGTCGGTGTACACCGGCTTGGGATTTTTATTTATAGACATTACTGTACACCATATGTAAAAAAATAGGGCTTATCATTTTGATAAACCCTATTTATGAAAAATTTTAGAATTCCTAATCAGTAACGGACATCCTTAACATACATATAAGTACGGTCACGAGTTGAGCCTTGAGCACAAACATATCCCTTGGATATCAATTTCTGCAAGTAACATTTTGTTTGTGAAATTCCCAGGCCCATTTCAGATGCAATCACAGAAACTTGCGACGCTCCCAATTTCACCAAAACATTCATCAGAGTGCGTTCCTTTGGAGGTAACTCAGGAAAATCACTGACTTTATTTTGGGGAACACTTGTGCGATAATGAAAAACAGGCTCATTTAACACCATCGACCAATCATATTCTTTTTTAACGGCAGTCGATTGCGATCCGTCGGATTTTTTATCTGTGCCGTCGGATTCTGCGACAAATCCGTCGCACTTATCTGCAAATCCGTCGCCCATGACATTTAATCCGTCACTACCGTACAGTTTGATCATAGCATCTATATCTGGTTGTTGACCATGAGTGTCGAGAGTCAAGATTGTACGGTCGACTCCTCCCATTTCCTCCAATATAGGCGAACATTTATACACATGACGCCATACATGAAAAATTCCGTTCAATCCACTTCCTGCACGTTCTCCATACTCAATCATCGACAACATTTTTAGCATCACTCCATTACGAGGATCTGACACTCCCCCTCCTATCGCTTCCGAGCAAGACAAACGAAGGCCACCAGGGTTTGCAAAAACAAATTTATCCTGCATTTTTTGGATTACCAATCCACGTCTGCCATAGAAATCTGCATGTACACAAGTATTGGTAATCGCCTCACGTAAAAGTTTGTGTAATGGAGTATCATCCACTCGTTGCATTCCCTTCATCACAAACGGCACTTTCAGCGAATCACAAAGACGAGGCACCACTCTATATATAAAATCAAAGACGTTGCCACTCCAATCTCCCGACGAAGAGACGATACGGTCTGTCCAACGTGTGGTCGCCATTTGCCTGTTCTCTTGATAGTCAAGAAAATATTGAGGAAACTCACGCAGTATCTCATATTCATAGCCAAACATTAGCAATCCAGCTGCTGTCGGATGCAATGCACCGTCTTCGCCAAGCCCTATAGCTCCCAATCGACGCAGAAACAACTCATCATCAAGATCACACCAAATATGGGATGGATGTGTTGTCTTGAACATCTGACGATAAGAGCGTACGGTCTCTTTACAAAACACAGAAAAATCCATCTGTGTAAGCACCTTCATATCGACTGTAGATGACGAAGCGTCTCTATACATCGCTGCCATTTCCTCCACGGAACATAGGTAATCACCCTCACCGTTTCTTCTATAAGTTCCAGATTTTGGGTTTAATCCTTTGTAAACAGGCTTGAGCATACGTTCTGCACGAGGAACTTCAATCACAAGTATATCTTTTCCATCAACACATTCAGCATGTACCATTCTTTCTGTCAGAAGATTTACACTCACCACCTGTTTGTTGTTGATTTGGTTCCAAAAGTCTTTTTCAATTTTATATATATCTTTTAGGCCAACCGCACGTAGCGAAAGGTCTTCAGCTTCTTCCACCCCTAACAATATGACACCTCCGTCTGTATTTGCAAACGAAGAATATGTTTCCCAAATGCTTCCTGGAATTCCGCCAAGCGCTTTCTTAGCTTCTATATGTAGGTTTTCTCTATAATCCGAAAGTTTGTTCCAGTCGAATTTTACTTTTGTTTGTTCTGTTCCCATAATCTTTCTGCTATAAATCCGTCACAAATCTATTTCTTTTTTTCTTATTTTCAAAATAATCCGTCACTTTTCACATATAATCCGTCGACTTTTCCTTTTAGGCTTGTTAAATCCGTCTGCATTCGAAGCATATCCGTCGGTGTTGCACAGTTTTTATTATATAGTTTATAACAAAATTCGTATTTGTAAAATTTTGCATTTACAAACCTTATTCTTTATCTTTGTTAATGTTAAATCAGGAAATTCGCGGTAATTAAAGTTTTACAAGTATGCGACAATTAACATCGAAAGAAATCGAGTCTTTGCAAGCAAATGGTTGCTATGCGGACGATTGGAAAAACATATCTGTTGCAGACGGATTCAATGCAAATTCAGTCAGCAAAACTTCATTCTCTGGCAAATGCCAACTAGGAACATATTCAGGAGTCACTGAAATCAACAGCGTTCCATTCCAAAGAGGAATCAACAATGCCCGCCTGCATAATTGTGTTGTCGGCAACGACGTTGTGATCGATGGAATAAGCAGATATATTTCCAATTATGAGATTGCCGACGGTGCGATATTGGTCGACAACTGTGAAATTTTCTGCAACGGATCTACTGCATTCGGTACAGATACAAAAATAGCAGTGCTCAACGAGAACGGAGGACGATCAATTCCATTGTCTCCAGCATTGACTGCTCAACTCGCATATTTGGCTGTAATGTTCCGCGACTATAAAGTGTTTACTGAAAGAATCTGCACCTATCTTGATGAAAAATCAAAAGAATATACCTCTCGTCCTGCAGATGCTCCACGAGGATATATCGGAAAGGATGCGGTTGTAATTGGAAACAAGAAGATCGCAAACGTATGGATTGGAGAGAATGCGACAGTTAAAGATTGTGCTTCTCTTGAAAACGGTATTGTTAAATCGTCTGCTTCTGACCCTTCTTCAATCACAACAGATGTATTGGCCAACAACTTCATTCTCTGCAACGGAGCAAAAGTGATGGACGGAGCGATTATCCGCAACACATTCGTCGGCCAGAACACAGAGGTGGGTCTAGGATTCTCTGCGACAGACACATTCTTCAGTGCAAACTGTCAGGCATTCCACGGAGAGTCGTGTTCACTGTTTGCCGGTCCATTCACAGTGTCGCATCATAAATCAACTTTACTTATTGCCGCAATGTTCAGCTTCATGAACGCAGGTAGTGCGACAAACCAAAGCAACCACTATTACCGTCTTGGACCAAACCATGAAGGAGTTCTTCAGCGTGGAAGCAAAACAGCGAGTGGCTCTTACGTGTTGTGGCCTGCTGTGACAGGTGTGTTCACTCTAGTTAAAGGAAAACACGGAGGCAATCTTGACACTCGTAAATTGCCATTCTCATATCTGATAGAACAGAATTCCGAAACTTGGATTTATCCAGGTTCAAGCATGAAGTCGTGCGGAACAATGCGCGACATCAACAAATGGAAAAAACGTGACAAGAGAAAGACTATTGATGATAGCAGCGACATCATCAACTTCGACGTAATGAGTCCGTTTATTGTGGCTGAAGTGGCAGAAGGTTTCGAATTTCTTACAGAAAAACAACACCACCAACGTCGTGCAGGTGTGAACTATCATAAATACGGACGAGCTAAAATGCATTCAGTGGCAGTCGACGAAGGTGTTGACCTATACGCAATGTTTCTTTCCACATTCGCAGTTCGTTTGCTGAAATCGTGCGACACAACAAATTTGAAAGCTCTGTATGAAAAAGCATCCAGCTATGAGATAGACAAATGGGCTGATATTGCCGGAGCTTACTGCAGCAGAAAAAAATTGTTTGGATTCATCGACAAAGTAGCAAACAGCAAAGATTACAGTAGCGTCATCACAAACTTCCTTTCTGATCTGAAAAACGGATACGAGGAAGAGAAAAAAATGTGGGGATTGAAATTTATACTCGAACAAAGATTCAACGGCAACATTGAAACTGCCATATCTGCAGACGCAATTGCTGATATCATCAGCGAAGGCGAAACAGCAGAAAACACTCTTGCAAAGATGATCGCGACTGACAAAGAGAGAGAATTCTCACAATTCATGCAGGTTGGTTATGGATTGGATGGCAATGATCCAGTCGGCGATTTCAACAACGTGCAGGACAAAGACAATGTCGCAGATATACCTGTCTTCTAAACAGAACACTCATGACAAAAATAGAAGAATTACATGTAGGTTCATTATTCTATATCGGCAACAAGATACAGAAAATTACCGCATCAGACATACAGACCATCAAACAGGCAGAACGATTCGGTTTGCCTCTTGATGGATTTCGACCAATACTCATCACAGAAGAGACTTTGAAGAAATACAAATTCTCAAAACTTGCAGAGACGACAGACCATACACTGTTTGGTTTGGGAGAGATCTACATCAGCTACAAAAAAAGTGGATCTCATCTTATTTGTGCCCAGTCTCGTGCAGAAATAGGAAAGCCATTCACATATATCCATCAGTTGCAAAACATTTGCAATTCTCTTTTCGGATTTGATTTAGAAGACAGTTCAGTTATTTAGCATGCAAAAAATAGTAGAGATGTGCGATTTGAAGCATCAAACTGCAAAAATACGCAGTGAACTTGATGGTGCAATCGCAGAGGCAATTGAATCCTCAGCATTCATAAAAGGAGCCAAAGTAGCTGAATTCGAAAAGAATGCGGCTGAGTATATTGACACAAAGCATTGTATTTCAGTGGGCAACGGCACAGACGCATTATATATAGCTCTTATGATGCTCGACCTTGCACCTGGCAGTGAAGTGATAACTCCAAGTTTCACATTCGTCGCCACTGCAGAAGCCATATTACGTGCAGGATTAAAGCCAGTTTTTGTGGACATATCAGATTCCACATTCAACATAGACGCCAAAACATTCGAAGCCGCAATCACGAAAGACACCAAAGCTGCGATTATCGTGCACTTGTTCGGACAAAGCGCGGAAATGGAGTCGATCATGAAAGTAGCGAAAAAACATTCCGTCGAAATCATTGAGGATTTCTGTCAGTCGTTTGGAGCAGAATGTGAGATAGAAGGAAAAACTAAGAAAGCAGGATCAATCGGAAGAATCGGTTGCACATCTTTCTTCCCATCAAAAAATCTCGGATGCTTTGGCGACGGTGGAGCAATATTCACAGACGATGATACAATCGCAGACAATGCCAGAGCATTCGCCAACCATGGAATGAGAGTGAAATACACATACGACAGTGTAGGAGTCAACTCACGTCTTGACGCAATGCAAGCAGGCATACTTAACGTCAAAATAAAGCATGTGGACTCTTATCTGGAATGTAGAAGAAACGCAGCGTCTGCATACAGAAGAATGCTTGCCGACGTCGACGGAATAATCATCCCGACAGAACAAGACGGTTGTCGCCACACATATAACCAATTCACAATCAGAGTGAAAAATGGCAAGCGTGATGAATTGAAGAGTTACCTGGAAGAGAAAGGTATTCCGTCTATGATATACTATCCCTACCCTATCCACCAGCAGAAAGCATACCTTGAATCGCCACATCGTATAGCAGGCAAATTATCCAACACAGAAATGCTATGCAAAGAGGTTCTGAGTCTGCCGATGCATACTGAACTGGACGAAAAAATCATCCAGACAATCACGTCTACTATAAAAGAATTCTTCAAATAAGACGACATAGATACGCCATTTTGGCATATCATAAAAGAGTATATATAAAGGCTGTGCCAAATATGCAGATATTGCAGATTGGCACAGCTTTTGATTATTATATAGAGGAAAAAAGAAAAAAAAGTTATATAAACAAAAAATTATATATCATGAACATTAAGCCATTAGCAGACAGAGTGCTTGTAAAGCCTGTCGCAGCAGAAGAGAAGACAGCGGCTGGAATCATCATTCCAGACACTGCAAAAGAGAAACCATTGAAGGGTCAGGTCCTTGCTATAGGAAATGGCACTAAAGATGAAGAGATGGTAGTGAAAGTTGGCGATACTGTTCTTTACGGAAAGTACGCCGGCACAGAACTTGAACTTGACGGTGATAAGTATTTGATCATGCGCCAGAGCGATATTTTGGCAGTAATTGGATAATATAATCATTAAAAAGTAACGGAAATGGCTAAAGAAATTAAATTCGACATAGAGGCACGCGACCTTTTGAAGAAAGGCGTAGATGAGTTGGCAAACGCAGTAAAGGTGACACTTGGACCTAAGGGACGTAACGTCATCATCGAAAAGAAATTTGGAGCACCTCATATCACTAAAGATGGTGTGAGCGTGGCAAAAGAGATCGAGCTTTCTGATCCATACCAGAACATGGGAGCTCAGATTGTAAAAGAAGTAGCCTCAAAAACAAATGATAAGGCTGGCGACGGTACTACTACAGCTACTGTTTTGGCTCAGTCAATCATCACAGTTGGTTTGAAAAACGTGGCTGCAGGTGCTAATCCAATGGATTTGAAGCGAGGCATCGACAAGGCTGTAGCAAAGGTTGTTGAGAGCATCAAGACGCAAGCTAAGGAAGTCGACGACGACATAAAGAAGATTGAGCAGGTCGCTACAATCTCAGCCAACAACGATAGCGAGATCGGTAAACTTATCGCAGATGCGATGGCAAGAGTGAAGAAAGAGGGTGTGATCACAGTTGAAGAGGCAAAAGGAACTGACACTACAGTAGATGTAGTAGAGGGAATGCAGTTCGACAGAGGTTACCTATCACCTTACTTCGTGACAAATACAGAGAAGATGGAGTGTGAGATGGAGAATCCATTCATCCTTATCCACGACAAGAAAATCTCTAACCTAAAAGATATCCTTCCATTGCTTGAGGCATCAGTTCAGGCAGGACGTCCACTATTGGTTATCGCAGAAGATATCGACGGTGAGGCTCTAACAACATTGGTAGTCAACCGTCTACGTGGATCTTTGAAGATATGTGCAGTTAAGGCACCTGGATTCGGAGACCGTCGTAAGGAGATGCTTCAGGATATCGCAGTTCTAACTGGTGGTACTGTAATTTCAGAAGAGCAAGGAATCCAGCTTGCATCAGCAACAATCGAAATGCTTGGTAAGGCTGAGAAGATCACAGTAAACAAAGATAACACAACTATTGTCAACGGAGCTGGCACTAAAGAAGCAATCGCTCAGAGAGTAGCTCAGATCAAGGCTCAGATTGAGGCAACTAAGTCTGATTACGACCGTGAGAAGCTTCAGGAGCGTTTGGCTAAGTTGGCAGGTGGAGTCGCAGTGCTTTACGTAGGTGCTCCATCAGAAGTTGAGATGAAAGAGAAGAAGGATCGCGTAGACGATGCTCTATCAGCAACACGTGCTGCAGTTGAGGAAGGAATCGTCCCTGGTGGTGGTGTAGCTCTAATCCGTGCTATTGATTCTCTAAACGGCGTTACAGGAGAGAACGACGACGAGACAACAGGTATCGAGATCGTAAAACGTGCGATCGAAGAGCCACTTCGTCAGATCGTAGCAAACGCTGGTAAAGAAGGTGCTGTATACGTACAGAAGGTAAAGGAAGGCAAGGGAGACTACGGTTACAATGCCCGCACAGATAAGTTTGAGAACTTCTTCGAGGCAGGAGTTATCGACCCAGCTAAGGTGACACGTGTGGCATTAGAAAACGCCGCATCAATCGCAGGTATGCTTCTTACAACAGAATGTGTTATTTCAGAGAAGAAAGAGGCAGCTCCAGCAGCAGCTCCTGTAGCACCAGGAATGGGTGGTATGGGTGGAATGATGTAATGAATGCAAAATGAAAAATGCATAATGCTGAATTAGCAACCACATAAACAAAAACGGTCGGGACATTCGTTCCGACCGTTTTTTTACTCACATTGCCAATAATTTAGCCATTGATCCACCACAGAAATGTTCTTTTACAGTTTTTTCTATTTTAGGACGTACATAATTCAAATCCGCTCCATGATCACATAATGCTTTTAGAATTCTAAACAGATCTGACTGTAATTCTGGAGTAAACAATCTGTTGTTATCCTCAACATGAGTGTTATAATTATATGTCGGCAGGATCTGATTTGCCTGCAAACAGAATCTCCAAATAGCAGAATTTCCATAAGAATCTACCTTATTTACATCCGCTCCTAGTTCCAACATTCGTTTTAATATCGAGAATGCCGTGTCGGCTTTCTCTTCTGTAGAGAAAAGCTTCAACTTGTGAACTCCATTGTCACTTTCATAAGCATTCCTTCTGCTACACATAACAGCCGCATTTATGGCATCATGTATAACAGGAGTTCTCCACTCATTACAAGATTCATATTCCATAAAATTCAAATCCGCACCGTTATCAATAAGATAGTCACAAATGTCAAAAGCACCAACTTTCAATGCCACCTGTAATGGAGATTGTCCGTCATCCTTTTTTGGCGGTTGTTTTGCTATGCAGTTCACCAAATCAGGTTTAGAATCAATTATCTTTTTCACTTCATCAAAACTTTCCGAGCGTATTGCATTAAAGAGTTTTTTCATACTTCAACAAATAAGATAAAATATATACAGACAAAAATACGAATTAATCTATTTTCAAAAAAGAAGAGTGCGCTTTCTCTCCGAAAACGCACTCTATCAATCTAAAACTAACTAGACTTTTGAAACAACGTGTTTGTAAGATTGTTTCTATGTCAAAAACGCATTCTATTTCAATACATTGATTTTCTTCACTACCTCTGCAGCAGAAGTCTTAACAACAACTGCGTAAGTACCAGCAGGAAGATTAGATACATTAACAGTAGCCTCAGTTGAAACTGCAACTGTGCGGCCTAACATGTCAACAATCTTAACAGACTCAAGATCCTCAGCAATTACATTGATTGCATCACTTGCTGGATTAGGAGCGATAACAACACCATTTGCATTGACATCCTCAACATCTGATGGATCTACTACGATATTAACCTTGAACAACTTACAATCCTCGAATGAATCAATTGTAGTGTTCTCTGTATAAGCTACGCCATTGTATTCATATGGAGACTTGTTAAGAACAACCTCTTTCTCTGTAAATTCTGGTGTTGGCTTATAGATCTTGAAGCTTCCACACAAGTGAAGCATTGCCAAGTAGTGAACCAATCCATCGTAGTAACGGTACTGACCAGTCATCAATTGTCCGTTCCATGCCTTCTTCAAATTGGTCTTAACCTTTTCATCATTTGCAGGGTCGTCCATCAAAGCAAAGCATCCTACAGCATTTGCACCGCACTCTCCTAGAGTGTACGACTCAGAACCTCCAGTACCGTCCCAGTTGAAACGAGCGTGAGAGTAACCATCTTTCTCGAAATGATTGATCAAACGAGTCATCATAGCATTCTGTGTCTTCTTGTCAGCACCGAACAAGTAATAGTCCATACCTACGTTCATAGCGCAACGCATCGCATCATACATGTACTTGTTAGAGTTTGAACTGAATCCTCCAGTTGTTGGCTGACCATTAAATTCAGAGTAATCAGCAAACAAACCTGATGAAGAGTGGCATGATTTCTCCAAGTGTCCACGAGTCGGTGCCAAGCAGCTCTCCCATTTATCGTTGTTCGTGTCAGACCATCTTGCGAACAACTCAATGAAAGCAGGAAGGTCGTAAGAAGGGTCTCCAAAGTTCGAACAGTTATAAGGCTGGAATGTGATGATCTTGTATGATTCGTTAAACAATGATCCATTGCCATTCTTCCAGAATCTTGACAGACAGTATTGAGCGTCCTTCAAGTAAGAAGGCTCATTCCAACGGTTTGCAGCCAAAAGCAATGAAGTCACGAAATACATTTCACCGTCAGGAGCACAGTTAGCATCCTGTGCAGAACCGTCTGGGTTACACTTCCACTTGAAGTAGCCTTCCCACTGTCCTGAAGTGTGAAGCATATGGCTCTTAGCGAACTTCCAAAGTTTATCGAACTCTGTCTTATGGTTTGTCTGAACACAGATCATCATACCATATGACTGACCCTCTGAACGGACATCATTATTGTTGATGTCTTTGATATAAGCTTCGTTACCATTTTCATAGTAGACTTTACTGTTGTTGTCGCCTTTGAAGTAGTGATCCCAAAGTTGATCAAGTTTTTTCTGAATCTCCTCATCTGTTTTACCAAGATAAGTTTTGAAAGGAGAAGGGTAAACACCAGTATAGTATGCACCTGATTTCTGTACATTGCCATTATCACATGAAGGTCCGAAATAAGCTCCATTCTCATCGAAGAATGTTGTTCCTCCAGTTATAGGCTGAGGATCATCTCCACCACAATCTGTGCATGGTTCATCTCCACCAATATCACCCTTAGAGAATTCGATATAATCGATATTAGTGTAATCGTTATCAAACTTTATTTTTAGAGTATGCGCACCCTTTGATAGTGTGATTTTACCCTTAGTCAATGTATAAGTATCCCAATCACCCTTTCCTGTACCTGTGAAAGAAACGGCCTTCTTTCCGTCAATCTCTATAGAAACCTCAGGATCAGTGCTTCCGTTTGCCATATATGCGCCAAAATTATACTCACCATCCTCCTCAACATTGATTGTATACTTCAACCACTCAGAAGCTGCAGTATAACCTACTGCATATCCACCTGAAACCTTTACGATATCAACACCATCTTCACGATACTGACTGCCTTCGTTCTCATCATCAGTGTCATAGTAACCAAATCCATTACCTCCCTTATCGTAATTCTCACACTCAAGTTTGCCAGGTATTGCAATTGCTCCCTTGTATGGCTCTTCTGGCTCAGTTGGTTCTGCAGGAGTAGAAGAACCTCCATGACCAGACTGTCCTTTCCATGTCATAGTTGCGTAAGTGTACTCGATTGAACCTTGACCACCACCAGCTTCACACACAATCTTACAATCGTATACACCACCTAGGTTGATGCCATTGCGTTCCCAATTCTTGAAGTGTTCACTTACTGAAATGTGGCCACAAGTACGAGCAGAAGAACGTACTGCGAACACCTGAGGGAAGTCACAATTTGTACCAGTAATGTTGGCTGCATTGTAACGCATACCCTTATACAATTTATAAGTAGCACCGTCGACCGTATAGCTACCAACCTGCTGTGAACCATATGGAGTGCCCATTCCATTGTATGAGTCATCTACAATATAGTACTCAATCAATGGCTCTTTTGTCCAACCATAAACACCGATGTATGAGTATCCACCAGCATTACCAGTCTTAGTATAGTTGTAATCAGCAGTGATGTCACCAAGATCCTTATAGCTCTTTTTTGCGCTACCATCATAGTAACCCACACGAGCTAGATAGTCTCCCGAATTACCCCACTCAGCCTTGAAAGCACAATCAGCGTCACCTCCGAAGAATGTCATTGAACCCTGACCTTCATTTTCTCTCCAAAGCTCATAGTTGTATCCGTTTCCTATGTTCTGGATTCCATTTTTTGTGACTTTTGTACCACCAGTGTATTTGTCTTTCTTTGAGCATGGATCAATAGGCTCTGAACTAGACGAACCACCATTGTTTGTGCCACCATTGTTGATGTCACCACCATTGTTGTTATTGCCACCATTATTGGTGTTACCACCGTTGTTTGTATTGCCACCGTTATTGTTTGTACCTCCCTTAACAATTTCAACAGTTGCATAAGTAAAATCAACATAACCAGAACCACCACCAGCTTCAGCCAAGATTTGAGCCTCCATCAAGTTACCAAGTTTCAAGCCCAACTTGCTCCACTGTCTGAAGTGTTCAGAAACATTGATTGTACCACACTGGCGACGTGTTTTACGTATACTGAAAATCTGTGTAAATGTAGAGTTTCCCCACTTAGATGCTCCTGTACGAGTTCCTGACCAAACCACATACTCATCACCATCCACTGTGATAGTACCGTAGTTCTTACCAATATAAGAACCACCTGGATTACCTCTGTCATGCAACCAGTCGTCTACGACATAGTATTCAATCTGAGGATTGTCCATCCAACCATAAACTCCAATGTAAGAATAAGAACCACCATCGTTTCCGCTCTTCTTGTAGGCATATTCAGCCACAAGATCACCACCTAGATTGTTCCAAGAAGGATTGTTGAAAGTTTTACCAACTCGGCCAAGATAGTCTCCAGCATTGTTCCATTCTGCCTTGAAGCAAGCATCTTTAGGATACAATGTCAATGAACCGCCATTACCATCACGCCAAATTTCATATTGGTAACCAGTACTGGTATTACCAGTCTTATTCTGGTTGCTAATGGTTGTTCCACCGCTCAACTGGGTAGTCTGGCTACATGGATCAACCGCAAAAGCTGAGTTCGGCGCCAGCATAAGAGATGCCACAATTGCGCCAAACAATCGTTTAGAATTGATTTTCATTGTGTTTTTTTATTTAGAGTTTAGAGGATAGTCCGCTGACTATCATTTTAATTCAAGTTGTATCCTCAAACAGACAATATATTTCTGTTTGGCAATTAAAGAGTTTTATTTCACTATGTTTACCTTCTTGTAATGCTCTCCATTTGAAGTGGCAGCAACTACAACGTAAACACCAGTCCTTACAAATTCTACATTCAAGACGTCTCCCTCCACATCAGATATCAGCAATCCTGTCATATCAACCAATCTGATTCGTTTAACGTCGTTCAAAGAGATCACCTTAATAGTGTTGTTATCGTAAACTAATTCAAACGCAGGAACTGAGGAATCCATTTCATGAATCGTTTTTGTCGATTTGAAATCAACGAAATCAATATTCGTATAATCATTATTGAACACCAATCTCATTGTATGAACTCCCTCTGTCAATGTCACCTTACCCTCAGCCAACGTATAAGTGTCCCAATCATTCCTTATACTTTTGCCAGTCAAAGAGCAAGTATCCTGACCATCAAATATCAAATCAATCTTAGGAGCAGAGTTTCCATTCGCCATACTTGCCTCAACGGTATACTCATCATCATCATCAACATTTATGGTGTATTCCAACCACTCCCCTTTTTTTGTGTATCCGACAGCATAACCATCAGAAGTTTCAACAATGTCTACACCATCATTTCTGTAAACCGCCCCATCATTCTTACGGTCTGAATCATAATAAGCCACGTTATAACCACCCTTATCATAATCCTCGGCCTCAACAATACCAGGAATTGCGATAGTATCCTTGAACGGAGCTCTCTCTTCTGGAATAAAAGGACCATTCTCGTCTCCAATCCACATAGTGGCATAATGATAATCAATGGTTCCTTTGTCGCCTCCTGTCTCAATTGCGATCTTGCAATCATAAAGAGGGCCAGTCTTTATTCCCAGTTTTTCCCATGCTCTGAAATGTTCAGAGACGGAAATATGTCCACATTTGCGTGTGCCACCCTGACGAATAGAAAACACCTGCGTGAAATTATCGGTGTCTTTCAAAACCGATGGCATGTTCATCATCGTACCTTTGTAGATGTTATATGTCGCGCCATCAATTACGGCTGAGCCAACTTTTGTCGTATTCCAAGGATCAGTCATACGATTGTATGAGTCATCACAAATATAGAATTCAACCAATGGGTCCTTCGACCAACCATATACACCAATCAATGAATAGTCGTAGCTCGAACCTGTTTTCGTATAAGAGTATTCAGCATGAATATCACCATCTAAATCTTTATAAGATGGAGTATTCTCTTCCTCCTTTCCCCAAAAATACCCGACTCTCGCAATAAAATCACCCGACTCATTCCATTCCGCTTTGAAAGCGCAATCAGCATCATCATAAACTGTGACCTTGCCATTTTTACCTTTATACCAGAGTTCACAGTTGAACCCATTGTCGAGAGGGTAATTATCACTTTTTGTATAGACTGTTCCTCCACTCAATTTCGTATCCATATCACATGGGTCTACTGCAAATGCAGAAAACACATTTGATAAAAGATATACTGTTAATAATATGAGTGTTGGAATTGGTCTCATAGCGTTTTAAGTTATAGATTCAATTCCAAATATAAGTGTTATGACGGTAATATCACCGTCATAACACATTTTTTTTATCTTTTGATCATAACTTTCTTGATAAATTGAGCTTTTTCAGTAGAAATCACTGCCATATATACTCCAGCAGGAAGTGCTGAGACATTGATAACCGACTCGCTTGTCGAAATGACCTTATTACCAATCATGTCAATGATCTCAACAGACTTGATTTCCTCACCTGTCACAATCTCAATCTGTGTAGACGCTGGATTTGGCACAATTACAAGTCCATTTGCGTCAACATTGTCAACATCAGCAAGAACAACTTTTACATTGTATAACTGACACTTCTCAAAAGAATAGAATGATTGCTCAGAATAAGTGTTACCATTGTACTCAAATGGAACCTTCGCAACCTCTATTGTCTTCGATTCTACACTTGGAGCTGGCTTATAGATCTTGAAGCTTCCACACAAGTGAAGCATTGCCAAGTAGTGAACCAAACCATCGTAGTAGCGATACTGACCAGTCATCAATTGTCCGTTCCATGCCTTCTTCAAATTGGTCTTAACCTTTTCATCATTTGCTGGATCGTCCATCAAAGCGAAGCATCCTACAGCATTTGCACCGCACTCTCCTAGAGTGTATGACTCAGAACCGCCAGTTCCGTCCCAGTTGAAACGAGCATGAGAATAACCATCTTTCTCGAAATGATTGATCAAACGAGTCATCATAGCATTCTGTGTCTTCTTGTCAGCACCGAACAAGTAATAGTCCATACCTACGTTCATAGCGCAACGCATTGCATCGTACATATATTTGTTTGAGTTTTCACTGAATCCTCCAGTTGTTGGCTGACCATTGAATTCTGAATAGTCTGCGAACAAACCTGATGAAGAGTGGCATGATTTCTCCAAGTGTCCACGAGTCGGAGCCAAGCAGCTCTCCCATTTGTCATTGTTGCTTTCTGACCATCTTGAGAACAATTCTACAAATGCAGGAAGGTCATAAGAAGGGTCTCCGAAGTTCGAGCAGTTGTATGGCTGGAATGTGATGATCTTATAAGACTCATTAAACAATGATCCATTGCCATTCTTCCAGAATCTTGACAAGCTGTATTGAGCATCCTTAAAGTAAGAAGGTTCATTCCAACGGTTTGCTGCCAAAAGCAAAGCAGTCACGAAGTACATTTCACCATCAGGTGCACAGTTGGCATCCTGAGCAGAACCGTCAGGGTTACATTTCCACTTGAAATATCCATCCCATTGTCCTGATGTATGAAGCATGTGATTCTTTGCGAACTTCCAAAGTTTGTCGAACTCTGTCTTGTGGTTTGTTTGAACACAGATCATCATACCATACGACTGACCCTCTGAACGTACATCATTGTTGTTGATATCCTTGATGTAAGCTTCATTTCCATTTTCATAGTAAACCTTGCTGTTGTCGTTTCCTTTGAAGTAGTGATTCCAAAGTTGATCTAGTTTACCCTGAATTTCCTCATCTGTTTTTCCAAGATAAGTTTTGAATGGAGAAGGGTAAACACCAGTATAGTATGCACCTGATTTCTGTACATTTCCATCATCACATGATGGACCGAAATATGCTCCATTCTCATCAAAGAAAGCACCTCCAGCATTTGGTTGAGGATCAGATCCTCCACAATCTGTACATGGTTCATCTCCACCGCCACCACAATTTTCTACTTTAATAGATGAAGTCTGAGCCAAAACCTTGCCTCTTGAGTTTGTGATTGTCAACATACCAGTACCTGCAGCTTTTGGTTTCCAATCAATAGAACCTGCAGCATTGATACCATCTTTAATTGTATAACCAGCAACACCACTGAACTCTACATAATTGATATTACATCCGGCGCCATCATTAGTAGACTTGATAAATACTCTCATCTTGCTTGTTGACACAGGATCAAATGTAGCGCTAAAGTCATGACCTACTGTTTTTCCTGTATATGCAGTCTTCCATGAACCACTCTCGTCATATTGAACCTCAAAACTTGTGATTGTGCTATACTCAGTACACTCATCAATCTTGATGCCACCAACTGTTTGTGTTTTTCCGAAACTGAATTCCACCCATTCGTCAGAACCACCCATTGAACCCCAACGGCTGTTTCCACCATGGTTGCCATCATCAGTTAAGATATTATCGACTGTCCAATAAGGATTATCTGCAGTCTCACCCCACTCTGAAGAAGCCTTAACAGTAGATACAGAGATCTCTGTTGAGCTTGCACCTGTTCCCCAGTTTAGTGAATATGTTCTGTCAGCAGCGTCGCCACTCATTGTCCAAGTCACCTTGTAAGTAGAGTCTTTGCAATACTGAGAAGCAGAAGCCGAAACTGTAAAATCTGGATCTGGAACAGCTGGTTTGCCTGAACCTACAACAATATCTCCACCATTTGGCACAGCCTTGAAGTATACATATCCATCAAGAATATCATACTCAATCTCCTTTTCATCTTGAGTAACTTTAAGATCAGACCATCCGTCCTTCATAGGCACACGCACTGACAATGGATATTTCCAATCACAAAGTTTATTGTCCAAGCTATGAGTCAATGTATATGTCTCGCTGGATGAGTCGCCACTTTTTTTCTGGAACTTAGAATTGTCACGCTCCTTAGAATACATGATAGCGTCACGAGCAGTACATACCCAATAATCCTTCTTGTTCTGGTTCAACCACTGCAATGTTCCAGTGAATGCATCCGGACTAGTTGGAGAATAGCTGCCATTAGCTTCACGACCCTGGATACCATGGATTAGGAATACCATCCAACCTCCGTTAGCTCCAGAACATCTGCTTGTAAATTGATTCTGTGAATTGACTCCCTGGGTTCCACAAATCTGGCAGTCAAATCTTGCCAAGTTTGATGGCGACTTACTGTTAGTCTGTCCACCACAAATACGGCCACCAATATAATAACTAAGTGTGTTGCTTATCTCATTACAGTTAGGATAAGCTATTGTCAAACAAGGTTGACCAATCTGTCGCTCAATAGTAGCCTTTGAAGATGCCAACTCGCCCGAATTACCACTATGCGAGTCTGTATGACTTCCGATCTCATGACCTTTTTGTGCAATACTTTTATATGGACTCCAATCTCTTGTCCATCCAGTCACAACATAGAATGTGGCCTTAAAGCCATATTTGTCCAATTGTTCTGCAGCCCACGAATGTGAGTTAACCTCATTGGCTCCATCATCGAATGTAAACGTAATCGCTGACTTTGCCCAATCTTCCCAGGTGGCTATCTCCTGTGCCTGCACAAAAGACATCGAGGCCACCATTGCCGTTGTTAAAAGTAAATTCTGTTTCATATGCTTAGCGTTTTTTTTCGTTAGTAATAATAATGTGTAGACGTGAGTTTATCCTCGTTTACGTCTGCAATATTATTCTAAAGCTAGATAATGCAAAATGTGATTACAATTATTTTTTGACGTTTTTTTATTAAACATGCTCGTCAACATACAATGACTTTTTTTTCTATGTTTTTTGGCGATTTTTTACTGGTTTTTCCTCTCATTCAAAAAAAATTATGTAATTTTTCCATATCAACGTTGGAGATATAAATTTTAGTATTACCTTTGCATTATCGATTCGTCGATAAAAATTCATGATTTGTCGATACATCAAGGCTAACACAAAAACAGACACTTTTACAAGCAACCATAAAAATCGTAAGCATATGAAAAAAACATTTACTTCACTTAAAAAAACAACATCTGCGATTGCCGCTTTGGTTATTTCAGGAATGACCATCAATGCATCTGCAGAAAAACTTTCTGGAAACACCGCTTCTGAAATAGCAGGAATGATGACCACAGGATGGAACCTTGGCAACACTTTCGACGCAACAGGAGGCAAGAACGGAGGATATGGTCTCGACGCAGAAACTTCTTGGGGACAGCCTGAGACAACCCAAGAGATGATCACTGCCGTAAGAAAAGCCGGGTTCAACACTATCCGTATCCCTGTATCTTGGGGTAACCATTCAGATTTCGAAGAAAACCCCGAAAACTTCACCATCAGTGAAGAGTGGATGGCCCGTGTGAAAGAAGTGGTCGACTACTGTTACAACGAAGACTTGTTCGTTATCATCAACATCCATCACGACAACAATTCTGGCAATATCCACTATATGCCGGAAGAAGATGAAAGCAACGCTCTCTTCATAAAAGGTGTTTGGCGTCAGATCGCAGAAGCTTTCAAAGATTACGACCAGCACTTGATTTTTGAAATCATGAATGAACCTCGTCTAGTAGGAAACTCAAGCGAGTGGTGGTTCGACATCAACAAACCATCCGAGGAAATCGCCACTGCACTTGAAATGATCAACAAATTCAACCAGATAGGAGTTGACGAAATCCGTGGAAATGGTTCTGCTGAAAACAAAGACCGTGTCATCATGTGTCCTGGCTACGCTGCTTGCTACGAAGGATGTATGTCCCCTGACTTCAAATTGCCAACAGACGAGACACCAAACCGTCTTGCTGTATCTCTACACGCATACCGACCATATGAACTATGTTTAGGCAACACTTCTACATGGAAAGATAGCAACAAGCAAGATATCGATGATTATTTCAAGCCAATCTATGAAAAATTCATCGTAGGAATGGGCGTTCCTGTAATTATCGGAGAAGAATCATGCTCAGCCAGATTCAGCAGAAGCAACAGAACAAACCAAGAAGACAGAGTGAAATGGGCAGAGGCATACTACACTATAACTAAAAAATACGGTATGCCAGCAATATTGTGGGACAACAACGTATACAAGAGCAACAGAGGAGAAGCCCACGGACATTTCAACCGTAAGGAATTAACATGGTACGATCAGGAATTCATCCAAAAAATCATGGATGTGCTTGGTATCGAAAGCGTAGAAAATATCTCTATTGACTATTCATTGTCTATAGGACCAAACCCTGCGACGAACACTATCTATGTTTCGTCTGACAATGAGCTACAAAATATCTCAATTTACTCAACTAGCGGAACAAGAGTAATGTTCAAAGAGATTTCTGGAAACAATGCGGAAATCGGAATCTCTATGCTAAACAGAGGAATTTACAATGCTGTCGTTAAGACAGAATTAGGAATAAACATAATAAAGTTAATTTTGAAATAGTAGTAAGGTTTTTCATGATAATGGGCTTGGTTTCGGGAGAAGCTGAGCTCATTGCTTTTTAAATAGGGGAAGGCAACACTTAAATGTGATGCCTTCTTATCAAAACAAACGTCTTTGTTTATCAGCCATTCTGGTTTCTGTAATACGCAATCACATTTCCATCTATATTTTCAATTCTGTCTGGTGTCAAATCAAAATCAGGAGATTCAATACCCTCGTTTATAAGAAGACGTGGATTTTTCTCCACCCTTGCCTCATCCCATAAACTTGTATCTATGAACGATTGTAAGGTTTTTGTTCCTCCTTCTACAATTAGCGATTGTATGTTCGTCTCATACAGATATTTCATCAAAGCGTCCATCTTCACTCCATTCGAGTCAAATGGCAAACTAACAATCTTCACATTGGATGGATAATTACCATTGTCATCCTTCTCAGATACAACGATTGTCTGGGTATCCGAAGAAAAACATTTATTGGCAACAGGCACAATTAGGCTTCTGTCAAGAATTATTCGTGTGGGATTATCTCCACTCCAATGACGCACAGTAAGACTAGGATTGTCATTCAATGCTGTCTGTGTTCCGACGAGAATGCCTGATTCTTCCGCACGCATCTTATGTACATATCTCAACGTTTCTGGGGTAGATATTGATATCTGCCCGCCATTTTTTCCAGCGACAAATCCGTCTGCGCTCTCTGCCCACTTCAATATGATATAAGGGCGACGCTTGGAATGGAATGTGAAGAAACGACGGTTGAGATGCCATCCTTCGTCGGCCAACACTCCCGTCTTCACTTCTATACCTGCATCCTGCAACATCTGCACTCCCCTACCGTCTACTTTAGGAAACGGATCCACATTGCATATCACAACCTTAGGGATATGGTGTTTGATGATCAATTCAGCACACGGAGGAGTCTTTCCCCAATGGGCACACGGTTCAAGACTTACATACATAGTGCTTCGCGAAAGTTTAGATTTGTCAGCGACAGACGCCACCGCATTGACTTCTGCATGTGGTCCGCCACACTTACGATGATAACCTTCGCCTATGATTTCACCGTCGCACACGATCACTGCTCCAACCATCGGATTAGGCGCGGCATGACCTTTCCCGCATTCCGCAAGTTGGAAGCATCGCTTCATATATATATCGTCGAGAGTCATATGTCTTTATTTTTCAATTAGAGAGGTCAAAATTTCAATATTATCGGCGACAGTAAAGAAATCCACACCGACGTTCATAAACCCATCTTCTGTGGCCTTTCTGAACATCTTTATCATATTGTCGTAATAGCCATAGCTGTTGTATATCACGACTTTGCCACTAAACAATCCAAGTTGACGCCAGGTTATGGCTTCCAATACCTCCTCAAACGTACCGTTGCTTCCAGGCAAAGCTATCGCCATATCAGCCAGATCAAGCATCGTCTTCTTACGGATATGCATGTCTTCCACCACAATATGCTCCACTTTATCGTAGGCCCATCCTCGCTCCACCATAAACTGTGGAATAACACCTTTGATTGTGCCACCTGCACTCATCACTCCGTCGGCAAGAGATCCCATCACACCGCAAGCACCGCCACCATAATAGACAGTAATCCCAAGTTTGGCAAGAGTCACCCCCACACGGAACGCCTCATCAGAATATTTGGCAGAAGAATTGGAGTTTGATCCTCCATACACACAAACACTTTTTATCATAATAAACCTCAAATTTCAGAAACAACAGCTAAAAGCATCCGATACCCTATCCAAGAAATCTCTGTCGGATACTGCCATTTAATCAGTCAGAATACAAAGATAATGCTTTTTATAAAAAGGGGCATCACTATACGACTCCACAATCATTCATTTTATTCAGACAAACAAAAAAGGCAAACAGAGCGAACTCCGTTTGCCTTATATTTTTGCTTTATGCTTAGATTACCAAGCGAACAAAGGATAATTAGCCATCATGCTATTTACCTTCTCACGAACAGCCTTGATGTTTGCTTCGCTCTCTGGATTTGAAAGAACGGTGTCGATCATCTCTACGATTTCAACCATCATATCCTCCTTAGCACCACGAGTTGTGATAGCAGGAGTACCGAAACGAAGACCTGAAGTCTGGAATGCTGAACGAGTGTCGAATGGCACCATGTTCATGTTTGTAGTGATGTCAGCAGCAACTAGAGCTGTCTCAGCCATCTTACCAGTCAATTCAGGGAACTTAGGACGAAGGTCGATCAACATTGAGTGGTTGTCTGTACCTCCAGATACAACTGCGTAACCCTTATCTACGAATGCCTGAGCCATAACAGCTGCATTCTTCTTTACCTGTGCCTGATATGTTTTGAACTCTGGCTGAAGTGCCTCACCGAAAGCGACTGCCTTAGCTGCGATAACGTGCTCAAGCGGACCACCCTGCATACCAGGGAACACTGCTGAATTCAAGATTGAAGACATCTTACGGATGACACCCTTCTTTGTAACCTTACCCCAAGGATTATCGAAATCCTTACCTAGCAAGATGATACCACCACGTGGTCCACGAAGTGTCTTATGTGTAGTAGATGTCACGATATGTGCATATTTCAATGGATTGTCAAGCAAACCAGCAGCGATAAGACCAGCTGGGTGAGCCATATCAATCATAAGAAGTGCGCCTACCTCGTCTGCGATCTTACGCATACGTGCGTAATCCCACTCACGTGAATAAGCTGAACCACCACCGATGATCAACTTAGGACGCTCTGCCTTTGCGATCTTCTCCATCTCGTCGTAATCAACACGACCTGTCTCTTTGTTCAAGAAGTAAGGAACTGGCTTGTAGATCAAACCAGATGTGTTTACCAAAGATCCGTGAGAAAGGTGACCACCGTGAGCCAAATCCAATCCCATGAACTTGTCACCAGGATTAAGTACAGCAAGAAGAACAGCTCCATTAGCCTGAGCTCCTGAGTGTGGCTGTACGTTAGCGTACTCAGCGCCGTATAGCTTACAAAGACGTTCGATTGCCAAGCCTTCGCTCATGTCGACTACCTCGCAACCTCCATAGTGACGGTGTCCGATGTAACCCTCGGCATATTTGTTTGTTAGATAACTTCCCATTGCCTGCATCACCTGATCACTAACGAAGTTTTCAGAAGCAATTAGCTCAATTCCCTTAAGCTGACGCTGATGCTCTTTCTCGATAATGTCGAAAATCTCTGTATCTCTTACCATAACTCTTGATGATATTGTTGTAATTTTTTGCAAAGATAGAAATTCCTACGGAATATTTTTACAGAAATAGCCAAATATCGTACAAAAAGAATAGTATCCCTATATGTTTTTGGCTGACTCTATAGATTTAGCAGTGCTTATTTGCCCTTTTCAAACTCGAATGGATCTTTTTATATCCATACGGCCAATGAAAAAATAAATGTACTCTCCCACAACCCTTTCATCATGAGTGAAATTTCCAAGATCAAACTGCAAATCTCCACAGTCCGCAATGACAGAACATATACTCTCAATCCTCCCGTAACAATAATAAGAACATCTGCCACGTTCAAATGGTAGAATCTTCATATCTCTTTTTGTGTTCACTGAAAACATTGTTTCCCAAGAGTCTTCTCCTTCTAACATATCAATTTCAACCTCACAAACCTCACCTTCGGTGAAATCACATGGATGACAAAACGCCCAATACAGTGAATCACGCAACATGAAACAGACGTCTGCCTCTTTGGCTTCTTGATCTATCCAATCTATCTGTTTAATTGTCACTATATAATTCATAGTGTTTTTTATAATTGCATCATCAACCACCCCAGCCCGACTATCCAAACAATCAAAAATAGCGGCACCAAAATTGTGAACTTCTTATGCTGTGTCTTGTGACGGAAACATTTCATGCCAGCATACGCACCCAATGCCCCACCTATCGCGGCAAAAAGGATCAGTGTCGACTCTGGGGTACGCCACTTTGACTTTTGGGCTTTCCATTTATCCCAACCATAAGCAGCAAATGCGACGACATTTATGATCGCTAAATAAATATAAAGTATATTCATTGTCAAAATCAATACCAAGATGGATGATCGCTTGGAGAACTGCTCTTCTCATACTTCAAATCCTGAAGCAATGATGAGTTTGCATGGATTGTGAAGTTGAACGACTGGTTGTATCCGAATGGCACCAAGTTGAGAGACGCACTCCAACAGTGAAGTGATCTGGATATTCCACAGGTCGTATAACTGATCTCTTTGTTTATCACGTCGTAACCAGAACTATAATTGAAACTCCAATTGCGAGTGAATGAGAAGCTTCCGGAGAAGTTCAACATACACGACCAGTCCTGATCGAATGTCAATCTCTCTTTATTAAACCTTTTGTCTCCGTAAGAGACCGAGGCACTGATGTTCAAACTCCAAGGCAAAGAGAACGCTTCATAACCTTCGTCATCCTTCTTTGAATCATCTTTTTTCTTGTCTCTCAAACGTCTTGGACCCTGTTTGTCTAACACATCAGGATCAGCATCCTCATATTCATCACTGCTTGTAGGCTCACCTTTAATTTGGTCTTCCTGCTTTCTCTTGAATGTGTTGTTGTTAAAGTTATAGCTCAAACTTGTTGACGCATTTGTCATTCTGGCAAGACGGTGGTTCTTCTCCATTTCTGTGACATCCACTCTCGTCGGACTACCATAATCATTCAACTGATATGTGTAAGGTGTCCAACGGCTATTGACGCTGAATGATGTGTTACCAGGCAATTTGAATCGGACACCTGCACTGATATCCGACCAATTCAACGAATCAGCAAACACATTATAGCTAGTGCTCAACGACAAATTGTCGATCAACGATATCTTTTTATATCCAGTTGTATCCCTGTCTGTACGCACCTTCATCTCTATATTGTTGTTCAACGACAAATTCACATTACCACTCGGTCCATTTGAACGGGTGCCACCACCTCTCATTCTTGCGTAATCTATAGGTCTCACATCCGACAACTCCATTCCTTCAACTGGACGGATATATGAGCCATAATACGGATCTCTCATTCCTGGGAACGGCGTGATCATGTGGTCAAAATCCGGCTTGTATGAAAATCCGACCGTTGGCTGACACATGTGTCGAATAGCCGCGATCTTCTTTCCTCCCATCCATTTCAACGGTTTATAGAAACCATACAATGTAGTGTTCAAATTGACACTTGCAGAAAAATCGTTTTTGAAGAACAGTCCGTAATGATATACCGTATCTACCTTCGCTAGATTCTCATCCCAGCTCAGATCCTGAGTCTTATGATACCATTTCTCATTATATGAGATGCTAGGACTCAAAACCAAATACTTCAGAATATTGTACGACGCTCCAAAAGACAGTCTGTGGGCAGCTTCCAAATCAGTGAAGAAATCATTTGCAGTCTGGATTTCCGAGCTCCACATCAGTTTATCCTGTTTCATCGACACGCTGTTGTCGGCGCTGAAATTATAGTTGAAATATATCTTTTCATACCACTTCTTGCTTCCGACCATCACTTTTCTTTGGAAAGGATAAATACGGTTCATGCTGATAGTCAAAGACGGGAAGGTGATAGACAATGTAGAGTCGCTCTGTCTTTGGTTGATTGTCAAGTTGGTCTGCAAAGAGAACACACTCTCTGGAAACTGATATGCGTAGTTGATACTGCTGGATTTGTTGTTTTCAGCGTATGACGAAGCATTATAGTATGAACGTGTATTGTTCTTATTATAAGCAGATGTCGAATAGTTGACACTTGCGGAGAATGTACTGAACGGATTAGCCTTGGAATCCTGCTTATGTGTCCAGCGGATCTTCATATCCTTCATCTCCGTATAGTTCGGCATACCCTTCTCTCCCGAACCTGTCACCTGATAGCTAAACAATAAGTTTCCGCTATGTTTGTATCGTCTGATATAACGTGATGTTCCATTCACTCCCCAAGATCCTTTCGTGTAGATATCTCCACGTACCGCCAAATCGACATAGTCGTTGATCGCGAAATAGTAACCTCCATTACGCAAATAGAATCCCTGACGAGAATCCTCACCGAATGTCGGCATCAAAAGACCTGACTTATAGGCACTTGAGAATGGGAAATAGGCGAATGGAATCACCACTGGAATCGGCACATCAAGCAATACGAAATAAGCTGGACCTGTAACGACACAATTCTTCGGAACAACTTTGGCCTTAGTCAAGTTGAGATAGAAATGTGGATGTTCATGATTGTCACAAGTCGTATACTTACCATCTTTCATCAAAAAAGTGTTGTCTGGATTCTTTCTTGCCTTATCACTCGTGATATATCCGTCCTGCTGCTGAGTGATCACGCCTCGGATCAATCCCTTGCCCGATTTGTAATTATAATCCATACTCTCACTCTCATATTCATCCGGGCCGTCCTTGAATATCGGTGTCTCAACCAACGCTCCAGTACTGTCTATCTTTCCACGAGCCTTGACTGTGCTGTTTTCAATATCGAGACTGATATTATCACTGTTCAACTCGAGAGTCTGATAATTGATAGACGCTTTTCCATACAGATACGCATCTCCTCCGCCTATAAACACGATTGAGTCGGATGCCGAATATGTGATTTCACTTTCAATAGCATCCTTACTTGGTTCGAACACAAATGTTTTGGGATCTTTCTTCTGTTTTTTTCTCTTTTTTACGGCAACTGAGTCATTTTGTGCCGATAAAGTATCTTTTTTAGGTAAAGAGAAAGACAAAGTGTCGGCAGATAGAGTCACCTCTTTTCTGTCGATACTGTTATTTTTTGACTCTGTATTTTGCCCGTAACTATCTGAAAACAATAGGATTGTGAGCAACAAACAGAATATATGCTTTATCTTGTAGTGCATTACTACGCTTGTTCTTCTTACTTTTTCTTACAAATTTATTTCTTTTCGCTGACTTTCACAAATCTTTTATGCAAGTCAATGAATCGTTTCTTTGCTTTTTTAACGAAAAAAAAGACCAGCCTCAGCATGGCCGGTCTCCTTTTTATATCTAAAGCAGACGTGATGCATCACGTCTACTGCTATTATCAAAACTCAGATGAGAAATGGAAACGGATCTTAGGGAAATCACTCTGCGCCATCTGCAAAATATAGCCGGAATCAGCAAGGAAGACGTCTCTACCCTCCTTATCCTTAGCCATATACTGGTATTTCCTCTTCTTGAATGTGTCCAACGCCTCAGCGTCATCACTCTCTATCCAGCATGCCTTGTAAAGCGAGATTGGCTCCCAACGGCACTGCGCGTTATATTCATGAAGAAGACGGTACTGAATAACCTCAAACTGCAATGCTCCGACTGTACCGATGATCTTGCGTCCGTTGAACTGGTTTGTGAACACCTGCGCAACTCCTTCATCTGTAAGCTGCTCAATACCCTTATTAAGCTGTTTTGCCTTCATCGGATCATCATTCTCGATATATTTGAACATTTCAGGAGAGAAACTTGGCAATCCCTTGAAATGGATTGTCTCTCCAGATGTCAAAGTGTCTCCGATTTTGAATGTGCCTCCACTGTCTGGCAAACCTACGATATCGCCTGGATAAGCTTCGTCTACGATATCCTTCTTCTGAGCCATGAAACAAGTAGGGCTTGAGAACTTGAAGTTCTTTCCAAGACGCACATGCTTATAATTGACATTTCTTTCGAATTTTCCAGAGCAGACCTTCACGAAAGCGATACAGCTTCTGTGGTTAGGGTCCATATTCGCATGGATTTTGAACACAAATCCTGAGAATTTCTCTTCCTCTGGCTTGACGATTCTCTCCTCAGTCTGGATTTCTCCTGGAGACGGTGCGATTTCACAGAAACAGTCGAGCAACTCCTTGATACCGAAGTTGTTCAACGCAGATCCGAAGAACACTGGAGCCACTTCACCAGCCTCGTATGTGCTCTTGTCAAACTCTGGATATACACCATCCAAAAGCTCAAGATCCTCACGAAGCTGCATAGCATCCTGCTCACCTACGATATCATCAAGCTGTTTGGAATTGATATCGTCGATCGCCACATTCTCCGAAATAGTCTGTTTGCTTGGAGTATATAGGTTCAAACTATGCTCATAAAGGTTGTATACGCCCTTGAATTTCTCACCCTGGTTAATAGGCCAAGAGAGAGGACGAACCTTGATATTAAGTTCATTTTCAAGCTCATCCATAAGGTCGAAAGGATTCTTACCATTACGGTCCATCTTATTGACGAACACGATAACAGGAGTGTTACGCATACGGCAGACATTCATAAGTTTACGTGTCTGCGACTCAACTCCCTTAGCACAGTCGACAACGATAATAACACTGTCTACAGCTGTCAGAGTACGGAAAGTATCCTCCTGGAAGTCCTGGTGACCTGGAGTATCAAGAATATTGATTTTGAAACCGTTGTATTCAAATGCCATCACAGATGTAGCGACGGAGATACCACGCTGCTTCTCAATTTCCATCCAGTCCGACGTTGCTGTCTTCTTGATTTTGTTGGATTTCACCGCTCCGGCGATATGGATAGCACCACCAAAGAGCAACAGTTTTTCAGTCAGTGTAGTTTTACCAGCGTCGGGATGCGAGATTACCGCAAACGTACGTCTTCTTTTGATTTCGTCTATGAATGCCATTTGTACAAATTTCTTTTAAACGGCGCAAAATTACAAAAAAATGCTAATTTCCGGAAATTTCACATGCAGAAATAAGAAACGGTATCTGATTCAGTCAACAGTCTACTATTTACACTATTATATTTTCTTTCTGTAGGAACATATCCTGAATACCAAATGGAAGATTCTCCATGTACGCTGTTGTACTCAAGAATCGGATCTACTAAAAAAGCGAATTCACATAAGCGGAAAACAAAAAAAAATCCAAGATAATCCTTTGGGGACATTTCTACCTTCCACTTCTTGACATAATAAATAAATAAAATAACAAGAATAAGAATAAAAAAGCCTATTCCTAATCTTATATATGGAACTGGTATATAACTCATACTCTTTTTATTATGTTTCTAAATCAAGTATAGGATATTCTCCTGACTCTATGAAAGTGCCTGTTCTTCACCATCCACTGCGACTCACAGTATACAAAACACTGTCATTCCTGTCATATTTGTACTCCCCGTCGATATTTATTCTATACAATTCCCGTTCTGAAGCCTTAATATAAAAACATCTTTTACGTCTGGAATAGACTCCTTTATAAAATCCCGTTTTGGCAACAACAGCTAGCTTATTCTCTTTAAGATTCCATATCACAAAAGGAGATGACTCACGAATTTCCTGATTTTCATCCGTCATAGGACAGAAGCTTCCAATCACATAATTTCCATCATCAGACATAGCAGAGAACCTGAACGTCTCATCAACACAAAATTCCTTATCCAAATCATCAAGATCCCTATAATAAAGCCCATAATCACCCAAGCAATCTGCATCGACGTCGTGATACTTGGAATAATATAGACGATTCCCGACTATACGCAAATGAGGACATAGATCGGAAGAAACCTTACGTACATTTTTCTTGCCATCTTTCAAATCACTTAACTTGAAAAGATGAATAAAATTCATATCATAAGAGTCTTCAATAAAGTTATTAGACGCAATACTTACAGCAAGCAAATCATGTGTCTTTGACATCGACACTGAGCCTATCGATGTCTCTTCCACATAAAACAACTTAACCGATTTCTTACCATCGTAAAAACAGCATCTGAATTCTGACATATCTTCATCTATAGGTTCTGTAAAGACTGATACAGAATCCTCCACATACCAATACGATCTGTATGAACTGTCTGGGAGATCAATATCCACAATTGACCCCTTTTCCTCATCTAAATATCCACCTTGCTTTGTTGCTGGAAAATCATTAATATATCCTGTTTCCAAAAGCCAAATATTTTCAGAGAACTCTAATTTCTCATATTCGCCTACCAAATTTTGATTATCACCCAAAGAACATGAAGAAAACAACATCAAGAACAAACAGATTTTATAATTGGGCATACTTTTATAATTATGGTTGGTCTCCTTTAAGTTAAAAGAATCTTGTCCTTCTTAATCCTCATCCGCAATAATAAACACCTCTTCATTCTTACACTTCATATAATATTCCTCGCGCGCGAAACGTTCAAGATTGGCTTTATTTGTGCTCAATTCATCAATTTTCTTCAGGCATGTCTCAATCTGCTTGTCATAAGAGTCGATCTGCTCGTTCATTTCACGGATCTTATTATAGTTTTCAAACCTATCGATATAGGTGTTTTCCATGATGAAAAAAGAGAGCACAAAGAAAATAGCGATAACCAGCAGATACTTGTTGGTAACCACTGCTTTCAATTTTTTCAATGCGACAAGACCGAAATTTTTTAGGATATCGTATTCGTTCATATCAGAATTCTTTGTTGACCACAAAATTAAAGAATTTTGTCAAATAGGGAAAAAAGGAGATGAAAAAAAGAGACGGTGGACAAATCTCCACCGTCTCCATATCTACCGTCAAACGATTATTTTGACTTGATTCCTACTTGTCATACTTCTCGTAATCATCCCAATTGCTTGGTCTCGCCATGATATACTCATCGACATCGTAATCTCTAGAACTGTAATCGAAATCACACTCATGATCCCCCACAACCACCGCGCTGACATTGTATGGCTTGATCTCTGATGCATCAGCATAGACATACAGATACCCTACCTTCTTGACTCTCAATGGACCATCAGACTTAACAACGTTTGCCTTCTTCGCTTTGGTTTCACCTATCACTCTTTTCACACTATTCTGACATAGCGTAGTGACGCCTCCATTAAAATCAAGTGACAAGTCTGCCTGAGCACAACGTGAACTTGCAGCTGTAGACTGGCAAATCACAACCACATTTCCAGACTCAACTGTGATAGTCTTGTCTGCCTTGATACCACAAGGATAATTGTACTCAACACCATCGTCGTAAGCCTTACCAGCCAATACAATCAAGACGTCTCCACCGTCGATTTTCACAGCACCGTCGGCTTTCAATCCTCTTGCACCGTCGCCAGAAAGCTGAATATCAACATTTCCACCATTGATAATGATGTCTGCACTGTTTTTCTTTACTGTATCCAATGCACATCTGATACCTCTTGCCTCTATTGCATCCGACTTGACCGTAAGTGAACCACCGTTGATCTCTGCGTAACCCTCACCGACATCCACTCCATCCGAGCTACATGTGACATTAACTTCTCCACCAGACTGCAAATAGTAGTCGTTAACGTGGATACCGTCAGAAGCGGCATTGATAGAGATTTTTCCGTTCTTCACCTCCACATAGTCGCTGCTCTGAATTCCATGTCCAACAACACTTGTGATGTCAAGAGAACCGTTGCCCTTAAATTCAAACTGTCCACGTCCTCGCATTGTAGCGCCGACAGTATCTTTACTACTGTTTTTCAATGAGTTGCTTCCAACCAAACGGACTTCTGTGTTCTTCTTTGTAAGAACATAGATAGGCGGATTTACACCAGTGCTTGTAAGGTCAAGACTGTCCAACTCAAATTCTGACTTATACTTAGAAGAGAAAATGACATTTCCATTGGTACTTTTACCAGAAAACTTATACTTAATCTCTCTTCCCACGAATTCAGAATTGATTTCAACTGACGCACCGTCTACCTTGACATCAACACTATCAAATGGATTGGAAACAGATACCTTATCACCATCAAAGACAACTGAAACATAATGTTTCAAGATAATGCTATCCACCTTTGATGTCTCAAACTCATTGTCTCCATAAGTGAATTTATTACCGCTGAATTTCATCTTCGCGTCAGGATTCTTTATGCGGACACTCACATCCGAGCCCTGATACACTGACATCTCTGTATCTGCTAATGCGGCCATCGAGCAAAACATTGCAGATGCAAAAAGTATATTTCTTCTAATCATATCTTACAAAGTTTTACCGTTTTACCATCAACCTTCACAATATAAATACCCTGACGAAGGTTGCTAATATTGATCACCGAACCATTCTCAACAGAAGTCTTCATCACACGCACACCACTGATAGAATAGATTTCCACTGTCTGTCTGCCTTCAAATCCTGAGATAAAGATTTCAGAAGACGCTGGGTTTGGATACAATGTAATAGACTGAGAATCAGAAGACAAATCGTTAACAGCTGTAACATCTCTAACCAAAAGTTTTGAGATATTTCCTAAACTTAGGATTTTTGCCTCCGACTTCTCGTTCTCTTTGATCACAAGGGTCTTCTCCTCAAAAGACAATTCACCGCTTTCCTCAATTCTATAGACGTGAGACTTTGAGTCAAACTCAACAACTGTCAATTCCGTCTTTAGATCTGCAAAAGCACCCTGACAAAGAATAGCCGTCAAGAAGGCAACAACTGCTCTTTTCATTTTATGCTTATTCATATATTAAAGTGTTTTTATTTCATCAATGTTTAAACATTATGCGACGAAAATACAAAAAATATGGAAACAAGAGTCAACAAAATAGAAATTATTGAAATTTAGTCACAAAAGACAATAAATAATTCACAATTCGTAATGCGTATTTGTTGGGATATACATCTCCGTGGGGGGGGTATTCCTTGTGGTCGCCAAAAATCAGACATTAATTCTTAATTCATAATTCTTAATTTTGCTATTATGCAACACATATTTCACGTTATTTCCCATTTTATAACATTTTTTAAATTTTGAGATGATGTAAAAACCAAAGAGTTATCTTACATTTGCACAAACTAAAATTTAGAAGGATATGAAAAGAATGCGTTTTATTGAGATTTTATTCTCACTTTTGTTCCTTCTCTTTTCAGTCTCAGCCTCAGCGCAGAGATCAAGAGGAGGCGGTAGCAGCAGTGGCGGTTCATCTAGCTACAGCGGTGGACGCTCATCATCTGGATCAAGCTACAGCGGTGGACATTCTTCATCAGGTTCAAGCTATAGCGGTGGATCTTCAAGTCGTTCGTACAGTTCACCATCGACAAGTTCGTCCAGATCATACAGCAGTGCACCAAGCAGATCATACAGCGGTCCGTCAAGTTCGACAGGTGTCCGCAGCCGTTCATACTCATCATCTCGTCCAACGTCTTCACGTTCGACAGTTCACGCAGCTGCATCACCTTCAACACAGAAGGCGGCACCAGCTGCACGTACACGACATGAAGTCGCTGCACGTCCAGTACGAACTACAGGATCACGCGTAAATGCGACATCACGCAGACCTAACGCTCCAAGTGTGAATGCTTCAAGAGTCGGATCTTCAAGAGTCGGAAGTTCAACACGCAGAATGCATGGCAATAACCCACGCATCACAAGACGTCATGGACACACTTACCACTCACATATAGGATACCACTATCATCCATTCTACTATGGAAACTGCAGATACTATGTGCATTGTGGAAGATATTACCGCTGGGATCCATACTGGGGTTATGAGTGGGTGGCTTACCCTTACGGATGGTACTTCACTACCCTTCCTTACCGTTGTTTCCCTGTGTATGTTGGCAATGTGACTTACTATTACGGACAAGGCACATGGTTCGCTCCTAAAAATGAAGGATACGAGATTGTCGAATCTCCAATCACAGAAGACGAGACACTTAACGTGGCTGAGTTGCCATACGAGTGTTCTGCTGTCGTAGTGAACGGTAAGACTTACTATGTGGGTGAAGGCTCATGGTTTGTGGCTACAGACAATGGCTATCAGGTGGTTGACGCTCCAACAGAAGGTGCTACTATAATCGAGGAGCTACCTGAAGTAAACAAGAAGATTGAGGTCGCAAATCAGGATTTCTTCTTCGCTGACAACAAATGGTATATGCCAGTAGAAGGCGGATACCTGCTTATCGAAGAGCCTGTCGCTATCCAGAAGGAGACAAAGGCAGAGGTAAAGAATGAAACTACAGAAACAAAAGCAGACTCAACTCCTGCCACAAGAGGAATCGTACCTGCCACTAAAGTGACATTGCCAGCCAATGCCAAGACAGTGGAGATCAGCGGCAAAAAATATTATTTTGCCAACAACACTTGGTATGACAAGACTACAAATGGTGATTACGTAATCGTTGAGTCTCCATTGAAGTAATTTATTCCAACAAATAATCAAAGAAGGGGGATTTCTAATTCTCCCTTCTTTTTGCTTTTTCAAATTTAGTGGCGACGTGAATGCGACACGTCCCAGTTTTAGTCACTCAGATTCATTGCTGTACACAACATTTTCAAAATCGATACTGTCATGAGCAAAAAGAAACTCATATTAACATTGATACTAACTTTTCTTTCTTTGTCTATTATGGGAAACAACAAAACATCAAAATTCGACTACACTTCTAAATGGAGTGAGATAGACAAGCTTATGGACAAGCCTTTACTCAAGGATGCCCAAAAGAAAGTTGACGAAATACGTGTGACAGCAAAAAAGGAGAAAGACGAACTGAACCTTCTGAAATGTGAGATCTATGATTTCGCAATCGATTTGGGATGCGAATATGATATATCTGCAGGAGAAAAATCCACAATCAACGACGATGTAAGTGATTTAAATTCCAACGTCTTGCCTATACATAGATCAAGAACCAAGCCACACATCACCAACCGTGAAGAGGGAGAGGATATCATAATCAGCCACTACAAAAAGGTGTCAGAACTGAAGAGCTCTTTCAAATCGCCAGTGGAGAAAGCATGCTGTGAACTGTTCATGGCAAAAATGGTGAAGGATTTCATTAATGTGATGGGAAGACACCCAGGTGCTGTCTCAACAGTCAAGAATGAGTCCGGCAAGCAGTTTACAGCTGAAGATTTCCGTGAGATGTCGTTTGAAAACCTACGTGATGTCGTACGCACCCACGTCGACAACATTGTGAAAAACAAAGAGACTCTTCTTTCCACATCATCAGAAAAATACCACTCTCTGTTTGTCAAAAATGACGCAATCACAGATGAATACAAAGAGGTCCATCCATCGGTTTTTGATGCGATGCTCCCGTCGCTGATATCTTTTTATTTCAACGACTTATCAGATATTGAATTTACAAAATCCATTTTTCTGCCTATTATCCGTGTGCCGAAAGAGCTTTTGAAAAAAGATTTTCTAAACTCTGTCTTCGCCGATGTGATAAACTATCACAACAGCAAAAAGGAATATTCCGCAGCCCTATCCGCAGAACTTTCCCGTCTGCAATCATTATCTATCAATTGGAGCAAAACGCAGAACAAGGAAAATCTAGAGGCTTTAGATGATCTCATCAAACAATACGACGGAAAGACTTCGAACATTGTAAACGCTGTTGTGAAAAAGCAAGAGATAATGTGTCGTGCCCTATACAGACGAAACTCAGGTTATAATTCACAAGATGATCTGAAAAACATCGAATCTTTTCCAACTCTAATTATAAATGAGGCGGAAAAATACAAAAAGGAATATCCCAAACACCCCGGCACCAAAGAGCTGATCAAAAATATAGAGTGGCTCAACAACGTTGAAGTCAACGGATCTGCCAAAAGAGCATGTTTCGGTAAAGGCAAAGATGTGGAGATCAATGTCAGCTATGCCAACACTGACTTGCTTTATGCAGAAATCTATCGTGTTGAGATGACTCCTATAGAAATAGAAAAAAACAATGACAGAGAAGAATCGGTAAAAACAAAACTTATAGCAAAGAAAGAATTCAAACTATCTCCGTCTAACTACATATTCAAGAAAGATACCGTCATTAATATCGGCAACGATCTTGACTACGGAAAATATCTGATTTATTTCAGCAACAAGAAAAACGAAATAAACAAAGACAACTATATAACAATCAACATCACTGACCTTTCTTTGTTTGACATCACTACTGTAGGAGACAAGAGAGACATATTCGTGGTGGACGGAGAGACGGGACATCCAGCAAACGGAGCAACAGTCGAAAGATACCTTATCCATGGCTATGATTATAATCTGAAAGAGACTCAGAACTCATCCGCAGACGGCAAAGTGACATTCACTCTGTCTGACAGTCACAATTATGAGATCCACGCACAAAAAGGCGAGGATATCTATCCACAATGGATGAGTATTTATAAAAATGAATCTGCAGCAGAAAAAGAGAGCCAATCAATATCTATATTAACAGACAGAAGCATCTACCGTCCAGGCCAAACAATAGAAGGCAAAGTAGTGATGACATCTCTGAGCAAAAATGAAGAGCACGTAGTTGAAAGCAAAAAGATCAAACTGATTTTTAAGGATGCGAACTACGAAACGATAGAAGAAAAAGAGGTCATCACAAACGGATTCGGCTCGGCTGCATTCAAATTCAACATTCCGACTGACCGTCTGAATGGAAGTTTCTGTATCAATGCGATCTGTAATGATGACAAAAACAACGGAGTTTACGAAAACCACCGAATCACAGTGGAGTCGTACAAACTGCCAGTGGCAGAAGCCAAGATCAACGTGAAAGACGGAAGTTCGATAATGTATGGCAGCAAACTTGAGTTTGAAGGCGAAGTCAAAACATTCTCAGGAGAAGCAATCGGTGGAGCGACTGTCAAATACCGCATTGAAAATGTGAAAACTGGTTATTCTGACACAAGAAAAGTATTGTTTTCTGGAGAAGCCAAATGTGGAGACGACGGCAAGTTCACAATTGTGACAGATTCCGCCATCACAAAAGATGACACAAAAGCAGTTGAAATCACCGTCGACGCTGTTTTGCCAAGTGGAGAGACTGTGTCAGCAAATAATCATGTGGATTTAGCAGAGCTATCTGTGAAAGGAGTCTTATGCAATTTCATCAACTACAATATAGAAAAGCATTCACCACTGGCGTTCTGTTTCAACATTATAAACGCTGCGAAATACAACAGTGATGCAGAAGTGATGCTCACCGTCACCACAAAAGGAAATAAAGATAAAAATATTTCAAGCCAAGCTCTGATTTCCAAGAAGATCAAAGGCAAAGGATCTATGACAGAGGAGTCTTTGGATCTGTCATCACTTGCCCCAGCTTCCTACGAGCTACACCTGGAAACATTGTCGGGAGAGGTGATCGACTGGCAAGAATTCTTATTATACGACAAGACATCGTCGAAATTGCCAGAAGGATTTGAATCAAAACTTTGGATTCCATGTCTTGACGGAAGAAGACAAGAGTGTTCACGAGAAAAAGACGCTGAGATTCTGATCGGATCCTCTGAAAAAGATGCTGCTGTATTGGCTATTGTAAGAAGTGAGGATGGGAAACTACTGCATGACGAATGGATTAAGATCAATAATGAGCAGAAAATCTACAAAGTGCCATTCAACAAATACTTCGCCAACAGCAATCTGAACATGGTGTCTGTGGAATTCGTCACTGTCAGACAACACGAACTAATAAAAGAGCACAGTAATGTGAACATAGAAAGGAAAGTGACGAAAGAGGAACAAAAGATCGAGATTTTAGAGATTGTCCGCAACATCGTGCCCGGTGAGAAACAGAAAGTGAAGATGAGAATCAAGCCGACAAGCATCAACTATGAGGTCGCGGCAGTCATGGTAGACGCAAGCCTTCGTGGCATGTTGCCATCATGGAGCACGTTAGACCACTACTCTATCTATTATCCAGAATACAAAACCGAATCACGCTACAACTACTTGCGTCCTTTCGGCATTCACAAAGGCGTTCATATAGGTTCATACCAAGAATTGCCAAACTTCAAGTTCTTATGGGACAACATCAATATGCCAAATGTCAACATCATGTACGCATACGCTAATGGAGTTCCTGGGGTATGTCCATCAATAAAAGCATCTCCAAAGATGTTGAGAAGTATGGACATAGCATACGACGCAATAGAGAGTGCAAAAATAGAATCTGATTCAGTTGAGAATGAAGCAATGGGTTCTGACGATGCTGATACCAAAGACAAATTCGCAGATGTCAGAGTCCGCAATAATTTTGTGGAGACGGCATTCTTCTATCCTCAGTTGACAACCAATGCGGATGGCAGTGTGGAGTTTGAATACACAGCTCCAGATGCGTTGACAGCGTGGAAAATGTTCATTTTTGCACACGACAAAAAAGTCAACAGCTGCATCACCAGCGAGGAATTGCAGACAAAGATGCCGTTCACTGTCAAGGCCAGTTTGCCAAGATTCGTGAGAAAAGGAGACAAGTGCTCATTCGCCACTACCATCACAAACAACGATGAGATAAAGACGCACGGAAAGTCCGAAATTCGGAAGATTATGAAAGGCGACGTCGCTATAATCGTAAAAGATGTAGCGACAGACAAAATACTTCTGCAGCAGTCACACGAATTCAATGTGGCAGCACAGTCCTCAGTAGTTGAGGAATGGAGTTTTGATGTGCCAGCAGGAGTGGCGGCGATAGAGGTCAAGATGGTGGGCAAAAGCGGAACCTTCTCCGACGGTGAGGTGCACCAGTTGCCAGTTTTGGCTGACGGCACACACGTAGTGAAGAGCAAGTCAATGCACGTGAGAGGCGGAGAAACAAAAGATTTCTCAATCCCATACAATGAGAAAGAGATGAAAGACGCCGAACTCACCGTGGAATATACAGACAACGCTGTATGGCAGGCACTCATGGCTTTACCATCAGTGAAAGAAGCCAAATATGATTGTGCGACGGAATTGATTTCAACCGTTTATGTCAACCAGATGGCACAACGCATAGCCAACATCTATCCGGAGATACCGAGTGTGGTGGAGGAATGGAAAAAAGAAGGCATCCACGCAACGTCGCCACTTGAGCAAAACCAGGAGCTGAAAAACGTGTTGATGCAGCAGACTCCATGGATGTGTGAGGCTAAGGACGAGAGTGAGCAGAGAGCAAAAATCGTGGAACTTTACGACAAAGACAGAATTGCCAAAGCCAACAATGATGCGATCAGCAAACTGCAGAAGTTGCAGCAAGCAGACGGAGGATTCGCATGGTTCCCAGGGTTCAAGCCAAGCGAATATGTGACAGTTTATGTAGCCAAATATTTGGTGGATATGCGTGAACACGGAGTCTTGCCAAAGAAGTGCGAGAAGATGCTGAAAGATGCGGTGAAATACATCGACAAAGCTTTAGCGGAAGCATATAAGAATGAGATCGAGAAAAAATGGAACGCAGACAGAGAATGGATATTCGACATATTCAAGATGAGGATATCATACGACAAGAATCTCGACAACAACACTCAAAAGATTCTCGATTACTACGTCGGCAAGGCACATAAAGAGATCAAAGATATGACACTCTACGGCAAAGCTTCATTCGCTATCGTCCTGAATATGAAGGGCGACGAGAAAGAAGCCAAATCAATCGTAGAATCATTACGTCAGAGTGCTACTGAGACAGAGGAGCTCGGTATGTACTGGAAAGAGAATCAAAACAGTTGGGGACGCTACGGAAACTCCATCAGCACCCACGCAATGTTGACAAAAGCATTCCAGAAGACAGGTTGTGATGCCAAAGAGTTGGCAGACCTACGTTTCCATCTCATCACAAAGAAAGAGACGACACAGTGGAGCAACACACAAGGTACACTAGCCGCCATCGACGCATTAGTAGGTGATGGAAAAGCAACGTCTGATTTGAGAAAGAGCGGAAACCGTACCGTCGCAACGATAAAGATCGGAGGCAAGCAGATCGACGAGAAACGATTGTCTGGCGACGGATATGTGAAGATCCATTACGGCAAAGAAAACTTCACTCCAGAACTGTGCAACAGCATCCACGTCGAGCAACCAGCCGGACAAGAAGGTATCGGCGGCATCTACATCGCCTACGACGCCCCATATTCCGAGATAACAAGCGGAAAGAGTGGCATAGAGGTGAAAAAGAAGATGTATAAAGTGGTGATCGGCAACGACGGAGACGACGATAAAGAGATGCTCCAGGAGATCAAAGAAGGAGAAAAGCTGAAGAAAGGAGACAAAGTGAAGATCGTGATGACATTGAGAAGCGACAGAGACATCGACTTTGTACAGGTGCTCGATCTACGTGCCGCATGTCTTGAGCCTGTCAGAAAACGTCCAGGCATGGAATGGGCCGACGGCAGATTCTACTACCAGAGCATCACAGACAGCGAATACAGCATGTTCTTCGACCACATCAGCAAAGGCACACGAGTGTTTGAATACACATTGCATGTGACACAGAGCGGAGAATACACACAAGGCATCACAAAAGTGATTCCACACTACTGTCCGGCATTCAGTGCTAATTCAGAAGGAGGAAAAGTGAGAGTTGAGTAAATTATAAATTATAAATGCTAAATGCTAAATGCTAAATTGAAACGCAAAGATGCTGTTCAAATTCGCTTAAAATATTTTGCTATATACGCCCATTCAGCAACTAAAACTGAGGATTGTTAAGGGCAGAACGCCCTAACCAATCCTCATACTATTATAGCCAATTCCTTATTTTTAAACAGTCTCGAATTCATTTCGCATTTCACATTTATAATTTCTAATTTAATTTTACTATCTTTGCAATTATGTTGTACACACTAATAAAAGGCATGTTGATCGGCGTTGTAGTATCGGCCCCAGTCGGACCGATAGGCGTTTTATGTCTTCAGCGTACACTTAACAGAGGAAAAGCCCACGGTTTTGCCACTGGATTCGGGGCAATGCTGTCGGATATGATCTACGCCTTGATAGCCGGATTCAGTATGTCGATGGTGATAGGATTCATTGAAGACCACAAATTCGCGCTCGAAATTATCGGCAGCATCGTGGTGTTCTGCTTTGGATTACACACATATAGAGACAATCCCGTCGCCAAACTGAAAAACATGGAGACGAAGAAAGGCAGTGTGATACAAGATTTTCTATCGTCGTTCGGACTAACAATCACCAATCCATTGGTGGTGTTCCTGTTTATCGGAGTCTTCTCAAGATTCTCATTCCTTACCAGCGACGTGGATATTGTACAGAATGTGCTTAGCATCGCATCCATATTGGCTGGAGCGTTGGCATGGTGGCTATTAATCGTGAACATAGCTGACATTTTCCGCAGTCGATTCAATCTACGTGGTCTTGTGATTTTGAACAAGTTGACAGGATCCATACTTATGATACTTTCTGCCTGCACTCTAATCTACACTATCGTTTCGCATATTTTCGCATAAATGTCAAAGAATGACATTGTGAAAACTCATATTATAATTTTAGGTTTTGTTTTCGCACATCACGAACACTATCACAACTATTGCTACAGAAAAAATATAAAAAAAGTTAAATATCAATGCGACAATATATACCTAGTTCAAAAATCATTACATTTGCAAAGTATTCTTTAACCATGACGATAAAAGTTTTCATCAAATTGAAATAAAGAGAAAAAGCAAATCTACAAAAATGTTATTAGAATTTTTAAAGTCTACGAATATGAAAAAACAACATTTACTAACCATTTGGTTATTCGTTATTGGGCTTTTGTTGGGCAATTCCAATGTTTATGCTCAATTTGCGCCAACCACAAACCTACCTTTGGTGGCATCAACAGAGTTTAAAGTTATTGGTGGGGAAAACGACGCTTATCATTCTTTTGATGAACTGAATGATTTTGAAGGTATCAACACACCTACTTTCAGGACAAATTTTCTTTTACCTGATTCTATTGTTTCAACGGAAAAAATGTCATCCTTTTTAAATGAGCAACACTATGCGATAACATCCAATCCTAGCAATTTGGATTCTTTGCGATTTTACGACAATGAAAATTCTGGAGAGTGGGGAGTAATCATTTCTAATGGTGAAAGATCAACTCCAACTACTCCTGTCTTTTCTATGGAAGTTAAAGGGCTGAAGAACAATGGTAAATATAGAATTGTTGTAGAAGTCTGCAACCCACATTCCTCAACCTATCTAAACAATTCAGGGTCGAATAAAGCTCCACATTTAAATAGCGGATATAATTCGGCATTAAAAATCGGTGTCAACAACACTCTATCCGGAGGCATAGATTCTCGTCCCGGCTTCAGAGAGGATTCTTGTAACGTATTTGAAATAACAACTCCATCATCAGCGACAGCTTTCCATGGCCCAATTTATAACAATAAATTGACTGTGAACTTTTATATTTCGCAAATGGCTAAAGGTGAAGCTATTATGATCAAAAGCATCAAAGTTTATGCAGAGGTTGAGCCAGTAATATTAGGAAAAAATTCTGAATGTGTCGGAGGTAAGGATGTCACATTCAGATTGGACGACACTTATAAATATAAGAATTGTAAATATCAGTGGTACAAAAATGGAACCGCTATCTCTGGAGCAACAAATACAACGTATACTCACACCACAGGAAATGTAGATGGACAGGAATACACATTTTATTGTGAAATCACTACAGCAGAGAGATATAAAATCAGATCAAAGAGTTTTAAGTTTGTAGATAAAGTTTGTTGTACAGATGGCAATGGAAATCCATCTGATGAAAAGTTGATATGGCAGGATGACTTTGGTACGTTTACACAAAAAGGCAGTTATTGGGTATGGGATTACTCTGACATAAGCAACCCAATCAAAGTAGCGAACAGGACAACTGATGGTTGGTCATACGAGCTGTCAGACTCTATTCCTGGAGCTAGATATAATTCAACTCCTGATATGGAAGGAACATATTCCGTCGCAGCTAATATAACTAATAGTTTTGATTCTGAGGGTACACACTGGGGATGGCAGGCCCAGACTTTCTATGGTAAGTATCCAGCTTCTGATTCTATGGCTAGTGGTGCCAACACATATCAGACGCCAAATGGATATGTGCCAGACCACACATATAATGGTTATGGTTATGGAGCCATGTTGGTATTGAATTGTGGCAATAAGGCTAATGAGGTTCTTTATAGCAGAACAATCAAGAACCTTTGTGAAAGAAGATACACTGCAAAATGTTATATCAGCAACTGGTCTGCTTCAGAGGGTCCTGTTAAAGTCAAAATCCGTGTTACAGACTATGGTTCAGGAAAGGAATACACTTCAGAAACAGTAACTAGATATTCTGTACATGACAATGAAACTGTATATGATGTTACTACAGCATGGGAAGAGGTCTCAATTTCTTTTGATTTGACTGGTGACAGCCTTAAGCTTGAGATCATTTCAGAAGCTGGCGGAACAGATCAGAATAAAACAGGCAACGACTTGATTCTGGATGACATTCAGCTCTGGTCATGTGCGGTTCCTAATGTGGATTTGTATTTTGACGATCTGTCAAATAAAAGCATCACATCTTGTGAAGGAAAAGACTTGAATTTGGTTGCAAGCGAAACAAACATGATTTCTAAATTCTACCAAAACAACCAAGGCTATATTTTCCAATACACGACAGGTAATCCAGAAGACAACAAGACATGGAAGCCAATTCCAGGAAGCGGCATTTCCGACTCTGTAAAACTAACAGACTTATCAGCTGTCTTTAATGAAATTGATTCTGGCGACAAGGTATATTTCCGTGCGATCCTTGGATCAAAAGAAACTTTGGAGACTTTAGGATTGTCCCATTTATATAATCCAAATGAGATGTGTGCGGCATATTCTGTTTCTTCAACTATTGAGGCATTGAAAAAATGTAATATGTGTACTGCATCAGCGACAAATATCAAGATCAAAGCAGACAAGTATGCGAAATACCATAAACATGGAAAGAATTTGATAGATTTGTGTTATGGAGAAAGTGTCACTCTTTCTCAGGCAGCAGACATCACACCAGACAAAGCAGATTGGCAGTCTGACAATTTCGAAGGTTTCGCTATCAAATGGTTTGAATCAGAAAACCCAGGCGATATGTCAGATGCAAAAACCGTGTTGAATGATGTTGTAGAGGCTAAGACAATCAATTATGACGACTCCTCTCTTGTAGGAACTGAGCTACCAGTATTGCTTTACGCTGTTGACGCGAAGTATCCAAATGGTTCATGTAAAACAGCAGATACAATCTATATCAGATTTAATAAGGCTCCAGATGGAGAGTTTAGAACTCCAAATACTGAGTTCTGTGAGGGAGAAGGCCATGGTATGATAGACACGACTTTGACAAATGGAGTTCCATCAAATTATATAATACATTGGTGGAAGGGAGCCGACACATTGTCTGGAACACCGTTGGGAGACAACAAGGACGAGAAATTCTTTGAAGAAATGAAGTCAGAAGATAGTGGAATATTCACATACCAGTTGGTTGACTACAGGACTGGATGTGCTGGTGATTTTCACAATTTTGAGGTTACTGTAAATGCCACTCCTGATGCTCCGAAGGAGGAAAACATCCAGTATACAATCAATGGAGACAGCAGTGAGGTTCTTACGACAGAGAAATTTGCCCAGACTTTAGATGAATCAATGAAACTGATATGGTTTAATTCCGTCGACGAACCAAATTCGAAGGGAAGCAACTCTGTCGAGATCGACAGATCAGCAGCGACAACGAATCCTTATGTGTTCTATATCGCCTACAAGGATGGATACTGCTACAGTAAGAGATCCAAAGTGGAAGTAATAATCTCACCACTTGATAATATCAAATCTATTGCCACAGACAACGACGACGAGATTGTCAATGTCTACACTGTTTCAGGAGCATTGGTAAAAGCCAACGTCAAGAAATCTGAAGCATTGAGAGGATTATCTAATGGTTCTTACATTGTAGGCGACCAAAAGGTGATTGTCAAATAGAGACGCACGGACGTGCGTGTCATTGCAAAATGAATACGTACGTCTTCATGCAAGAAGATTTTATACGTTCTTGGACGTAAGTTTTGTGTTACGATACGGGCTGTTCCACAAATGCGTGGAATGGTCCGTATTTTTCACATTCCTTTTAGAACAATTCCAAACAACCAATAGTCATACAGTGCAACAAATATCTGCATTTGCTCTGTCAAAAACAGCGTAATTTTTGCAGTTGGATCAAAAAAACATATCTTTGTGGCAAAGACTATTTCACACAGATATGATCTCATACATTTGGCTTGTCATCACAATGTTTTTAGGATTATCCAACACTTCCACAAGTGTCTGGCAAGAAAACATTGTTGTGAATGAGACAGAAGAAAGCGTAGTCAAATCATGTGAAGAAGAGCATGGCATATTGTTTGATGGAGAGCAGTTGCCATACAGCCTGTTATTAAATGCTCCAGACACCCAAAGTCTGGGCAGTTCCCGCCCTACTCGTCCGCACACCTTGGGCGGAGGTAAAACAGGAAGATTCGCCAACTATTGGGAGCCGACAGACTCCTGTTGCTTTTTATATTTTCTTTGTTTATTCTTTCTTTGTGCTTGTATATTGGTACAAAGAGGAATTGCGTCTCCACGATTCTACTATGTCATTGCGTTGAGACGCATCCTTTGTTAGGGTCTCTTTCATATTTCAGAATCTGTTCAGTTTAGTTTTTTCATAGCTTATCCAGCTATTGAAACATGAGGATTACAAAGGACAGAACACCATTGTTCGATCTTCTTTGCGACCCCCTTAGTGTGGACTATGATAAGACAAAAGGCAATCAAACAAACATCACATTCAGCCGTACAGAAAACAGATTCTTAAAAAAGAGAATTATTATTAAACCTATCAAAGAAAATCAAAATGGCAAATATTAAAAGTTTGCAGATGTGGGAAAACATCTGTAGTGATAATCGTATCAATGTATGCAAGTCGTTCTTCGGCTTGTTGAGCACGGTAAAATATGCACCGACAGGAAGTGTCATAGAAGCTAAAAGGGTAAAATTAAGTATCCCAGACGGACAACGTTTGCACCGTATTTTGCAAGCGACTCGTGACAATCTATCAAAGGTCGCAGAAAACTTCCGTATCAATGACACTCCTAATGGCAATTATATGCTGGAGGCCTGTGTTTCGCAGGACGCGTCGTATGCAGTAATGCATTTATTGCAATATAAGCAATCAGATTACGAATATAAACCCGTCTCAGATGTCATAATCTATGAGGGGGAAGACGCGAAGATCATCAATCAGTTATTCTAAACAAACAGTCCGCCGTCGGACAATACGTGGCGGCGGGCTTTTAATCTCGTCTCTTTAATTCTAATTACTATTTACTATGACTTTGACACCAGAGAATATTGTTTTTATAGGAGCCATACTCGTCTTTGCAAGTATTTTCATCAGCAAATGGGGATATCGTTTTGGCATCCCTACTCTCCTACTGTTTCTTTTCACAGGCATGCTTTTCGGTGTTGACGGACTAGGATTGGAATTTGACAGTCATGAGAATGCACAGTTAATCGGCATGCTCTCCCTCAGTGTCATCTTGTTCTCAGGAGGAATGGACACTAAGTTCCACGATATAAAACCGATATTATCACAGGGGCTTGTGCTTTCTACAATAGGAGTAATGCTGACGACGGGAATAACCGGTCTGTTCATCTATCTGATGTCGGAATGGACAAGTCTGGACATTGGATTATCGTTGCCTCTTTCCATGTTGCTGGCGGCCACTGTATCATCAACAGATTCCGCATCTGTTTTTAATCTCTTACGTTCGCAGCGTATTGGGCTGAAATATAATCTACGTCCAACACTTGAGTTGGAAAGCGGATCGAACGACCCGATGGCATATGTTCTCACAATTGCTTTAGTACAGGCAATCATATCTGCTGATCAGTTTTCCGGATGGGGATTAGCTTTGGAAATCTTGATTCAACTAGTGGTTGGAGGATTATTGGGTTACATACTCGGCCATGCATCTGTTTGGATTGTGAACCATATCAACCTGCCTAACTCATCACTCTACTCTGTATTGGTGTTGAGCATGATCTTCATCATATTCACCCTTACAGACCAGTTGAAAGGCAATGGGTATCTGGCCGTCTACGTAGCGGGACTTGTAGCAGGAAACAGCAGGTTGTTATACAAAAAAGAGATGAACGCATTCATGCAAGGAGTCACATGGCTTTTGCAGATCGTGATGTTTATCACACTTGGACTGCTTGTCAATCCGCATGAGATGTGGAGTGTACTGCCAGTCGCCATTGCGATCGGACTATTTATGATGTTCGTATCACGTCCTGCTGCGATATTCCTTTGTCTTACCCCATTCAACATACCTGCGAAAGCAAAACTGTTTTTGTCGTGGGTCGGGCTTCGTGGCGCGGTGCCGATAATCTTTGCGACCTATCCAGTGATCGCTGGAATTGAAAACGCATATTTCCTTTTCAATGTTGTCTTTGTCATCACTCTTCTATCTCTGTTGCTGCAAGGAACCACAATTACCGCATGTGCCCACTGGTTGGGATTATCCACAGTCGAACCAAAAGACGGAAATGATTTTGGCATTGAACTTCCTGAAAAACTGGAATCTCAACTCTCCGAAATGATAATGACAGATGAAGATTTCATCAATGGCAATCGTCTTTCTGATATGAAATTTCCAGATGGGATGCTGGTGATGATGGTGAAGCGAGGCGATAGTTTCATTGTGCCAAACGGCAAACTGGAGCTGAAGGTTGGAGACAAATTGTTGACCATAGAGCGTCAGAAAAAGGTGATTTCCTGATATTCTGTATCTGATTCCTTGGATATCATTTATATTTCATGTTCACTTCGACACGGATTCAACAAAATCAAATGTTTTATCCGTGTCATTTTTTACTTGATATTTCTAAATCAAATAAACAAGAACAAAAAAAAATTATATTTTCCAAATCACTGAGAAATAGCATACTTAAAGTCAATATTTTGCGACGGAATGTTTAACGACTCAATTTTATCATTATATTTGCAACGTCTCAGACAACCAAAGTTAGTTAGTTTTAAATTACAAAGTAGCAAGACAATCTTGCATAGCGAAAAAAATCAAACATGATTATCTGAGATATGAGGATAAAATATTTATTATGAAAAAACATTTACTATCAGCAATCGGAATTATTGCGGCATGCTCAATGTCAGCGACGCAATATATGCACATCAACCTGCCAAACGGCAAGGAGTATGATGTGAAAGTAGAGAAAACAGATCGTGTGAGCCATGTGAAAAAAGGTGACGAAGTTTTCATCAAAGTTTCCCGTACAGACAGTTCCTACTCTCTTTATCCTTTGGATGGAGCCGAAGTGACATTCGACGAAAAAATCACACGCATGGATAGCGATGTCGCCAACTGGGACATTGTATCTACTATGGTAGAAGGTTGTGAATACGACTCCGCCCGAATTCGTGAATTAAAAGAGTCTGGGGCTGACGATTGGGAGATATTCAAAATACAAGAAAGTTATAGCGATTGTGTCAAAGAAAAGAGAAATGAGAAAAAAATAAACTTCTCTGACAAAGAGATTGAGACACAAAGTTCCGCAAACAAATTCGCGACAAAACTCTTTACCAACATTTCTAAAGATAAAGACTTCAAAGACAAAAACTTGATCTTCTCGCCTACCAGTTTGCAGTTTGCCTTAGCCATGTTGGCAAATGGAGCCGATGATGACGAAGCATACGCAGAAATCACAACCGCTTTAGGAAAAGAAAACATACCACTCGACGAGTTGAACGACATGTATTCAAAGCGTTTGACTAATCTTAAAATGGTAAATCCTCAAAAAGTCAATATTGGAATAACAAATGCGGCTTTCATCCAAAAAGGGCTTCCTATTGGAAAAAACTTCTTGCAAAACATTGAGGGATACTACAAAGCAGCAGCCAACAACGTAGACTTCAATGAAGACTCCACATATACAAAAATGGACAATTGGGCAGAAAAGTCTACAAATGAAATGATAAAAAAATTAGGCATTGACAAAGATCCATCATTAATTCTTGTATTAGCCAATGCCCTAAGTTTCCAGTCGGAATGGGAAGAGAAATTTGACACAATGAGAACAGAGATTGGCAAATTCACCACATCGACAGGAGAAGTGAAGCAAGTAGAGAAGATGAATCATTACTTTGTTGGCAATTATGCAGAAGGAGAAAACTACCAACTCGTCACTTTGCCATTTTACGAGGGATTCCAGATGAATGTGGTTCTACCAGCAGAAGGTGTTTCTCCAGAAGCAGTTCTTGCAGAAATCGATTTTGATAACATAAAACACAAAACCGAAGATGCGGGATCCTTCTACATTCTTTACAGCCCAAGACTTTCATTGCCGAAATTCAACATAGACTCAAAGATTAAGTTAAATGAAATGTTGAAGAAAATCGGATTAGAAAAGACATTCATCGCTAAATTCAACAACATTGTAGAAAATGCGGAGGTGACTAATGTAAAACAATTGGCACATTTGGAAATTGATGAAGACGGTGCGAAAGGTGCGGCTGTGACATTAGTAGAGTTAACTGGAAGTGCATATATGGATGAGGTTGTAAACGTTGATGTCAACCGTCCGTTCATAGTGACAATCAACAATCCTAAGACACACGAAGTACTTTTCATCGGATTGATCAACGATCCGACATTAAAAAATTAAAGAGTATTTTTTCAGTAGCGACGGGAATAATCTCGTCTCTACTGATTTTATTTTCTTGCGAGCATTACACTTAAAATTAAACATAAACATAAAATTTACAACATGAAAAATCTATTACGTTCAATCGGAGTCCTGATGACAATGGCGTCAGCTCCGGCATTCGCTGAGACGACGCACGTCACAGTTGATTTGACCGACGGAACAAAGTTTTCGTACCTTCTGTCGGAATCTCCCAAAATCACTTATCAGGCAGACAGTTTTATTGTCAGTGGATCAGCAAGGACAGCATTCGAGCTCAGCAAAGTCGACTCGTATCATTTCACTGACGGTTCTTTAAGCAACGTCGCTGTTTTGGGAAGCAAGGAAGTCCGCTTCACATATTCCGATAACAGCCACGTCAAAGCAGAGGGATTGCAACCGAAATCTTCAGTGATTCTTTATTCAGTAGCAGGATCTGCAATTCAAAAAGTGAATGCGTCAGCTGAAGGTGTGGCAGAGATTAAATTGCCACAAGCAAAAGGAGTCTACATTCTAAAAACAGACTCACAAACCGTCAAACTTATAAAAGAATAAGGTTATGAAGAAACATATACTCACAGCACTCGGATTGTTTGCGGCATGCACAATGTCTGCGACGCAATATATGCACATCAATTTGCCTGATGGCAAGGAATATGATGTGAAGGTAGAGAAGACAGACCGAGTGAGCCATGTGAAAGATGGCGACGAAATTTTCATCAAAGTCACCCGTACAGATGGATCATCCACTCTTTATTCCTCGAATGGAGCAGAAGTGACATTCGACGAAGAGATAGCACGTATGGATGGTGATGTAGCCAACTGGGACATCAAAACGGCAATGGAAAACGACTGCATCTACGACACATCAATTGTACAAGATTTGAGAGAAAGAGGTGCAAGCGAATGGGAAATAAGAGAGGCTATATACCATGCGCAAAAAGAATATAGCAATTGTGTATATAAAGCCAAAGACAAACTAAATCTAACGCTCAATGGAAATGAGGTTGACGCAATCCGTTCTGCCAACAAAATTGCGACAGCTCAATTCTGGGAAATATCCAAAGAAGAAGGGCACAAAGACAAGAATCTGATCTTCTCGCCAACAAGTCTACAGTTTGCTCTTGCCATGTTGGTGAACGGAGCAGACGACGACAGTGCTTACGCAGAGATCACAAAAATGTTAGGCCAGCAAGACATGCCACTCGACTTTCTGAACAACATGTACGAAAAGCGTATGAACACTCTGATAACAGAGAATCCAATGGAAGTTGAAATCGGAGTGGCAAACGCCGCATTCCTACAGAATGGCATACCTTTCGGCAAAAACTATTTGCAGAACATTGAAGATTACTATAAAGCGGCAGCTAACAACGTTGATTTCGCACTTGACACAACATATAAATTAATGGATAAATGGGCGAAAGAAACGACAAACGGAATGATCCCTTCAATGCAAATCCCTAAAAATCCAGCTCTATGGATAGTATTGGCGAATGCATTGAGTTTCCAAGCTGAATGGGCAAATAAATTTAATCCATCATATACAAGCCCCGACACATTCACCACAGCGACAGGAGAAAAAATGTTAGTTGAGAAGATGAAAAATCACTACGAAGGATGCTATGCGGAAGGAGACAACTATCAGTTAGTCACGCTTAACTTCCACGCTGGATACGTCATGAATGTCATCCTTCCAAACGAAGGTGTTTCTCCAGAAAAGGCACTTGCAGAAATTGATCTTGACAGCATCCACTACAAACGTGGACATACAGAAATGGGTCCGGACACAATCTACTGTCCTTCACTTTCTCTGCCAAAATTCAATCTAAACGATAAAATTGAATTGAACGAGAGTCTGAAAAAAATCGGATTGGAAAACGTCTTCTCTAAAAACTTCAACAATATTGCAAACGGAGCACATGTCACTAATGTTAAACAACTGACACATCTGGAAATTGATGAAGACGGTGCTAAAGGTGCAGCAATAACAACCATTTCTATGGAAGGAGCAGCAATACATGAATATAAGTCTGTAAAAGTTGATGTCAATCGTCCGTTTGTCGTGACAATCAACAACCCACACAAACACGAAGTATTGTTCATTGGATTGATCAACGACCCATCGGCAAAATAGCGAAATCTTTTTCACGATCAAGATAATCCCGGCTACTGTGGTGTCACTCATTCAGCCGGGATTTTTTATATATGATGAATCATCACGTCTTGAAAAGGGGAAAAATAAGAGAAAAAAATCATAATGCGGTCAAATTATTGTTGTTATTCAAATTTATTTTTACTTTTGCGAATGTTAGTCCTACGTCTTTATGTTATTAGACGGCAAACACTGGGTTATCAGAAATATGACCAAAAACAACTTGACATTCAGATGTTGTCCTTTCTGAATTTGCAAAGGCCATATTCATATATTTTTAGGGAAATAAAAACTAAAATATGCATAATACCATGAACAAGAATTACGCAAAAGTCGGATGGCTTGCAGCCGCCCTACTTTTATCAGCGTCGGCACACGGCCAGATCAAGGTTGAAGCAGAAGACTTCACCGACGCTAAAAGTCTTAACTCTAAAATTGTCACAGAAAATGGTGGCAAGACAATCGGATACTTCGACGAAGAAGGTGAGAAACTTACTTACGAAGTTGAAATTCCATCAGATGGTTTATATCAGATCTCATTCCATTATCTTACAGGAAAAGACGGAAATGTAAAGATACAGGATGCCAATGGCAACTATTACATTTTCGACACACAAGCCAACAATGCAGAGAAGTGGTGGGAAGTGCCAATGAACAATTGGCCAGATTTTCCAAAAGATGAGAGTGCCTTGTTCCCATTGAAAGCCGGAAAACAGAAATTCTACGTCATCTGTACTGGCAAATCTGTCAACATCGACTATTTCCAGTTTATCAAGACATCATCAACTGACGCCGAAGTCACTAAGATTACTACGTCTCCAAGCAAACTTAATTTGATGCCTGATGAGACAGTGGACATCATAGCAAGAGGATACAACAACGCTGGCGAATTGGTCGCAGCAAATACAAAATGGTCGTCAAACACAACAGATGGCCGTTACACAGCTTCAAGCAGCGAAGGTTCGGATGTGATAACAATCACTATGGGAGAGACTGTCAAGGAGTTGAAAGTAAAGATTGCCAGACCTTCAAAAAGACAAGATTTCGTTGTGACAAAAAACGGAAAGCTTAACACTAAAAACGGTGCAGTACGCAACGAAGCTGGAGAGAAAGTTTGTCTAATGGGACCAAGCTGGTTCTGGAGTTGCTCAGCTCCACAGTGGTGGAAGGCAGAGACAGTCGACTACTTGGTAGAGAACTGGAATATCCAGTTGATCCGTCTGCCAGTTTCAATTGCCCCTGGAGACAACACTTGGACAGATCACAGCGCAACTTGGAACACAGACAACTACCTACACAGTCCTGAATATACAAAAGCATTGGTGGACGATATGGTACGCGCCGCAATCGAGAACGACATCTACGTCATCATCGACTTCCACGAACACTACGCAGAACATTGGGTAGACCTTGCAAATGAATTCTTCACATATTTCGCAACAAAATGGGGAGATTATCCAAACGTGATGTATGAGATTTTCAACGAGCCTAAGTGTGATGACGGAACAGTTGTACAATATGCTAAAAAAGTCATTCCTACAATCAGAAAGATTGACGACGACAACGTAATCATCGTTGGTTCAAGCGAATACTCACGTCACCCAGACCAAGTGACTGATGCAGGACAAGGATATTCAAATATCGCCTACACATGGCACGGATATATCGAGTGGGGACACCAGGGAGACTGGAACGGAAAAGATTCATGGAACAACGGTGTTCCTGTTGTCGTAACAGAATGGGGTATGGATCCAGGAAACACAGGTGGTCTGCTTGACAAATATAAGCAAGCCGGCGTAATATCAGCATTCTGGTCGATGAGTAACAAGGGCGGAAACGACGCTAAATGGTCTGTACTAAAAGAAGACTGTTTCAAGACTACTGGTTGGTCTGAGTCAGACATGACACAAGACGGTATCTACATGCTTAACCAATGTAAAGGATGGATCAACTATAAGCCAGTTGTAACAACTCCAGTACAGAAGGATTTGTCGATGAGCATCTGCAGTGCTAAGAAATTCTTCTTGCCTACAGACGAGACTACACTTACAGGTGATGCCGCAGGCGGAAGCGAAAACTACAAATTCGCTTGGAAGCAGGTGTCTGGACCTAATGACGCAACTATCGCGAATGCAAATTCAGCCACTACAAAAGTCAGCGGTTTGAAAGAGGGAGAATACATATTCCGTTTGACAGTAAGCGACGGTGAGGATGAGGTTTCTGAGACTGTAAAAGTCACTGTATTGCCAGAAGGATATGTTGATCCAGGTTTGATCGACGACATGGAGGACAACGACGTAATCACCAAGTGGGGCGGACGTTGGAAGAGCAAGGACGACTCAGACAAGAATGCCAACCCTCACACTCAAATCACTGCCTCAGACGATCTTGTCAAAGACGGTGTTGTAAAAGTCGACTACACAATGGGTAAACAATGGAACGGTGAAGGCTGGATGGGAGATCCTTATTGCAGCGTCGACATGTACTTGAGAAAGAACGAAGAAGGTGAGGATCTTTCTAGCTGTGAGAAAATCACGTACAGATTCAAGGGTCCTGCTCACGAATTCCGCGTATGTATGACAGATGTAAAGGATGACGACTACCACACAAAGAAGGTGTCTGCATCATCAGACTGGACCGAAGTTTCTGTAACTTGGGGTAGTTTGAAGCAGGCTTCAGACTGGGGTAAGGATATGGATTTCAACGAGACAAGCATTGACAAGTTGAGCTGGCAGATTAAAGAAAGTGTCGGCAAGACAGGAACATTGTATATCGACGACGTGACTTGCGTAGGTGGTCAGTCTTTTGTTGAGAACATTGCTGACGAGGCTTCATTCGTTATCGCTCCAAACCCTGCAAAGAACGGTTTTGCAAACATCTACGTCGCAGAAAGATGTGATGTCACAGTCACTGACATGACAGGCAGAATCGTAGCTCAGTTCGTTGCAATACCTGAGTTTGACAACAAGATCAGCGTCAGAAACACAGGCATCTATGTAGTGAAGGCTGGCAACAGCATCCAGAAATTGATCGTGAAATAATTATCACATCAAAATAGCACAAGAAAGGTCGGGCAAAACGCTCGACCTTTTTTCCCTCTATAAAACGATTGATTAGATTTGGAACATTTTGCCCACACAATCATTAAATTTACTTATAGATTTGAAGATTTTTCCCTAACCCTTTTCTCTCTAGTGCGATCCGAAGGCGAGCACATAATAAACAATAACGAGCTCTCAGATATTGTAGTGTAAGTTTCCAGATCTATCAAACAAGGATCCTTAATAATCCTCATTTTAGTTGACAAACGAGTTTATCTTTAAAAATATTAAACGAATTTAACCAGTTTCTAAATAATAAATCCTGACAAAACTGTATATTTGTGTACAGACATTTATTAACAAAACGCCATGCTTATGAGAAAATGCATTTTCAAAACTATCTGTATATCATTACTTGCTCTAATAGCAAATGCTTGCGTAGACACATCTAAAGACACAATTAAAGATTCACCAAAAGAGAGAACCACAATAAAAGGTAAGATATGTGACGCGAATGGGAACAACCTTACCAATGTCACTATAATCTCAGGAAACAATCAAGCCACAACCGATTCGCTTGGACATTTCAACATCGACGTCGACACTCTCATAGGCAATCGTCACGTGCTACGAATTCAGAAGGACGGATATTTCGACCGTATCTACTCAAAAATGGTCAGCGACACAATGAACTACCCTATCCAATTGATAAAGAAAGAACCGTCGAAATTTGTGACATTAAAAAAATTCAATGCAAATGAAGGAGTCATAATTGAGGTCAACGGTGCGACGGTGACAATTCCGGAATCTAGTCTAGCAAAAAACGACGGTTCCGACTATAACGGGACAGTCGACATTTCCGTCGTCTACCTATCTCCGACAGAATCTCCAGCCATGGAGCCACTTATGCCTGGTGCCGACCTTATGGCATTAGCCGCTAATGGCGACACCACCCCACTCATCTCATACGGCATGATCAATGTGGAAATGACAGATGAGACTGGTGATATGCTTCAGCTTAAAAATGGATGCGAGGCCCTATTGAAATATCCTGCCCCAGAAGGATTCACCGTTCACGACACTATTCCACTCTGGTATTTCAATGAAGAAAACGGATTATGGGTTGAAGACGGATATTCTGTAAAACATGGCGACGAATATGTGGGCTCTGTCAAACACTTCACTTGGTGGAATTGTGATATCAAAATAGAAAATGGAGCCAGATTACGTTGCCGTCTTATAAATTATCCATACAACTCAGTATGCATTTGTTCTGCACCAGACACCATATCAACAAGTGTAGTAAATGAGACTTGTACATCCAACATATTCCCCAACAGACCATTTTACATCGCTGGGGTAAAAATGCGTTCTTTAGAACCGGGAGAATTTCTTGACACAACAATTTGTGTCAACAGATTCGTCTTTCAAGACATCAATGGCAACACTTTGAAATCCGTGAAATTCAAGATTAATGATGTGCTATATTACTCTAATGGTGAAAACCCTATCATTGTTCCTATTGATAAGAATGAGGAGACCACCATTCGCTTCCAAAAATATGAGACAAAAACAATAACTAAAGACGATTTTAATTCAGAAAACGTATGTGTCATCGTCTGCAAACCGCTTGAAAAAAAGAATACTTCACCATCATTAATCAGCAATGTCGCAACTGAATCCAATAAAGGATCCGCACAAAATGCAACGACTAAGGTAAACAATGAAATTGATGAGGAATGGGACAATAACGACACAACAGTATACGAAGGATCAAGACTAGAAATCAACCCGTTATCGGAGAATCAGTCATACTATACTTCATTTATACGAGAAAACATAAAATATCCGATAACATGTATGAATGATGGCATACAAGGAAGAGTTTTTGTAGAATTTATTATAGAAAAAGACGGAAATGTATCAAACGTCAGAGTAGTGAATTCTGTTCAATTAAAGGTTGGCAGTAACCAAAAAGTCGATAATAAAAGCAAAGATTTTGAATTATTGGAACAAGAAGCAGTTCGCGTAGTGAAACTATTTAAAGGATTGCAACCCGGAATTAAAAACGGCAACATTGTTCGAACAAAACAACTAATACCTGTAACATTCAAATTAAATTAAAAGAGACGCTGCAATCGCAACGTCTCTACACATTTTCAATCACATTAATTCTTATTTCCAGAAAGTCTCTTCTAGTTTCAGGCAAAACCAATGATAAACCGGAAGATGCAATTCCTGGATCATATAAGTCTCAGTTTGCGGCACACGCACACAAACATCAGCGATCGCAGAAAGTTTGCTTTCATTGGCACCCGTAAGTCCAATCACCTTCAAACCTTTTGCCTTGGCAACAGTAGCGGCATAAAGCACATTCTGGCTGTTTCCCGAAGTAGAGATGGCAAGCAACACGTCTCCTTCGCAGCCATACCCCTGAACTTGTTGAGCGAAACACATAAGCGGTTCACAATCGTTGAGATATGCGGTAGTAAGAGCCACATGGCCATCCAATGCGATTGCAGGCAAAGCTTCCTGAAGTTTGTCGACAAGATTTTTTCCCATTACAGGATCAAGAGCCATAATAGCGTCGCTCTCTTTTTTGCTTATCTTACGAGGATTTCTGAAACCCTTCATCAATTCGCCTACAATATGTTCAGCATCCGCCGCACTACCACCATTTCCACAAATCAACAACTTATGACCTTTAGAATAGCACTCAATAAGTGTTTCCAACATCGCCTGCAAATCAGCGGAGCACACCGAAAGTGCAGGATATCGATTTATCAAATTCAACATAAGTTACATATTTTATACAAATGTAAGTATTTTATTGTAGTCATACAAATTGTAGTGTTACTTATACAACATCTATTTCCAATTATCTACCACAAAAGGGATTTTTGTCATTGATAAAATCTAAAAAAATCAAGAAATATGTAAGAAATGTCAAAATGAGAATTGAAAATTAATTTTCATACAGCATTTTTTTATAATTTTGCATAGATTCTGTCAAATTCTAGAAATAATGAATATTCTTTTAACTGGAGGCGCCGGATATATCGGCAGCCATACAATTGTCGAGTTGGACAAAGCTGGCCACTCAGTTGTTGTCGTTGACAATTTCGTGAATTCACAGCCTGAATCTTTGAAAAGAGTTGCGAAAATTATTGGCAAGGAGGTCCCTTTTATAGAGGCAGATGTCCGCGACAAAGTAGCTATGGACAAAGTGTTCAGCAATAATAAGATCGACGCAGTTATCCACTTCGCTGGTTTGAAAGCTGTCGGAGAGAGTGTAGCTAAACCATTGGAGTATTACGAAAACAATATGAATTCAACATTCGTATTGATCGACACTATGCGTCGTCACAATGTGAAGAACATCATTTTCTCTAGTTCAGCTACTGTTTACGGAGACCCTGCTATCATCCCTATCACAGAGGAATGTCCTAAGGGTCACTGCACAAACCCATACGGCCAGACAAAATCTATGTTGGAGGAGGTTTTGATGGATGTACAGAAGGCTGACAACGAATGGAACGTAGTGTTGCTTAGATATTTCAACCCGATCGGAGCACATAAGAGTGGACTTATCGGTGAGAATCCAAACGGAATTCCAAACAACTTGATGCCATATATCACTCAGACAGCCATCGGACTCCGCAAAGAGCTTGGCGTATTCGGAAACGACTATGACACTCCTGATGGAACAGGTGTACGCGACTATATCCATGTCGTAGACCTTGCATGCGGACACGTTGCAGCACTAAAAGCAATCCAGAAGAAGTGTGGTTTGGCGATCTACAACCTTGGTACAGGTCACGGATATTCAGTATTGGACGTAGTTAAGGCATTCGAAAAAGCCAACGGATTGAAAGTGCCATACTCAATCAAGCCACGTCGCCCAGGAGACATCGCCACTTGCTACTGCAACCCAGCAAAGGCAAAAGCAGAACTAGGTTGGGAGGCTCAGTACGGAATCGAGGATATGTGTAGAGACAGCTGGAGATTCCAGAAACAAAACCCTAACGGTTACGAGAAATAATCCAGACAATTATAAGCAAACAGAGAGGATGCATTAGAGTCCTCTCTGTTTTTGTATTAATAATCCCCCAAAAAGAGACACTTATGCCAAACCTTTTTCAAATGGAAAATGACAAAATGTCATTTGACAAAAATATTCAAGATAGAGTAATCCTAACCGACAACGGAGACAAAATAAAATTTTCCGGCTTCTATTATATCATTCAAGCAATAGGTCATTGGTCTTATAAAAGAACTTACTTCACCGTTGAATTTAATGGCAACAATGAGGTTATTATGTATGAAGATTGCGATTGTGGAGAAGGATGGATCCATGTTTGTTGGAAGAAGAATACGGATACTTTTTCAACATCTGACATACAAGACGAAGAGATGAAAGAAGAACATGAATGGCTCTATTTTAAGAACGCGTCTGAATCAGACAAGCAGTTCATTAAAACAATAGAAAACCATTTGTATAGGTAAAACAAATCTAAAACCTAAATCCATGATCATAATGTCCAACATAAGACAGAGCTATCTCATTGGATTCCTACTATCTTTATTTGCTCTGACATCCTGTTCGCAGAAGGTTGCGGAAACTAATGATGTTGCAGATGACGCTACCATAGCAGATGCAGATAGCATAACACATGTAATAGAGGACACTATACCGGCAGAAGCAGATGCTGTAGACAATGTGGAAAACGATTCTGTTGTTCTGGGAAACGTAATAGTCGTTGCAGAATCCTTGATACATAAAAAAAGGCTGGAATTCAAAATCAGTACTCCTCCAGAAGGCTATGAATACTATAAAGAAAAGGACAGTATTATATGTTCACTCAACAATTGGAGCTATTCTCCCGACGCTGTGTATGTGGTGAACATTAGCGAGATACAAGTAGTAAATGATTGTGATTGTGAAGATGAATTTGCTGTTGCGTACAGAAATGGAATAAAGGTTATGGAGTCATACGAATATTTTTGGGAAGACGGCAATGGCAGTCATGACATAAAATATTATAATCCTGATGGTAGTGTAGCTGATTATGATGCACATATGATCGTATGTGACAAAAATTTTGACTCTACCGAAATAATCAAATTCAAAGATTGTATCACTGGCCCACAATAAACAAAAAAGACGAGACTATTTGAGTCTCGTCTTTTCTTATATTTCATTTATTTACTTACTATTCAAGGCATTCCCTCTTATTGTCCTCAAACCAATCAGAAAGAGCCTCAGCAAATGTATATTTGAATTTGTAGCCGCACTCAGCAAGTTTCTTGCCACAGATATTCGTGGAGATCTGCAGTTTCTTAACACGGGCAGGACATATTCCCATCGGACTGCCTAGAAGTTTTGCGACAGCAGCAGCAGGCATAATCAACCAGTTAGGAATATAAGGCACAAACTGAGTCAATCCCGTCGCCTTCTTCATTTCAGCGACAATCTGCTCAATAGTGTAAGCAGGTTCGAAAGTGCAGTTGTATATTTCCGAATGGGCACTACCCTTCTCTATATTCCACAAGATGAAATTCGCCAATTCCTTCACATAGATACATGCCTTTATCGTATCCTTTCTGCCCGGATAAGCGAAAGTATGTTTTCTTATGCTCCAGTATAGACGGGAGAAATTCCCATTCTCACCCTTGCCGAAAACGACTCCCGGTCTTACAATTGTCAGCTGACGATTCTGAATATCTCGGGCCTGCCAAGTCTTGTGGATATTCTCAGCGACAAGTTTAGAGATTCCATAAGGAGTGTTAGGAGTAGGCAAAGTAGACTCACTCTTTAGCTCCTCCGAAGCACCGTAAGGAGCAATCGAACTAGTGAACACTATTTTCTTTATGCCATATTTCTCTGCGAAATCACATACATTCTGAGCCCCCAACATATTAGTTTCAAAATACTCATTGTCAGGATGGCCAGGAGTGCGATGCACAGCAGCGAAGTTAAAAACTATATCATCTGGAGTCGGAGTGAATGGCACTTCAATCGGCTTTCTCACATCGCAAGCGACATAAGTTGCCGGATGAACCTCACCTTCACACAAAGCGGGCTTATAGTTCTTCACCGTTGGCAAAGGATCTCCCTGTTTGACAATATCCAAATTATATATCGCAGCATCCGGATTTTTTTCTTTCAACAATTTGGCCAAATGAGTACCAATAAAACCAGTTCCACCGAAAATTATGTAGTTCATGATAACGATTTAAAAATATAAGATTATATATAGACAACCAATCCTACTGAAATAGCATTTGTCAAATATCTGGTTGACAAGTAAATTCATTTTGTATTTCTTTCCCTCTTATTTAATCATATTCCATTGACAAGAATTTAAAGGAATACAAACAGAGACTCTAAAAAAGAGCTTGGTATATTATCCAAGGTCAAAATATTGACTAAAAAGAGCCGATCAACATGACCCGCTCTTTGTCTTTATGAAAATTTCGACATCACGCATCCCTTTTAATATTTTCCTTTATCACAACTGAAAGGATTTTTATATATTCCCAAAAGTTGTTTTAAGAAATAATAGAAAAACTTAATGTCATCAATAAAATAACGGCGATACAGACGACGAGGTTCTTTCAAAAATCGGTAAAACCATTCCATTCCTATTTTCTGGTAAACAGCAGGAGCACGCTTTAATTCATTGGCCTCAAAATCAATAGTAGCGCCAAGAGCCATAAAGATTTTAACATTAGGCATCCTGTATCTATACTTTCTAATCCATTTTTCTTGTTTAGGAGCACCGACACCAACCAACAATACAGAAGCTCCACTTGCATTAACTATATCTACAAGCTGACTACATTCTTCTTCGTTTTTTTCAAAGCCAAAAGAAGGAGAATGAGCTCCTACCACGATGTTTCGTCCTAAAGATTCATTTATTTCTCGTTTTGCTTTCTCAGCGACACCCTCAGCAGCGCCTAAAAGGAAAATCTTACAATCTGGGTTATCTTTATGATATCTATAGAAAGCAGGGAAAAAACTGCTTCCTGGAATAGCCTCAGGCAATGGTTTTTTCAACAATTTGGAAAGCATATAGAGAATACGGCTATCACAGACAACCCATTCCGATTGTCCGTAAGCTTCATAAAACTCTTTATCTTTTTGGAGTTTAACCAGATGATCTAAATTAGGAGTGACTAGGACACCTTCATCTAATTGTTCCAATAATTCCTGTTGTGAGACATTTAAAATATCTATATTCAAAAAACGAGTTGTCTCCATCAAACTAATTTATTTTAATTTTACCGAATAAAGTTCTGCTATATATATAACCCCAAAATAAGAAAAGGATATATCCGAATGACAAAACGAAAATTTTGTTGTCGAGATCACTCGACGATTATAACAAATTTCGCATAAAAGTTGTCAGACGGCTAATTAAGAGCAAAAACTTTCTTCCAATCATAATCCTCCTTATTAAACGTCTGCAAGAAAATTCGAGCAACGCATCGCACAAAAAAAGAAGCAACAATAATCAACAAAAATATTATTGGCAAATTAAACGGAAAAATTCCATTCAGCTTATCCGTAAATATCGAGCATTGTATCAAATAAGATTCCAAACATAATCCACCAACAAACAAGATCAAAAAGTTCCCGATTTTTGAGTTATATAATTTCACAATAAAAGAAGAATAACAACACTTCCACGAATAATACACAATCAAATACAATACAGGAACAGTAATTATCTGAATGGGTGCATACTCCAAATTCATTTTTGAAAAAATCTGTATGCCATAGAATATAGCTACCATTATAAATAACAGAGCCAACTCCTTATATTTAAAAACGAGGTCAATCTTTTTATTTTTAGCATTTAATCCAAGCCAGGCACCTTGTAACATTATACCAAAATAAGGAATCCATCGGAATAATGTGATTGTCCCATAAATACCACGTTCTCCCACTTCTTGCTTATATGGAAAGAAATAATACGCTACCAATGACACAAGCAAAACAAATATGATTGACTTAAACAGATAGTCTACAAAATACTTCTGTATAAGATACAACAAACAATAATAAATCATGATTGCGACAATAAACTCACCACCCAAAATGTCACATAATGACATTTTATTTATAGCGATATGGCCTATGACATATGACACAATCAAAGCAGCGAACACAGAAGGATAAATTCTACAAATTCTCCTTTTATACCAATTGTCGAAACGTACCGGATTTTTCCAAAACAAAGTGTACCCAGAACAAAACAAAAACAAAGCATCACCAATAGCTCCACCGGTAGCCAACATCGAATATTTTGCATAACAAATATCCGCATGACTATTGATTATCAAAAAAACCGCAAAGAATTTTATGATATCAATTCCTATATCCCTGCTTCTACCGTTTGTCTCCAGAGCGTGGTTCATACGTTTGGATTTTTTATAATCGTTAATCCTTTTGGGACAACAAATCGAAATACACGTCTTTTAATTCTGAGATATTGTTGTCAATAGAGAAGTTTGAAGATATCAAATTGTAAGATTCTTCAGAAAACTTCTTCCTCATATCTGGATTAATGATCAATTGATATAATCTGTCTACCAATGAATCAATATCTCCAGGCGTAATTAGATACCCATTCTCTCCATCATGTATCACTTCTGGTATAGACGCAATCCTTGTAGAAATATTAGGAATACCAGCGGCCATAGTTTCAAGAATAGTCATTGGTAATCCTTCATTATAAGAAGGCAGGCAATTGATCATTGTATTAGACAAGAAAGCCTTCTTCTGTTCTCCGTCAATCCAACCAACATAAGCTATGCGATGATCTATACCAAGTTCTTTTATTTTTTCTTTGACCTCTTTTTCTCCAACATCTCCACAGAAATAAAACTTCGTTTCGACAGGAATTTTGGAGTCCAATCTTTTTATCGCCTCCAATAAATCAAAAGTTCCTTTTCTTACACCTAGTCTACCCAAAAACAAAACATTGGTAGCAGAAAGTGAATATGGATTAGAACTGTAAGTGTTAACAGAGTTGTATAGTACCTTTACATTGGCATTGGGTTGCTTGTCTTTAATCATTGCGACAAGACGTTTACTTAGCACAATATTAACATCGACTTCAGCAAGAGTTTCACGGATTTTCTTTTTTTGTGATTCTGAACTATTCGAATAAAACTCTTCAAACTCTGCTGCATGATGATGCATCACCACTTTTATCCCATTACTTTGGAAAAACTTAGTCAAAAATCGTTTCCTCCAAAAGCTGCCTCTTTCTGCAGTATGGAGATGAGCTATTTTGTAATCTCCAAATTTCACATTCCACCAAATCTTTAAGAACTGCCAAGCAAAATATAAGATTAGCAGATACTTATTTGTATCGAAATGAGTTGGAATAAATTTTATGTTATAATCACCCCAGTCTTGATAAGCGAGATAATTTTTTGTGACGCTTACCATTCCTCCCTTTGTATCAAGGGTAGAACAACACATAAGAATATTTGTCATATTCTTTTCTTTATTAATTTAGCAGGATTACCTCCCATTATACTATAAGGATCAACATCTTTTGTAATAATCGCTCCAGATGCTAAAATGCTGCCATGTCCGATATTTTTTCCCGGCATAATCATCACACGAGCGCCAATCCAACAGTCATCTTCAATTACCGTAACTTTATTCTCAGTCTTACCCTGAAAACACATTGGAGTAGTAATATTTTCTGTAATATGATTATTATCGATAATGTACACTTCAGGTGCCATCATAACATATTTTCCGATTTTTGTGTTTTTAGGAACAATACAATACTCTCCAATGCCACTATAATCACCTATTTCTATTTCGTCTCCATTTCCAAAATATGCTCGTCGATCCATTGTAGAAATATTTCCACACTTTTTGAAAATATGACGAACACAAAAAATACGAATATTATTGCAGAGTCCGCCAAAGACCGGTGTGTACGAACCTGGCAGATACTGTGCAAAGCCATAATATAATATGAGAAAAAACTTCTTAATTATAAAATTCATAATGCTATTGCTTAGAATAGTATTTGATGAATAACTCCTTTGGGGTCTTAAAGCTGTACAAAGCAATAAGTTCATGAATATTTGCTTTTGCTAATGTGGAATTAACACCCGTTGTATCTTTAAATGACTTGATCAGATGAAACAAGAATTGACTAGACACAACAAAAGTCATCACTAAAGCGACAAATATATAACATAATGCATTACCCTTTGAGAAAAAATGGGCTAAACCTTTGCAATGGGCAGGAGCGGTTGCCAGTGTTATTTTCGATAACGACTTACCTGATGTCATTCCCTCGAGATGGATTAATTCAGAATCCGAATTTACCCAACATTCATACCCATTATTGTTAAGCGACGTCGATAAAGCCACATCTTCTGGAGCAAAAAAGAAGTATTCATCAAACCATCCGAATTTTTCAAAGACATCCCTTTTAATCAGGAATGCACAACCTAATATGTTGTATGTCTTGAACAGACCCTTTTTCATCACCCACTGATTATTAGTAAATCGCGGCTTTAGGCGCAAAAAATACTGAATATAATCACTGAATGAAAATGGAGGCATTCCACTTACCACTAGTTCTCCGTCTTTATTTAAAATATTCGGTGATACGACCGCTACATTTGGAGAAAGTTTGTCAAAAGAATCAACAAGAATATCTATGCACTTTGGTTTCAAAATTGTATCGTCATTCAACACAAAGCAATATTTGCCAGTGGCTTGACGCAGTGCAAGATTATTGTTTTCTGCAAAACCTCTGATTTCATCACTCACAATGAATTTCACCCATGGAAATTCATTTCTTGCCTTTTCTAGATTTTCCTTCGTAAACAAATATGCAACAACGAAAACTTCATATGACACAGAAGTACATTCTTTTATGCTGTTCAAACATGGATATAAATTTTCCAGTTTGTTCATGCACACTATTATCACACTTACGTCTACCATAGGCTAAAAACAGATTTATAAGGGAACATCTCGTCAGGATATGGAGTACCTAGCAACAAGCCTTTCAATTTATAAAAATAGTAAAGACAAAATAATGTATATAATATACCTTCACTAAGATATCGTTTCCAATAATTGAATGATATGACCATAGCGATAGCAAAACCCATAGTGAAATATTCCGCAACACGCGAAAAATTAGACAGCATCTGAGCTGAAAAAAATTTCTGGAAAAAATTAAAAAAAATGTAACAGTTAAAATAAGTGTTTAGAATCAGAAGGTTCTTTTTATGAACCGGCCTGTTTGTTTTTGCAATATACTCTTTTATTATATCCCTCGCCTTTATGAAAGAGTATATAAAAAAGAAATATAATGATACACTCATCAAATTTGAAAGAAATGATTTTTCTGTATATCCTATAATCAAAGCATCTGTATATCCTATAACATTATCTCTTAAATTTTCAGGAAGATAAGCGGTGAATAACAATATAATGACTGAAATATAGTCGGCCAACACTTCTCCCAACAAAGATAGGACATATAATGACCAAATCATCCATTTAGGCAATTCTCTATTTATTATAAATATAAAAGGAATTGCAAACATAGCTGATTTGTGAATTGTATATGCTATGAGACAAACCAATATTGCATAGAGATACTTTCTCTTAAGAGAAAAATAAAATGCCCAACAAATAACTGAGCTTGCCAATTGTAACCTTATAGGAAAGATCAGATTAAAAATCAGAATAAAAGCAAACGTCAGAATAGGCTTTTTAGTCAATTTAAGAGACAAATACATCCATGTTCCTAATATGAACGCATTAGTCAATAAAAGGAATAAAGTATAGTCACCTAAATGATTTATAATAACATTCAAAAACATATACCCGGGCTCCATTAACTCACCCAGTTCATCATATCTCGTATATGTAAATATATTATCCCATCTGGCATTTTGAAAACAAGTTAGAAATTGAGCCCAATCTGTGCCGACTTCCCATCTCATTCCTCTAAACAATAACAAAATAACATATATGCATAACAATGTTATCTTTTTATATTTCTCCTCTATATTTATAAAATCTAAAGAAGTAAGAATCAACACAAGCAAATATATTATAATATATATAGCCATATCAGAATTAATATATTCCTAGTCTGATCTTCTTCATAGCCTCAAACGAGTACTTGCTCACAAATGTGTAATACGCGTTTTCTGCCAATGATGAATATAATGCAGAATTCTTAAGAACCCTAACAATTTGTTGAGCCATTTCTTCTGCCGATTTTGCTATCAAACAATCCTTCTCATTCTCAAAGTCAAGTCCTTCGACACCTACAACTGTAGAAACAAAAGGTACAGAATTGCTTGCCGCCTCAAGAATCTTCATTCTCATTCCACTACCAATATTGATTGGCACTATCATCAATGTGTCTTTTATGCCATCATTCAAAACCGACACAAAACCCTTGAATTCGATTGCTGATGACATTGATAGAATCTCTTCTTTTGCTTCTTCCGACCAACTTCCTATCACCTGTAATTTGATATCAGGAATTTCTCTTGCCACTAATGGAAGGACTTCCTTTGCAAACCATTTCATACCATCATAATTTGGGAAATGTCCGGATCCTCCTACAAATGACAAACAATTAGAAGAAGAACCTATTTTCAGTTCAGGTGTCGTATCGGATATAGCTAACGTAGACACTTCAATAGGAACTTTCACTCCCTCATCTTCCAACTTTTGTTTATCAACACTTGTCAATGTCACGACCTTGTCAAAACGATTAAGCATTGATATTTCGTTATCCTTTGCAAAATCAATCAAATAACGGCCATAAGGATTAGATGCATATGCCTGCTCATCTCTCACATATCGAAGTTCATGATGAATGAATATCTTTTTCACTTCTTGAGGAAGACAATAAACCCATGGAAGATATGAGCAGAATTCCACCTGAACAATATTGATACCATTCTCCTTAATTACATTATTAACGAAACCAATATAATCAGGTGTAAACTCATCATTCAAGTTGAAAGTTAAAGAATTTATATTTTGCGCGAAAACCATCTTCTGTTGAAGACGTCGCACAAATTTCCTCAATAACTCAAATTTTTTATTCTTAGCAGATTTCCAATCATATAAATGAATTGTAATTTCCGGAATTAATTCTTTTAATTTCGAAGCATTGGAAGCCGTATTTATTTGATTTAAAGATGTCACTAAATGAACATCAAGATCTTTCGCTACAGCTTTCAGCATATTAAAGACACCAATATTTCCTCCGCTATTAAGTGGCCAAGGCAAAAATGGGGACAAGATCAACAGCTTGGTTTTCATTTTGAATCTTTTTCTACCAAATCAATAGCTCTTTTCAGGGCTTGGATATATTTATCCTTGTTATAATAGTCAGGCTCCATAAAATTACCTTCAGCCCACTCGTTCCACGACTTCAGAAAAATCAATTTGTTTTCTTTTTTTGAAACATTGGTCAATATTTCACAAGCATGCTTAAAAAATGATTCAGCCGTAGAATTATACAAAACTACATTCTTTCTTCCAGAACGAGGGGAATGATCCCAACGTGGTAATATTGTAGGCGCTACATCTTCTCTGCTATCGATACCTTCTTTCCAAAAACGGGTAATAGCATCAGAATATCTGACAATCAAAGGAAGACGGAGTAACTTCTCAACTTTGAATTTAAATCTCGACAATAATGTTCTGTCTGTAAAACGCCAATTCAAAGTTATTACCAAACAGTCAAAACCAAGACTTTTTGTTTTTTCTATATCTTTTTCGTCGATAACATTACCAACAAAATATATACCTTCCGCTATGCCCTCTTCCTTGATCCATTTATTCCATAAAGAAATGAAATTTGCGATATCCGGGAAATCAAGTGGTCTGTATATTTGAAATAACGGTTTTCCATCAACACATACGTAACGCTTATCCTTGAAAAATTTTTTCACATAGTCAAAATGCGCTCTGTAATCTTTCTCCCCGCCGTATGTTTGTTCGATTAAAATTTTATCTCCAAAACCATCGACATTCCATTGTTTGCATTTCCATGTCTCATTTGCCCAACCAAAGCAAAAAGGGAAATCTGGTTTTCCAGTTAACAAGACTTCGTCAATGATATCATTCATCAACTGATGTCCATTAAACCAATAATGCCAGTAACAAAAGCCATAAACTCCTGCCTCTCTTGCCAAACGAGCCTGATCCTCTCTAACCTGAGGAACTCTCAAATCGTAATACCCTAATTCACCAGGGACCTCAGGCTGTTTATGTCCAGGAAACAAAGGTTTTGCCTTTCCTACATTTGTCCATTCAGTAAATCCTTTTCCCCACCACTCATCGTTTTCTGGAAATGGATGAAACTGAGGAAGATAATATGCTAAAATTTTTGATTTCACAGTAAGATAAAATAATCAATTCATAATTTTTAATACTTTTGCAGGAACACCCCCGACTATTGTATTTGCGGGAACATCTTTTGTAACCACTGCATTCGCAGCTATTATCGCCCCCTTACCTATATGTACACCAGATAGGATACAGACTCTCTCCCCTATCCAAACATTGTCTTCTATTACAACAGGACCTTTTATATAAAGCGGTCGCTCTATTGGAGGCATGGAACTCTGCAACAAAGAACCGTTTCCATGTGAATTATCACTGATATAAACATACCTTCCCGTCAACACTCCATTTCCAATTTTTATGGACTCACAAGCGGAAATGTGTGAATTCTCTCCTATATAAGAATTATTGCCAATGAAAATCGAAGGAGAAAACTTCTGATCTCTATATGATTTCCATGCAGTAAGTATTGCATTTCTATCTATTTGAGTTCCTCTTCCAATAGAGATACAATCTTTGCCACATAACTGATGAGGAGATATAATTGTCCCTTCTAGTTTTTGAAAAGAAAAACCAATGACAATATTATAAATACGCCAGAAATAACCGACAACCCAATTTTTTATATGGTCTATTTTATCAAACATCTAAAAATTTTCTTTACACTATTTCGTAAATGTCTATAATGACTTACAACGACAATATAGGAATAGTCCAACACCGAATAATAAGTTGTTATATTTTTGAACTTACCGGCAGTCTCAAATCGGTACTGCGTGTTGGCAACACATAAGTTATAATACCAGTCAATCAAAAAACCTCTCAAATCATTTTTGATAGACAAGAATGTTTGATTTGAAATTTTATTTCTGTTCTCCAAATCTTTAATAAGATCCAGATAAACGACAGCGAAAGTATGGAATATATTGTATCCGCCTTTAGTTGGATCGTCTTCCATATCCATAAACTTTTTATTCCATATAACATAATCTGATTCCTGTCGTATTTCAAATAAGATGGAGGCATGTGGAAACATTTGGTTATATGTGATTTTGTCTAACATTGGTTTGTCTTTTGCCCATATACCGACGCCAGCACTCCAACTACTAAAGTAAGACAATTCTTTTACAAAAGAATCAAAATTGTCACATTCCACAAGTTCCGGCTTTGATAACACACCATCTGAACAATAAATGCAAGGCTGTGATTCTTTATATTTTTCAACCAAAGCAATTAAGTCAACCAACGCTCCATCAATCAGCTTAGCTCTATGGTTAAGCATTTTTATGAACAATCCATTCGAACGTTTGAATGAATCCACTTGATTTACAAATCCACTCAGATCAGACTTGTAATAAAAAATATTACCATGCGATTTAAACCCATCAATTGACTCACCCAAAACGGAATCTTTACCATTATCGGTAATTATGACCTCAAACAGTTTATCATCAACACCTTGAGAATATATACTCTCAAGTACCGGCAAAACAAACTCTACTTTCCCGTTTGTCGGAATACAAAGTGATATAAGTTTATCCTCGTTCATCAATTAATCTTTTTCTTTTCACTTAAGTAAAATCTATTAATGCCTTCATGCATCTCTGTTATCTTTAAATCCGGCAAAATAGACTTAAGTTTAGAAATATCCAATATCATATTTGACACATCAGATTTTCTACTCTCCACATATTCAACCATAACATCCTCCTCAACTATCTCTTTCAGGATTGTAATAATTTCATTGACGGAAGTACCAATCCCTGAACCAATATTGATAGTTTCGTTACAGATGTCTTTTTCAAGCAAGTTACGGAAAATATGAGTCAAGTCGTCTATATAAATATAATCTCTAATAGATGCACCGTCACCCCACACCGTAATCGGTTGATTTGACAATATTCGCCCTAGAGAAACAGCAATCAACCCCTGTTTTCCATAAAGATACTGACCATTTCCATATGGATTAGAAGGACGTAATATCAAATATTGTAAACCTGATGTTCTGTGTTCAAACAAGACACTCTCTTCAATGGTGAGTTTAGACAAACCGTAATAAGAAATAGGTTTTTTAGAATCAGACTCTAAAAATGGAACAACAGTCTTTCGGTCACCATAAACAGTGCCTCCTGAAGAAAAATATATAAACTTTATATTCTTCTGGCTACATAACTGCATCAAACGGACTGTTGGGAATATCACATTTTCAAATTCCAATTTATAGTCTTCATATGAACTACCAGGAACCAGAGTTGATACTAAATGCACAATGGTGGTAATACTTTTTGATTCGATGACGTTCTTTAGAAAATCAAAATCACTCAAATATCCTTTATAAATATGTAGATTCAACCCATCAAGTCGACTGATATTAGCAAATGGAGGTTCAATAATATGTATACTCCATTTGTCGGCATCTAATCTTAACAATTCTTTAATTAGATTAGAGCCGATAAAACCAGCACCACCTATGAAAAGTATGTTTTGAGACATTTCAAGCGATCTTTAATATATTCAATAACTATTGATGTCATTAACGACAACAAAAGTAACACAACAAATGCCAATATTGGGTTGGAACGAGAAACGAAAAAATCTTTACAATAATAATAGCAATAAAATGTATGCACCAACCACATATTAACGGAGTGTTTTCCTAAATAGCAAAACACCTTTGAAAGGTAATTGAATGTAAAGCATGAAAAGCCAAGAAACCAAAAAAAGAATGCTAAAAAATTAGCGTCTCCGAATTTTTTACTAATGACTAATGCCAACATAAAGTAAACTACCCCTCTGATTAGCCTGTACCCAACAACCTTGCAAACTAAACCATCTGCCTTCTCAAACAAATTATATTTACATGTGATATAACTTAAAAGAAATACCGGAAGATATAATCTCAGACCTAAAAATGTTGTTCCGAAATCAAACTTCTTAATTATCACAGAGCATAGCAGCAACACACATAAAACAACAAACGCAACCTTTTGATTTTTAATTAATGAAAGGATTGTAGTAATAACAATCAACTGTACATAAAGAGCAAAAAACCACCACTCGTGATTATAAGAACTACTAATGAAAAACAAGTTTTCAAAGAATTCTTTTGGTTCAAACTTATATACACCTAACCAAAGACCTATAGGTATAAATATAAAGAAAACCAAACAAAATGAAAACCATAGTTTTTTGATTCTCTCTACACCATCCCATAAACTCAATGGTTTTAATGCCAAACCATATCCGCTTATAAATACATATAGTCCTACAATAATACCAAATTCCTGACCTAATCTAACCAAAAAGTCAGTGTTGAAAACATTGTCCAATCTTTCGGGAAACGCAAATAGATGATGTATAAACATTATCAAAATGCAAATACCCTTTGCTTCCTTTGATTTTAATTTGGTAAATAGAGAAGACTCTATCATTTGTCAAATCTAAATTTTACGACGTAACTGTTGCTTAAGTTGAACTACAAATCTCATTATTGTATAATCAGACGACGTGTTTCTCACTTCATGAGAAATAAAATAATCATAGTTTCTTGGAGAAACACCAAAAGCAGCATCTCCACGACTATGTTTAGCCTCATAAGCATCATACGCCTTACTCCAATAATGATTTACCTGAATATCAAAGCCCTTGCCGTTCGCCCTATGGATTCCATATTTTACAAACTTTCCAAATATGTTTATCGGAGGAATATGCAAACCTAGAAACTTTACAGAAATTTCATGCATCATTCCTAATGGGAAATCACTTATATCATATTGAGTATTATAAAACAACTTACCCACATTATATAACTTTGGCCAAGAAACCGTATACTGTTCGGCAACTGTTTTATTATAATCATGATGCATTTTGCCTGATGTTCCAAACATCTTCCAATATATTAGGACAACCGGATACTTTGCATACTTTTGAATCCATACTTTCAATGAAGTTACGAGCTTAGGACAAATAAATTCATCTAAATCTAGAAAAGAAACCCATCTTGTCTCTTCTCGATAGGTATTATAAAAATGTTTATAAGAAGAAATTTGACCTGGATTTTCTGGCCATTCCGTCAGTGTCACTTTTCCACAATCGATATATGGTTTCAAAACATCCAGATAATCATCCTCCGAATTATTATTATATAAATAAAAATGGTCTATTCCTAACATCAAATGGAACTCCAACCATTCTTTCAAAAATGGTGCTTCATTCTTAAAGATAGCACAAATACTGATTTCATATTTTCGAGATTCTGCTTTTTTTGCAAACAAAAAAAACAACAATTTATAAAACCAGTCATATAAAACACTAACACAACTCCTTATTCGATATTTGACGTTTTTTTCTATAGGTTGTCTATAGCAAAAATTGTCATCTTCAACAACTTTGTCGGTCAGATATGTACTATTTATTAACTCCATCTAATGCCTTTATAAGATATTCTCTTGATTCTTCACGAAGTGTCTTTATCCTTTTATGAACTTCATCATAATCGATTGGTTGACTCCACACCTCAAAATTATCCATCAAATCCTGAGGATTACTGTAAAAACGATCCTCTAGACCTAACTTTTTCAACAAATCTATCATACGTCCTTCTCCTCCATGGTAAGACGGTGCGACTACAAATTGTTTTCTGAACAAGATGCAGAACACACTGCAATGGAAAGAATCTGTGAAGATCAAATCCGCTGTATTTAAGATACCTAACCAATCCTGAATCTTGCAAACAGGATTGAATGGAATGTCTTTTATCTCTATCAAACATCTGTCCATTCGGATGTCCAGTTTTTTCCGTGATGCAATCTCACGAACTACATTCATCCATATATCATTGATTATGAACTTATCAACAAATAACGACCCTGATGCATTCTGTTTTGATTCGGACAATAATTCATTATAATCGTCTATTAAGAATGTAGGATCCAAGACCTGCTTTGGAACCAGTCCGAAATTATTTCTGCAAATGTTCACAGCCATTTCATTTCGAACTAAAATACTGTCGAATCTGTCTAACATTTCCTTGACATGTCTCTTTTGTTTTGACTCAAATATGTAATTTGAATCACCTCCCATGCAAGCAGCATAAGCAATACGTTTGTGCTCTGGTTTTACAAAATCAAGGAAAAAAATAGGATACTGATCCAAACAAATGTTCACATTCCAAACCTGGTCACTTCCGACAACGAAAGCATCCGCATCCGGATAATTATTTTTAAGATCTTCTACAGTGAAATACTCCCTGGTCAAATTAGGCATATACTTTGCTCGGAACTCATCAAAAAGTTTCATATTCTGATCCGAATACTCCTTTTCTTTCTGACTTTGCTCAGGAGTCAGCTGATACCTAATTTCATAGTCTTTAAGACTTTGCACATTCGATGGCACCATCATTCTGTGAATCTTCTTAAAAACTTTTTTAGGCAAACCTAGAATTCTACGATAAAGTGGTTTTCTCTCATTTTTGCATGATAGGCCTGTCAACGGAACATTCAGAATTATAGTTTCATGCCCCAAACTTCTTATGTACTTGTTTAGAGCATAACACTGTAAGGTAGCACCATAATTATTAGTGCGTGCATATGTCAATATTGCCACTTTCATTATTTCATTATACTTTTTATTAGACGAAAAGGCAAACGAAGAACACGCTTTAGTTTTCGTTTATATTCATTCTTTTTTCCTAAATCTAAATATCTATTTGTCACTGATTTAAACGACATCTTTTCATAGTCGTTCCAAAATTCACTTCTTTTAGAATGAGGTTTTGTTACATATAACAGAGTATCAGGCAAAGCCTGAACCGCATCAGACAAAGAACAAACCAAATTGTCAGAAATCTCTTTGAACGCCTCTTTCCCCTTATCCGAATTGATAAGGACTAAAGAAGCTCCATTAGGGACTAGATACTCTGGATGCTGTTTTTCAACCCCCCAAAAATCACCAATTGTCAAATCTCCTTCTCTGTTCAGATTAGCAAAACGACAAGTATGGCAGCTAGGTCTTACAGCAAGATGAGAATAAAAAATCAAAGCCCACAATTTTGAGTCATCTATATTAAAGATATTCGAACCATCATCAAAAAAGATTCTAGGAGTTTGAAACTTATCCCACCCTAATGTTTTGTCTTTAAAACAAATATGGATAATCTTCTTGTCATATTTAGTTTCAATATAATTTTTATAATCTTCAAAAACTCTTGGAGAAGGTACACAATGACAAATAAGGTCTACCGTCAACAAATTATCATATGGTTTTCTTAAATAATCCTTCAAACCTGCGACTTGACAAGGTGTTCCAGAAAACAATACTATTTTTCCATCCTTGAGATCTCTTTTTATATGCTTAAAACAATCTTTAATATCGCTTTGAACGTATTTTGAATCTCTAAATTTTAATGCTTCCTTCTTATTATCTGCATAACCATGCTCTACTACCAACTTGTCATTTAATGCAGCACCATAAACTCTTCCATTATGTTTGAATATATAATCCGTGATTGCTGTAAAAGCTCCTCCACTTGCCGAATCATACCATATTTTTTCATCATTTTTATAATGAGCAGCATAAGCAATAGGTATATCAAATGATATATCTTGATTATCTCGACGACCAATAGGACAGACTCTATCACACAAACCACAATCTATACAAAGAGATTCATCCACTTCAGGGTATTTGAAGCCCTCTTTGTCTGTTACCATAGAAATAGCATTTTTGGAACAAACGCTATAACATGCCGAACATCCTGTACATTCAGACTTATTTGAGATATTTATCATTTAAATATAAACCGACGTATTTTATTCTTAACAAAATCCTGCTCAGTTGTATCACAACCGATGAAAAAAACTACAGTAAATACTGAAACTAAAGAAACAATGCTCACCACAAAAAAGGATATCCAACCATAAGGGAAATATATTTTTGATATTATTGGTAAAATTGAAGCAACCAACGTTACACCTAAAACATTGAAATATACTGATTTTGCGAATTTAAACACGTCTAAATCCATCATTTTATGTAACACTAAAAGCCTTGCTAACAAACATATCTGACTTAAAGTAATAGCGACTATATATATCACATATGGACTCATACCGAAATATAACAATATGACATTAATCGGAAGATTAAGTAACTGTAATCCACCAACAACCAACATATATGTCTTTATGTTTCCATTCGCTAATATAGACGTCACCAATGTATGTGATAGCGAATCAGACATCGCAAGTATTAGTATAAGCTGTACAAAAACAACTGTATGTTCAGGCACATTCTTCAACCAAATATCTAATATAAAATTTGCATTGAAAATTATCGGCATCGAAAGCAACAAAAGCATATAGAATGAAAGCCTAGAACCTTGGAATACCAAACTGAACATATAGTTTTTATTTCCAGATGCATAAGACTTCGTAATTTGAGGATTTAAAGCAACAAGAAAATTCTGAATAAAACTGGATATAGATGCATTTACTTTCTGGGCTATCGCCAATGCACTATTTAATGCAGGTCCAAAAAACAAATTGATTATTATACTATTTCCTTGATCTCGTAAAATGGCACTGCATGCTCCTATCGTATTCCATCCTGCGAAACCAAACATTTTCTTAAGCAGATCGAAATCGAAAATGAATTTGTAATCACATTCGTCAAAATGTCGTTTGCAATACGAACAATAAACAAACCGAACTAGGAGAGCCAAAAGGCATAACATCAATCCATAAAAAACTAATTTGTCAAATGGATTAAAATCAATAAGAATAGCAATGGTTAAACCTCCTACTCCCTCCAATATACTTATATAAGCAAATGCAGACATCTTTTCATGCGCAATAATCACTGCATTATATGGCACACTTATCAGATTTACTACAAAAGTCAATATCGAAAATTGAAAACAAACATTCGCTGCAAAAAGCCTGTTCTCTGGAATTACCAGCTGAGTATTGACAAACCACAACCCTACAGACTCTGCCAAGATAATTACTAAAGCACTTAATAAAATTTGTATGGATACTGAGGACGAAAAAACTTTATTTAATTCATTTTTATCCCCTTTGCCTAACTCAAAAGTCAAAAAACGGCTTATAGCTGAGGACAAAGATGCACTAACCATTGAAAACATCGCAACCACTCCGCCAACTACATTATAGACACCGTAGTCTACTTCCCCGAGTGAATTTAGAATCACACGAGATGTGTAGAGGCTAATAGCCATTAGAAGAAGCATTCTCAAATAGAGAAACATCGTATTTTTGGCGATTCTCTTACTATTGGAAACATTATCATTATGCTCTTCCATTTTTCCTTCTTCAAATATCGCTGTATTGTGTTCCTTTTTTTCTGTTATTGACTGATTCTTATTAATGTCTTCTACAGGTTGTAAATCCGTGTTCATTATATTATCGTCTTACATTCACATCCTCACCTTCTTCAAAATCCCATAAATCGAAATCATACGCTATCGAATCTCAGAAATTTATCTGACCATATTTGGGAATTCCAATATGAAAACCAAATAAATCTTCGGTGACATCGAAACAAGTTTCAACATAAAAAAACTCCACACCATATGAGAAAACAAGAAGACGATGCTCAAAATGTAGTTGATGCAATTGCTTACACAAATGGCATCGACCATGATTACCCTAATCTTATTTCTTATAATAGTTCACACATATAGTTACCGCCATATGCATAACTCTAAAATAAGCCCGTCAACCTCTTTCTTTACAGTCGTCCATCCACTTCCTCTCTGTCCCAGACTCCCTTCACATCGTAAACGACGCTACACGTGTCTTTCTTTAGGCTGGAGACGGAAATGCTCTTGAATTCATCATGCGCGACTGCTAGCACAATCGCATCATATTTTGCAGACGGAATTTCTTTTTCGAGTGAAATTCCATATATTGATCTCACTTTGTCTGCATCAGCATGAGGATCGCAAACCGTGATGTTGGATGTATATTCAGTTAAAGTATGGAATATATCCGCCACCTTTGTATTACGGATGTCTGGACAATTCTCTTTGAATGTGAATCCCAAGATGAGGATGTTCGCGTCTTTCACAAGCACCCCTTTCTTGTTCATACATTTAACCACCTGGTTGGCGACATAATCACCCATACCGTCGTTTAGCTTTCTCGCGTCGTACATAACACGAGGCATCACTCCATACACCTGAGCTTTCTGGATCAAATAATATGGATCGACACTGATACAATGGCCACCTACAAGTCCAGGGGTCAATTTCACGAAATTCCACTTTGTAGACGCAGCATCTATCACATCATGAGTGTCTATACCCATAGCATTGCATATCTTCGCCAACTCATTGAAAAAGGCGATGTTTACATCTCGCTGAGTGTTCTCAATTATCTTGGAAGCCTCAGCCACCCTGATACTTGGCGCTTTATGTGTGCCGTTAATCAGCACTTCATTATATATTCCGTCTACAATATCCGCTATTTCAGGAGTAGACCCTGAAGTCACTTTTTTAATGGTTTCGACGGTATGGTTCTTGTCTCCTGGATTGATTCTCTCCGGTGAATATCCGGCAAAGAAATCAACATTGTATTTCAATCCGCTTACCTCTTCAACAATAGGAAGACATTCTTCTTCTGTCATTCCCGGATAAACGGTTGACTCATACACAACTATATCATTTCTGCTTATCACACGTCCGACCACCCGGCTCGCCTCCTGTAATGGCTTTAGATCTGGACGATTATTCTCATCTATAGGAGTCGGCACAGCGACAATGTAGAAATTGCAATCCGCAATCTCTCTCTCATCCGTGGTGCAACGGAATCCATGGTTTGCAATCGCGTCTTCAAGCTGTTTTTTGTCTACCTCTTTTGTCGAATCCTCACAATTCATCAATGCTTCCACCCTTCTCTTATCGACATCAAAACCAATGGTTCTAAATTTTGTCGAAAAAAGACGAGCAAGAGGCAGGCCTACATAACCCAAACCAATTACACAAATGTTATAATGATTTGTAAGTTTCAAACCGAAAGACATATTAATTATTTTAGACGCATAATTCTAGTGCTCAAAATCTTACAAAAATAATGAGCTACACATACAGCATACTAAAATCATAGAGGATTATATCCCTTTTGTGCAAAAAATCAAATTTCCGTCTAAGAAATGACCGAAAAACATCGCAAAGGTAACAAAAAAAGCCCATTAGGGACAACACAAAAGCAAAAAAATGTATTTGGCTCCCTCATAGGATATACAAATATAGACTTTTTAATCCAGCTAAAATGCATATTAATCTTTACAAATGTTTTACAAAGTCCAACGCTTTCTGATATTCCGTCGGAGTCCCGATATCTAGCCATGTGCCATTCAACGGATAACGAATCACCTTCTTTTTCTTTGATATCAACTTATCTATCAGATCAGTAGCGTTAAAGAATTCATTATCAGGTATTTCTTCAAGAGCTTTCTTCTTAATCAAATAAATACCTGCATTGGCATAATAATTGTATTTTGGTTTTTCTTGTAATCCCTTGATATTTATTCCGTCAAGATCCAAAATACCATACGGTATGCTCACATTATAGGGAACCGCGGCAACCGACATTTCCGCTTCGTGAGACTGAAAATGAAGGAAGAAATCCTCATAATCTATATTTGTGAACAGATCTGAATTCATCACCAGCACAGTATCATTACAAAATGTGTCGACAAACTTGATGCTGCCGATTGTTCCAAGGAATTTCGGTTCTCTGAATGTTCTGATCTGGACACCATTACGAGGATTCGCATAATGTTCTGTTATCTGTTCTCCCAAATAATTGACCGTCACATTGATATGATCAACACCATATGAAATCAACCTGTCAACATTGTGGTCTATTATACATTTATCTCCGACCAACAGCAATGGTTTGGGAGTCTTCTCTGTCAAAGGTCGGAGTCGCTCTCCTTTTCCTCCTGCCATCAGGACGGCATCTATCGGCAAATGAGACTTATATTTCCGAAGATTAATCACATCTACTATATGGTAGGATTCATCCAGAATAGGGATAAAGAATATTCTTGACTCTCGGAATTCTTTTAGACGACGGACATCATATTCAGATTGCTTAATAAACCTGAAATTGCGATGCATGATGGTGCTCACCGGATCGTCCAATTGAGCCCCAGAGATCAATCCTCTACGGATATCGCCATCCGTGAGTGAACCGACCATCTGCTCAGTCCCATTTATAACCAGCAAAGACAAGGTATCATAGGCTATATTATTTAATGCAACTAAAGCTTCTTTTATTGAAGATGTTTCTTGTATAAGATACCTTTTCATATATTACAGCATAAAATCAAGTTTATTGTTTTCCAATAGGAATGAGATAATCTCAAAATCAATCGGATGATCAAGATCAAAGCAGGTGTGGTTCATAAGATAGATGAGAGAACGATCTGTGATGGCTCCCTTGTATCCAAGATCAAAGAACTCTCTACGATATATATAGAAAGAAGCGTTAAGGTCGTATACCTTTGGAGCGGACTGGCGAGTAAGGATAGTTCCTGCATCCTTCACTTTGTTATAGTAACCATTCTCCTTTCGCTCTACCTGATTGAAGTATGGGCTTCTTCCCGGTTCACTCACAGAAAAAAGGTTGACAGCATTCGGGTCTGCCTCCATCAGTTTGAACGCCTCCTCTATGTCTTCTATCGTGCGAAGCGGAGATGTGACATCCATATCCAACACATAATCATACTTGATTCCTTTTGAATTCTCTGTATAAAGCACAACATCTTTGATGGCATCTATCTTTCCGACGGAATCGCCTCCAAGTGAAGCCGGACGCTTATATTCTGAATGGAGTCCACACTCCTCCGCGACACGGATAATCTCGTCGGAATCCGTAGAAAGCGCGATTTCCACATTTCCATGTTTCTCTTGAAAACGTTTTGCGATATCAATTGTGTATCCGATAAGTGGTTTTCCATTTAGAATCTTTATGTTCTTACCGGGAATTCCCTTTGAGCCACCACGGGCACAAATTGTAATAAGTATATTATTCATAACAAGTCTCTATCTATATTATCGATTTTGTAAGTTTCAACACTTTAATGCCATGTTCTACATTACTGTCGTTCTCTATGCGACCTTCAACTATATCGAAAAAATGCATGATTTCCGCCATCTGGAACATATTGCGCTCCGCAGAAACATTCACGCTTTTCCCTGCCTTCAGATATTTGATTGTTCCAGCAATAAGGTCACACTGTATTGTATCGTCATGTGTAAAAATTTCTAAAGTGCGCTGTGTGTTCCGACCGAAATAATCCAGATGCAGTTCAAATGTCATTTGATTATTCTTAGCCACATATAAAGCTGTATCACTGCTGTCTATCTCCAGATTGGAAAACCGTCCGACTATACCATAACAATCTGTAGGCATTCCGAATATCCAAGTGAGATAGTCCCATTCGTGGATAAGGTCGATGTCAACACCTCCACCAAGAGAAGCATGCGCACTATATGTCTGACGATAATCCTGTCCAGGACGCCAATCAGGAAGATAACTTGATGACATCGCGCGGACAGAAATGACCTTTGAAAGATCTACATTCTGTTTGACATACTGCAGTACAGGATTGTAGTGAAGCGGACAAGCCACATATGATGGTATTTCATCAAGCATTGACACAACATCCGCATCCACGTCAAAATCACGGAACACAGGTTTCTCAATAAAAAAAGCCTTTGTGTATGGACGAAATTTGACAGCCGTTTCCAGATGCATGGATGTAGGATTGGTAATAAACACCATATCATAATTGTCCTGCACAGGATTCTCATACAAATACTGATTGGATACCAATGCCACAACATCTGCAGGAAGTTCTCGGTTCATAGAACTTCTATAAAGGTCGACGGTACATTTGCCACCCTTGGATTTGATGAGATCGCAAACATTGCCTAGATGGCGTTTGCCAATAGACCCCATGCCTACGAAGGCTATTTTGTAATGTTTCTTCATGCTTCGATTTTGTCTATCCAGCCAAGGACGACCTTGTCTTTTTCGAAATTCCACGCCGGCTGATATTCCTTGTCCTCAATCTGTCTGAGATATGAGTTCAACTCTTCACGATATGGATTCTCTGTGATAAACGCCGCATATCCGTCAACATGCTCTGACGCATCAGTGAAGGATATATTTATATCCTGCTTGTTTTCAATATCAAACTGGACAAGAGAATCAGCTGTGCCATTCCACGAAAGCTGAAGTGATTCTCCATAAACATCAATGTGGCGGTATGGCTTGCGGGCAACCACGTCTACAGCAAACACTCCTTTTGCACCCGACTCATGCTGAATCATTACAAAATAATTGTCGTTGTACTGAATGTTAAGTTCAGTATTCTTGCTCTTCATAACCTTAACATCTTTGATTGCTCCAAAAGCAGTCACAATCCAAGGAAGGTCGATCGCCATAATCTCACGGCATCCATTTGTCTTCGGATTTCCGATGAAATAGCTGTTGTAGCTTTCCCACGGATGCCAGTCGGGAAGATACTGTCCCACATGATAAATATAATTGAGAGGACATTTTGCCTCATGGACTTTTTCTATAATTGTCTGAGTCTCTTTGCGATAGAGGAATGTAGACGAAAGGAAAAGCACTTTGCCTTTCGTTTTCGCCAAAACGATGTTCTCATCATAACCATCCGTGACGAGATTTATTTCTGTAAAGACGTGAAGATTGTGATTCAGACAATCCTTTATGATGCTTGCATGGGAAAGAGGAGATGTACAGACTATAGCGGCTTCAATATCCTGATTCTTACACGCTTCATCTATACTGCTGTAACATTCTATGCCAAACTTTTCCTTAACCTCCGCACAACGAGACTCCTGAGAATCTATTCCAAAGAGTTCGACATCATTGCGTTCACTGATCAAACGGATTCTACGTTTGCCCATAGATCCGAGTCCGATAACGATTATCTTCATCTTATAAATCGTAAAAATGCTTTTGTATCAAATTTTCAAGAGGGTATGTCCTGATGACATTCATGATGGCATCACATGTACCTTCCTTATAATATGGGTTAGCGACCTTTCTATGTCCATACGCCACAACCTTTGCCAATCCTTCTTTTATCTCTTCAGCAGAACAGCCACAATTCACCACACTGTCCGCCGCGATACGCCCTTTTTGACGATCTCCGATGTTGAGGGTCGGGATGCCGAAACTTGGAACCTCTATGATACCACTCGAAGAATTACCCAACACGGCAGTCATGTGTTTGAGTGCTGAGAAATAACGTCGTTGTCCCAGTGATGGGATGAACATACAGCGGCCAGCACTCTTGTCGACATATTCCTGTATTCGTCTGATGATAATCTGCGAATCTGTATCGGAATTGGAATATGTAAAAATAATATGGTAGTCTTTATAATTGTCGAGAGCGTCCAGCAAGTCCAGCACTTGAGTCTCAGACGACATGTCTGAAAGGGTGACAGGATGGTATGTGCACAGAAAACATTTGTCTGTCAGCTCAAAATCAAGACTTCGCTCAATTTCTTCTTTTGACATGAAGTCATTCTTGAGTACGTTTTCAACGCCTAACGCGCCTACATTAAACACACGTTCCGGCTGTTCTCCCAATTGGATAACACGTTTACGGTAAGCCTCTGTAGATGTGAAATGCAAATGACTCATCTTAGTGATCGCATGACGGATTGCGTCATCAAACGCTCCTTCCGTTATTTCTCCTCCATGAAGATGAGCGATCGGTATTTTATATATGAGCGCAGCAGAGGCGACGGCAAGCATTTCATAACGGTCGCCAAGAATCAGCAGCATATCCGGGCGAAGGATATCAAACGCATCAGCGAAGCCGCTTACACCACGTCCGACTGACTTGGCCACAGAGTTTGCGTTATCAGGGGCACCGTCGTCGGCCATATATACCTTACAATCGATAGTGAACCCATCTTTTTCTATTTCTTTATATGTCTCACCTTGGCGTTTCGAAAGATGCTGATTGGTAGCTATTATTTGCAGGCTTAAAGCAGGATCATTTTTGATCGCTGCCATCAATCCTCTAAGAATACCGTATTCGGCACGACTTCCCGTCACCACGCAAATCTTTCTCATAATGCTATCATCTCCTCCTCTTCAAAATCCTTTGTCGCGACTTTACCGATCACTTCATTCCACCGCATTGGGGAAATGCCATTTCCTGGGCGCTTTACAGTCAGATTATCTTCAGTAAACATTTCGCCTTTTTTTATCGGACATGCCGCGACGATACTCTTACGTGCAATCTCAATATTTTTCTGTTCTGATTCAGAAACGGTTTTATGGCCAGCCCCCAACGCACTCTCTATGTTACGGATAGCGACGACCATATTCTTTAATTCATCAGGCTCCAATGAAGCCTTATGGTCTGGACCTTCCATATTTTTATCTAAAGTAAAGTGTTTTTCTATCACTGTTGCACCCAATGCGACAGCTGCAATCGGAACCTCAATGCCTTTAGTATGGTCTGAATATCCGACATTGACTCCAAATCTGTCCCTGATCTCAAGCATTGCCCTCAGATTAACATCCTCATATGGTGTCGGATATTCCGTGTTGCAATGCAATATGGTGATCTGCTCTTTTTCCACACCAAATTCCACCAGGACATTTACCGTCGCCTCAATATCCGAAAGTTCACACATTCCGGTTGATAAGATGACCGGTTCATGATATTGCGCGATCTTACGCAGATACGGATAATTTGTGATTTCACCAGAAGGGATTTTCCACAAGCCAAGATCAAGAGAATGAAGATATTCAATGGAATCCATGTCGAACGCAGTGGAAAAGAAACGGATTCCTTTCTCATGGCAATAAGCCATCAGCTCTTCATGATCTGCATGTGAAAGCTCTAATTTTTTCAGCATCGCCAACTGACCTTCATCTTTTTTTCCAATATTACGTTGCTGATACTCAGCCTGTCGTGCGGCCTTAGACACTAACTTCTCTGATTTGAAAGTTTGGAATTTGATAATGTCAACGCCAGCCTCAACAGCCTTATCTATAAGTTGTTTTGCAATATCCAGCGATCCATTATGGTTTACACCAGCCTCCGCTATTATAAGGACATGCTTCATTTACTTTTCACTTTTAAGATTGCAGGATTACCCGAATAAATACCCTTTGTCGATATACTCTTACGGACAAGAGATCCAGCTCCGACAATGATGTCTTCTCCGATTGTGATGCCATTGGCAAGTACGGACTGGCTTCCTACAAACACTCTGTCTCCGATCTTGCAGTCGCCATTCACCATAGTTCCAGTAGAGATATGGCATTGATCTCCGATCCGAGCGTCATGCTCGACATTGCAGAACGTATTGATAATACAATTACAACCAATTCTTGCCCCTGCATTTACAAAGGCTTGATGCATGACGACGGTGCCCTCTCCTATCTCCGCATATTTGGAAACTCTTGCTGTGGATGCCACAAGCGTCGCCAATCGGCCGCCCGCATTCTTGATCTGATCAAAAATTCGGATACGTATGGCAGGATTTTTTATGAAGCCTACGGTTATGACAAAATCCGCTTTATCAACATATTGGGGAATGTCAGCATCCGTTCCAATCACCTTATAGTCAAGTACAGGTTTACCGACCTCTTCCGGCATATCAAGTATACCAAGGATATTATACCCTGCGGATTCCGCGACTTCAATCACAGACTTGCAATGTCCACCGCCTCCTACAAGGATTAGATTTTTATTTTCCATCTACAGTTTAACACTTGAAGGTATATTCACAACACGGTCAGCAAACCATATGGTATTCTTCAACCCATCGTTTTCACAATCCTCAAACATTGGCAGACGATTCATCAACTCCCAAATAGGACGGGTCATGACTCCATTGTCGTTAGTCTGCTGAAGGAAGTCGACCTGAGCATCTTTGTCCTTCAAGATAACGACATTCAACCAATAGTTGGAGAAAGAATTCTCCGGCTCAACGAAAAATTCTATGTCTTCAATATTTTTGAAGAACTCCGCATAAGCAGAGGATGTCTCTCGCTTGCTCGCGATATACTTGTCCAAATTTTCCAACTGGGCACATCCGAGAGCCGCATTGATATTAGGCATACGGTAATTATATCCGATATGATCATGACGGAATTCCCATCTATGAGGAATTTTAGCCTGAGTTGTGATATGCTTGGCATAAGCGGCCAACTCCTCATCATTAAACAGCATCATACCACCACCGCCCGTGGTTATTGTCTTGTTTCCATTAAAGGAAATAGCTCCGACTTTGCCAAATGTTCCTGTATGTTTTCCTTTATAGCGTGAGCCTATCGATTCAGCCGCATCTTCAACCAATTCTATATGATATTCCTCACAAACAGCCGCCAACTCGTCTATTCTGACGGGATGTCCGAACGTATGCATAGGCACACATGCCTTCACCTTACGTCCGGTGTTCTTGTTAAAACATTCTCCATTACGGATTTCCGCATTCTTCACAAGCCATTGTTTGACCGCATCAGGAGAAAGTCCCATAGTGGAACGATCAACATCGATAAACACAGGATGTGCTCCGATATAAGAAAGAGCGTTACACGTCGCTATAAAAGTAAGAGCCTGCGTAAGCACTTCATCATCACGCACCACACCCGAAAGCATCAACGACATGTGGAGAGCATTCGTGCCACTCACACACACAACAGCTTTCTTCGCTCCTGTATAACGGGCTATCTCCTCCTCGAAACGGTCAACAAATTTACCTACAGACGACACGAATGTGGTGTCGATACACTCTTCTAGATATTTTTTCTCATTTCCCGCGAACACAGGAACTGAAAGCGGTGTAAATTCTTGATTCCCGTATAACTCTTTTATGAAACCAATCGTTTTTGAATAATCAGCCATAACTGCCGTAGCTATAATTACAAATTACATTTTCTGATCCAAATTCTTTCCCTTCTCCTCATGTTCAAAGTTAGGGATGAATCGTTTGATGGCCTCCACAACCTGTCCTTTCGTGAAATCAGGAGATGAAAAGATTCCCTCAAGTTCTGAAAAGAAGCTGTTTACTTCATCCATTGGTCTGCGAGTACTCTCACAGACGACACCCAGACTTGTGAAACGATCCATATCCACTTTTTCTCCAGGAACATAAAATTCCTCGTATGCTTTCTCTCCCGTAGTATCGCTTTTGAAGTAGACGACGGGATATGTATCAGACTCATAAGACATTCCAGCGGCATACTTTTTGGCCTCTGAATCATTCTGACATTCCATCTTTTTGAAGCCCTCCGCCTTTACAAAATCGTCACATATAGATGAGAATGTCAACATCTGCTCCTCTCCCAACTTAGGAAAAAACACCTCTCCGCTATTTCCAAGGATACATGCAAGCATACAGATCTGCCCACTCTCTTCCGGCGAAACAAAATAACGTTTCACATCAGACGGAGCGGCCAAAGGTTGTTTCTTCTGAAGTCGGTGGATCCATCCGTCGGGCAAAGATCCATTAGAGAAAGCCACATTGGCAAAACGAGCTGTGGTCACCTTGAAATATCTGTTGTATGCCATGACAAGATCCTCCATGATTCGTTTGGAAGCTCCCATGATATTAACCGGATTGGCGGCCTTGTCTGTCGACACGCAGAAAAAATGTTTAGGCGGATATACAGTCAGAAGATCCATCAGTTTCTTTGCCTTTATGTCATTGTTCTCAATAAGAGCCTGAACAGAATACTTGTCCTTCTCTGAACGCACATGTTTATGAGCTGAGAAATTAGCGACAATATCAAAACCTTTCTCTTCTCTGAAAATACGTTCAAAAATAGGGTCCGCAAAATTCAGCGTATAACAACGGAACTCGTCAGGACAATAAAGTCCATCTGTAGACCGGACATCACGCACCAATTCCGCCAAACCATTCTCGTTAAGGTCCACCACGACAACGGATTTTGGCTCAAAACGCAAAACAGCCTTTATGAATGAAGACCCAATTGACCCCGCACCTCCAATCACACAAACCGTTTTCCCTTTTATCTCCTGAGTCAATTTATCTTTATTGGCCTCAATATCAGGGACAAACATACTTACGGGACGTGAGATAACACTATCCGCTATGAATTTTTCCAGATTAAACATATTATGATTTCGATAAAAGCAGTCCTGTTTTCATCCGTCTATTTCCAACTATATTTATCACAATTCCGTCGGCATACATAATAGCAAAATTGGATAGGCACAAATAAATCCGACGAATATTTGTATGTTGGATCAGTGAAATTCAGGCAGCCGACTTGAATTATTTTAAACGCATAACACTATTGCTCAAAATTTTCTAAAAATAATAAGTTGGCGAAATAGTGTAAAAAAAGCTGAATAGGATTTATTTTTCACAGCAAAACACAAAGTTTTGCCCAAAATTCAATATAAAACGTCACGAAGGTAATAAAAAAGCCCGTTGAGGGCAAAACAAATGCAAAAAAATGTATATTTTCGCACGAGCAAAATTTAGAATAAGATGGCACAAATCTCAAAGGCACTAAACAATTCCGAGCTAAACTGGTTCAGAATAAATTTGACAAAAAGAAAAGAATTAGACGCCTTTAGGAACATTATAATAGACAAGGTAAACGATTACAACCAAAAAGAAGATGCAGACTGCGACGAAGAGACAGACGTCGACTGCATCAAACGTCGTTACCTATTCCCTTCCAACACCAGCAATGTCAACGGATATTACGAATCCATCATGAGCAATATAAAATTCTCATGCTGGGTGAGATGCACTGAAGATGAGTTGCTGGAAATGCTCGACGAACTAAACGACAAACAAATCACAGCTGACGCTTCACGCAAAAGCAACAGCGGTGTCATACGTGTGGTGAACGAAAACGACGTCAACACTCTTGGCTGGATAATCAACCACGCCCCACAGAATCTTTTCCGAGCAAACGCAATGCCTACCGAGACAAAACATGCGACACTTTCCGTCCCAGGCGGTGTGATATTGGAAGGAGAACTCAGCAAAATGCGAGGCAACGTAAATACCGACAAATTCTTTTTCTCCGTATTGGGGACAGATCTGTTCATGGTGATAAACAAAGGAGACGCAGAAGAAGTCGTCGACATCTCACAAGAAATTGAGAACGCCAAAAGAGCCAACGACAATGACAAAGCCAATAAAGCAAGACAATGGATGGTGCTTAGGGTCACTCGCGGTTCTGAACAATCATTGGAAAAAAAGATTGAGCTTTGGAAAGAGAACAACGATTCTGACGTCTGTGTCGAGACTTATTTGCCGACCTACATAAAAGACATAAAAAGATGTGGCAATATAATCGGACAGAGAAAAGCTCTGTTCTGCCCCGGGTATTTGTTCATTCACACTTCCATCGCGGATATTCTCCGTATTGAGTCCGACAAACTTTGGGATGGATCCTTCATCTCCAGACTCTTGGTACGCCAGTCGATGAGAAAGAACAACAACGAAAGTCAGGCTCTTAAAATCTCAGATGCGGAGATGGCTGATTTCAAATTTGCAGTCAACTCCAACTTGACCAACGTCGTCCTAGATGCAGAGGACTATGTTGACAATGAGCTTGTGAGATACTACAATCCAGGCAGTCCGTTCAATCAGAAAATCGGCAGAGTCTTGCATAAAGGAGAGACTCTATACCTTTCGTTTCTTCCGCTCGGAGGCATCATGAATTTCACGAAAGCAATAAAAATTGAAAGTTCACAGATACGCAAATTGTCAAACAAAGAGCTGACAGAACTGAATGAGTGACAAAAAAACTCATTTTTCAACAGATTGAAATTCATACCAATAAGCAAAAAAGTGATTTTTTATCATAAAAAAACTGTCCAAAGCTATTGCAGAACCAAGAAAAGGATATATCTTTGCAGTGCAAATGCGGAAGTAGCTCAGTTGATAGAGCAATAGCCTTCCAAGCTGTGGGTCGCGGGTTTGAGCCCCGTCTTCCGCTCTAGAAAAGAACCTCAGACTCTGTTTGAGGTTCTTTTTTGTTTAGAAAAAGGATTTTATTACTACATTATATAACTATGAACCAGAACTTCTATTACCATGAAACAGCAGTCCTTGACGACGGTTGCAATGTCGGCGAAGGAAGCAAGATATGGCATTTTTCTCATTTGATGGCAGGTTGCACAATCGGAAAAAATTGTAATATCGGCCAGAATGTTTACGTCGCAGCCTCAGCTGTGCTTGGCGATGGTGTGAAGGTACAAAACAACGTCTCAATCTACGACGGTGTGGTTTGCAAAGACAATGTGTTCATAGGGCCATCAGTAGTTTTCACCAACGTCATCAACCCACGTGCATTCATTGACAGGAAAAATGAATACAAGCAGACAACTATAGAAGAGGGTGCAAGCATCGGAGCTAATGCCACTATTGTTTGCGGCAATAAAATCGGCAAATATGCGTTTGTAGGAGCAGGAAGCGTTGTGACACACGACGTATTGGATTTCGAATTGGTCGCAGGCGTTCCAGCCGCACACGTAGGATGGGTCAGCAAAGAAGGCTTCCGTCTTGAGTTCAACCGCTATGGTATCGCATTTTGCCATGAATCTAAAGAAACATACACTTTGAAAGGCGGTCAAGTATCTATACTGCAAAAAACAGACAATAATGATAACAAATAGAGATGTGAAGTTTGCGGTTGTCGGACAAGGACATATCGGCAAGCGTCATGCTGAAATGATAAGACGTGAAGCTGGAGCCTCTCTTGTCGGCATTTGCGACATCCTGCCCAAGGAAGAGCTGAATCTTCCTGTGGATGATGCCCCATTCTACTCCTCATTCGATGAGATGATTTCTTCTGGCATCGACGCGGATGTCATTAACATTTGCGTGCCTAACGGATTACACGCGACATATGCAACTAAATCACTTCTCGCCGGCTACAACGTGGTGATTGAAAAACCAATCGCGTTGTCTACCGTCGAAACTAAAATGATTAAAGACGCTGCTGAAAAAAGCGGCAAACGTGTGTTCTGTGTCATGCAGAACAGATATTCCCCACCTTCTGTGTGGCTTAAAGAGACTATCGAGCAAAAACGTCTTGGCAAAATATTCATGGTGCAGCTCTGTTGCTATTGGAACCGCGACGAGAGGTATTACAAACCAGGCAACTGGCATGGCACTGCAGATCTAGATGGAGGAACCCTGTTCACTCAATTCTCTCACTTCATCGACATCATGTACTGGCTGTTCGGCGACATCAAGAATATCAGAGGCAATTTCGCCGATTTCACACACCAGAAACTAACTGCATTCGAAGACAGCGGTTTTGTATCTTTTGATTTTGTCGACGGTGGAATGGGCACACTATGCTACAGTTCAGCAGTCTGGAACAAGAATCTTGAGAGCAGCATAACAATCATTGGTGAGAAAGGCACAATCAAAGTGGCCGGACAATACATGAACGAAGTGGTGTATTGCGACATCGACGGCTACGAGATGCCTGAACTTGCACCGTCTAACCCACCTAACGATTACGGTCCATACAAAGGTTCGGCTCAAAACCACCACTATGTAATCCGCAACGTTGTCGACACGCTCAATCATGGAGCCAATCCAACAACGACTCTTGCAGAAGGATCAAAAGTGGTCGAGATAATCGAGAAAATATATAAGTGCCGCGACGAGCACTGGAAAAAAGCATAACATCAGTAGGGGCAATCCTTGTGGTTGCCCCTTATTTACACAAAAAAACATATTATATACTATAAACCATTTCGGCAGCCGCAATCATTTCCCTGAATATCAAACATGAAAAAAAACTTTTTCCTTACTAAAGTCTATCTACTATTATCAGCATTTCTTTTAGCAAATTGCAATGTTTCAGATTCACCAAAAGACAAAACGCTTATCGATACTGTCTTAAATGAAGCAATCGTCGTTCCCGCAGAGTCTGTTTTTTCTAAGACAGTTGTAGACACACTTCCTAAGACAGACGTGGAAAATTCAAGTATCAGCGACCCATGGAATTTGTCTGATGGAGAGATAATAACACATTATAGCGATTACGGGGTTGGTGAGCCATGTAAGGTTTCATACGCAAAAGACACCATACATTGTGATTCTGACATGCCCAAATACTACAAAGAATATCTACAATCTCAAAACGACTATCATTCTGAAAATCAAGATTACGCTTTAATCTATATAGATTCTGACACAATACCAGAATTGATACTGGAAGGGGATTGGGTTGACGGGCATCTGATCTTATCCAAGCAAAAGGACTCCATTGTTTCCCTTAAAACATGGAGATTGGGATTTTCCTATATAGAAAGAACTGGGTTGTGTGGATTTGCGTTTGGACATAAGGGAACTTTTTGGAATCAATACTATAAACTAGAAAATGGTGATTTTAGAAACTTCATTGATTTTATTGGCTTGGATTATGGCTATTTTTATGAAAGTAAAGAAGGATTAGCAAAAGGGAGACTATTATATAATGGAAACCGTATAGATTGTAACAAACTCAACACTATCCTTCAAAAAGAATACTATGACAAAGGAGATGTCATCACTACAAATATAATCAAATTCAAAGCGAACAATCAAGCGACAGATTGAGCTGTCAAAACAATTTTATACATGATCGGCACACCCACTTGACTCTGCGACAAAGACAAGAAATAAACAAAGCGAGAATATGCAGATGCACATTCTCGCTTTTATTTTAGTATGATGATTTATAACCTATTAAAGAGTTTCTATTTCATCCAAAGAGAGTTTGGTTAGTTTGGCAATGAGAGATGGAGCCATTCCTTCTTTCTTCATTTCTTTTGCGATTTGAATGGAATTATTTTTCCTGCCTTCCTCAATACCTTCTTTTCTTCCATCTTCAAGTCCTCGCTCATATCCAGCCTCCTCCATATCAACTTCATCCTCTAGTGCTTTCAAACTTGCCTCATAGATCCTGTGTTCTTTCTCGGAAAGAGCACCTATCTTTGCCTTCTCGATAAGACGAAGTAGTCCTTCATCCG
>JAEEMG010000057.1 GCA_016283095.1 Paludibacteraceae bacterium | reverse complement strand
TTTTTTGTACTTATAAGTTAGTCTTGAAGTCAATTCTCCATCTTTTTCGTCATACTCGTTGTAGTGCTCTTCCTCCAGACGGTTTCCTTTTTTATCGTATTTGATTTTACGACGGATGAAAGATTTTTCTATAGTGCCAGATCCTTCTTTCACATTATATGTACGGACCTCCTTCACTTTCCCTTTCAGTCCATCCTCATCCCAATCAGTTTTTCCTTTTGCCTGTGCGACGGTGCAGCACAAGCACAACACTATCAAAGACAGTGCGGAAAATATGTATCTTAAGGATGACTTCATATCTCTAAACTCTAAAACCAATTTTTATGCTAAAATAATAAAAAATGATGAAGGTGACGCAATTTTTTGCATCTCTGTGCCATTTCTACTTCAACGTCATTTATAATAGTCGTATTCGAAATTGATCTCTACAAAATTTGAGTATCCCCCTTTGTGGAATATGTTGATTGATCCATCTGTCCTGATTTCTATAATATTTCCGATTTCATCATATTTCTGATGCCGAACACCTTTATACGTGCCAGATTGGTCATAGAATATTATTTCTGTCATATTCCCTTTTTCATCATATTTATAGATATTTTTTTCTGGTGTAAGATCTACTTTCTTTATGTTTTTTTTATCCTCAACAACGACGTGTTCCTCAAACTCCTCTCCTGTAAACAGATTGAATTTTGATTTATATGCTTTGGATAACTCGCCATTTGGGGTATATATGCATTCATAATAAACTATGTTGCCATTTTCATTAGGATCATCAAATATGGTTGTCGTTAGTCTTATTCGTGTTTCTTCTATAAGATTGCCACACTCATCATATTTATATTCCGTTTTTGAATCCAATATTCCGTCTGTATATATTTCCTCAATACAGATCCCTTTCTCATTGTATTTGTAATTATAAACGTGTGATAGTATGTCTCTTGAGTAATATTCCTCCTTTATTTTGTTTCCATTTTTGTCGTATTCATATATATATTTGTCCGTCAACTCATCGAGACTATTATATGTGTTTTTTTCTATGAGCAATTCTTTGTTATCATATTTATATTCAATGGTTTCGAATGCTTCTCTATCTCTAGATATGATTTCTTTATGGAGCTTGTTGCCTGCATATTTGTATTTGGTATTCCAATTTCCAAATTTTGATGATTTAATTCGCGTCTTTGTTAAATTATACTTGCATACACCCTGATTTAAGTATTCAATACAGTTTCCTTTTTTGTCATACTTTCTACTCCATTTGAAATCCTCTTTTCCTAGTTTCCCCAATGTGTCACCGTAGTCTTTGTAGTATGCACGCATTTCTTTCACTTTTCCTTTCAGTCCATCCTTCTTCCAGGCATTTTCCCCCTTCGCCTGGACGCTGGCTACAAACAGACAGATGATTAATGTAAGAATATATTTGAAAGTCATCTTCATATCTTTATTCTATTTTGCTTGCTAAGATATAAAAAAATAACGAGGTTGTATCGCAAGACACAACCTCGTTGTTTATTATGAAAAGTAATTGATTACTTTACGTTGCCAACCTTGATAAGGTACTCAGCGATCTGAACAGCGTTCAATGCGGCACCCTTCTTGATCTGGTCTCCTACCAACCAGAATGTCAAACCATTCTCGTTTGCAAGATCCTTACGTACACGTCCTACGTATACATCATCCTTACCTGCTAGGAACAATGGCATTGGATATACCTTGTTTGCAGGATCGTCCATTAGCTGAACTCCTTCTGCTGAAGCGATAGCCTTCTTTGCTGTCTCAACATCGATTGGCTTCTCTGTCTCAATCCATACAGCCTCTGAGTGAGAACGAAGTGAAGGGACACGTACACACATTGCTGAACATGCTGCGTCTGTATGCATGATCTTACGTGTCTCGTTGAACATCTTCATCTCTTCCTTAGTGTATCCGTTGTCCTGGAACACGTCAATCTGAGGAATTACGTTGTATGCTAGCTGGTATGCGAACTTGTTTACAGTTGCTGGTTTACCATCCAACACCTCTCTGTATTGCTGCTCAAGCTCTGCCATCGCTGCTGCACCTGCACCTGAAGCTGCCTGGTATGAAGCGATGTGGATTCTCTTGATGTGGCTCAACTTCTCAAGTGGCTGAAGCACAACAACCATCATGATAGTTGTACAGTTAGGGTTTGCGATGATTCCTCTTGGACGGACAAGAGCATCCTCTGCGTTGCACTCTGGCACTACCAATGGAACGTCGTTGTCCATACGGAATGCACTTGAGTTATCGATCATTACAGCACCAAACTTAGTGATGTCTGCAGCGAATTCTTTTGAAACTCCAGCTCCTGCTGATGTGAAAGCAATATCTACTCCCTTGAAGTCGTCTCCGTGTTTTAGAAGCTGAACGGTGTACTCCTTGCCTTTGTAAGTGTATTTCTGTCCGGCGCTTCTTTCTGATCCGAATAGCACCAACTCATCCATTGGGAAATTTCTCTCTGCCAATACTCTTAGGAACTCCTGTCCTACAGCTCCACTGGCTCCGACGATTGCTACTTTCATTTTTTATTTTTTAATTATAAACTTTTTCTTACTTTTGTAGGCGGATTAGCCTTTGGGGTGCAAAATTAGTAAAAAATTGTAATATGAATTTATTTATCGGTTTAATTTATTGTTTTGTCCTGCATTTTGCAGATACAGAATGGAAAAATGTTTGGTTGGGCGACACTGCTTCTTTTTCAATTGAGGATCAATCGTTGAGGCTTGATGCCGAGAATACGGTATCTTCTTCGTCTATTTCCACAAAATCTGACGCTATAATCTCTGCCACGTGGCATTTGTGCGGAAGAATGGATCTGAATCCTTCGTCTTCCAACTATCTTGCTGTATATCTCGCGTCATCTTCTCCTGATGTGACGGATTCCACGCTGTCTGGCTACTATCTTTTGCTTGGAAAGACGAACGATGAGATCGCTTTATGGAAATCTGTTGATGGTGTGCAGAAAAAGTTGGGGGTATCAGAAAAGAAACGGTTGAATTTCAGCAAGGTGCGGTATGATATTGTGGTGCAGACGGACAGTGATGGCAATTGGACTCTGAAAAGTAGAATCAATGATGAGGAGGATTATTCCGTCGACTTCACCGCTAATGATAAAGATATTGAGACCTCTTCCTATTTTATTCTGGATCCGCATTTCTCAAAGACTCGTACGAAGCATTTTGTATTTGATTCAATCTCTATCCATTCGGATTTTATTGACAATGAACCTCCGTATGTGGCAGGAATGGATTTTTCAGACTCAATCATTACTGTGCTGTGGAGTGAGAAAATAAAAGTGGAGAGTCTTTCCGTCGACCCTGGAGACGCTTTGGAATTTTTGGGGAGTGATGAGAAAAAGACACGATTCAGAATTGTTAAAGCGAATTTGTTTGGCGAGTATGATATACCTGTTTCCGTATGCGACATCCGTGGCAATTGCTCCAGCACACCTTTGAAAATCTATTTGTCTAAAGGAGCGAAGAAAGGGAATGTGATTTTGAATGAGGTTCTTTTTGATGTAGCGACGGGAGAGAGCGAATTTGTGGAATTATATAATATGTGTGATACGTGGATTTCTGCTAAGTCATTGTCGATTGCGACACGAAAAGCAAATGGAAATCTTAATTATATCACGCCACTTTCAAGCGACGCGAATGATGCGATTCCTCCGCATACATATATTATATTGAGTAGGAATGTGGATGATGTGTGCGAAAAATATGGATGTGGTGACGATGCTGTCTCTTTTTCATTGCCAAAGATGGCATCATTAAGCAATAGTGGTGCCCATGTTGTGCTGCTCGACAAAAAAGATAATGTGTTGGATGAGTTTGCCTATGATCCGAAGATGCACAGCCAATTTTCTGTTGCCGACAAGGGTAGGAGTCTGGAAAGAGTCTCATTTGATAGTGAAGAATGGGTATCAGCATCTGATGAATGTGGAGGTGCGACACCAGGTAGAAAAAATTCCGCAGCGTCAGGTAAAAAAGAAGAAATCGTCTGTATCCAAAGTTTTATAACTGCTGAATTTCCGCAAATTATTATTGAGTATTCTTTCCCAAAACCAGATTTTAAGGGAACATTATCGTGCTTTGATAGGTTTGGAACCCCAATTGGTACATTTTTTGAATATCATTTGCTTGATAGGGAAGGTGTTTACAAGTGGGATGGAACAGACGACGCTGGGGAAATGTTGCCGACGGGAATATATGTATTATTGTTTGAGGCAGTTTCGGAAAGCGGAGATAGAATCAGGAAAAAGTTTGTCTGTACGATTGGTGAAAGATGAAATAAATAAAGGGATCGTTTAAAAAGCGAAATAACCTCGTCGTCACGACGAAGTTACTTCTATGAATGTTATTGTTTAGTCCTTAAAGTTTGAATCTTTCCCAGTTCTAATTCTTTCTTCGGTAAAGAAGATTTTCTATGGAAGAAGAACCTTTTAGTTTAATAACTTGAAAGATTAATGCTAAATTTTACCGTTGGAATAACTAAATAAATAGTACGGTATCTGGATTTAATATACAAACTAAGCATTATCGCCTGTATTTCTGTACTTCCAAAATTTTTATGTGGTAACAGTATTAAATCCTTCTTGTTTTACTTCCTTGGTGCAAATGTAGATAAATTTTTTATAATGCAAACCAAAAGAATAAGAAAAATGTTTATTTTCTCTAAAAAATACCAAATTATCGTACGAATAGTTGAG
>JAEEMG010000056.1 GCA_016283095.1 Paludibacteraceae bacterium | reverse complement strand
TTTGCCATCATTCGAATAGATTCTACGAAACTCACCCATAGGAAATCCGCCATGACCTTCAACCAATTCTAATTTTCCATTGATGAGTTCGTACCTCTGGTATGCAGAATTACCCGATGAGCGGTTCTCGTAATCCATTAACAAACATCTGTGATTTTTATCAAAATGGTTAAATAAAATAGTCACTGTATCTATCTTCTCGTTGCCAAGAGTGTCCAAATATTTGCGGATTTTTACCTCATATACTGTTTTGACATTTCCTTTATAGTGGTATGTTCGAAAAGTTCCATTGGTCAACATACATGATTCACAGGCAAACACGTAGGACGTTCCAAACAAGATAAGTATAAGAGTCAATAAAATGTTTTTCATAATAAAAAGATTGTCGTTTCACACTAATAAAATCCAAATATATTGCATTTTTCATTAGATATCAATAAAATCAAAAATATTCTGATAACGTAGAGACGTTGTGCACAACGTCTCCACAAAAATTGTGCACAATCATAGAGGCAGAGACGTTGTACACAACGTCTCTACAACAAAAATTTTCAAAAAAAATCCATTTTTCTGTATCAATTTTAATTTTTTTTATATATTTGCAGCCGTGTAACAATTAAAACAAAACGCCTATAGATAGAACATATACTCTTAAATAAATATTGGTTTGCTGATAAACATTATCGGCGTAAATATGGTAGTATATGATTCGAAATACCGAATTTTTAGCGAACAAAGAGTTGCAGTTAGCCCAGTGTAAAGCTGAGGTCTACGCATATATTATGCAACTTACCCACGATCGTGAACTTGCTGACGACATCTTTCAGGAAGTTTCTGTCCGTGTACTCTCTAAAATCCGCAAAGGTGAGTATCAGGACAACGGGAAATTCGCCGGATGGGTGAAGACTATCGCACACAACATGGTGATCGATTATATGCGTTCGGCAAAAAACAATTGCGTCTACTCGGACGATATGATCAACGAAGACGCTGCTCTCGACGATAGCGAAGAGGATATGATTGTGAAAGAGCAGATTAATGAGACGTTGCACCGTCTGATCAACAAACTGCCAAAACCTCAGACTGAGATTATCAAGATGCACTATTTCGAGGATTTGAGTTTCAACGAGATCGCTGAAAAGAAGAATATCAGCATCAACACCGCTCTTGGTCGCGCCAGATACGCGTTGATCAACCTTCGTGAAATGATAAAGGAAAAAAATATCATTCTGTACGCATAATCTTTAGATTTCATAACAAGAGACTATTTAAACTATATGGTTGATTTTGTTATATATATGATTTTATAACTGCTCGTTCTTACGAACTCGCAGATGTGGTGGGGTTAGGGCGTTCCGCCCTTAACAATCCTCATACTTATAACAAAACAGCTTCTAAGTTATCCCAAAGCTTCAATTTTACGCTCGCCATTACGGGCTCGCGGAAGAGAGCGAGTTAGGACCAATATCTATAAACATGGGGTCTTAACAATCCTCGTTTTGGAGAACGACTATTAAAAATTTATGTATAACAATTAAAACCCAATGCCTATTGAACAGAACATATACACTTAAATAAATTAACCTGCCGATAGCAATACCGGTGTAAAAATTAGTAGTATATGATTCGAAACAATTTTTCAGCAGACAAGGAGTTGCAGATTGCCCAGTGCAAAGCTGAAGTGTACGCTTACATTATGCAACTAACCCACGACCGTGACCTAACGGACGATATCTTCCAGGAAGTGTCAATCCGTGTGCTTACAAAAATCCGTAAAGGTGAATACCATGACTCCGGCAAATTTGTCGGATGGGTGAAGACTATCGCTCACAACATGGTGATCGACTACATGCGTTCGTCCAAAAACGACTGCGTCTACAACGATGACCTTATCAACGAGGATGCTGCACTCGACGACAATGAGGAGGATATGATTGTGAAAGAGCAGATTAATGAGACGTTGCACCGTCTGATCAACAATCTTCCAGAGCCTCAGACTGAGATCATCAGAATGCACTATTTCGAGGATTTGAGTTTCAACGAGATCGCTGAGAAAAAAAATATCAGCATCAACACCGCTCTTGGCCGTGCCAGATACGCGTTGATCAACCTCCGTGAAATGATCAAGGAAAAAAATATTATTCTGTACGCATAATCTTAGGCTTTCATAACTTTATAGCTGCTCGTTCTTACGAACTCGCAGATGTGTGGTGGAGTTAGGACGTTCCGTCCTTAACAATCCTCAAAAAACTATAGCCAATTAAGGCGTATAGGTCGAATTATTTGATTTTAAGTATAACAATTAAAACGTAATGCCTATGGAGATTCTTTACCGGCTTTAATCTTTATACGTCATATAATCAAAGCGATATCTTTTAACAACTACTTTTTTCTTCTCTTTTACTTATAAATAAAGTCGTAGACTTTTTCTGTGAACTTTGTACCTCTGTGGTTTTATTAAATTATGTGTGCTCGCCTTACGGACTCGCAATGAGTAACAGACAAGAGCATTCCGCCCTTCACAATCCTCATAGAAATATACAGTCACAAACTAAGACCTATCAATTCTTTTTTTCTTCCTGCTTGGCTGCACCTAATTCTTAAATTTTAACTTTTAATTTTCAACTCTATATATAAATCGCTACCTTTGCATATTATTTTGAATTATTATGTCAAATTGTAGAGTAATATTAAAAAACGGAAAGGAAGAAGCTGTATTCAGATTCCATCCGTGGGTGTTTTCAGGCGCGATCGCTAAGATTGAAGGCAATCCTAAAGAGGGAGACGTGGTGAAGGTTTTCACTTCCAAAGGCGAATTTTGCGCGGTGGGACACTATCAGATCGGAAGCATAGCTGTAAGAATTTTCTCATTCAAGGATGAAGAGCCGACAGCCAAATTCTGGAACACTAAACTGAGCGAGGCTTACAAGATGCGTCGCGCTATCGGCATAGCAGGACGAGCTGACAACAACACCTATCGTCTTATCCATGGTGAAGGCGACGGAATTCCCGGATGCGTCATCGACATCTACGGCAAGACTGCAGTGATGCAGGCTCACTCTGTGGGAATCCACAATATCAAGGATTTGCTTGCCAAGGAGCTTATCAAGGTGATGGACGGCCAGATTGAGAATGTCTACTACAAATCAGAAACGACTTTGCCTTACAAGTCTGAAACAGACAAGGAAGACGGATATCTTATCGGAAGCGCCAACGAGGCTGATTTCATCGCCATCGAAAACGGTTTGAAATTCAAGGCAGACTGGATAAAGGGTCAGAAGACGGGATTCTTCGTCGACCAACGCGACAACCGCGCGCTTCTTGAGCACTACGCAAAAGACAAAGATGTGCTCAACATGTTCTGCTACACAGGCGGATTCTCATTCTACGCTATGCGAGGCGGAGCAAAGAGCGTCACTTCCGTCGACTCTTCCGCAAAAGCTATCGAGCTGACAAAAGAAAATGTGGAATTGAATTTCCCTGGCGACACACGTCACAAAGCGGAGGCTACAGACGCATTCAAATTTCTTGATGATATGAAAGACGGTGAATACGACCTTATCATCCTTGATCCACCAGCTTTCGCAAAACACAGAGATGTGCTCAAACGTGCGTTGAATGGATATAAGAAGCTGAATGCCAAAGCTTTCGAGAAAATCAGAAAAGGTGGCATACTATTCACTTTCTCTTGTTCTCAGGCAGTGAGCAAAGAGCAATTCCGTCTTGCTGTATTCTCAGCAGCCGCAATGACAGGACGCAACGTGAGAATTCTTCACCAGCTTACTCAGCCATCCGACCATCCCGTCAACATATACCATCCAGAGGGAGAGTATTTGAAGGGTCTGGTATTATATGTAGAATAAAACAAACACTGAGAATATCATGACATACACAACTTTATTTTTCATAATCGTCGCATTCATCGTCGTGGAGACGGCATGGGAGAAATATCTCGACCATCGCAACAGAATCGCGTCGACACAACCGCTACCTAAAGAGGTGGAGGGACTTTACAGCGAGGATGAATACCGTAAACAGCAGGAGTATTTTGCGGCAAACAATAAGTTTGGCAATTTCACCGATATCGTGTCTCTTTCAGTGACCTTGATCCTGCTTTTCACATTCGCGTTCAAGTATATCGATGATTTTGCAAGAAGTTTCGGATTCTCCGAACCATGGACAGCCGCAATTTTCGTCGTCGCTACAAACTTGATTTCCGACGTCATCTCGATTCCGATGTCGGCATACAAGAATTTCGTGATTGAGGAGAAATTCGGATTCAACAAGATGACCGTCGGCACATTCATTGGCGACACAATCAAGAACATGCTTATTTCTATGGTTCTGATGACGGTGGTAGTGGCTGCTTTAGCGTATGTTTACCAATGGCTTGGCGTGAACTACTGGATTATCGGCTCTGTGATTTTAGCAGGAATCATGATATTCTTCATGACTTTCTACACGTCGGTAATTCTTCCGCTTTTCAATAAGATGACTCCGCTTGAGGATGGTTCCCTCCGCACAGCGATTGAAGAGTTTAGCAATAAGACGGGATTCAAAATTTCAGACATCTACATTATTGACGGCAGCAAACGCAGCACCAAAGCCAACGCATTCTTCTCAGGTCTGGGCTCAAGAAAAAGAATATGTCTGTACGACACGTTGAAAAATAAGATGACAGACGATGAGATCGTAGCCGTATTGGCTCACGAAATCGGACATCAGAAATGCAAGCACACCACTAAACAGTTGGCATTGGGCATTTTGAATATGGTATTCATTCTGTTCCTGTCGTCATTATTCTTGGGAGATCCTGAGACTGGCAACGCAGACTTAGCAGCCGTGTTTGGCAGCGACAAACCGTCGTTCCACTTGAGTCTGTACGCATTCATGCTATTGATGTCGCCAATCTCAACCGTAGTTGGCTGGCTTGTGAACATTCTGACCCGCAAATACGAATATGAGGCAGACGCTTTCGCAAAGAAGCATGGCAAAGGAGACGAATTGGTAAGCGCATTGAAAAAGCTGTCAGCCGACTCACTTTCCAACCTGACTCCAGACTCGCTATTTGTGAGCTACCATTATTCACATCCGACATTGGTGCAGAGAATAAAAGCAATTCTTAATTCTTAACTCTTAATTTTTAATTAATTCAGAAGAGATGTCAGAGAACATTGACAATCTAATAGATAAATTTTACGCTGAGGTTGAAGAGTCTGTGGCAAATGCCAAAAACAGGCTCAACGAAGCTATAGAAAACAAAGAGACAAACATCGAGTTGCTTGACACGATCATGCAACCAATTGTGGACACACTCACATACGACGACATGGATAGTGAGGAAGTCTACAAGAAATACATTGACTATTTAGGCAGTTTTTCGTGGTCTGCAAAAAGAGCCGCACAGATTCAGTTGGAGACAATATGCGGATACAAGCACCACATCACAATCGCGGCATTGCTTGTGGCAGAGGATAAGTTTGGCAGCAAAGTGCCAGGTGATTTCTTCCATTTCGCAAAGCAAAGCGATAGTTGGATCAACAAATGTGCAGGAATACTTTCATGTGTTTCCCGCAACACAGAAAATCCAAACTATAAAGAAATAGTCAAAAAACTCGGTGAAAAGGTAGAATTGGTCAAGACTCTGGATGAAGACAGATTAGAAAGATTGTGTAAAATCACCGACGATTATCCCTCTGATGAGATGCACGAATTAAGTTCCGTGGATGCCAAAGACATAGAGGATGCTTTGGAAGTGTTGGACAAAGCGTTGGCTGAGACAGATCTGATGCAGCGCAAGA
>JAEEMG010000055.1 GCA_016283095.1 Paludibacteraceae bacterium | reverse complement strand
CCATACTGGCTTTAGTCCTTGCAACTTGTTGCTTGAACAAAGTTCTGCCTTCGTATTGTATGGGGACAGGTTGCGACAAGTCTAACATATCATCATCCAGCCATATTGTGATTTCATCATAATCCATTTTGTTGATTGTGATGGTATTGCCGTCGATATTTGCCTCAAAGGTGTTGCCACGGACAGGAGTGACAGAAGAGGGTAGAGATACCCAGTAGAATGCTTTTCGCAGACATTCCTCTTGTGTCCATATTATCTGTTTTGGATGCGGATCACGTGTAAAGCGATTCATCCAACTGATAGCTACAGTATCCGCTTGATCCATCCAATGTCCTTTTCCTGCGACGATATTTGTCTGGTGAATATACTTTCCAGGAACAGTAGTGCTCAAAGAATCCATTTCGTCGCCTCTCTTCTTCACCTCTTTATTTCTGTCGTAAGCAGAGTCGAGAGCCCCGACCCAAATGGAGAATGGAGTATTGACTAAATTACGAAGCCCCACGTCGCCAGGATGACCTGCCATCATGGAAGCCGCTGCCCAATGGTCGGCAAGACGTGGTGCTAATCGCCACACTCCATCACCTCCTGCGGAATAACCTAAAATATATACTTTGTCGGGATTTATATTCTCCTTCACTATCATCATGGTTATCAAATCCTGAAACAATGAGTCGATAGGTGCTTTGAACCACATGTCCCAATCATCCCATGGTGCTCTTGGCGCTACGTATATTCCTTGGGGTTCATATAGATATATCTGATTCATCCATTGCTCGTCATTCGTCTCTTTGGGAGCATTGCCTCCACCATGCATGGATATCCAAAGACTTCGTCCTCCAACCGGTTCATTGCCTCTGATGATGTATCCTAATGGCAAACTCAATCCGTCTCGTCTGATGATATGCTCTTTATATGCCTCGTCGTAAAAACTGGACATCTTAGACTTCCATTCTGAAACTACTTGATTTTTTACCGATTCAGACTCATATTTGTCCAATGATTGAGCTGACAAAGTGCAACCCATAACAGACAAAAAGAGAGTAATAATGTGTTTTTTCATATTAGATTATTTTTAGGAAGACGATTCGGCGTAAAGATACATATTTTAATTTGAGGACAAAAAAACTTTGTCATTTTTCTATAATCAGCACTTGTCCGATCTTCAAATCGTTGGAAGTCAAACCGTTCAACTCTTTTAGTTCATCAACAGTCAGACCTGCCATTTTTGATATTCTATACATCGTCTCTCCTTTTTCCACGATGTGAGTCTTCTTTGTTACTACAGGCTGCTCCTCTTTTTTTAGAGAATCTTTCTTGTCCTCTTTCACCACCTCTTTTTTAGTGTTCTGATTAGTGTTCTTGCGAGCATTCTCCTGCTTTTTTCTATCTGCTTTTTCTTTTTCAAGACGCTGTTTCTCAAGGCGTTGCTTTTCAGCCTTCTCTCTCTTGCGACGCTCACGTCGACTCTCTTTCTTCTTCTTTTGATGAACAGTTTGCTTATTGCTGTCGACGGAATTGTTATTGTCGACTGTGTTGTCGTTTGACGGAGTGTCTATATCAGTAGTCTGACCCGGCAATTCAAGTTCCTCCTCCTGTGGCTGAGGAGTTGGCTCTGGCAACGTCTCTTCTTCATCTCTTTTCTTTGATTTGCCTGAAGACATATCATAGATTCGTCTTGCTGTCTTGTAGCGAGACTTATAGTATGGATGCGTGGATTTGTCGATGCAGATTCCCTGTTTGAGCGACGCGTGGATAAACGAGAAATCTTCGTCAGTCACCTCAATCACAATTCCTACATGACCTATTTTACTGCCTTTAGAACCAGAGTAAAACACCAAATCACCAGGCTTTACATGAGTGGCTTTGATTTTCTCTCCATGGTCAGACTGTGCGCTAGACGAGTGGGGCAGAGCATATCCCAACTCTTTATACATATACATGGTGAAACCAGAACAATCGAACGCATACGGACCTACACCACCGTTTCTGTATGTGCGACGGAGATGTTTCTTTCCAAATTTAATCCATTCGTCAATGTCCTTATATTTTGTTTCGCTCCAATCTAATTTGTTTGCAGAAAAGGAGCATATATTGGTGATAAACAACAATATTACCAGCCAAATTGTTCTCTTTGTCATTGTGTCGTTTCCGTATTAGTAAAGAGGGAATTAACATCGGATTCCCAAATTTGTAAATAAGTTCTTATTGCAAAGATAATAAAAAAATACGACTAACATTTGCTTACATGATAGAATTTGGATTTCCAATGGCAGTTTTGTTTTTCTTAAGGATAAATACATTTATAATAAAAATATCAGCAAGTTCACAAATGGACTTGCTGATTTAGTGTACTTAAAAAATTCAATTCAAAGCATCGATAATTGCTGGCTCTATCACATCTTTTTTCTGATCTGTCTCAAAACGACGAATAACCTTACCATCTTTGCCAACCAAAAATTTGGTAAAATTCCAGCCAATGCTCACGTCCGCCGCAGGATCATCCACATTCGCATGTTCAAGATAATCATAAAGGGCGATTTTGTTTTCTCCATTCACGTCAATCTTGTGGAATCGAGGAAACTCTGTGTGATAATTCAACGTGCAGAATTGCTGAATCTCTTCATCCGACTCCGGAGCCTGCTCTGCAAACTGGTTGCATGGAAAATCCAGAATCTCAAATCCTTGATCTTTGTAGACGGAATAAAGGTGCTGCAACTCCTCATATTGTGGTGTGTGGCCACAACGTGTAGCAGTGTTCACAATCAAAAGCACTTTGCCTTTGTAGCGTGATAATGAGACCTCTTTTCCTTGATTATCAATCACTGTGAAATCATAAACTGTAGCTGAAGATGATTCTGACGTAGAATCTGAACTTGTTCCATTAAAAAAATAGAAAGCAAGCATCATGGACAATACCACGATAATTAGAAGAATAAAATAGTGTCTTTTCATATTAGAGTTTGTTTGTTGAAGACAAAATTAATGATTTTATTTAATCAATAATCATAATTCTCAATAATCTCACATCTTTCTTATTTACCCAACCTTCTTTGACTTCACTGCTTCCCAGCGGTTTCACATAATATGATGATTCATTTTCGTCTATGATAAAAACACGTCTTTTTTTAGATGCTTGATCGTCGTCGGAATCATTCTCTTTTATCACACCAACTGTTTTGCCAAAAAACTCCTGGAAATAATCCCTTTGGGAAGTGAGAGAATAATTAAATATTCCGTCGGATAGATAAGAGGGTAGGGAATCATTATCTATTCGCTTTAAATCTATTTGTCTACCGTTTCCATGAAAACTATTATACCAATCCAAATGTATAGAATCATTAGAACATTTTTTTATATTAAATCTATATGATGGTCTATAACCTGAGATTCGATCTCCTCTCAAATCAAGTTCACTACGATCATGACGAAATAGAGCCAAAACATTTGAATTCACATCCTCAACCTCTTCACGTACAAAATCATCAGGGAATTTGTCATACTGATATTTGTCTTTTATCAGCAAAAACTGAGATTTCTCTACCCACATTTTACCTTCACCGTATTCTTTTACTCCAAATAATTTCCAAGCACCACCTTTAACATATTTCCAGTTATATTCTTTTGAAAAATGAAAACTAAATATTTCATCTTCATGAATCAAAACAAATTTAGTTTCGCAATGTATAGGAGGATTTTTTATACATTTTGCTCCAGCATTCCACACTCCCTGCATATAATCATGATTATTCTCTTGTGCAAAAAAGGTAGAGAAGTTCAGCAATAGCATTATTATGAATAAAAAATGTTTCATGATATCTTCTTTATACAAACACTACAAAATTAGTTTTTTAATAAAAAACGTGTCAATTCTTTCCATTTTTATTCACAATTGAATATATTTGAATAAGGATTAAACTCTAATTAACTCAATATAACATGAAAAAGAGATTTTTTACAATTTTGGCTTTGATGTCTATAATGGCATCTGCGGCAGCCCAAGACCAAAAGATTTATGTCTGCAAGAAAGACGGAAGTTTTGTGGAGTATGAAATTGCGTCTGTTGACAGCATCACTTTCAACAAGCCTCAATCTAATGTGAATCCGGGAGATGAGATAGATCCGAATGTCACTATGCAACAGTTGCGTGATGATTTGGTTGAGAGAGCTCCTAGCGTAAGTGGATCTTATGGTAAAACTGAACATAAGACCTATTTTTCAACTACAGCCAACAAAGAAAAGGGAGTCAATGTACAAGTTCCAGACAACTATGATCCAAGCAAGAAGTATCCGGTTTTGTTTGTGCTTCACGGAATCATGGGAAGTGAGAATGACTTGACAAATGGTTTTACAGTGAGCGAGACAATCGCTGATGCTCTCGGAAAAGGAAAAATCAGGGAAATGATTGTGGTCTATCCTCAGATGTTCACAAGCAAGACGATGAATAGTCCGTCAGGTATCAATTTGGAGGTGACAAAAGCTTATGACGCATTCCAAGAGGATATCAAGAACGACTTGATCCCTTGGTTGAAAGAAAATTATTCTGTGGCAGAAGGACGTGAGAACATGGCTATCACTGGTTTCTCTATGGGAGGACGTGAGGCTTTGTACATCGGAACACAAAACACTGATATCTTCGGATACGTAGGTGGAGCATGTCCAGCCCCTGGTATCACTCCTGGTCAGGATATGTATATGAATCATCCAGGAACAATTCCAAACGAAGCTGATTTCAAAATTCCTGATGGCAAACCATTACCTTATATCCTGTTGATTTCTGGAGGAACTAACGACACTACCGTCGGCAATTTCCCAGAGTCGTACCACAACATCCTGACTACTAACGGAGTGGATCACGTATGGCATAAGATCAACGGTACAGGACATGGTCCTGACAGTGTAGGTCCTCACATGTATAACTTCATCAATCATATTTTCCCAGCAAAATAAGATTGGTCTTGTTTGAAAATATAAAACGCCATTGCGGATAACCCGTAATGGCGTTTTTATCATTCTATAATCACTAACCTTTAACCCATCAACCCAGAAATTTCTATACGATTGTTGTAAGTGTTGTCGCCGGAAATTTTGCATTCCACCTGAGAATATGAGAATCCACATACAAAGATGACGCCATCACTTTTTTACCATAATCCTCAACAACTTCACATCTTTCTTATTCCCCCAACCTTCTTTGACATTACTGCTTCCAAGAGGTTTCACATAATAGGATGATTCATTTTCGTCTGTAATACAAATGCGTCCTTTTTTAGATGTTGGTTTAGATGCTGTAGCGTCGAAAAAAACAAAATGAAGGGAAAACAAACCGTCTTCCCTTCATTTTCATAAATCTTTTTTACCACTGGAATCCGCCACCGCCTCCACCACCGAAGGCACTACCATTACCAGTCTGTGTGCTGACCTGATAGCTGGTGAAACCGTTGATGCTGAAATTTTGTGCCGGAGTGTACATGCCGAAACGTCCATCGAAATAATCCATAGCTCCGTTGAAGCTGTTTCCAACATAGAACTTATAATTCTTCACTTCAGAATTGTACGCACATACGGCGCCACTCTTTCTGTTGCTAGTCAAAGGATCCAACGGCATCTTGATCACCGCCAACACCTGTCCGGCATCATTAGCCACCAAAATATATTGATCCTTAGACAATGAGATGTCACTGCTATAGATATGTCCCTTCGACTCTACAGGAATTGACTCATTGAACATTCCATTTCCTCCGACTGCAAATACAAATCCACCCTGGTGTTTCCATCCTGTATCTGTGTCCAATGGAGAGTTTAGAGAATGACTCTGCGCCACCACTGTGATACCACCAGAAACTATCATGTCTCCGTTAGAATCCAATCCGTCTCCCATACACTGTGCATAATGCAATCCACCTTCCACATATATATGTACACTCTTAGAACTCTCATTGCCATCTGTGGCATTCCAAGCATCGTCATCCGCCACAACGTATGTCTTGCTATCGCCACCTAATCTGATGATAGCTCCAGACAATGCTTCATATGACGACAACACTCTTAGATCTCCACCCATGATCTCAAGTTTCTCTTTTCCAAAGACTCCCTGATCATATGGTGCATCCACTTCGATATCTCCACCGTTAATTTTAACCTCAGGTGCCAAAATACCAGTATCAAATGCATAGATATCAATCGTTCCGCTGTTGATCACAATAGATTTGCCAGCTTTGATTCCCTTAGGATATCCATGATACTTTGTTCGCTCCATCTCAATTGTATTTCCTGCAATGACATATTTTTCTCCATCTCTGCTGCCCGCGCTGATGGAAAGGACAAAATCATTGTCATTTCCGTTTTCACGTCCTAATACGATGTTTCCATCACAAATCAAACCTTTACCTGACGAAGCAGAAAGTTTGTTGTCGCCTCCTGTAATCGTGACGTCGCCTTCCACCTTGATAGCTTTCGACGTCGCATATTCGTAATCTGGTTTTGAGCTTCCACCCATGTTCCAATTCCATCCTCCTTGGTTCCAACCGCCAGGATTCCATCCTCCTTGTGATTGGCCGCCTTGTGATTGTCCACCAGAACCACCATCTTTAGTGATGAAATATCCACCTTTCACATCTATTGTCAACTCTCCGTCTGTGATTGTCAGATCACCGTCTGCCTTGATACCCTTAGCCAGTTTTGCGTCGACACCGATCTTGATTGTTTGCTTTCCTCCTGAGATTGTCACATTTCCATCACACTTGATACCCATACAAGAAACAGTGTCCTTGTTTGCAGTCTCGTCATAATGCGTACCAGTAAGGTCGATCGTACAAGTTCCTCCGCTGATAGTAACATTCGCGTCACAATTTATTCCTTTGGCAGCGATTCCAGATCCTTTAACCTGCAATTTACCAGAATCTCCAATCCAAATGTCTCCGTCACATGCAATCGCAGCGTTGTACCCATAATCATTGTCTGTGCCGACAAATGGTTCTTTAGCGTCAAGAGATACAGACAAGTCACCTCCTATGAACTGCACTTTCTTCTTAGCTTTTAGAGCCTTGGATCCTTTACCAGTCACTTCAACATTTATATTTCCGCCTTTGATTTCTATGATGCTATCACATTTCAAACCTTTTTTATCATCAGAAGAGACGTTAAAAGATAATTCTCCATCCTGGATGAATATCCATTCACTACAATCAATGCCGTCGCCCTTCGTATCCTTTATAGACAATTTTCCTCCATAAAATTCCAAACCATCTGCGTTAATTCCGTCGCCTTCCGCCTGATCAATGATCACAGTTCCACTATAGATCTCAATTTTTTTCGAAGAATTAATGGCATGCTGTTTGTTTCCTCGTATTGTCAACTCTCCCTCTCTTGCCGAACTGTCTTGACTGATTTTAAGTTTAGATTTTGTATAAATAGCTGATTTCAAATTGTTTTCTGTGCCATCCGACAATTCTGATTTACCTCTCAAATGAACAGTCGCCGCATACGATTCGTCATTCAAACCTTTGTTAAGAACGATAGGGGCTTGCTGTCCGGAAAGAGAAAGATTGTCAAACACCAATGTATACGACTTGTCTGGAGTTAATTCAAACACACCATCCGACGATGAGCCTGACAAATAATAAACCACTCCTTTCTTACCGACATGAGAAATCAATGAGACGTGAGCATCATTCGTCTGCGTCTCAATTGCATCTGCTCCAAATGGGTTATCAACAACCACAGAATTATTATTGTATGTGATAAACACTGTGTCTTTTGAGCCTAAATCAAATGTCGCGCTGTCTACATCAGAAATATCGTAAGACTTTTTATTTTTTCCTTCAACCAAGATCTTTCCATCCTTAAAACGCACTGTATCAACATCTGAGATCTTGACACTCTCTTTCTCATCATTACCCAAATAAAAAATGATAGATCTTTCCGCCCACAACAACAGGCCTAAAAAGAACGCAAATAAGAGAATAGAAAACCTTTTCATATCTTGTTGAATTTAATATACATATTACCTATATTGATCAAATACATACCTGCGGAAAGGGATTCCACATTTATCTTTTCACCACTGCTTACGGAGCCAGACTTTACAATATTACCTCTCATGTCGCAAATAGAATATGGACGCTCCTCATCAAAAGGAAACTGAAGAGTGATGAAATCTTTTGCTGGATTAGGTGAAACATTAAATGATGACACATACAAAGCATCAGCCACTTTTGACGCATCACCAGCGGAGAATAAAAGTTTTTCGATCTCTTTCAAATCAATTTTGACAGGATTCTGGTTTGATTCTGCTGACGACTCAAACACTAAAAAATCACCTGAAAAATACATTTTGCCCGACTCATACATGCTGATCGTCTGCTGTGTACGACCAGACGTCTCAACCGTGATTTGTGCGGAGGGTTTTTCAGCCCAAACATTCACACATCCGATGACACTACCGAATGCAATGAGAATAATTAGCTTTAAGTTTTTCATGTTTATGTTATTAAGTTTCGCAATTTATCTAAATAAATAGTGTGTATTTTTGAATATTTATTGAGAGTTTTAAGGCTTGTACGATTAATTGATTATTAATGTGTTAGTAATATTCATTAAAACGATGCAAACCGATTCAGACATCGGCAAAAATAAATAAATGCTTTTTTTTATGCAAAATTTTTCAACAAAATGACAATTTTAGAGTCATTTTCGACCGTCAATAATAAATAATGTCAATTCGACGAAAATAATAGTAGGAGAAAAATGAGGATTGTTAAGGGCGGAACGCCCTAACCCCCTCCTTAGTGCGAGCCGTAGGCGAGCACACAAAATTTAATAAACCCACAGAGACACAAAGTTAATGGAGAAAGACTACGCCTTTTTATGAGAAAAAGAGGTAATAAAGTGGAAAAAAGCATTTCTTTTTATGATTGTTCGTTACTGCGAATTTGAAGATTAAAATTCGTCGGACTCACGTTAATTATTGTCGTAATTATATTCATTGAGACGTGGCGATGCAGTGTCTCCACAAGCATTCTTTATATGTTCCTAATTATTTGTCAAGACGTTGCAATGTCGCGTCTTTATATAAAATCATATCTCTCAACAACTTCACATCTTCTTTCTTTATCCAGCCTTCTTCAATCATACTTTCGCCAAGAGGCGCGACATGATATGTGGAGTCAGTTTCTTCTGTGATAACAACATGTCTGAATTTAGAAGCGGCAATGATATCAAAATCCTTGTATTCTGTTCTGTTTTTATCAAAAATCACACCAATTTTCTTACCTAGATACTTTGTAAAGTAATCTTTTTTTGTCGCGACGGAATAATTGAATAATCCATTAAGGAAATAACCTGGTAATTCAACGAATTCGACATTTTTGTAGTTTCCTTGATAGGCCCAACCGTCTTCAGGAAGAGACCAATTCAAATATCCATTTGTACAAGAGATAGATGAGACATTTACATTGTTTCGTCGGATTCTGTCAGTTTTAAAATTATAACCTTGTCGGAAAGTCATTATAGCATTAGAATTGACATCTTCCATATCACCTTTAAACAAAAAATCACCAGGAATAGTATCATCCTTTAGATATGAGTCTTTGACAAACATGAATTGGTAACTTGCAGTATTCTCTTGCTGATAATCAAACTCCTTCTTTTCAGCATTTCGTATGAATCTCAAGAAATTCATCACCAACATATGATCATCTTTCACTAAGATGTAATAAGTTCGGTAATCTCCCAACGTCTCATAAACATTGCTTTTGATATTTGCGGCAGAAGCGGAATCATACAGTAATTTATACTCGTCTTCAATCATCCACAAACCTTGCATACTATCGCATATGCTCATTTGTTGAGAAAAAGCAAAAATGTTGTTAATCAATAATGTTATTATGATTAGAATTCGTTTCATTTCTCTATCTGCTTATTTGTTGGTTTTATATTAAGGATCATATCGGAAACCAATACAATATCTCTCGCTGGAATCCAACCATCACCGTCTCCTATATCACTTTTGCCAAGAGGCACAACATTATAGTATGTGTTGTTTTCATTTACATCACGTATCTCTACAAAATAGATTTGTGACTTTTTGTCTTCTTCTGAAGTTGCAGATTCTACTGTATCTTCTTTTATATACACACCAACCTTTTTGTTGAAAAAAGCAGCGAAATAGTCTTCTCTTGATTTGATAGAATATTCATAAAGTGATTTCCAGAAATAATATGGAAGTTCAGAAGGGTAATTTTTTTTGAAATCCTCTTTATAATTATCCTTTGATAAGCTCCAATGTCCATTTCCATAAAGAACATCAGAAATTATAAAATTGTCACGATAAACTCTATCGTATTTATTATAATTTTTCTTAAATAGGACCACAGTATTTGAATATTCATCCTCGATTTCGCTTAACATAAATTCATTCGAAAACGATTCTATATTCTTATAATTGATTGCAAGAAATTGATAATTAGATATGTATTCTGGAGCCATATCTTCTAGATCTCCATTATCGTTTCCTAATCTCAAATATTCAAACTCTAAAATCTCTTTGTCTTTAACTAAACGATAATATGTCCTGTAATCTCCAACAGTATTATAAACAACATTTCCATCTTCGTCTCTTATGACATTTCCATCTTCATCTGTCATTTCATTTGTATACAAAGTACTCGTATAAATTTCACCTGTACTCCAAACACCTTCCAAAAAATCGTAAATGTTGACATCAGCGAATGAAAGGGTGGCAGTAAACAAAAATATAACTGATAAGAAATATCGTGGCATAAAATAAATCTATGTATCTTGTAATCTTAAACAAAAGTATCATTATTTTTCTAAAACATTCTTATATTTGCCATATAAATTTGAATCTTAAACACATATACCATGAAAAGACGTTACTTTTCTATATTTGCTCTATCCACATTATCGTCGCTCGCATGGGCCGACATTGATGTCTCTGACCTTTATCTCCAAAATGCCGGTTTTGATGATGAATCTCATTTCGACTACCGCATCTCAGAAGAGGGGAATGTGGCTCAGGAAATTCTGCCGATATATGGTTGGAACAAGGATTTCAGCGTGGATTATACGGTTTGCGGAATCTATGAATATGGTACTGCCAAAACGTTCAACACTTACGGAAAAGTTCCGTCTGCCGGATATGAAAATTCCAAAGGCGGATGTTTGGCATTGAGCACTGGTTGGGATCAGGAAATGAAATTTTTCCAGACTGTGACTCTTCCAGCCGGAAACTATAAAATCCAGACAGCATTCTTCAATGGCAGCAATTCCAACAATGGCTATAGTTTGCTCGGATGGATTCCTGAAAACGGCAATGCAAAAATGTCGTCGATGTCGTCATTTCCGTCTGACCAATGGAAATCAGATGAGGTTTCGTTCTCTCTATCCAAAGAGACGACGGGGCGTATACAGATTGGATTCAAGGCTGTGTCCAACGGTTCGGCTAATTCAGCCAAAGTGGTGGCAGATTTTGTGAAATTATACATTGTCGGCGAAGAATCAACTGGTTATCTTGCTGAAGAATTATCGAAACGTGTGGATGCGGCAAACGAATTGCTGACAAAAACAATGAATGCCACACATCGTAAGAATCTGAAGGAGGCTGTCGAAAACGCCCAATCATGGATTTCTTCACCGTCTACACAGAATCTTTCCTCAATAGTGTCAGACCTTCGCAAGGCTACAGAGTCGGCACAATCTTCCGTCGACCTATATTCTGAGCTAGCTGATTTGATCTCTGAAGCCGAGCCGGCAGCAAGTGAAGACGCAGAAATTGCAGAGGCATTGAGCAAAGCTAAGAAAATTCATGCTGATGAAAACAAATCCGTCGCAGACGTCAATGAAATGATTTTAAAACTGGATGATCTGATGCTTTTCTACAAGACCAGCCATGCAAGCGGACCTGTCCCAACTGTCACTACTGACCCACGTCATGCACGTGGAGCGACAATGGCTTTTGGCCGTGCATCATTCTCAGGCAGCGGAATTGTGGAGAAAGGATTTTGCTACGGAACGAGAAACAATCCAACGATAAGAGACAGCCGATCGACAAAATCGTTCAGCAACAATGGAGATATCTATTTGATTGAAAATCTGAATCCATCAACATTCTATTATATACGTCCGTATGCGATGACCAATCAAAATGTAGTGGGGTATGGTAAGACAATCAAAATCTGCACACTGCCTATGGGACAAATCACATGGACTTACAACAATGGTGGATCTTCGGAAGAGAACGGACGTATAAATTCAGCTGTGAAAGATGCTGTGGATATTTGGAACAACCTGACAAGCATCAAAGGTATAAACATGACTGTGAACTATGGAGCCAGCACCGAGACTGCCGACTGCAGCTATGGAGGCTGGATGCGTGTGGGGCCAAACGCCAGCTACCAGCGTACAGGCACAATCCAACATGAGATGGCACATGCCGTGGGCGTCGGCACAACAGACACTTGGTATAACAGCAGCGTCTACCGAGAGAAAACAAGCAGTGGTTTTTGGCTCGGCGAGCGAACAGACCAAATTCTGGCTTTCTTGGAAAATGACAACAATGCTCATCTGAAAGGAGACAAAACTCATTTCTGGCCATACGGAATCAACGGTGCGCATGAAGACAATGGCACACGTATGCTATACTACGCAAACGCTCTTATAGTCCAGTCGTTGGGAGAGGATAATCTGCCTCCTGTGTCGGGAGCATTCGCGTCGCCAGCTTACACATTCATTCAGGACGACAATGAATACTACTACATCCTTTCAGCCAACGATCTAAATGGATCTGAATTCTCTATGCTTAAAACAAACGGAAGCAATCTGCAAATGCAGAAGAGTGATTGGAAGACGGTGCTGAAAGATCATTCGTACGCATGGCAAGTGCGTTTCAACCCGACTACGCAATATTATGATTTGAAGAACATAGAGTCGGAGAAATCGCTTTCTTGCAGCAATTCACGCCTCAATTTGTCTGACAATGACAATTTTGGAATCCAGATGCTCGGCTCACGACAGAATGTGGTGACAAATGATTTCAATCTTAAATCATATTGGATGACTTTCGCAAATGGATCAGACAAACCGAATGCGTTGACTTCTTCATCCAACAATGTCTCAACCTCTCGTTTTGACCATCAGAATTCAGCTTCCAACCAACGCTGGATAATTTTGTCACGTCAGGAAGTCAAGGCATTGGCAGGAGATTTGACAGAGGTGAAAAACAGCATCGCTGGCAATTCTTCGCTAATCATCTACAGCATAAATGGAGAAATCGTTGTGGAGAGCACAGACAAAGGCGAATGGATCCGTATACACGACATTAACGGACGCATAGTCAAAGAGTTGTATATGCAGGCAGGAATGAAAGTTTGCGTTCCTGTGAAGACGGGAGTGTATGTGGTGAATGGGAAAAGTGTATTGGTGAAATGATAGATGGTTGATGACTATAGATTTAGAAAAATCAATCGAAAATCATTATATTTGCAGAGCAAATTGAATAAGAGATCATTATGATAAAACCATATCCGATAGGACGACAGGATTTCAAGGCCATCATTGAGGATGGTTATGCATACGTCGACAAGACAGAACGGATGTATGAAATGATAAAGAATCGTACATTCGTGTTCCTTTCACGTCCTCGTCGTTTCGGTAAGTCTTTGCTTATCAACACTCTCCAGCAATATTTTGAGGGTAACAAAGAATTGTTCAAAGACCTTAAAATAAGTAGGTTGGAGAAAGACTGGATCAAATATCCCGTCTTCAGGTTTGATATGAGCGAGTGTAAGGATATGGATGTGGACGGCATAAAGGCTTCCATTGCTAGCACTCTGAAAATATATGAGGATCAGTATGGTATAAGTTGCGAAGATAAAGAAAACGGTTTGAGGTTTAAGAAACTTATCCGTTCTGTTTATGACCAGACAGGCCGCAAAGCTGTGGTCTTGATCGACGAATATGATTCTCCGCTGTTGGCTCATCTTCACGATGGAAAATTAGCAGATGTAAAACCGGTTCTTCAGGAGCTGTATCAGCAGGTGAAGGTGAACGAGCAGTATGAGCAGTTTGTTTTCATCACAGGAATATCTAGATTCTCTCAAGTTTCCATCTTCTCCACGCTCAATAATCTGGTGAATATATCTATGGATCCCCGTTTTGATGACATTTGTGGAATCTCATCAGATGAACTTCTTGAGAATTTTAAAGATGGAATTAGTCAGTTGGCAGAACGATACAATTGTTCGTTTGATGAAATGTATCAAAAGCTGAAAAACAAATACGACGGCTATCATTTTTCCTATGATTCAAAAGATATCTTTAATCCACTCAGCGTCTTGTCTTCGTTGGATTTCAAAGATTTGAAAAACTTCTGGTTTGAGACTGCAACGTCTTCCTACGTGATAGATCATTTGAAGAAACACAATGCCCAGATACTTGATTTTGAGAGTGTTGAACTTTTCGAGTCGGATTTCTATGTGTCACAGGAAGACAGCAGGAGCGTCTATCCATTGCTTTTCCAAGCCGGATATCTTACAATTAAGGATTACGACAGAGAGTCAAGCCGTTATGTGATTGGATATCCGAATTCTGAAGTTCGAGTTTCCATGCTGGAGGTTATGATGCCTTCGTGGGTAGGATGCTCCGCCACAGATGGTAAAAACTATATGTGCGATTTCTACTTCGCACTCAAAGCAGGAAAAATTGATGAGGCTTTCGAACTGTTGAAGGAGTTTTTTGTGCAGATTCCAAACGTGCTGAACAATAAGAATGAGAAACATTTCCAGACGGTGATCTACGTCTTGTTCCGTTGGCTTGGCTTCTACACTCAGTCGGAGGTCAACACGTCGAAAGGTCGCCTCGATTGCATCCTGTTCGCTCCAAAACAGATTTTCATCATCGAATTCAAGGTGGATGAGAGTGCGGAGAAAGCACTTGCCCAGATCAATGAAAAGGGTTATGCCGAGCCTTACCGCACGGATGGCAGACCAATCATAAAAATCGGAGTCAACTTCTCAAGCGAGGAGAGAACGATTGAAGGATGGAAAGTGGAGGCGTAAAAACTGGGTATGGCAGTGATTTTCAGTTATGGCATAGACACAATGGCTTTGCATGAAAATATCATGTCTTATTCAACGCAAATAGGACGCCGCCCGAGCAAGTATTTCCAGTGGTATAACATCGAGAATCCTTCCGACTATCATTTCCCATTCACTGATAGTGCGGAGGATGGAGAAGAACAAACTTCTATTTATTATGAAATCAAAAAGTTAGTGCTTAAGATAAGGGAAGAGAATGATAATTCAGATTGTAGAATTTATGGACAGATTCATAGATTAGAACATGATTTTACATCTGATTACAAAATAAAAGATGACAGCCCTTTGAGAGTATATAATTTTAGTTTTAATGAATATTTGGTAGTTTTGGTTGCTGATTTTGACAATAAGTCAAGTTTCGTTGGCGATTATTGTTATTCTCGATCTACACTCCAAGCAAGTGTTCCTATTCCAGAACTTGTGATTGTTAATGTAGGTGGAGAATTGGGATATTCTGTATCATATTCGCGTGTGCCAGATGAGAAGCAACGTCCTGGATGGTTTACAGTTTCTACGGAAGGTGCTGTTGATGTTGGAGTTGAATTTGCCCCAGGAGTAAGTGTGAATGGTTCTCATATGAAAGGCTTTGGATGTTTGGAATGGCGTGTCGCCCCAGGAGCAAAAACCAAGTGGGCTAGATTGATGAGTTGGGCAGCAGTGTTATTGGTTTATTAAAAACAAATGAATTAAATGAATAAACTTTCTTATCTTTTAGTTATTCTAATGATTTTTTATTTTATTCTTTTTGAATATACATCGCGACAAGAATGGAACGCTATATCAAATAATATGCGTAGAGTAAATGCTTATTTTGAAGCCAATGATTATTTGATGCATTGTGATTCATTTGTTTTTATTGGTGATGACGCAATAGTTTCTAATAAAAAAACATTTTTTTGTGAAATGAAACTTTCAAAGGTTGATGGTGATGTGGCATATTCTGTAGTGAAATCTTCATTCGTTGGAATACGAGATACTATGTCTAATATGTTATATTTAATGTTGATGTATACAGGTGATTTTAGAAAATTACCGTCTTCTTCTAATGAAGTTTTATTAGACGCGAGAAAAAGATCAGTTTACGTTTCGAATGATAATGATTATTTGCTTTTGGATTTTGTGGTATTAGATTCGACTGACATTAAAATGAAAAAATTTGAAAATGAAAATACAGTTAGGTTTTAAGCCAAGAAGGAATTTGTTAGAAATGGGTTCTTGAAAAACAAAGTAAAAATGAAAAGATATATACTAACATTATTAAGTTGCGTCTTCTATCGCTTGACAGCATGAAATTGACACCACTTCTGTGGATGATGATTATACCGTTGCAGTAGCTGCTAATAAATCAATCGAAAATCATTATTTTGCAGAGCAATTTGAAAGAGAGAGATTTATGATAAGACCATATCCGATAGGATTTCAAGGCCATCATTGAGGATGGTTATGCATACGTCGACAAGACAGAACGGATGTATGAAATGATAAAGAATCGTACATTCGTGTTCCTTTCTCGTCCTCGCCGTTTCGGCAAGTCTTTGCTTGTCAACACTCTCCAGCAATATTACAATAGATGAGGCTTTCGAACTGTTGAAGGAGTTTTTTGTGCAGATTCCAAACGTGCTGAACAATAAGAACGAGAAACATTTTCAGACAGTCATCTACGTACTTTTCCACTGGCTTGGCTTCTACACTCAGTCGGAGGTCAACACGTCGAAAGGTCGCTTAGATTGCATCTTGTTCACCCCAAAACAGATTTTCATCATCGAATTCAAGGTGGATGAGAGTGCGGAAAAAGCTCTCGCCCAGATAAATGAAAAGGGTTATGCCGAGCCATACCGCACGGATGGCAGACCTATTGTTAAGATCGGAGTGAATTTTTCAAGCGAGGAGAGAACGATTGAAGAATGGAAAGTGGAGGAATGACGAGATAAATTTAAGAATATCGACACTATAATCCAAACATCTCGATTGCTGTCTTCGACGTCGCATCTGCCACTGCGTCGACATCCATCTCTTTGATTTCAGCCACTTTTGCGGCGGTATATGTGATGAACGCAGTCTCATTACGTTGACCACGTTTAGGCACTGGGGCAAGATAAGGAGCGTCTGTCTCCAACACGATCCTGTCTAACGGAATATCCTTGACAGCAGCGGCAACACCAGCATTCTTAAAAGTAACGACGCCACCGATTCCCAACAAAAAATCACCAAGCTTCATCATCTGTTCCGCTTCATGGATATTGCCTGTGAAACAATGGAATACGCCATGCAGTTTGGATTTGTCGAATTTCTTGAGTGACGCAGTACATTCGTCGAGAGCCTTACGCTGATGGATTATGATAGGCAGATTGTTTTGAATCGCAACGTCGACCTGCTGCTCAAAAGCTTTAATCTGGATATCTCTGAAATCGTCTTCCCAATAAAGGTCGATGCCTATTTCTCCCAAAGCGCAATATTTGCGTTGGGGTAGGTAAGCGAACATCTCATCCAACACATTCTGCCAATCCTCTTTCACTTCAGTAGGGTGAAGTCCCATCGCACACGAGAACAGATCTGTGTCAGTGTCGGCCAACGCATGCATCTGCGGAATCGTGCTCAAATCCACATTAGGCAAAATCACCTTGCCAACACCAGCTGTTTTCAATCGCTCGACTACCTCTGCTTTGTCGTCAGCGTAGTCTTCATCCATATAAATATGAGAGTGGGTATCGATTATCATATTCCTAAAAATTCAAAAATTTTATCTTTTTCAAAAGGAGAAAACCAGTTGATTTCCTGGTCTCGCTTCCACCAAGTCATCTGTTTCTTAGCGTATCGACGTGTGTTTTTCTGAATCTCCTCAATCGCATTCTCCAACGAATATTCACCGCCGATGTAAGCGAACAACTCCTTGAATCCTACAGTGTTGAGGCTATTAAGATGACGGTATTGGTAGACGTTGCGGGCTTCAGCTTCTGCACCGTCTTCAATCATCACATGAGTGCGACGATTGATTCTGTCATACATCTCTTCACGAGGCAAGGTGAGACCGATCTTCACAATGTCAAACGGACGCTGCTTCTTTTCCTGCTTACGGATTTCTGTATATGGTTTTCCTGTTTCCAGACAGATTTCAAGAGCGTGTATGATACGCTTATAATTATGAGGATCCACCTCTTCATAATATTCAGGGTCAAGAATCTTCAGTTCACCCAGCATATTGCTGATTCCCTCCGTCTCATACCGCTTCCAAAGCTCATCACGCAGTTTTTCATCCACATTCGGTCTATCATCAATACCATTACAAAGAGCGTCAATATAGAGCATCGATCCACCTACCATAACTACATCATCATGAGTGAGGAAAAGTTCCTCGAGTTTCGCCAATGCCTCTATCTCAAAACGTCCGCAGCTATAATAGTCATCAAGAGCAAGCATCCCTATAAAATGATGTTTTGCTCTGCTCAACTCTTCAGCGGATGGAGCAGCAGTGACGATAGGGATATCTTTATAGAACTGACGGGAATCACATGAGATAATATCAGTGTGAAGACGTTCAGCAACTTGAATGCTGAGTTCCGTTTTTCCGATAGCCGTCGGTCCGAGTATGACAATCAGTCGTTTGCTCATTAGTTTTGGGACTCTAAATAATTGCTTTTATATTCCTTTTGGATGAAATCGACTACAAATATAGCCATTTTTGCGTGTAATATTGGTGGATTTGGATTGATATTTATAATTTTGCAGCCGACTGAAATTTTGAACAAACACAAAGTAAAAAAATATAGAAAAAATCAAAAAATGAAAATTGGACTGAATCTATATGGCCCATGCTCAAAGCAGGCAATGAAGGATGAAGATCTGTTGATTGCTGTAAGAGCGTTAGAAATTGATTTTGTAGAACCATGTGTCCTGATGGGAGGTTTGACTCACGACAACCCATCATTCTGGACAATGTCGAAATTCCAGCATCTGTATAAATTTATGAACAACATCGGATTAGAAGTAAAATCTATCCATGTTGTGACAGAATCCATTCAAGATTCCGTCGACGAAATGATCATGTTAGCCAACGAATATGGCATCAAACAATTTGTGATAGGTATGCCAAACAAACTGGAGGAAAGTGTGTTAAGAGAGCGCGCGTTGGTATTATTCAGTGTGACAGAAAGACTTAAATCATGCGGAGCACGTCTGCTCATACACAACAATCAACCAGACACCGCAGTACAAATCAATGGAGTGACAGCATTGGAGAGATTGGTTGATTTGTGCGACGGTAAAGTAGGATTCCAACTTGATTTGGGATGGTGTGCGGCAGGAGGTGAGGATCCGATCGCATTTTTCACCCGCAATGAGAGTAGGGTAGAATCACTACATTTCAAAGATTTTGTCAAACCAGAAGTTTCTGAATCCGACGTCACTATCGGCAGTGGAAGCATCGACACAAAATCAGCCATTGAGATCGCCCAAAAACTAAGGATTCCGATGTTGATTGATCAAGACAGTTATGGCGACATTCGCGTCGACTTGAAGAAATCTGCAGAATTCATAATCAAAAAATCATAAAGCATTCTCTTTTTTATCTAAACATTTTTCCCATTCATATATTTCATTCTTCCCATTATAACATTGGAAGTAAGCCTTTTTTGTCCATATTCCAAATAAATGTTAACTTTGCAGAAGTTTGCGAAATATAATAAGAACAATAGGGTTTAATAAATATATGAAAAACTTTTTTAAGCGTTGCCTTACAACAATTGCGACTCTACAACTGTCTGCGACTGTTTTTTCTCAGTCATGGAACATGGTATGGCAGGAGGATTTCGGTGTCGTGCCTGATTCCGTATATTCCGACTTTGCTGATCCAAGCAAAACAATGCCAGGCCATAAATGTGCGAAACAAGGACAAGCCGTCCAGGATGGATGGTATGCTATTGTCAGCCATGTCTACAATGATCCTATGGGGTCGTGGTGGTATGAGATAGACGACCATACTGGAAATAAAGATGGAGGTCTTCTATTGGTCAATACAGAAGGAACATTGGAAGGTGAGATTATCTACAGACAAAAAATCGAATTCCCAATATGCTCCACCAACAAGTATAAATTCGTGATGTATGCCGGAGGAAGCACCAATTTCGGTGGAATCCTTCCTAGTCTTGAAATGACAGTTTTGGCAAGCGACGGTTCACTACTTGGACAGACCAAAACAGGTGGAATACCAATGCTTTATAGCAGTTACGACTGGAGTATGCCTCCAACATGGAGCAAATATGAGGTGGAATTTGATCCGGGCAATTACGAATGGGTTGAATTCCAATTGATAAATAGAGCTGAATGTACAGCTGAAGGAGAAACACCTGGAACAGTTTGGGATGATGAATGTCAATGCAACAGACCTTCATGTGGAGCTGGCAACGATTTTGTGCTAGACGATATTCAGCTATTCCGTCAGGATGCGGAGACGGTGCCTGATCCAGAAATCACAAACAATTCTCTTGTCGAAGAGACTAGTCTTAATGGATGCTTATACTCTTCGTCATACTCAATACCAAGCAAAGTGCTTGAAGACTGGCACCAATTATATAAGAATATCTATTTCTTATGGCAAGAGAGTGAGGACGGATATACCTGGAATGATTTAGCAGAACCAATCAGTGGTATCGACAAGACAAAGACTGTTTTGGATGTTGACGCCACAAAGTCTATGCAATATCGTGTGATTATAACAGGAGCGGACGAAAGTGAAGCAAAAGCTAAGGAAATCGCAAAACAGATCAGTAAGAATGGCGGTCCAGACGACGGTTGTTATCTGTTTTCTATATCCAACACTCTGTCTGCCGCACTTCCAAAACCAGATTGCAAATATCGAAAAAATCTGAGAATCTTATGGTCAGAAGACTTTGGCGTATGTGACACTATGGAATTGAGAACGCATTCCAATGCACTTGGAAAATTCTATGAAGACGACGGTGTAGCCGAATTCGACGCAGGCAAATATGTGATCACATCATGTCCAAGTCTGGCTATCATACAGTCAAAAAGCTGGAATGTCAATCCAGAGAGAGACAGCAAAGATGCAAAGGATTCTAAGGGATATGTCGGTGGAGCATTCCTATATGGAAAAACAAGTCTGACAGACACAGTCATATATCAGAAAGAGTTTGCTGGTCCATTCTGCAACTGCAAAGCATACATGTTGAATGTGGATGTTTACAAGAATTTGGACTGGAGCACACTACCAATTCGCATTGAAGTGTTGGATGGAAAAGATGTGATTGGAGAAGCATCTGTGGTGATACCTGGAGGAAAAGGTGGATGGACCACATTGTCAGCTCCATTCCAATTGCCATCTGATTTCAAGAAATCTGTTACATTGAAAATAAGTTGTTCCACACAATATATAGATGGAAACAAACAAATCAAAGATGCAGAAAAGAATGTAAGTTTTGCAATCGACAATCTCACCGTCGCTGTATGTGGAGAGACAATGCCAGAGACATCTGCCTATATCGATGGCGACAAATCACTTACTTTGTTAAGTGGATTTGATTGTACAGACGAGACTCCCCACACTGTTAGTTTTGATGGCAAAGCCGATTGGATCGACCAATATCCAGACGCCTCATTCATCTGGCAGACATCTGTAGATGGAGGAGCGACGTGGAGCAACCTGTCGTCGTCAGCGACTTCAATTAACTACGAATATACTGGAGATTTAGAATTATTGTATCGTGTAGTGGTTGGTGAGACTAAAACTGTGGCGCAGGAAGTCGCAGCAAACGGCAAACCAAATGACGGATGCTCGGTTTATTATATCACCAACTCCGTCGGCTTCAAGTGTAAAGAGAGCGGATGCCGCGCACCTAAATTCTCTTTTGACGCTGACAAAGAAGTGACAACACTCGACACTGTATTCTGTGACACTCCAAAAGAAATAAAAATCAACGTGATCCAGACAAACAAGGCAAATGTGGATGATTTCTACATCGCCATCATGGGTGCGGACAAAAAGTATGAAGCTGCGAAAGTTATGACTCCAGCCCCAACGTCTACAGATAATATCTGGAAAATTTCTCTTGACAAAAAGTCGGCAAACTATATGATCTACGCAATCAACGATACTTGCAAGAGCGACACATTATATATCAATGTCGACGTAAGAGAGCCAATAGAGCTGAAACCTGTTGACGACCAGATGTTCTGTGCTACAGAAATGCCAACAGTCATACTCAAAATCACATCAGGAGAGGCTGAGTCAGTCTTTTTGAAATATGGCTCCCATGAAGGAAAAGCGGAAGTGACATTGTCGGAGGCATTCGTTATTTTTCCAGAGATAGCCGAAATAATAGGAGAAACAGAAGTCTCAGCATACGCAGAAAGCAAAGATGGAAAATGCAAATCGGAAACAATCACATTTAAAATGGACTATGAATCTATTCCGGATTTCACTTTCGACGTCGATAATAATATCATTTGCAGTGGAGATAAAACAGAACTGCACCTAAATATCGCTGAAGGCCATAACTCAAAAAATCATAAATATGAAATAGAAGGAAGCGACGGCAAACCTGTGGACATCAATAACCTTGTATTTTTCCCTACAGAAGGTATAACATACACAGTTACAGCCACAAGTGACGCTTGCCAATCTATTATATCCAGAGAAATAAGTTTATATGTGGTATTACCTATAGCACTTAATCTGGAAACTGTGCCATCACCTGTTCTAAAAACATTAGGTTACGAAGAAGCTGTTTGTGCACCTGCCACTGTTTCATTCATTTTAAAAGATAACTTAAACCTAACATCTTGGGATTGGGAATACCGTAAGAAAGGTGAAAAAGATTTCACAAAATGGGAAACTGAAAGCACTAAAACAACAAATAGTTTTGAGGTCACAGAAGAAACTTCTTTCAGAGTCACATCAAAGGTAGATACAGAAGTATGTAAAAATTTTTCTTCATTTATCATCACCATTAAGGCTGAAAACAAACCTGATTTCTCTTTGACCTTGGATAAAGACAGAATATGTGAAAGCGGAGATATAGAATTATCTCTTCTAACAAAAGATTCCTATGATCCTTCGATAATAACAGCTACAGCCAACGGCAATCCAATCACTTTGAACGACAACAAATATTCAGCAAACATTAGCGAGACAACCAAATTTGAGGTTAATGTTTCCGGAGAAGTGTGCGGTGAGACAAAATTTGACACCACAGCTTACGTGGACCATCCGCTTTCATTCACATTATCTGCAGACAAAACTAAAATTTGTGAAGGGGAGGATGTCACATTCACTGTGACAGGAGAATCAAATGGAATCGTTTGGTATAAGAGTACAGACGGTAATAAATATACAGAGTTCACACCTGAAAGTGGAAACAAAATCACACCAGACGAAACAATCTACGTCTATGCCGGCACACCAAGCGATGGAGCTTGCGGAGAATTCAAAGTGGACCCTATAAAAATCGAAGTGGAGAAACCAATATCGTTTGATTTGACAAGTGATGTGAATGGAAAAATATGTGCCGGAACAGAGGTTAATTTAGCTGTCAAAAACTTAGTCGGCACACCAAACTCATCCAAATGGGAGAAGAATGATATTGAGATAAACGCAGTGTCATCCTATAAAGACACTCCAGTAAGCACGTCCACTTACAAAGTCACCATGAATGGAGATGTCTGTCCATCAGTTGAACAAGAGATCGACATTGAAGTGGAGAGTGCAGACGCTTTAAGTCTGACTGCCGACAACTCACAGATATGTGAAGGAGAAACCGTGACTTTGACAAAAGATTACGGAACAAATGATCCAGCCTCGGTAACATGGTGGAGTGAAACAAAAGGAATGAAAACCAAGATTTCAGAAACCAGCACCGTCTCTCCAAGCAAATCGACATCATATTATCTGAGTGTCAAAGGAACAGTTTGTAATGAGGTTTATTCGCAACCAGCGATTGTAGAGGTTGAGCCTATTAATGATTTTACATTTACTGTAGAAAACGAAATGATTTGCGAAGGAGATGAAGTTAAACTCATATTGGGATTGAAGAAATTCAGTTCTGATGAAAATAATTTTATTCTTACAGCAAATAACAAAGAACTTGAAGAAAGTGATTATACATCCTCTATTATAGTAGGAGTTCCAGACTATATTATGATGAAAGAATTCACAATTCATCCAACAGAACCGACCACATACGAGTTGTCGATGCCAGGAAAAGTCTGTAAGACAGAAACGAAAAGTTTGGATGTGAAAGTTCAGAAGCAACCAAAACTTTCTGTGACTATTGACAAGACAGGAATTTGTGAGGGAAAAGACGTTACAATCACACCGACAGCAGAGAATGTAGATGAATTGGTTTGGAAATCAAGTGTAGACGGAGGTGTGACATTTACTGATGATCCAGGTTCACTACAACCACAAACTTACAATCTGGATAAAACAACAATAATATCAGTTTCGACAAAAAGTGATGATGTCTGCGAACAGGTAGTATGGACACAAGAAGTGGAGGTGGAATCTGCATTCACAGTGTCACTTACTGAAGAAAACAGAATTAAAGATTGTTATTGCCCAGGAGATCACCATTTAATAATTGCATACATCAACGGAATAAATCCAAGTATGAACGGCAAATACCAAAATTTGAGTTATGAATGGCAAAATAGTCTTGATGACATTAATTACAATACAATTAATTCAACAGAGAATCCGGCCGCAATAGCCCTAATCATAGATACAACCACAACTTTCACAGTGAAAGTATCAGGCAAATATTGTGAGACACAAACTGACACTATACACATAAAAGTAGATGTTGTGCCAATAATGACTATAGAAGCGACAGCAGATACTGTATGTGAAGGAGATGAGGTTACATTAACAGGCAAGTTCTCTTCTACAAATCTCAATAATGAATCAATTTGGATCTCTAAAGAATCATTTTCCTTATTTGATCCATTCTTTCTAACCGAAATAGGACAACCGTCTCCGGCAGTAGTACATCCGACCGAGTCTTGTACATATAGAGCTTCAGCACATACATTAGCTGGATGTGAAATAGCTCCAGTGACAAAACAGATAATTGTCGAAAAAGCCATTTCACTTGATGTTCCTTCCGACACATCATTATGTGAAGGTGGAGAACTTAAATTGTCAGTCGATGGAAGCAAAGGCTACAAGTATGCATGGACAATTGATGGCGATACAGTCTCACAAAACTACAAATTCACTTATGATGTAGACAAGTCAGCCAATGTGAAACTTGAAGCAAAAGGCCAAATATGTAAGGAGACGTATGATATAGCCATCAATGTCGTGCCAACACCGCATATTGTTTCAGTTGAGGAGAGTGGAGCCAACGCATTTGAAATTACCGCAGAAGGAGGAAACGGCACATATCAGTATGATTTTGGCGACGGTTATCAGTCATCATCAACATTAAGTCCAGCAACATACGGACGCACATATAAAGTCAAAGTCAAAGATGAGTTAGGATGTGAATCAGACACGACAATCAAGACTCCGACTTATGAGTTGGAATTCCCGATTGTTTTCACACCTAATGGAGACGGAGAAAATGACGCTTGGAAAATCAAGAATATCGACAAATATCCAAGTGCAAAGATCAAAATATACGACCGTTTCGGCAAGAAACTGTGTGATATGACAGCATCAGAGATGGAAGCGTGGGATGGCACGTATAATGGAAGAGACCTACCGTCTACAGACTATTGGTATGAGATTGATATTGATGAGATTGACAAAACATATGTTGGCCATTTCACACTAATTAGAAACTAATGATTAAAAAATGTTAAAAATGAAAATCCGTACTGCAAACTAGCGGTACGGATCATTTTTTTTTCTTTATAAATCCATAATTTTGCATTCTTAATTTATAAACCAGTTATTAAATTTTAATATTAATGCGTATGAGTAAAAAGTTACTGTTATCAATGTTGTTGGTTTTCCTTACAACACTGGCTTCATTCGGTAAAACCGGTGATGATCCAATCAACTTAGATACTTTCGAGATTGTTGTATTGCCTGCCGACACTTCAATGGGAGAGCCTAATGTAGTACAAGCAGAAAAAGGTTGGGATTTAGATATCAATTGGATATCTAGACCAAAGCATGGATATGAAGTGGATCATTGGGTGTCAAAGAAAGGTTTGACATTGTATAACATTTCTGATGATGATACTATCATTGTTTATTTCAAAAAAATGCAAATGTACACTATCACAGTGATCTCAAATGATACAACAAGGGGAATTGTCACTGGTAGTGGTGATTACATAGATGGAGAAAAGGTGTATCTTGAGCATTATGCTAAAGAGGGTTCTCAATTCGACTACTGGTATAGTATAATCGATTCAACAAGATTTGGCAATCGAATTTGGGCTTATCGCAACGATACTATTGTAGGAAAATTTATCGATGCGTCTGCAATTCCAGAAGTCGGAGACAAACCATGTCAAGTTGTAGTTTTGTCTGCTGACACAACACAAGGAACTGTTGGCAAAGATTCATTGATTCAGGAAATAGGTACATTCTTATACATTGATGTTTATCCAAAATATGGTTATGTTTTTGATCACTGGTATTCTGTCAAGGGACTACCTACCAATAGAGTTTCAGGCAACGACACAATTATCGCTTATTTCAAGGAGTTGCCTAAACATAATATTGTATTTGTTTCTAATGACACACTGAAAGGATATGCTCATGGTGGAAATGGATTATATCCAGAGGGAAAGATCATGCAAACAGAGACTTCGTTTTACCCTCAAGAACAGCCTTTATTATATGGGGCTTTCCCTGGCTATCATTTTGCTTATTGGGAGACAAACATGGGCAACCTTAAGACACTATCGGATTATTATGTGACTGCAAATGATACAATCACTCTTCATTTTGAAAATGACACTATTCCAGAAGGATATCTGAATATCTATTTGAGCCACATTGACTCATTAAGTTTGTATGGTAATATTGCAATTAGTAATCGTCATAACACTGATTCAGATTCTATTATCGTCACCAATAAATCAACTGGAAAGACAGATACTTTGCCAATCACGCTTCAGCATAAATATAATATGAATTTCGGTGACACATTGCTATTGTCTATTAAGACAAGTGATGGTTATGTTTCAGACTCTATTTATACTTTAGTTTATGATGATTCCAGCAGTTCTTCGTTAGACAAAGAAATCTCATTGCATAATCCAATGAAAATAATTGAATTGGAAGAAGCAGAAGGAGATTCGTTTGATGTTAATATTGTTATACGTTTTGATGACTATAGCGATGAACAAGAATGGGAAGGTAATGGACGTTATGCTAAAGGTGATACAATCGAATTTAATGATCATTATATGTATTACAAAGTTGACGATGATGTCAAAGATTATTATTTTTATAAAGCAAATGATAGTGGTATTTTAAGCTTTGTTGTGAATAATAACATTGATTTGACATTTTGGGTAGATGCACCTGTCGGTGTCGACCAAGTCGCTGCAGAAAAAGAAAATGATCCTTTTGTGAATGTCTACACAATCAATGGATATCTGTTGAAACACCATGTCAAAGAGAATGAAGCTCTTGAAGGTCTGAACAGAGGAATATATATTGTAGGCAGAAAGAAAGTGTTTGTGAATAAGTAATGACTTATTCAGCTTGATATAACAACAGGGTCATCCGTTTAATTTCGGTTGACCCTGTTTGTTTTTATGATGAAAATCAATAAAATTTTGTATCTTTGCAAAAATTTTAGAAATCAATACGAAAATTAATAAAATTATATAATGATAACAGCGTCTGATATTGTAGTTCAATTTGGAAAGCGTATCCTTTTCCAAGATGTAAATCTAAAGTTCACACCAGGTAACTGCTACGGAATCATCGGAGCAAACGGTGCAGGAAAATCAACATTTCTAAAAGTAATCAGCGGTGATTTGACACCGACAAAGGGTAGTGTGGCTATCGCTCCAGGTGAGCGTTTGTCTGTGCTTCGTCAGGATCACTACGCTTTTGATGACTGCACGGTAATCGAGACTGTACTTCGTGGTCACGAGCCATTGTGGAATGTTATGCAGGAGAAAGACGCTATCTATGCAAAACCAGAGATGACAGACGAGGATGGTATCCGTGCTTGTGAGCTTGAAGAGAAGTTCGCAGAGATGGACGGATGGAATGCAGAGAGCGACGCTGCTGCTTTGCTTTCTGGTCTGGGCATCAAAGAGGATTTGCACTACAAGTTGATGAAGGAGTTGAGTGGTAAAGAGAAGGTGCGTGTGCTATTGGCACAGGCTTTGTTTGGAAAACCAGACAATCTGCTTCTTGATGAGCCTACCAACGACCTTGACCTTGAGACAGTGATGTGGCTTGAGGAATACTTGTCTAATTTCGAAAACACTGTGCTTGTCGTTTCCCACGACCGTCACTTCTTGGATAGTGTTTGTACCCACACAGTAGATATCGACTACGGTAAGATCTCAATGTTCGCTGGTAACTATAGCTTCTGGTACGAGTCAAGCCAGTTGGCTCTACGTCAGCGCGCTCAACAGAACAAGAAGGCTGAGGAGAAGAAGAAAGAGCTTCAGGAATTCATCCAGCGTTTCTCAGCTAACGTGGCTAAGAGTAAACAGACTACATCAAGAAAGAAGATGTTGGAGAAACTTAATATTGAGGAGATCCAACCGTCTACACGTAAATATCCTGGTATCATCTTCACTCCTAAACGTGAGCCAGGTAACAAGGTGCTTGAAGTTAAGGGATTGGCTGCAAGCATTGAAGGTGATGTTCTATTCAAAGATGTCACATTCCAGGTTGAGAAGGACGACAAGATCGTATTCGTAAGCCACGATCCACGTGCAATGACAGCTTTGTTTGAGATCATCAACGGAAATGTCAAGGCCGACGCAGGTCAGTACAGCTGGGGTGAGGATACAATCACAAGCGCTTATCTTCCAATGGATAACACTAAATTCTTCACATCAGATTTGAGTTTGGTTGACTGGTTGTCTCAGTATTCAGAAGACACAACAGAGAGTTATGTCCGTGGTTTCCTAGGCAGAATGTTGTTCTCTGGAGAAGAGATCTACAAGAAATGTAACGTGCTTTCCGGAGGTGAGAAGATGAGATGTATGATCTCACGCATGATGCTTAAGGATGCCAACCTTCTTTGTTTGGATTCTCCAACTAACCACTTGGATTTGGAGTCGATCCAGGCATTCAACAATACATTGAAGACATTCAAGGGCGTGATTCTTATGTCGAGCCACGACCACGAGTTTATCCAGACTGTATGTAATCGTGTGATCGAGCTTACACCAAACGGAATCATCGACAAGCGTATGGATTACGATGACTATATCACTGATGATTCAATCAAGGAGTTGAAAGCTAAATTGTACGCAAAATAATTTGTAAAGATGAAGTTTGCCGTTAGACTGATATCATCGATTTTCGCAGCAGCCGCTTTAGTTGGCTGTGGATCGAGATCTGAGGATAGATTTTCTAAAGTGGCTATCCCAGATGAGAATAGAGTAGACGTGGAGTTCCGTCGCTTAGATAAAGAGTTGACGGGAATGAACTATGCCAACTCAGCTTCTGAGTTCGCAAAACTGAAGGATGCCTATGCTGCGGAAGACTCGTCTGACATGAATTTTCTTGACATCTACACAGAAGCCGTTTTGAATATCGGAAATGTGGATCAGATGGAGACGAGAAACATAATCCAGAAATTCGCTACTGGCAAACCATATTGCGAGTTTTTCCAAGATGCGGATTCTGTATTCCCAGACATGTCGGCAGAAAAACATGAGCTTGACAATGCATTCTCGATCCTGAAGACAAATCTTCCAGACATTAATGTGCCGAAGCAATATGTCGCAATAGTGTCGGGATTCTATTCTAATGTGCTTTGCACAAAGAGTCGTTTGGGATTCTCTCTTGAATACTATCTTGGAGCAAATTACGCAAATTATAAGTATGTCGACGGATTGTACGACTACATGATCTGCAATTACAGACGTGAGAAACTGGTTTCAGATGGCGTATTCTGTTGGCTGTCAACTGAATATGAGTTCAAGGAATCAGTGCCGACACTGTTGCAGAAGATCATATATCTCGGCAAAATTGTGTATCTGACATCTGTCGCATTGCCAAACCAAGATATGCACACAATCCTTGGTTACACACCAGACCAATACGAATGGTGCTGCCAGAATGAGGCTCAAATGTGGCATTATATGGCTGAATATAAGCATCTTTTCTCAACAGATCGTCTGACAGTAGGCAAATATTGTGATCCAGCACCGTCTACATCATTCTTTCCTCAGGATTCTCCGGGAAGAAGCGGATTATTCGTCGGATACAAGATTATCGAAGCATATTTGAATGCAAATACAAATGTGACTCTTCAGGATTTGATGCAGAACAACGATGCGTCAGAAATTTTGGAAATGTCAGGATACAATCCAAAATAACTTGATTATATTCAAATGATATAAAAAGGAACTATATCCATGTTTTAGAAATTGTGTTATAGTTCCTTTTTTATTTTGGACCATTCTTAATCATAACATATATTTTGAATAAACGAAAGAGGGGTTCAAATGTTGGGAATCACAACCACAATGTAAGCTGGTAAACAATATCTATGAGTAATTCCACATTACATATTTTATCACTCTTGATAGTTTTGTCTATCATACCTTCTTCCTGCTATCTGAATCCACAAAGGGAATCAGATACATCAGAGGAAGGACTTAAGGGTATGGTTAAATTCGTGAAATCATACAAGACAAATATTGAGGACGATTTGACGAATGACGAAGATAAAAGCTACGAAATTGATGAATATAATAGAGACGGCTACCATATAAAATTTTATTATGAATGCGGAACCTATGACGAATATGAGTATGACTGGCATGGTTACCCTAAAGAAACAAAATTAGGTCACTTATCAGATTTCAAAATAACTTATAAAAACACCTATGACAATAAGGGTAGAATTGTGCATACAGTGAGTTATGACGAAAACGATGGAGCAATAACAATTGATTCTGAGAAATCCTACACCTATGATGATCAAGGAAATCTTGTTACAAAGGAGATTCTCTACTATAAAGATTCCACCAAGATAAGCTATAAATATTCATACGATGATAAAAAACGTAAGAATGAAATAAGTTGTCTTATTTTAGATACAGAAACAGAAACCAAAATTTCTGAAAAATATGATACTTTGGGTAACGTATTAGAAATCAATCACAACGATACTTTAACAAAAGTGACATATTCTTATGATTCTTTAGGTTTTATTTCTGAAAAAAGATTCTTAGACATCAACGACAGTATCGTTAAAAAAGAGCTATTTCGTTGTGATGGACATGGCAACTGGATAGAAAGACGGCTCGTTGATAAAAATGGAAATTTCTTAAACGGAGAATTACGAGAAATAGAGTATTACTAAATGATCATGTAAATTTGTCATATTTATATAACAAAGAGTATGCCAATTTGTCGTATATTCATTTTGGCACACATTTTGATTTTCATAGGATAAATATATTATATTAAGTAGAATATGAACAATTTCGATGATATGAACGAAGAAAACGGAGAATTTATTCCAGTAATTGCAGACGGAGGAGTTCCTGATGAATATAAATTAGATAAGACGGAAGGACTCTTGACATTAGCATTGCGTAATGTTGTGTTGATGCCGGGTGTTGTTTTGCCAGTACAACTAGGAAGAGCAAAATCAAAATATGCAGCAAAACGAACTAAATCGTTAAATGAGCCATTGGTAGTGGTCACTCAAAGGGATGCCCGAGAGGATGAGCCGACCAAGAAGGATCTATATGACGTTGGTGTTGTTGGAAATGTAGTGAAAATACTCGATATGCCAAACGGACAGAGCACAGCTATCATCCAAGGTATGCGCCGTGTGATGATCAAAGATTTGCGTGTTCAGTCTAATTTCTTGGAGTCGGATGTGGTTCTTCTTGAAGAGATGTTGCCAGAAGACGAAGAGAAACGCGAGTTTGACGCTATACTTGATTCTGTAAAAGAGAGATCAGAGCAGATACTTAAAGCTTCTTCAGGCACCGTGCCAATGGAGGCTATGTTCGCGCTGCGTAATATCGAGAGCAGTATATCTTTCGTAAACTATATAGTTGCAAACTTTCCATTCTCTGTAGTAGACAAACAGAATATGCTGGAGTGTGGTTCATTGAAAGAACGTGCACTTATATTGTTGTCGCTACTCAACAAGGAGATGCAGCTCGCATCGTTGAAACAGAATATCAGAGAGAAGACAAACCGTCAGATAGATCGTCAGCAGCGTAACTATTTCCTTCAGCAACAGATGAAGACAATCAAGGAAGAACTTGATGAAAACGGTGATGATGAGGATTACTCGCGTCTACTTGCTGAATCAGATAAGAAAAAGTGGAATAAGAAGATTAAAGACGTGTTTATGAAGGAGTTGGGTAAATTGAACCGTCTCCCTCAACAATCTCTTGACTATTCTACTCAGGTAACATATCTTGAAAACATGCTTGCTTTGCCTTGGGATGTCAAGACAAAGGAATCTCTATCTTTAAAAACAGCACAGGAGGTGCTCGACCGTGACCACTATGGCATGGAGGACATCAAAGACAGAATCCTTGAACATCTTGCGGTGATGAAGCTTCGTGGAAATATGAAGTCAAACATCCTATGTCTATATGGACCTCCAGGAGTAGGAAAGACATCATTGGGTAAATCAATTGCGGATGCACTTGGAAGAAACTATGTGCGTGTGGCTCTTGGTGGAATCCATGATGAAAGTGAGATTCGTGGTCATCGCCGCACATACGTTGGAGCGATGCCAGGACGTATATTGAAAGCGATGAAAGAGGCAGGTTCGAGCAATCCCGTCTTCATTCTTGATGAGATAGATAAAGTGAGCCACTCAGACGGTTTCCACGGAAGTCCTGATTCTGCGTTGCTTGAAGTGCTTGATCCTGAACAGAATAAGAATTTCCATGATAATTATCTGGACGTGGATTACGACTTGTCTAATGTGATGTTCATCGCCACAGCCAACGACATAAGCACCATCAGCCAGCCGTTGAAAGACCGTATGGAGTTTATCAATATCGGCGGATACTCACAGGAGGAGAAACTACAGATCGCAAAGCGTCACATAGTGCCAAAAATTGCGGCTGAGCTTGGTGTCTCATTGGAGGAGGTAACATTCACAGACGAAGCATTGAATAAGATAATTTCCGGTTACACAATGGAAAGCGGTGTACGTGGACTTGAGAAACAGATTCGCAAGATCTACCGTAAACTTGCAAAGAAGATTGTGATGAAAGAGGAATTCAAATCTAATGTCGACGTGGAGGATATCCAGGAATACCTTGGAAAGAAAGAGGTACCTCATGAACTGTATGAAGGCAACGACAATATCGGCGTCGTAACAGGTTTGTCTGTGACAAGTTACGGTGGAGAGATTCTGTTTATTGAGACATCATTGTCGAAGAGCAAGAATCCAACATTGACAGTGACTGGCCAGATCAGAGATGTGATGAAAGAGTCGGCTATGCTTGCGATGCAGTATGTGAAATGTTCAGCTGACACTCTTGGCATCGATCCTACTGTGTTCGATGATACAGCCGTACATATCCACGTGCCAGACGGTTCGACACCTAAAGATGGTCCATCAGCCGGCATCACAATGGCAACAGCTCTTGCATCAGCCTTCACAGGCAGAAAAGTGAAAGCTAATCTGGCAATGTCGGGTGAGATCACGTTGAGAGGCAAGGTGACAGCTGTAGGAGGAATCCGTGAAAAGACATTGGCTGCAAAACGTTCTGGAATCAAAGAGATTATCTTGTGTAAGGATAATCAGAAAGACGTGGAGGAGATCAAACCTGAATATCTTGAAGGAGTGACATTCCATTACGTCGACAATGTACAGGATGTATTCAATTTGGCATTGATATAAAATGTAATGATATGAAAAAAGGGTAGAGACGGGATTAATTCCGTCTCTATTTTTTTATATCACTGATATACAATTAACGAAGTTGTTGCAATTTACAGACACAGAAACAGTATTCTTTCTCTGCTTTTTTATATTTTCGTAATTGAATATATATTTACGAATTAACAATATCGAATATGACTACATTAAAGAAAATCAGAATTTTGATCGTTTTCTATATGGTGGCACTGGTGACAGCTGGAGTCACAGCATTCCCAGTGGAATGTGAACTGAACCTTTTGTGCTCAATCTTCTCAATTGATCCGGATACAATCAACCAAATGAAAGAAAACTCAATCCAACCACTTTTTTCTTGGCTTTATGAAGTGAAAGTAGGAATAACTGAAACAAATGCAAAATATCCATATTTGGCTTACGGTTTCGACTGGTTGGCATACGCTCATCTTATGATCGCAGCTTTGTTTGTAGGTCCGTATCGTGATCCGATTAAAAACAAATGGGTAATCTATTGGGGTATGTTCGCATGTGTGTCAATATTCCCATTGGCATTCATCTGTGGACTGATCCGATCAATTCCGTTCTTCTGGACATTAGTGGATTGTTCATTCGGACTTTTCGGAATAATTCCACTATGGTATTGCACTAAATTGATCAAACAATACGAAAAGGAGGTAGATGCTAATGAATAATAAATTGAATCATATTCTTGATATCACATTTCTGATTTCATTTAGTTCAGGCATAATTCTCTCTTTCATCTCCATCGGTTGCGATTATTTGAGATGGAATCTGAATCTCGTGTGTTTAGTAATAAGTATAATAACATCCTTTTTGATTTTTTTCTTTAATATTCATCAGTTGAAGAAACATCTAATGGTACTTTTCACAGGGATTATTACTGCTGTCACGTTGATTCTATATATGGCATATTTTTATCATCCAAAAGTTGCTGAAACATCTCATTATGTAGTTAGACATATTCCAGATGGTTTAATCTTCAACATTGATCCGGGACATTTTTGTCTGTATGAAAAGGATGGAATATGGGAGAAATACCATTCAATATTATCATCTGATGGGTTTTGTTATGAATTAAATGACTTTAAGGAATATGAAAAATGGTCGGTCGTATCGTATTGTTTGGAAGTGAATAAAAAGAAATGGACAGAGGTGAGTGCGGATAGTCTGAAATCCTATTTCATAGCACCAATAGACAAACAAACATCAAAACAATATAAAAAACAAATCGATAGTTTGAAAGTCAATTTAAATGCTACAGTGAAAGAACTTTACTAGTAGCCCACCGTCTACTTATGATTTAAAATTATTCTGAAATATGGCAATATCAGTTAATTCTAAAGAACTTATACAACTGCTTGATCTTACTCCAGCAGACCAAAATATCATGCTTTCCGGAAAGCACGGAATTGGCAAGTCGGAAATTCTCACTAAATATTTCTCTTCAAAAGGGATGAAAGTTGTTTCGCTTTTTCTCGGACAGATGAGTGATCCCGGTGATTTGATCGGTTTGCCATACAAAAATGAAAAGACTGGCAACACTGAGTTTATGCCGCCATATTGGTTTCCTACAGATGGAAAACCGATCGTGTTATTCCTTGACGAGTTGAACCGAGCACGTCCAGAAGTATTGCAGACAATTATGGATCTTGCACTCAATAAAAAACTGGCAGGCAAACAGTTGCCGGAAGGATGTCGTATCATCTCAGCAGTCAACTCAGGAGAAGAATATCAGCTGACTGATTTGGATCCAGCACTTGTTTCTCGTTTCAACATCTACAATTTCCGTCCGACACCGTCAGAATGGCTTTTATGGGCAGCTGAAAATAAAGTAGACGAGAGGGTGATAAACTTTATCCAAGAACATTCGGATCAGCTTGATGGTGTGGCAACAGATATCGACAACGGATTAGAAAAGACTCCGGACAGACGTGGATGGAAAAGAGTGAGTGATCTTATTTCTGGAGTTTCTGATATAGATGCCATATACAAGAAGTTGATTTCAGGAATTGTAGGAAACCAGGCAGGATCTTTGTTTTTTGACTACATCAATAAAAAGACACTCCCGTCGGCAAAAGAAATCCTTTTGAATTACAAGAAGCATGAGAAAACGCTTAAATCTTTACAACTCCATGAATTATCCATCGTGAATGAGTCTCTTTTCAGATTCATGGAGACGGGATTGAATGATGATAAGGATAAAGAGAAGGTTAAGAAAAGCCTTCCTGCCTACTTGGAAATGCTTGAAAAAGAGAAGAAAAATGAAGCCTTTGCTCATTGGTCATCTCTCTTCAGTGGAGGTAATTACCCTGACACTGTAATGTTTATTGTATCGGAAATGCCTGAATTATTGGTGAAGATTCAGAATTTTGTCGCTGGAATATAAGACGGAATTTATATGGATAAGTTGACTGCAAAAGATAGATTCAAACAGCTTGCGGATATGTGGTATCTCCGTGAGCCTGCTTTTTTTGCGGTCTATTGCATTAATAATCTGACGGAGAATCCATATATTAACTGTGCGATACGTTGTGGGCAAGGCAAAATAGAATACAACGCTGAATTCATAAATTCATTGACTGACAATCAGTTGGAAGAATTGATGAAGACGGAAATGATTCGCGTCTTCCTTAAACATCCATATTCACGTCGTCCTATAAATTGTCCGAATGAGAAATTGATAGCCGCCAGCGACATGACTCTTTATGGACATTATAAATTTGATGAATACAGATTTGTCAATCCTGCTGATTTCGGGCTTGAAACAAATAAATTCTACGAATGGTATCTTGCGAATATCCCTAATGATGGCAGTAATGGAGAAGACGCCGACACAGATGACAACAGCAATAATGATGGCAAAAAATATGGATACGAGACGGATATCCCAGGAAGCATGTCGGATAGAGCGGCATTGTGGGATGAAGACGATGAAAGATGTGACAAAATCAACGAACTTATAGAACAGATAAATTCATCCCATAGTTGGGGTTCTATTCCTGGAAATTTGACAGAGAAGATAGTCGCATCGTCGAAAGCTAAAATTGATTATAGAAAAACACTTTCAGGATTCCGCGCATCCATCCTCTCTAGCAAACGTCATCTGACACGAATGCGTCCAAACCGACGATTTGATTTCCAACAAATGGGAAGCAAATATGATCTGGAGACGCGATTGCTGATAGCTGTGGATACCAGTTTGTCAGTCACTCATTTAGAGTTGGCTAATTTTTACGGAGTTATTCAACGAATGTTCAGATATGGCGTCGCACAAATTGACGTCATACAGTTTGATTCTCAGCTACAGACACCACAACCAATCAGTTTGAAAGATGCCAAACACTTGAAAATTAGCGAAGTGAAGGGTAGAGGAGGAACAGATTTCCAAGTAGTCTTCGATTATCTACGAGAACATAATTTTTACGATGGAATGATAATTTTCACTGACGGTTACGCTACACAACCCAAAATAGAATTCTTCACAAGGACCAAATTCGTATGGGTACTTAGTGATGAAAAATGTTATGACGAGCATAACGGTTGGATGAAGAAAATCGGAAGAGTCTGTTATATAAACGCAAAATAAAAAAGGAGATGGATGGTTACCATCTCCCCCAAAAAACGTTGTAGTAAAAAGTAGTAGTTTATAGTATTTGTTTATTTGATAATGATTCTCTTTACTGAAGTTCCATTTTCTGTGTTAATCACAACGATGTAAACTCCATTATGACTAACCGTTACAGAACATTCGTTTCCGCCAGAAACAAGACTTGCCACTTTAGTTCCGTTAATAGAAACCACGTCAACATTCTTGATTTCGACATTTGATTTGATAATGACAGCCTTGTCTTCTACATAAACATTCCATTCGTTTGCGATCTCGTCTTTCACAGAAGTCGGATCATAACCCAACGTCTCCATGATAGTTTGGATTAGAGAAGGCTCATACCATTGAAGTGAATTACGGTTAAGATATCCGTGACGCTCAGCTCCATTCGTATTGTTAACGGAATTATTATCCCATAGAAAACAAGGGATTCCATAGTTCTTTGAGAAACCGAAGAAACATCTTTCCCATTGTTTACGGTCTTCCAGATTGTTGTAGTTAGAAGAAGATGTCTCACCTATATATACAGGGCATCCCTTCGACATGACTTTATCTCTCAACGAATTGTAAAGCCATTCGATATCATAGTAGAATTGTTGATTCCAAGAATGGTTTGGTTTATCTGGATTCATACAGAAATCGTATGGAGTGTAAGCGTGGACAGAAAGCCAAAGTCTATTGCTCACTTTATCGTTTGGCACTGAGAAACCAGATGTTGTCAGACCATCGATTGAACCTACATAACCAGGACAACCGACCAATCTGTCCATATTATTGCCACCAGCGTTACGGATTGCATCCACAGCAGCCTGGTTGATCTGGTTGATACATCCGATTGCCTCTCTGACAGTTTGTGTTGGATTAGCAGGATCAAAATACCATTCATACTGGTCACCAACTACACGAGGTTCATTTATAGTCTCGAAAATCAGATGCTGGTCGTAATCAGCAAACTCTCTACCCACCTGAGTCCAGATATCAGTGACATACTTCTTAGATTGGTCTAGATACTGATTAGTAGGGAACATGTGCCACTGGTCATTATCGTGGTGGATATTGATGATCACGAACATACCATTGTCGTAGGCATAGTTCACAACCTCCTTCACTCTAGCCATCCACTGACCGTCGATAGCAAACTGGTATTGTCCATTATTAGAAACGTGAGTGCTCCACGACACTGGTATACGGACAGCGTTGAAGCCAGCCTCCTTAACCTTATTGATCATCTCTTTTGTAGTGCGTGGATTACCCCAACTTTCTTCAGCGTTAGCCCCCCGACCAGTAGCGTCGAGAGAGTTTCCAAGATTCCAGCCCACACGGATCATTTTAGCGAGGTCGCTTGCCGACTTGCCAGATAAGTTTCCTGCGAATGCAGAGTTGGCTAAACAAAAAGACGCTGCTACACCCAATACCGTCTTTAAAACATTTGTAATGTGTTTCATGTTATTAGTTGTTTTTAGTTTTAGAATAACGATAGCAAAGTTATGAAACACTCTTTTTCTCCCATTCACATTTTTCCGACAACGTGTTAACGTAGCTGATTTGAGACTAAACATAAAATCCAGAAGGCTTAACATTTTCCATTTTTTCATGTCATGGTATGTTTGTCTACCATGGCCGATAATAAATCAGTCATAATCCAACACGTTTTGATTTCCATCAATTACGCATTATGAATTACGAAATACGAATTACGAATTGCCCCTTATTGGTTGTTGTCAAATAATTGCATTCTACGAAGTATTGTGTCAGTATTGACTTCATCCTCTTTTTTATAGAATTTTTCGAAATGACCTGTTGAGTCTATGCGATATGCTTCTGTATTTTCAAAATTGCAATAGTAGTATTTATTTGTAATTGTATCTTTGATAGTATACGCCCATTTATACACATGCCAGAAACTATCCAGTGAACCTCCCCAATCCTCTGCTTCAAAACTTAAAAAGATCATATAATTGTCGACGTTACTTTTATCTGCTCCATCTTCCGAATAAACAAAGGCAGAAATGCATCCTCTGTCGCATTCTAGTTGGTCGATCACATTTAATTTTTCATCTACGATAATAAAATATTGATCATCTTCACATTCAGTTCCTGCTACGTATTCAATGAAGTGGAATTTTCCAACTTTTTCGTGTCTATAAAAATCAGCAAAATATAGATATTCATTTGATGAATTTTCCAAAATCGACTTTAGAATAGAACGTTTATTGGCATTTAGAATTTTTTCAAATTCTAATTGACCGAATGCCACATATGGGTTTATGTGAGAATTTGAGAGACAACCTTGTTTCAAATCAAAATCAATACGATTGAAATATGCCTCAGGAGATAATTTAAAAATACTATCTCTGATACGACCTTCTTGGGTTGCAATACTATCTCTGATACGACCTTCTTGGGTTGCTATTCCAGCTGCTATATCCCATTCATTTTCGGGGGTTACACTTTGTTGAAATTCTACTTTTGTTTCCTGAATTTTATTTGAGGAAGATTTTTTTGCTTGAGGCATTTCGGATTGTGTATTGGAGCAAGAGCTTATCCCAATTATGGCAATTAGTGAAAATATAGTTTTTTTCATAGTTTTATTAAGAGTTGGATAAACGACGTGTAAAAATATGAATTATTTATCATAATTCTATGTTTTGATCACAATCAATTATGAATTACGGATTGATTACGCATTGGTTCGGCCATGGTTGGAATTCGTTGTTAAACGTTGGGCGACCACAAGGGATCGCCCCTACGGTCCAATTCCTCAGATGTATTTCCCCATAATTATGCATTATGAATTGTGAATTATGAATTGTGAATTGATTCAACATTTTCCGTTTGCTTTCAGCAGTTCATATGCCTGGTTTATTCTCTGACATTTCAGCGTTGCGTTATTGACTGCCTCCTGACCTTTGGTAGCCACCAGGTCCGGATGGTTCAGACGTAGAAGGTTTCGTTTGCAAGCGTTGATTTCGGATGGAGTAGCGTCGACGGGAATGCCGAGCACTGCGTATGCTTTCTGCAGTTCAGGAGAGATGGATGGGGTAGTCTTGCCTTGGTAGCCAGAGTTATTAGAGTTTCCTTCCGTCTTCTTTTCATCATCATCTTTGAAAGCGTACCATTTTTTGTTTCCCTTTTTATCACGATACCAATATCCGCCAGCTCTTTTATAGCGGGCTTTCTGATATCGTTCATATCCGTCTTTTATGCTGTTTTCATTTATGAATTTTCTTAGTGCACGTTCATACTCACTTTCATTAAGATGCATGTGGTATGCTATGTATCTTAATGTGTATTCCTCCTCCTCACAAAAATCACCGTCGGCGTATGCCAGGTCAAACAGAGCTTTCAGAGTATCTTCTCTGTCGTTCTCATGCCACCAATACATCGCAAATGCGACATCTTCCACTGCGAAATCCTCTTTCAAGTATTTTTTGAGTTCATCTACTCTGTTTGTATAATTTTTATAATTTTGAAGTTCATCTTTATAGATGTATGTTTTGACAATATCCCATTCAACCACTTTCTCCTCCTTGTCTGCTTTCATCACTACAGTGAAAAGTCGCAATTTAAGACTTATTAAACTATGGTTTAATTCTTCATAAGGCAAAATATATGGCACATCTCCATCATTATGGAATAGGTCTTTTTGTTTATTTAGATTCTTGACGTATAATTTGTAGTTAATTTTATCTAATAGTGCCAATATAAACATTTCAACAAATAGTGCTAAGATAAATATACAAACAGTAAAAATAAAAGCAAAATGGAAGTAAAATAACAGTTGATGCGGTGGATAGCCAATTATTAAACTAAATGTAACGAAAAGAATAACGAAAAGAATAACTATACTAGGATTTGATATATTTGAATTTGATATATTTGAGGCAAATCCTTTTTTCTCGTATCTTGGAGAGTTGAATAATTCTTTAGCCATTATAAATTGATTAGGTTTTGTGGTAAATAAAATGAGAGACCACGCATTACGCAAGATATTTGACGTCATTAATTTTTCAACCGTGTAAACGGTTGCTAAACCACGCCATGGTTGGGATTCGTTCTCAAACGATGGGCGACCACAATGGATCGCCCCTACGCTCCAATTCCTCAGATGTGTTTCCCCATAATTATGCATTATGAATTGATTACGCATTGATTCGGCCACGGTAGCCAAAACGTTACACGTTTTGCTAACCATGACCGGATTAAATGCAAAATGATAAATGAGGAATGATGAATGTTGTTAAAAATAAATTCCTCAGATTTATTTCACGACAATTATGCATTTTGCATTATGAATTATGAATTGAACATCAATCTCTGTTTCTTCTGCGTTTTCTCTCTTCACGTCTCATCTCACGTCGTTCCTGACGCAATTCTCTGCGGCTCTTGACATCAATTTTGATGGAATCTGGTCTTACATTTTCCTGTTTGTCACGTCCGAAAAGACGGCGGAAGAATCCTCTCGCACCCTCGTTCTTTTCCACTTCTTCTTCCAATTCTTCCAACACTTCTGTGCAGTCGTAAGTGCGTGAGATAGTCTGTTTAGGTTCGCCGAATCTGCCACGGTAGCGGGCAAGTTTTTTATCGTTCATCACCTTTTCCATGAAGGCTCCGAAGATTGGCAACGCTGACGCACTTCCTTGTCCTTGTTCTCCGTCCTTGAAATGTATGCAGCGGTATTCGCCACCAACCCATGCTCCAGCCACAAGTTTTGGAGATATTCCCATATACCATGCGTCTGAATAGTTGGATGTGCTTCCTGTTTTACCTCCGAAATCTGTTGCTCCGTGGATCTTATAGTTCCAAAGTCGACGTGAGGTGCCTCGCTCATCTGCCAAACCTTCACGAAGCATCTCACGAACCAAGAATGCCTCTTCGTAACTGAGCACTTTCTCGCCCTTTGGCTCATTCTTATAGATGACGTTGCCGTCCTTGTCTTCGATGCGAGTGACGATTCTTGGCTTCATGTGGACTCCCTCGTTAGGGATAGTGGAGTAGGCTGATACCATTTCCAAAAGAGATACGTCTTCTGTACCCAGACATACCGACGGAATTGGTCGTACTGGACTTGCCACACCCATTTTATGTGCCAATTCCACCACATTCTCCGGACCGAGTTCTTTGTTGAGTTGCACAGCTATACTGTTGATTGATCGAGCCATAGCCGTTTTCAGAGTCAACTTTTCTCCGGAGAATATACCGTTGGCATTCTGTGGTTGCCAAAGCACAGGTTTTCCATCTTCCTCGGTCATCCATGATGTGATTGAGTCTGTACGTAGGTCGCAAGGAGACATTCCTTTTCTGATTGCCTGAGTATAGACGAACAGTTTGAATGTTGATCCTGGCTGACGTTTGGCAAGCACTTTATCGTATTGCCAATAGTTGTAATCCACGTCGCCAACCCACGCTTTCACCAGACCTGTCTGAGGTTCGATAGCCACGAACCCGCAATGTAGGAATTTCACCATGTGGCGGAGAGAGTCGAGACTGCTCATCACAGTGTCTTTCACTCCAGACTTATAGCTGAAAATCTTCATTTTGTGAGGCTTGTTAAGGCAGGCATATATAGAGTCTTTGTTTCCGTCGTATTTTTTTGACAAAGATTTGTAAAGAGCTGTTTTGCGGACTGTCTCGTCGATGAAAGTAGTCATCTCATTTTTATTACGGTCACGCCAAGGGTTTTGTTTGCCCCAGTTTTTGAAGAAACGCTTTTGGTTTTCCTCCATTTGTTTCGACACTGCCTGCTCAGCATAACGTTGCATACGGGAGTCTATAGAAGTGTAGATCTTCAGACCGTCGGTATAAAGATTCACATTATTCTCGTCGCACCATTCCTGAAGCTCATTGCTCACCGCATCACGGAAGTAGAGCGCAATTCCGTCGAGATTGGATTCCGACTTGAAATTAAGAGTGAAAGGCACAGCCAGGATAGAATCACACTGTTCCTGAGTGATCATTTCGTGAGAGACGAGGTTGTTGATGATAATCCTACGTCTGCGCTCATTATTTTCCGGATTACGGACAGGATTATAATAAGTAGTGGCCTTCAGCAGACCGATGATGCAGGCCGACTGTTCCCAGTTAAGTTTTTTAGGAGTAGTGTTGAAGTAAGTCTTAGCCGCCGCTTTGATTCCGTATGCGTTTGAACCGAAATAGACAGTGTTGAGATACATCTTAAGAATCTCCAATTTAGTGAATCTTTCCTCAATACGTTTAGCGGCATTCCACTCTTTAACCTTAATAATCAACGTTTTTAGTCCTGGCACCTTACATAAAATGCCATTATTATATGTGGAACGCATTTTGAAAAGATTCTTGGCAAGCTGTTGAGTGATTGTGCTGGCACCACGGGCGTTACCAAGCAAAGCATCCTTGAAAGCGCCGAGCAAACCAGAATAGTCGACACCGTGATGTTCGAAGAAACGTTCATCCTCAGTATGGACAAGCGTGATCAGCAATTCATCAGAAATATCTTCGATCTCTACGGAAGAACGGTTTTCAGTGAAGTACTTACCTATAAGCACCCCGTCGTCGCTATAAATCTCAGAAGCCTCCACAGAATTAGGGTTGGCAAGCACCTCCGTAGAAGGAGATTCACCAAACATCCATAGGAAATTCACGTCGACTGCCTTAATAAATAGGAATAAAAGCAATATCAGCGACGCGATTGCAGTAAGGACCTTAACATACCATTTACTCTTGAACGCATCTTTAAAAATAGTCCAATATTTTTTGAACGCGACTGAAAAGATGCCCCAATACTTATTGAACACAACCATAAAGTCGGCCCAATATTTCTTCAAATCTTCAGAAGTCATTTGTCTGTTTTAAGTTGTATCAAATATCAATAATACAAAGATATGAGAAAATTTGGTTTAATCAAATTCATTTTATGGGCTATTTTAATTTTGGTTGAGAGGGTTGAAGGTTGAAGGTTGAGGGTTGATGGTTGATGGGAAACAATGAAATTGTGGAAAATAAAAATATGTGGTTGAAAATTGTCGAAACCGAAAGTTTTCTTGCGTAGTTAAATATTTTTGACGGTGCTGATATATAAATTCCATAAATTTTTCCGCCTTTGATGTTGATAGATTGATAAATTAGTTATATTTGCATAGTTTTTGAAAAATAGTAAAAGGAATTTTAATGAGTACACTTGAAGAAAAAGAGACTCTTACACAGCCTGAAAATGCGCAAGAAACTGCAGCATCTGATAATCTATTAGCTGAAAATGAGGTTGTTATGACAGATGCGGAGGATCAAGAAATTGTTGATTATTCTTCATTTAGTGAGGCGGAGTTGGTAGAAAAGGCCCGCACTTTGATAACAGAATGTAAGGGTAGTGTTAGCGCTATCAAAAGGGATATAGAAGATATTAAGAGTTGCTACTATAAGAGCTACAATCAAAATATAGATAAGATTAGAAGTGAGCAGGCAGAAAGTGGAGAAAACGCTGAACCTGTAGAGCTTCCTGCTGATGAGTTCAAGTCTGTATACGTTGTTTACCAGCGTAGAAAGAGAGAGGAGCAGGCCCAGAAAGAAGCCGAGATGGAAAAGAACCTTAAGGCTAAGTTGGCTTTGATCGACAGACTTAAAGAGTTGGCTCAGAACTCAAAAGACGCCCGTCAGGATTTCAACGCATGTCGTGAGATTCAGAACGAGTGGAAAAATATAGGAGCTGTGCCTCAGGCAAAAGCCGACGAGGTGAATGGCAACTATAAACTTTGGATTGAGACATTCTATGATTCTTTGAGTGCGGCTAACGAGTTGAGAGACTTGGATTTCCGCAAGAACTTGGAGGAGAAGATCTCTATCTGTGAACTTGCAGAGGGATTGGCAGAGAACAAAGATGTTGTAGACTCATTCAGAAAATTGCAGTACTACCACGAAAGATGGAAAGAGATCGGTCCTGTTGCACGTGAGAAACGTGAGGAGCTATGGGAGCGATTCAAAGAGGCGACTGCAGCTGTAAACAAGCGTCACAGAGAGTATTTTGAGCAGATTCACGCGAAAGAGGAGCAGAATTTGGTTGAAAAGACAAAGCTTTGTGAGGAAGTTGAGAATGCAAAAGTAGAAAACGAAGAGAGCTTCGACTGTTGGCAGAAGATGACTGAGTTCATCGTCGCAAAGCAGGAGGAGTGGAGAAAGATAGGTTTCGCGCCAAAGAAAGACAACGACAAGATCTATGAGAGATTCAGAGCCGCATGTGACAAATTCTTTGTGGCAAAGAACGAGTTTTTCAAGAAGATGAAAGACACTCAGTCGGAGAACTTGAAGAAGAAGATTTCTTTGTGTGAGATCGCAGAATCGTTGAAAGACAGTAAAGATTGGAAGGAGACAACCAACAAGTTTGTTGAGATCCAGAAGGAGTGGAAGACAATCGGTCCTGTTCCACGTAAGAATTCAGATGCTGTTTGGAAGAGATTTTTGGCAGCGTGCGATTATTTCTTTGAGCAGAAGGAGGCAGATTTCGCAAGCAGAAAGTCGGAAGAATCAGTCAATTTGGAGAAAAAGAAAGATTTGATTGAAAGAATCAAGGGACTTCAGATTGAAGGCAACGACAATGCGTTCGCTGATTTCAAGAAGCTTTTGGCAGAGTGGAATTCAATCGGTCACGTTCCATTCAAGGAGAAGGATAATATTTATAAGAAATACAAATCTACAATTGATGAGGTGTTCGACAAGTTGAACAAAGACCGCAGCATCAACAGATTGGATTTCTTCAAGACTAATATTGAGACATTGGCAAGCCAGGGTATGGCGAAGGTCAACAATGAGCGCAAGAGATTGCAGAAATTGGTTGAGAACTTCAATTCTGAGATTGCCACTGCAGAGAACAATATCGGATTCTTCTCAAAACCTTCAAAGGGAGCGTCTCCATTGCTTGACGGCATGAAGAAGAAGATCTCTAAGTTGAAGGATGAGAGAAATCTATTGTTGGAGAAGATCAGATTGATTGACGAGACAACAGAAGAATTAAACTAAAATCAAACAGAAAAAATTTACTAATTGGAGTAGCGGTTGCTACTCCTTAGTAAACCCCATAAATTAAATAAAGGACAGTATTAATTAAAATTGTTAAACAAATGAAACCATTTGATGACGAAATGCAACAAGATTTCGAGAGAAATTCCGGTGCAGAACAGCGTGAAAGAAGAAGTTTTAACCCAAATTTCACAGCAGACAACCATTTGAAGCGTGCACCAAGAAGAAGAGTAGGTGACACACGTGTTCCAGTAGGCGAGCAGAACGGAGGTGGCTACAACCGTGGCTACAACAATGATGGAGGTTATAACAACCGTGGTTACAACAACCGTGGTGGTGGCTACTACAACAACAACCGTGGCTACAATCGTGACAACGGTGACGGCGGTTACAACGGAGGCTATAACGGTGGCTACAATCGCGACAACAATGGCGATGGTGGTTACAACAACGATGGCGGCTACAACAACAACCGTGGTGGTGGCTACAATAACAACCGTGGCGGCTACAACAACAACCGTGGTGGTGGTTACAACAACAACCGTGGTGGCGGCTACAACAACAATCGTGGCGGTGGCTACAACAACAACCGCGGCGGTGGCTACAACAACAATGGCGGCGGTTACAACAACAACCGTGGCGGTGGCTACAACAACAATAACAACCGTGGTGGTGGACGTCCACAGAACAAACGTAAGCAAGGAAATATTGGACATCGTCAGATTGAATATAAATCTGTTATGGTGGATCCAAATGAAGATATCCGTTTGAACAAGTATCTTGCTAATGCAGGAGTTTGCTCACGTCGTGAGGCTGATGAATTGATCCAGGCTGGTGCTGTATCAGTAAACGGTACTCCAATCACAGAGTTGGGAACAAAGATCAAGCGTGGTGACAAGGTGTTGATCGGTGATCAGCTTGTTGCTCCAGATAAGTTGGTTTACATCCTTTTGAACAAGCCAAAGGGTTGCGTTACATCTACAGATGATCCAAACGCAAAACTTACAGTTATGAAGCTTGTTGAGAGAGCATGTAAGGAGCGTATCTATCCAGTAGGACGTCTTGATAAGCCAACTACAGGTGTTCTTCTATTGACTAACGACGGTGACTTGGCATCTAAGTTGACTCACCCAATGTACAATAAGAAGAAGATCTACCAGGTTACTCTAAACAAGGAGCTTACGGAGGAGGATATGGCAACAATCGCTGCTGGTATCGACTTGGAGGATGGTCCAATCAAGCCAGATGAGATCAGCTACGTAGACGATGCAGACCACAAGAAGATCGGTATCGAGATCCACTCTGGTAGAAACCGTATCGTTCGTCGTATTTTCGACAAACTTGGCTACCGTGTAATGCGTCTTGACCGTGTATTCTTCGCAGGTTTGACTAAGAAGGGATTGAAGAGAGGCGAGTGGAGATTCCTTACAGAGCGTGAGGTTAGCATGCTAAGAATGGGTGCATTCGAGTAAAAATTAAAATCAAGAGTTAAAAGTTAAGAATTATGGCTTAGCAATTAACTTACATTATAAGGCTGTCAAGGTTTTCTCTTTGGCAGCCTTTTTAATTACACAATGCCATGAAAATCAAATTTCTATTATCAACAATCTCACTGTTTATGGCCAGCATCGCGTCTTCAGTGAGCTATAAATCCCCAGAAACAGATGCTTATATTGCCAAATACAAACAGACTGCAATTGAGCAGATGAGACAATACAAAATTCCGGCAAGCATCACGTTGGCGCAGGGAATTTTGGAAAGTGGAAGCGGTAGGAGTGACCTTGCTGTCAAAGCCAACAACCATTTCGGAATCAAGTGTACAAGCGATTATAAAGGAAAGACATACCATAAAAAGGACGATAAAAGAAGAGACTGTTTCAGAGTGTATGATAATGCGGCTCAAAGTTTCGTAGATCATTCTATCTTTTTGCAACGAGCTCATTACGCGCCGCTTTTCAAGTTGAAAATCACCGATTATAAAGGGTGGGCGAATGGTTTGAAAAAATGCGGTTACGCTACAAATCCTAAGTATCCGTCATTGTTGATTGAGGTGATAGAGCAGAACAAATTGTATGTTTACGACGATGCTAATTATCAGGATGAGAGCAAGAAAGACGACGGTGGAAACAAAGACAAAGTCGTGCCAAATGATGATAACAGACGCAGAAACAGTAGGGAAGAGGTAAATCCGGAAAAGGATAAGAAAGCCGACAATGTGGATATCCGTAAGGGAGACAACCGTGTGGAAATCAATGGTGTAAGATGCGTTCAGATAAAGTCGGGAGACACATTCTATTCATTGTCGAAGAAGTATGATTTGACGGTGGATAAATTGAAAACGCTGAATGATTTCCCGTCGAACTACACTTTAAAAGTTGGTGAGTATGTTTTCTTGAAACGAAAGAGAAGAAGCTACAGAGCTCTTGATTATCATGTGGTTGAGCCGGGAGAGACGATGCTTTCGATTTCTCAGTATTATGGAGTGCAGTTGGAGCAGTTGAAGAAACACAACAAGAAAATATCCGGAGAACCCAAAGTAGGTACAAGAGTGCTGTTGCACTAATATTTTATAATATGGGCGAGGTCGTATGAACCTCGCCCAATTTTTATTCATTAACGTAATTGCGGTACCACGAGCATTTTGATACAAATTCTTTTCGGATTTTTGTATGCTTGTATTCTTCTTCAATAGTAGCGAATTTATCTCCATTTGATTCGTCATCATCTAATTTAGCGATAGAGAAAAGGATTATTGCTTTCAACTCAGGATCCTTAAACTTTTTTTCATTAGCAAATTTGTAGTATCCTTCATCTGCGTCGTTTATAGAATAATCATCATTTTCCCATGATTTACAATCGTCGCTATGACCAAACAACCGTGTCCTATAGTATCCCCATCGAGAAGTATTGAAATAGAAATTGCCTAACAGGAATGCTGCTTTGGCTCCTCTGATATCATTTGATTGAGACGCTTCATAAAGTCTGTTTAATTCCTCAAGCAGGTTAGAAAAACTGATTTTTCCAAAATTCCTGTCTGTGAATTCTTTGATGTAGTCGTAGTGGAAATCATTCTCGTCTTCAGATTTTCTTTGATATATAAGCTATGTTATAACATAATACGCTTTTAAGTTCATAATCAACCTTGACGTACTCTTTGTATTTATAAGCCGATGGAATATTATTTTCGTAGAGATAACTTAAAGCGAGATGGCTATAAGCATCATTTGAGTCGTATTTGCATCTTTGTAGCAACCATTTGTCAAACTCATTGTGATTCTTACTTTCTCCGTATTGTATCATATCTGTCCATTTTTTGCTTGACAATCCTAACTCATTGGTTTCGTGTAGTAATAAAAAAGCGATGAGAGGATATTCTTTTTCCAATCTCTTTGCCATAACAGCTCTAAGATAACTAACCTCATCCAAAATCTCTTTGTGTTGTTTTATGATGACATTGGCAGTTGTTTTGTCGAACTGTTCTGGTTCTAAAATTGCAATATAGCATGATAGTAGTTTTATATGGGTTTGATAAACAGTTCTTTGGCACTTGACCAAAGAAAGATACTCTTTTGCTTTTGGATAGTTTTGGGAATATGCGTTGAGATGAGCCGCACATAAGTTCCAGAAATCCTTGTGTGATGATTTCAGACGCATGGATTCCGCTATTTTAAGTGCTTGACCTAAATTAGGATTGTTTATTTCAAGATCTTCCAACTTATATCCTAAGTAATGTCGTTTCAGCGAGGAAATATATCGTGCCATCAACACATCAGCCAGAGTGGAGTTAGGATCCAGATTTTCGATTTTTTCCAACTCGTTTAGCGGGTTGTTGAATTTGTCGTGTCCCAACAGGAAGTATAGGCTGCAAGCGTCCTCATTGTTCAAAGATTTGGATTGGTTGTAAAGATTCTCCAAAGCTTTTCCGTTCTCAGAAAAACGCAAAGACAGATATGCTGAATATTTCAGGTCTTTTGATTTCGAGAAGACGCGGAGGAAATCCATAGCCACCTGGCTGTTTCCTTCTTCTGCCGGATTATTTTTCAGTGTTTTGTTGAGTCCGTTAAGAGCTCCAGCTTTCTGACTGAGGGCATAATAATAAATTTCAGGTTTGATTTTAAGAGGCTCGACGTATGTGTCGAAATAGCGTACGGCATCCTCATAATGGTGTTTATAGTGTGCCAAACGAACCAATTGATAGCCATATCGTAATTTCAACTCTTTGTCTTTCTGTGCTTTATATGCTTCAATCAGATTGTTGATGATTGTTTCATAGTCAAGATCATGAACCGTTTTTTTTCTGGGGCAGTAACTATAATCCCAATAATACCAAAATTCATATTCTTGCCATTGTTTCATATCTTGTCCGCTTTCTCTAGCCATGTATGGTTCTAGAAATTTAGCGTACGAAATGTATTTCAGAGCGTTTTTCTTTTTCTTGCAGAACTTACTATTGGCAAATTCCAATTTCTTGTTACGACAATTACCAAATACCAATAGGGAATCAATCTCATTTTTTGATGATTTATTCACTAAATAATATGCCTGGTCTTGATTGATTCCCAAATATTTAGCCCATTCATCAATATTCCCGTAATTAGGTGATTTCTTAAAATAAGGAATATACGGATTGTAGAAATTTTGGAATTCTATGGATTCGTTGTCATCAATGAGATAGTCGAAATTCTCTGAATCTTGCATGACATATTCTGGGAATATGATATTTATTATATCCCATTCCATGATTTCTTCGTAAGATGCATCACTACACAAAGCCCATATATTATGTGGTGATATGAGAGAAATCGTTAAAGCGAGTATGGATAAAGTTTTGTTCATAATTTAAGTCATATTATTTTAATTCGTCAATCGTATATCTGTTCAAGAATCCTTTGCTCAGATGGTAGTATACGATGTTATAATCTTTTTGAATCTTGTTGTCGAGATATTCGATAGCGTTTCGCAACAGAGTAGGGGTGATCTGCTCTATTTCAATAGTATAACCTTTGTTGATATACAATCCGTTTATAAAGCAATCTTCACGAACTTTGTATCTGTTCTCACTGATTCTCTTGAATCTGACGCTGTCTAAATCGTTGTGGGTTAATCCGTTGATTAGTTTGATTTGGGATTTTTTATTTGAGACGATTCCCCATGAGAACAAAGGAAGTGCATAATCCAAATCAATAGGGTAGTCGTTCAGATTTTCTGTATAATTCTTTAGAAGATCAATATTCAGGATAGAGTTGGAATCTAATCCGTCGTTGGCATAGCTTGTGGCATAGCACATAAGATATCCTTTGTCGACGGGAGGGATTCCCGTCTCCTTCATATCTTTTATCTGATGCAGACGGATAGTGCTTGAAATCTTCACGTCGGGATAAAGATTCTTTACGTATTTCAAGAAAGTGAAGTAGTTTTCTTTTGTGGATGGTGTCCAGTCGCAGTCGAATTGGATTTCATCGATAGTGTTTTTATTAATATTTGAATGGCGGATCATATTGTCAGTGAAATATTTAAGACGATGGGTGAGTCCATTGATTTTAGCTGTGTCCGTATTCGAGAAAACCTCGTTTGTGATAAAGATTACAGGAACGAAGTGTATGGAAGAATCATTTTTCAAACTGTCAGTCACTTGAAAAATATTGATTGGACGTGATATTTCACCTTCTTTCACAACGTCAAAAAGGTGAATGTATATCTTTTGGCAGTTAAGACCACGCGTATAATTTCTGACATCATTGTCTATTTGGTAGTTTGATTTCCAATGGTAGAAACTGATGTTGTGACGAGGTGAGGCACCAGACACACATGATACGCTATTTAATAAGAATAGAATAATAGGAAGAATTTTAAGCAGACTGTAGTTCATATTTTTACATAATTTAAAGCAATACAAAATTAATAAACTTATAGATACGTTGATCAAAAAATAAAAACAGAGACGTTGCGATTCGCAGCGTCTCTGTTATATTTGATCATCTTATGTGATTAATTATTCTTCAAAAAACTTAAGCAAGGCATTTTGGTCCTTGATGTTGTTTGCAGCGAGTTCTTCAAGAACCGCATCTTTCTCACCACTGTTAATAATACTGTCACAAAGTCTTGCATATGACTCTTGTGTATGACTAAGTCGGACAAACGTGTCCCAAATCTCTTGAGCTGTCATAAATTTTTCCATATTATCAAATTTTTGGTTAGACTTTCAATTATTCAAATGTACCAAATATCAAAATCCATTATTCAAAAAAATAACGTATTATGATGAATAACATATATATGACACTGAATTTTGATATCTCATCAAAAATTTCACTCAAAAGTGGAAAAAACTCATTTGTCTAATACTTTTTTCAGACCTTCACTAAATATGATTTTATATCCATTTTCCGAATTATCGTCTGTGATTATGAAGTAGGCCAAGATTGATGGATTTTTATCGAGTAAATCAAACGCGCGTTCGTATCCCATAACCATAAACGCTGTGGCGTAAGCGTCTGCTGTGATGCAATCAGGAGCAATGACAGTGCTGGATAGTATGTCTTTTTGTACAGGATAACCAGTTGTCGGATCTATTGTGTGAGCATAACGTTTCCCGTCGTGATAGTAGAAATTACGGTAATTTCCACTTGTCGCGATACCTCCATCGTTCAATTTAAGAATGCCTCCTATGCCATTTATACGTTGTAAGTAGTCTTCTTCCGGAACATTTATGCCAACTTTCCATGCTGTTCCTTTGGGATTGTTGCCATGCAGTGCAATCTCACCTCCAATTTCCACCATGTAGTTCGCCACACCTTTACTTTTCAGCCAATCCCCGACAATATCACACATATATCCTTTGGCAATACTTGAAGCGTCAAGTTGTATGCGTGGATCTTTTTTATGAAGTCTTCCTTTTCTGTCAAGTCTGATTTTATTACATCCCACAAACTGCAAAATGCTGTCTACAGCCTCAGGTGTAACATTCTCTTTATTTTTGAAACCGAAGCCCCACAGGTTGACGAGTGGGGCAACGGTTATATCAAAAGCTCCTGACGTTTGTTTAGAAATATCTATAGATTTCTCAATGACAGTCTTCACATAATGGTTCGCTTTCGCTTCTTGACTATTGTTGTTCATTGCGGATATTATAGACTCTGGATTGAACATTGACAATGAATAGTCAAAGTCTTTGAAAAGCTTTTTGATGCTGTCATGCCAATTCTCATTTTGTCTTTTATCCATTTGTATATCCTCGAATGTGATGTGATATGTAGTGTTGAACACATCTCCTTCAAAAGTACATGCTTGATAAGTATGCGCATGGACGACAATCGTGTTCAAGATAGATACAAAAACAAACCAAAATATGCTGTTGCTTTTCATTCTACTCTTGGTTCAAGATTTTCTTTTACAAATAGACGAATTGATTTTTCACACTGGTTATCGTCATTTTCCAATACTCCGGCTGCCATCCAGTATGCATATTTTCCAGAGAAGTAATCAAGAATACCTTCTTCCTTACTGCCATAACGGAACTCAATATGATAAGTATCAAATGGATTATCTGAACGTAAGGCAAAGAATTTGAATTCATCTTCATTGTCATCTGTGCTTTTATAGATATGGAAATCAAGCACTGAATCGTATCCGACCTTTACATATTTGTGTGCAAACACTTCTTTTCCATCTGAGTCCAATCCTTTGATAGTACATCCATCAAAAACAAATTTAGAAACAGAGTGCAAGAAATGGCAAGAAAACTGAATATCTGGGGCGAATCCATTGCTTCCGTCTCCAAACTTTGCTGTAGCTTCTTCTCCAGTCAGTGTGCCAAGCATAGAATATTTTAGCATATTAGCAGAAGAGTCTGCATTTTCCTCACCTACATATTTTGAACATTCTGCAATCCATAAACTGTCCCATTTCGATGCCAAAATTCCTTCTTCTGAAAATAGTTCGACGTATGTGCCTGTCAGCTTATTCTGTAACTCTGTTGGCAGAATGTCAGAGCCAAATTTGATGCCAGAGCCAATAGATACATACTTGTCTGAATTGAAGATCACATTATAGTTGTCACCAACAGCTGCTGTATCAAGTATGTTGAGAACTCCGTCTGAATAAGTGTATTTATCCGCATCAAGTAGTTTTGCTGATCTGCCAGAACCTTTCTTTACGCTTGCCAATGTGTAGTTGGCATCAGAAGGTATATCTTTCATCAACAAGTTGACAATTGGATTTACTCCTGCGACAGCAGCTCCGTCCAAAGAAACAGATGCGGCAGTCTGTTGTTTTACATACACGTTGCAAGGGATGGATACATTGTCTTTACCTTTAAGGTAGTAAGTGATATTTGATATTGTTTTTCCCTGTAAACCAGCGGTATGAGTAAAAGCAGGATGGTTGCCATGAGGCTCGGTGAAGTAGTTTACGCTGAATGCGAGTTCACTCGTGTTGAGCCATAGATTATTGAGTGGAGTGAGCGCGAATTTCTGTCCGCTTGTGGTTGTGATGACGGCTCCCTGCAAGTCAGCAGAAGGAATAGCAGTGCGATCAATGCCAAGAGAAATGACATAATTGCCCCAATTGGCGGAACTTCCAGAAGATAGGTTGACTGACGAACATTCCATCACAACAGGTGCCGCAGTGTAGGCACTGAATGAACCGTTGGAAAGTAGTTGTTTTGAAGAGGCAAAAACAGAATCTTCAACGAATGTGAATCTTGCCTTTTGTTCATCAGTAAGTTTATTGTACACATCCTCAGTCATACTGACACTAACTGCCTTAACACCAAGAATCTGGTTTCCTTCTTTAGATATGACACAAGAAGAAAAACGTGATGCTTTTCCACTGGTTGCTGATGTAAAAACATCAACACCATCTGCGATAAGGGCTTCAGCAGGTGTATGAAGTTCTCCTTCGAAAAATTCTGCAAAAGTCATGTCTGTAGTCGCATAATACATTTTCCCTGAATATGCAGCAGGGTTAAATTCTATGCTAGAGACCGAGTCTTTGTTGTAAACAACATTTGTACCGTCGTTAAGATTGACACGAATGTTCTGTGCTTGAATTGTACTTGCCAAGACTAACAATACTGCAAGTGTGAAATTTTTTTTCATTTTTAATACTTTTTTAATCTACAACTAGAATGTTAACGAACACAAACTTTGAAACTTCCATGAGATGTTTTGATTATACAAACGGAATTTTTCTGATTGTCCAAAGAAAGAGATATGTTGCCGTTTTCATCGGTAATTCCTTTTGTTATAACTATACCTAAGATATTGCATACAGAAACATCAGATTTTGGATTCAAACCGCTAGCTTCCAATAAACCATTGTTGATAATAAACAAAGGAGATTGGAGTGGAGTAGTTTGTTTTACACTTGATGGATTATTCTCAATTGTGAAAGACCGATATTCGGTAAGTGGATACGATACAGTTTCATCGTCTGTTTTCAAAATGAGAGAATAAGTATCGAATGATACAACTGGATTCGATGATAGCAGAAATGAAATTTTCTCACCTTTGATATCCGTTACCACAACTTTATCATCTGCCGATAAATGTTGAAATACACCTAAAAAAGATGTCATCAGAATAAAGCATAACTTTTTATTCATATAAATTGATTTTACAATTGTTTTATCTCTATTGCAAAGTTATATTGTAGAACATGTTTTGGCAATACTCATAATTAGGCAAAAATTTAAGGAGCTTATCAGATTTTAGGATATCAATTTAAAAGTCACTTTTAGGTGTCCACATAAAAATAGCCGTTTCAAAGACTTTGTTTACTAAAATCAAGTCCTGAAACGGCTTCTTATTATATAAGTTAATGTAAGTTGAGATTTGTGGTGCGGTTATAATACCGTCGTCTACTATGCGTTTATAAAATCGCACACTTTATTGATCTGTTCTGCAAATGTGTCTCCAAATTTGTTTTCGAAAAATGCACTTCCGATTGTGAATGCCCAAGGCTGGACTTTTTTGATGAACTGTAGTCGCTCGTAGCTGTCGATGCTTCCTGCCACACATACTGGGTTGCCGACTTGCTTTACGTAATCTGATATCAGTTTCTCAGGATCTTCTTCGTATCGATAGCCCAATAGATCAATGCCAAAAACGCCTTTATCTTTCAACATTTTAGCTTG
>JAEEMG010000054.1 GCA_016283095.1 Paludibacteraceae bacterium | reverse complement strand
TTCTTATGACATTGACAATAAATATATTGAAAATGAAGTGAGCAAATATAAATATGATAAAAATGGAAACATCATCGAGAAAATACGATTCGCAAACGACAGTTTACGAGAGAAAAACATTTACAAATATGATGAAAAAGGAAACCTTACAGAGGAGAACACCGATTCTTGGCTCAGATGGGAAAACAGAAAATTCGTAAACAAATACGACGACAATGGGAATTGTATTGAAAAAACAGGATATGACCACAATGGAAAATTAGAAAGTAAAAACATTTACACCTACGACGAGAGAAAAAATTGTATTGAAGAATATGAATTCCACCGCAACGATTCATTATACCAAAAGACAACATATAAATATGATGAAGAAGGGAAAATAATAGAAGAAACAGCATACGATTCTCATGAGAAAATAATCTCAAAAGACAGTATAAAATACGATGAAAACGGCAATTGTATTGAATCCATTAAATATGAAACAAATAGTTTATGTGCTATTGGAAACGGATGTGATTTTACACAAACAATTAGTGAGTCTATTTCAAAAGCAGTAAATAAATTTGACAAGACTGGGAACCTAATTGAATGCATTTGTTTTCATTATAATAAATTCAATTTCGGAAGCATCATAGAATACGACTATTATAAATGACATTGACGTAGAGAAAACACAGAGATGCAAAAAATTGCGTCACCTTCATCATTTTTTATTATTTTAGCATAAAAATTGGTTTTAGAGGTTAGAGATATGAAGTCATCCTTAAGATACATATTTTCCGCACTGTCTTTGATAGTGTTGTGCTTGTGTTGCACCGTCGCACAGGCAAAAGGAAAAACTGATTGGGATGAGGATGGACTGAAAGGGAAAGTGAAGGAGGTCCGTACATATAATGTGAAAGAAGGATCTGGCACTTTAGAAAAATCTTTCATCCGTCGTAAAATCAAATACGATAAAAAAGGAAACCGTCTGGAGGAAGAGCACTACAACGAGTATGACGAAAAAGATGGAGAATTGACTTCAAGACTAACTTATAAGTACAAAAAAAAGAGAAATCGTATAGAGAGATCAGAATACGACAATCATAAGATACTGATTGAAAAAACATTATACGATGCAAACAGGAACAAGGTTGAGGATGAAGACTTTATATATGGAGTAAATTATTGTTGGAAAACCGTCAACAAATATGATCAAAACGGAAAAATAATCGAAGAGATCCACTTTGTCAACGACAGTCTGCTAGAAAAGACGATTTATAGATACGACGACAAAGGAAATCTCACAGAGGAGAAACACTCAGATTCACCGACCAGATGGGAAAACAGAAAATTCGTGAATAAATACGATGAGAATGGAAACCTGGTTGAGATTTCAGAATATGACTATCAAAAGAAACTGAAATGCAAAACCATCTATAAATACAATGATAAAAAGAAATGTGTAGAGGAATGCAATTACGACATGAATGACTCTCTATGCAGCAAAATGGTATACAAATACAACGATCAGGGAAAGAAAATCGAGTCGATGCATACAGTTGCGGATAACGAGCTGATGCAGAGAGATGTGTTTATCATCGACGACAATGGAAAGACCTCCGTATCATTACGTTATGACTCGGACGGAGGATTAGGACGAATAGCAGTAAGCAAATTCGACGACGCTGGAAATCCACTTGAGACAATGATCTATTGTGGAGACGACTGGATCTTCTATTTCGGAAGCATCATGGAATACGAGTATTACTAGCAATTGGAGATTAGAACAACATCCACAAAGCAACACCTGCCAATACAACTCCCAACACAGCAAGAACAGCGAGCACTGTGCAACCGACCTTGAACGGTTTCATTATCTTATTCTTCCGTCTCTGTCTCTCCTCTGCCCTAGCCTCAGCGATTATCTGTTCTGCCTTTTCCTTTGAGATCAAAGAAGGGGTGATCCAATCTCTGAATAAAAGATCATTCTTAAATTCGACAGCAACTCTCACAAGATCAGACGGTTTACGCAGATCAATGCCCTCCGTAGGATTCAATGTCATGGATATTTCATCTATCTTACTCATTAAAGCCTCATAACATTTTTTTGAGACATTAGTATGTACACTATCCGAATTAGAGTTGAAATACGGAGATTCATATTTACTTTGAGGAAGATTTATATTGCGACAATTATCAGTGGACACGACGAGCACCGACTCCGGAACCTCAATGTCGACGCAATCCTTCATATACAAAAAGTGGACAGACGGAGAAATCCTCACATTTCTGCATCTGTACAGTTCAAGAAACACAACATTGTCGTCCACGCTACCTCCGTCAAAATTTGTCAGGCGAGTGGCATAATCCATCTTTGATTCTGAAGTAGACGCAATTGCTGGAAGCTCATGGTCGCCGACGTAGCAGATTCCATTCCCGTCTGTTTTGAAATCAGTAGCGTAAAAAGCATTGGTAATTGAAAAACCTTTTTCTGTCCCCAACCTTTCATCATATGGTTTTGTAATGCAATATCCCATAAACTAAATATAAATCAATATTCATTTCCGGCTCTATCAACACCGACAGTAGCAAAATTACAAAAAAATGGATAAAAAATTGCGATAGTCAACAATGAAAGCATTATCTTTGTATAATTATAACACGGAATTATATCAAATTTTATATTTATACCAATTATTCCGAGTTTTTGTTGATTACTTTTTACAGATAATATAACATGAGAAAAAATTTGTTTGTGTCGCTTGCAATATGTGCGTTAACATTTGGTCAAGTCCACGCAGGTTCCATCTACGGAATTTCAGCAGACGGGAACAATGATGAATTTCCAATAGGAGATGTAAGGAGCATCAAGATTGCCCCAAAGACAGACGGAACAAAATCCTACCCTACCATCAAATTCGGAGAAAGCAGTTCGTCATCCAATCCAGAAGAAACATCGTCGTCATATTTCATTATGGCTTATCCTAATCCAGTAAGCGAATACCTCACAATATCAGGCATTGAAGAGAGTGCAGAAATCGCTGTTACAAATATGCAGGGAGCAGAGGTTTTGAAGACACGAGGAACCAAAGTGGATGTAAGCAATTTAGCAAAAGGCTCATACATCCTCATTGTAGAAGGTAAAAAAGTAAAATTCTTAAAGAAATAAACACACCGAAGAAATGAAAAAAATTCTAATGTTTATCGCGATGGTTATGACAAGCATAACCATGATGGCACAAAGCCAGTTTTATGTGATCATGAAAGACGGTAGTGGAGCGAGCTACCCTGAAAACATCGTCGACAGCTTGACATTCGACAGCCTTAACGGAGCTAAGATCTACGGATTCAATGATTTGGTAAAGAGCATCGCCCAATTGAGAAAAGAAGTGGATTCATTGAAAGGCATCATGTCGTTACTTACAGTTGATTCCTCATCCTTCATTCATGAATATGTGGATTTAGGGTTGCCATCAGGAACTTTATGGGCCACATGCAACCTAGGAGCGAAAAAGCCATCTGACTACGGATATTACATTTATTGGGGAGAAACAGACCAAAGATCCAATTATTCACTATCCGGAAGCCAAATATACGATAAGGATATTCCTACAATGAGAGCAACCGGCATAATTGACCAATATTTCAATCTGACATCCAGATATGATGCTGCAACCGTTCTATGGGGAGACGATTGGAGAATGCCAACTTCTGATGAAATCAATGAATTACTTCGCTATTGTACTTACCAATGGACAGAAGTGAACGGATCAAATGGTATTAAATTCACATCATCAAAGAATGGCCATCAGATTTTCCTACCTTGTGCAGGAATGAAACGAGACAACGAGGATGTTATGGTTGGAACAAAAGGTTATTACATAGGAGCTACTGCAAATGGCGATAATTCTGCATGCGGTATATATTTAGCACAAGGCGATGTTCGTCCATCTTCTACATTAATAAACCGAGGCAGAACAATCAGAGCTGTACGCAAAAGAGCAGACGACCGTCCATTCGTTGATCCTAACGACACAACCATCAACGGACACGCATACATCGATTTAGGTCTACCAAGCGGAACTCTATGGGCAACTCACAATATGGGTGCAGACTCTGTAGAAGTCGGAAACAGATATCAATGGGGAAATTCAACAACAGAGATTCCTACTGAAGGTGCAGCTTTGTGGAAAGGAGATTCTCTAGATCAATTAATACAATACGGTGTGACTGATTCAACAGGTGTTCTTTTGCCAAATCGTGATGCAGCGACATATAGTTGGGGAGGTCAGTGGAGAATGCCTACTCATGAAGAATGTTTAGAGCTTCTAAGCAACTGTACAAAAGAAAAAAAGACTATCAAAGGAATCGACGGTTGGTTGTTAACAGGCCCTAATGGAAAAACTTTGTTCTTCCCAATTACAGATGAACAGTTTGAATTCAGTTCATGTTGGACTTCATCAATATCACCTAATCCAAACGACGATGACATGGCGTGTATGTTGAACATCTACGACACAAGTATTATCTACCCTCTTGACTGGGCAGACTATACATATCAACGCGATAAGACACTTCCTATCCGTCCTGTAGTCAACAGATAAAAGGAACAAAAACAATTTCATACAAGCGTAGCCGAAATCCTCGGTTACGCTTTTTTTATTCCTCAATTATACACACATGTTTTCTGCATAAAACCGAGAGAAATCAACAAAAATTCTAAAAATCTGGCTTTTTTTTCGAAATATCTGCCATTTTTTAATCTAAGCTAAATATTTTTAATACATTTGGGACGCAAATGTAACACATTTGCAACACAGCTAGACAAAACTAACTAGATAACTAATAATATAAATCAACTCTAATGCAAAACATTACAATGCTTTGCATTAGAGGGCAAAAATCTGAGAATCAAAACAAACAACTATGCTAAAATTTTTATCTAAGTGGATTCTTTGTGCCTTGGCAATAGGATTGTTCAGCACAAATATCAATGCTCAAAACTATCCGGCAAACTCTCCCGTCGCACTGAACGGAAAGTTAAAAGTATCTGGCACCCAATTAGTTAACGAATGCGGCAACCCCATCCAGCTTCGTGGAATGAGTACTCACGGTCCTCAATGGTTTCGCAACTGTTACTCAGAATCATCACTTGATGTTCTTGTAAAAGACTGGGGAATATCAATCTTCCGTCTTGCCATGTATGTGGAAGAGCAGGGGTATATCACCAACCCTAGCGGCTGGAGACAGTGGATCGACAGTTATGTTGATTACTGCGGACAGAGAGGAATCTACTGTCTTATCGACTGGCACGTGTTGAACCCAGGAAACCCGAACGCACACAAGGATGACGCCATCGAATTCTGGAAATACATGTCGCAAAAACATGGACAGAAAGCTCATGTGCTCTACGAAATCTGTAATGAACCAAACGGAGTTGGCTGGAGTGATGTCAAAAACTATGCCACAGACGTTGTCAAAGCCATACGTGACAACAACGACAACACTGTCATCATCATCGGAACTCCTACATGGAGCCAGGATGTAGACATCGCAAGTTCTGATAAAGTAAACGGAACAAACATCATGTATACCCTTCACTTCTACGCAGGATCTCATAGAGGTGAGTTGAGAAGCAAGGCTCAGTCTGCCCTCAATAATAACGCTCCTATCTTTGTGACTGAATTCGGAACCAGCCATGCAAGTGGAGACGCGAACTACAGTCCAGACGAAACAAAGACATGGATAAGTTGGCTTAACGAAAGAAAAATCAGCTGGGTATGCTGGAGCTTTTCTGATAAAGGCGAGGTGTCGGCAACTCTTGTCCCTGGATCTTGCAATTCTCGCAACTGGAGCAACCTGTCAGAATGCGGTCAACTTATAAAGGGCTTGATATCAGAAAATAAGATTCCATTCACAGCTTGCGACGGAAATAACAACAACGGTGGCGATCAGAACCAGAACAATAACAACAACGGTGGCGATCAGAACCAGAACAACAATAACAACGGCGGCGATCAGAACCAGAACAATAACAACAACGGTGGCGATCAGAACCAGAACAACAATAACAACGGCGGCGATCAGAACCAGAACAACAACCAACAGCAGGATGATCCTGTCTCATACCCTACTCTCGTTCAAAACATCAACAATGGAGATGTTTACCGTATCGTGAACAAGAAGAGCGGAAAGGTGATGACAATCGAGAATGGTTCTGATTTGAAACAGGCTAAGAGAGACGAGAATGATAAGAAGCAGATGTTCCGTCTAAAGGAAACAGACGGCTACTACTTCATGCAAAACGATGATACTAAGTTCATGCTGACAAACAAATATGTCAACAACGACGGAACTAAGATCAGTCAGGAAGAGATAAGTGAATACGACAATCCAAGCCAGAAATGGTCGATAAAGAAAGTCAACGAATGGTTCACATTCTCAAACAAGAGCGACTATAGCGCAAGCAAAGTGCTTTCTGTGGAGAATGCATCCAAACAAGACAATGCTGATATAGTCATCTTCACGTCGAACAATCAGGACGAACAGCTATGGGGTCTTGAATATGTATACACTCCAACTGCTGTCGACAACATTCTATTCAAAGATTGTGTGTTGACTCCTACTGTGATAAGCAACGAGTTCCATATCGTGACTTCAACAGGAGAGGAGACAATCGTAGATATCTACACTCCTAATGGTGTTCACTGCAAACACATAGAGAAAGAGTGTACATACGATGTGAGCGATCTTGCAAAAGGAAATTATATTGTTGTGGTGAGCGGATTGGACGGAAACAGAATCCTTACTCAGTTGATCATCAAGAAGTAACAATCTCATAAAATTCATAAAAGGCATCTTCAGAAATGGAGATGTCTTTTTTTTGCAAAAAAATTTTAGATAAATTTGTAACAACCTCTGTTTTTCGCCTACCTCTTATAAAAGTTTAACCAATAAATACAAAGAGTTATGGAAACAAAGGTTTTTAATTTGATTATTTTAGATGAGAGCGGAAGCATGTCATGCATCAAGCGTCAGGCGTTGAGCGGTCTGAACGAGACACTGCAGACAATCAGAAAGGCCCAGGAAAAATATCCTGAGCAGAAGCAGTTGATAAGCATCGTACCGTTTGAATCATTCAACATCCGCTTGCTGAGAGACAAAGTTTCCATCAAAGATGTTGAGGATCTGAAGGCAGATGAATACAATCCTGGAGGTTCTACTCCACTTTTCGACGCTATCGGATTCGGAATCAGCAGCATAAGGAAAGAGGTGACGGAGGACGACAGTGTACTTGTAACCATCATCACAGATGGTGAGGAAAACAGCAGTCGGGAATACTCCGGCAAGGCAATCGCAGCCTTGATTGACGAATTGAAACATAAAGGCTGGTTGTTCACCTACATCGGAGCCAACCAAGACGCTGTCAAAGTAGCGATGTCGATGAATATCAGCAATGCCCTCAACTTCCAACAGGATGAGGAAGGAACGGCGGAAATGTTCAGACGCGAAAGAAAAAGCAGAGAACGTTTCTTTAGTAAAAGTGCCTTATTCGGCATGATGTCCAAAGAAAGTGCAAGAATGGCAAAACAAGAGATAGCCTGTGAAAGTTCATATTTCGAAGACACAGACGACTAACATATAAAAAGTAAAGATGAAGCAAAAAATCTACAACCTGCTGATGGTAAACTATAGAGGTTTACTCGAAAGCTGCTATCGGCAGGTTTTCTTCACAGATTCAACAGAACCGGCAGTCAAGACATTTGACGATTACCTGTCGGATTTCTATCTGTATCTATATGAAGCAAAGCCCAAGCATGTCCAAGGCGACGTGAGGGGCTACTATCTTCAGCAGATACGTGATGAGAAAGCCAAACCTGAATGGCTGCGTACGACATTCAGACATTTTCTGTTGGAAGAGAACAAGATTCTAAGGGAAATGCAAGAGACTCTGGCAGAGTACCGTCAACAATTAGCGACTTCATTAAACAGCAAAACTATAGATTATACGCTTATGCACGTCGGTTTTGCCATCGCATGGTTTAATCAGCACGAGACTAGTGAAGACAAGTATCTTTTCTTCCGCAGTGCCTACAAACATTTCAAAGGATTCTATTCATGGCCATCCAACGATCTCGACGATAAAGATGTAGCCATGATATTGGGCATTGAGCAAGGCACACTCCGTACACGTACATCCAGACTGTGTGCGAAGGTGAAGAAACTGGTGAATGAGTTGAACGACGCCTACATCACGACACTGAACAAGCAGTCTCTTGAGATAGCCAAGGAAATATACGAGACAGACAATCCAGACATAGAATCCATACTGGAGAATCTGTTAGGTGAAGCAGAAAAGGAGTTGCCTCAATACGAAGATATAGTCAAACTCAGAAAGAAGAAACGAGTATCAACAGATAGTATATTCGGCAAATTGAAAGAATACACATCTGTATTTGGATCCATCAGTAATGAATGTGCTCATTGCGTAATTGCAGAAGAGAAATTGTGTGAAGAGATTGACATCGAGTCTACACCAACTATCACAACAAAGCCAAGCAATAGAATTGTGAGAATATTCATGAATCTGCTTGAAGAAAACGAATTATAGTAGATTCCAAAGAATATTAATATTGCATAGAGACGTGGGAATCCGCGTCTCTTATTTTTATATATAAAAAGAGCCGGCACAGGTCTCTGTACCGACTCTCAAGGTAAAATGTAATAAGATATAAAATTATTTCTTTACAACAAGCTTCTTAACAACTGTCTCATTTGGAGTTGTGATTCGAAGCATATACACTCCACTTGCAACATCCTCTAGAGAAACCACCTTCACGTTTGAAGTCTTCACTACAGAACCTGCCAATGAAATGAATTCAGCCTTAAACTCGTCACCTGCACCAAGGATCTCGATCTTTGAAGACGCTGGATTAGGAAGAACTGTGATAACATTGTTGTTAGCGAAGTCGGCCACACTTGAAGGGTCTTTCTTGAATGAAATCCAATCGACATCAATCCAATCCTTGTCGATAGAAAGTTTCATTACCTGCTCACCCTTAGTAAGTTTCATTTTACCAACCTCAACATCAGCGAATGTACCCCATTCTCCTGTCTTGTCGATAGAAAGCTCCTTTGTGACGTTTCCTATAGCGACTGTCATTTTTCCACCATCAGAGTTACCAGTACCTACTCTCAAGACAACATCATACTCACCATCAGACTCAACATTGACTGTGTAGTTCATCCACTCACCCTTTTGGCAATGTCCTAAAACCACGCTACCATCTTTAATTTCCTTGATATCAACATCATCCGAACGATAGAAGTTAGTGAAATCATCACATACATTACCGTCGCTCAAATCATTGAATGCTTTTCCAGCGAATCCATTATCATAGTTCTCAGCCTCGATCTTGCCAGGGATAACAGCGGCAGTACCACCGTAAGGACCAACCTCAACAACCTTGATAGTCACAGAGCTTGTCACAGTCTCTCCATTTGCTTTTGCCGAAACCTCCACCTTAAAGTCACCAGCCTCATTTGGAGTCCATTCAACCTTTGAACCAGTACCGATCTGAGTGCCACCAACTGAATAAGTGATATCATTTGCACCCTCCATCTCAGCGGAAATAGTAACGGACTTACCCAACTCAATTATAGACTCAGAAGCAGACACCGACAATCTTGGTCCACTTGCAGATTTACCACAGAATTTAGCCTTAGCATTCTTAGCTTCATCAGATGCCATATATTGCTTAAGCCACTTCATACCGCTACGATCAGCTCCTGAACTTGTCACCAAACCAGTGTTGTCTCTCCAAGTAGCGCCATTCACAAATCCCCAAATAGTGATACCAGATACGAAATCAGCCTCCCACATTGGTTTGAAGGTATTCTTCATGATTGTTTCATAAGTGTTTTCATCACCTTGTGAAATATCAAACTCAGTGATATAGCACTGCAATTCTTTACCAGCTTTTTGAGTGATGCTATTGTGAATTTCCTTCAAAGTGTTACCAAAGTTAGTAATCTGATTGTTTTTGTAATAGTCATCCAAGTCATGACTCTGGTGTCCGTAAGCATCGATTGGAGCACCTTGCTGTACCAAAGAAGAGACAAGGTCGACAAAATCATTTTTTTGCCAAGTGAAAGTGTTGTAGTCGTTATAGATCAACACCGCTTTAGGGAATCTCTTACGAGCCATTTTGAATGCCTCGGCAATCCACTTATAATCATATGGATTAGTGCTGTTGCCCAATGCCTGACTCAAAAGTTTCTTGAAATCAGCACATGAGTGACCATTTTCTGTTCCTTCCGCATGTCCTCTTATAGCCTCATTGACAACATCAAGCACTGCCAAATCTGGATATTTGATAGCGACAGCATCCATCCAATATTCCACCTGCTGCTTCAATTCAGAAGCGGAACAATTTGCCAAACATGAAGGCCACTGGCTAGTCCAAAGAAGACAGTGGAACTTAAACAACACTCCATTCTGCTTACACCAATTGTAATGTGCATCTGAAGACTTCCAGTTCCATTTTTGGACTCCCTCTTGAGCACTGCTCACCTTACAGTTAACGATTGATCCCCACTTGGACTCATTCTCACATGTAAGCTGATCCCATAATGCCTCATACTTCAGGCCTCCAACATTTGGCTGAATCTGTCCACGTGTTGTGATATTTCCCAAGAATTTACATGTATTCTTGTTTAATTGTGCTTGCGCCTGACCTATTAATAATAGCGACGCCACGATTGAGAATAAAATTTTTTTCATAGGCGTTTTCTTTTGATTAGTATTAGATTCGGTCACAAACATATCTATTATTTTTTTTCCATTACTTATCATTTATCTTTTTTTTCCCTAGTCTACATTCACTTTGACGGAAAATATATTGTTTTGACGGAATTTTCATATTTCAGTCAGTTATGAGCATTATTTTTTCACATTCTTTCGGCTTATTTTTAGTTTTATATCAAAAGTCTTAACATTTTAACGCTTGTGAAAAAAAGTGAATTTATCGTTCCATCAACCATAGACAAAAGCACAAAACATAGCAAATAACCGACAAAATGACATCATACCCCGACAAAAAAAGAGCCAGCACAAATCACAGTGCCGACTCTCCTGGTAAAATGTAATAAGATATAAAAATTATTTCTTCACAACGAGCTTCTTGACAACTGTCTCATTTGGAGTTGTGATTCGAAGCATGTACACTCCGTTTGCAACGTCGTCAAGAGAAACAACAGTCTCATTCGAAACCTTAACTACCGATCCTGCTAGAGAAACGAATTCAACCTTGACATCGGCTCCGGCTCCAAGAATCTCAATATTTGAAGACGCTGGATTAGGGAAGATTGTGATGACATTGTTGTTAGCATAATCTGCAACACCTGTCTTGTCTTTCTCGAATGAAATCCAGTCAATATCGATCCAATCCTTGTCAATAGCAAGTTTCAACACCTGCTCTCCCTTAGAAAGTTTCATTGTACCAACCTTTACATCAGCGAATGTACCCCATTCACCAGTCTGGTCGATAGAAACTTCTTTCACTACATTGCCAATAGAGACAGTCATCTGACCTCCGTCTGAATTACCAGTTCCGACTCTCAAAACAACATCATAGTCACCATCTTCTTCAACGTTGACTGTGTAGTTCATCCACTCACCCTTCTGGCAATGTCCAATAGCGACACCATTTGAAATCTTCTTGATATCAACATCATCAGAACGGTAGTAGTTAGTATAATTGTCACATGAATTACCGTCGCTCAAATCATTGAATGCTTTTCCTGCAAAACCATTGTCATAGTTTTCTGCCTCAATCTTACCTGGAATAGCAGCAGCAGTACCGCCGTAAGGGCCAACCTCAACAACTTTGATTGTAACAGAGCTCTTTACAGAACCCTTGCTTGATGTAGCAGAGACCTCAACCTTAAACTCTCCTGCCTCTGTTGGAGTCCAAGTCACCTTTGAACCAGTACCAATCTGTGCTCCTCCTACAGAATATGAGATCTGAGAAGCTCCATCCATCTCTGCGGAAATAGTGACAGTCTTGCCCAACTCTATTGTAGACTCAGAAGCAGACACTACCAAACTTGGTCCACCAGCAGCCTTACCACAGAATCTTGCTCTTGCGTTCTTAGCCGCATCAGAAGCCATATACTGTCTCAACCAAGTCATAGCAGGACGGTCCTGACCATTCTTGATCAATCCTGAATCGTCTACCCAAGTAGCTCCGTGGACATAACCCCAAAGAGTGATGCCGGCTACGAAATCAGCCTCCCATGCGATAGGAATCTGCTCTGAATAACGAGTTTTCTGACCATTGTCTCCCTGCTTAGCGATATCATACTCAGTCAAATAACAAGCCAACTCTCTACCAGACTTGTTTGTGATCTGGCTGTGGATATCATACAAACGAGACTTGAAATCACTTCCGCTCATGTCATTCAAGTCGTGACTCTGGTGTCCGTACGCATCAATAGGGGCACCTTGTTTAACCAAAGTAGAGACAAGATCGATGAACTCGTTCTTCTGCCACTGGAATGTGTTATAGTCATTATATACAAGGACAGCATTAGGGAAGAACTTACGAGCCAACTTGAATGCCTCTGTAATCCACTTATAGTCGCCTGGATTAGTACTTCCACTCATAGCCTGGCTCAAGTTTTTCTTAAATGTCTTAGCCTGACCGTTGTTGTCTCCTTCAGCGTGACCTGGGATAGCCTCGTTAACAACGTCGATGATTGTCACATCAGGGAACTTTTTAGAGCAAGCCTCAATCCAGATCTCGACCTGTTTTCTCAAACGGTCTCCTGTGAAATCCTTCAAATAGCTTGGATACTGTGAAGTCCAAAGCAAACAGTGGAACTTAAACTGTACACCGTTCTGCTTACACCAGTTGTACTCATTTTCTGCAGAACGCCAGTTCCATGATCTCAAAGCCTCATCAACACTTGACACTTCTTTATTTGCAATAGAACCCCACTTTGTCTCATTCTCAGGAGTCAACTGCTCCCACATCGTAGCATAATCAGAAGGTATACTTCCTCTAGTTGTAATGTTACCAAGGAACTTACAAGGATTTCCTTTTGATAACTGTGCCTGCGCCTGGCCCATTAATAAAAGGGCAGATGCAATAGTGAATAAACATCTCTTCATAGCGTATTCCTTTTAGTTAGTATTAGATTTGCGTTTATGCCACAAACATATTCTTTATTCTTACATAACAATTCTCCTTCATTCCCTTTTTTCTTAGCATTTTCCCGTCTCGACAAAATTGATGCGAATTTGGTACAAAAGCCTATATTTGGGCGAAATGTATAGACAAATATCACATTCGTGTTATAACAATCTATGTTTGGCACCTATTTGCTTAACATTTTCCCTTTTTCACCACTCAAAAAGCAATATCAAGTAACAATCCACATGGACACACGTATAAAATCGATACAAAAAGGGCCAGCCCATCAAATGAGCCGGCCCACAAACTAAGCTAAACTAAAATATTATGAAACCATAACTTATTTCTTAACCACAAGCTTCTTCACCACAGTCTCGTTTGGAGTTGTGATTCGAAGCATGTACACTCCGTTTGCAACATCGTCAAGAGAGATCTCAGACTGATTAGAAACCTTCACAACAGAACCTGCAAGAGAAACGAACTCAACCTTAACGTCGTCTCCAGCACCTATAATCTCAATTTTTGAAGACGCTGGGTTAGGGATAACTGAGATGACATTATTATTAGAATAATCAGCCACACTTGAAGGATCTTTCTCAAATGAGATCCAGTCAACGTCGATCCAATCCTTATCGATAGAAAGCTTCAATACATGCACTCCCTTAGTAAGTTTCATTGTTCCGACACTCACCTCTGCGAATGAACCCCAGTCTCCTGTCTGATCAATAGAAACCTCCTTCACAATGTCGCCAATAGAGATCGTCATCTTGCCGCCGTCTGAATTACCAGTTCCGACTCTCAAAACCACGTCGTATTCTCCATCCTCAGTAACATTGATTGTGTAGTTCATCCACTCTCCATTCTGACAATGTCCGATTGCGATACCATCAGATATCTTCTTGATATCAACATCATCCGAACGATAGTAATCTGTATAATCGTCACATTTATTACCGTCGCTCAAATCAAAGAATGCCTCACTTGCAAAACCCTTGTCGTAGTTTTCAGCCTCAATCTTTCCTGGAATAGATGCAGGCTCACCACCGAATGGACCTACCTCAACAACCTTAACAGTCAATTTTGCAGTTGCACTCTCATTATTACTGTTGTAACCAGTAGCCTCTATATTATAGACGCCAGCCTCCTCTGGTTTCCAATAGAACTCACATGGGAACACCCATTTATCCTTGATTTCTATTCCGTTAGCATTAAACTTAATATTCTTTGCATCCTCCATTTCAGCAGTAAACAACACAGAATCACCTAAAGCGATTGTAGTAGAAGATACGCTCAAAGACAAACGAACACTTGAACCAGCATCCTTACCACAAACAGTAGCTGAAGCATTCTTTGCCTTATCTGTCGCCATATACTGCTTTAGCCAAGTCATAGCAGGACGTTCATTTCCATCTCTATACAAACCAGAATCGTCGACCCATGTTTTACCATAAATCCATCCCCAAAGAGTGACACCAGGAACATAGTCTGCCTCCCACATAGTTGGGAACTGCTCAGAATAACGAGTCTTCATGGTTTCGTCTCCCTGATTCGCGATATCATACTCAGTGATATACTGTGGCAACTGAGTTTTGTTGTGAATATCTTCCAAAGCGGATTTAAACTGATCTCCACCCATATCATTCAAATCGTGAGCCTGGTTTCCAGCCGCATCGATTGGACCACCACAAGCCTTGATTCCGTTGACAAGATTTATAAACTCAGTCTTCTGCCACTGGAATGTGTTGTAATCATTATAAATCAAAGTCGCATTTGGCCAACGCTCACGTGCCAAACGGAATGCCTCTGCCAACCATTGGTATGAATTGGTATTTGGATATCCATTTGTATTGCAATTATAACTTGGACGTGTGCCAGTCTCCCTTTCTGCTCTATCCTCCGCTAAAGAACCCAACGCCTCAATGATTTTTGTCTGCTTATAAGGAGAATGATAATCCCCGCCAGTATATATAGCCTCGTTAACCACATCAATAATTGTCAAATCAGGATAATGTTTCTGCACCTCATCATACCATTCGATAATAGCTTTTTTGGTGTCGTCCACACTCAACGATTCAATGAATGATGGATGCTGGCTACCCCAAATCAACGCATGGTATTTAAAGATGATGCCATTCTCCTTGCAATAATTGTAAGTTCTGTCAGCATTAGACCAATTGAATTTACCAAATCCCTGATGTACAGAACCCCATTTAGTGGCGTTCTCACATGTGACCTGATCCCATAAATCTTTATATTTATAAGCACTCTCATTTTCCTGAGGATCACAATACTCCTGCCAATTATATGAAGTCGTAATGTTACCCAAGAATTTGCATTTATTATCTTTGGCTAGTTGTGCCTGCGACTGTGCGACCACTAGAAGCACAGATGCAATAGTGAATAAAAGTTTTTTCATAGCATTTCCCTCCCTATTAAATTAAATCCTTTTGTTTTAGTTGTAAGATCTCAAATCCTTTTGTACTAGCAAACATATCCTTTTTCTCTTTAATTCCAAATCCATTTCCATATTTTTTTCTTCACATTTTCCCTATTTCGGCACAAAATTGCCATAAAACATATTTATCCTGCTTTTGAACAAAATTAACATTTATTAACATATTTAACTTAAAATATGTTAATTTAGCTCACCAAAAGTGTTAAAATATGTAAAATTCATCAGATCTGAAAGTAGAGACAAATACATTTGTAACATCAAACGGAGAATATTGTATGTTCGGCTTATTTTGAGGCATGAATACAAAATCCTCTTCGAGATTCGAAAAAACTCATAAAAAACTAAAAAATAAAAATGAAAAAAAACAAAAATTCTATCTCTGAGACATCTGAAATAAGATGGAAGAGATTCTCAAACGAGAAATTTGCAACATTCAAAAGCATGCACAAGTCAATTTCTATCGGAGTATTAAGTGTTGCGACGCTGCTGTCCGCCGACTTGAAGGCTCAGACTCAGCCTGACTCTACGTCTACCGAACTGAACTATCAGCTTCAAGACATTGAGGTGACAAGTGAACGTGTTCCCCTGACATTGTCTGTCGTCCCCCGTATGGTGACTGTGATGACCAAAGAAGACGTGAGTGCAGCGTCGGCACAAAGCATCAACGATCTGCTTGAACACGCTGTGGGCGTGGATGTGCGTCAACGCGGGGAAATGGGTGTACAGTCTGATATTTCTGTCAGAGGCGGAACATTCGACCAAATCACAATCCTACTTAATGGCATCAACATCTCGTCACCACAAACAGGCCACTTATCCTCTGACTTCCCTGTAAGCATGGAGGAAATCGAACGTGTGGAAGTGCTTGAGGGTCCAGCAGCCCGACTGTTCGGAACTTCCGCATTCAACGGAGCCATCAACATCGTCACCAAATGTGATACGTCAAGCCATGTGGCTGGCCATATCTTTGGTGGAAGTTACGGATTCGGAGGCGGCGAAATGTCGGCAAATCTATCTATGAAGAAAATTCAACAACAGATTTCCGGTGGATTCCGTCGTGCCGACGGCGACCAGAAAAATAGTGATTTCAGACAGACAAAGGTTTTCTATCAAGGAAGACTATCAAATTCATCAATCAAAGTGGACTGGCAGACGGGAGTGAGCAGCCAGGACTACGGTGCCAACACATTCTACTCTGCCGCCTACCCTAACCAGTGGGAATCAACAACCAAATGGATAACATCTGTGAAAGCGGAAACAAACAGCCGCATCCATTTCGTACCGTCGATCTACTGGAACAGATCAAAAGATCATTTTCAGCTTATCCGAGACACTCACAAAGGAGAAAATTTCCACCAGTGCGACGTGTATGGCCTGAATCTTGGTGCATGGATCGAGACTAAGATCGGAAAAACTGCGTTCGGTGCGGAAATGCGTAGCGAAAATATAATCTCCACCAATCTAGGAAAAGAGACAGCAGACTCCATTGCAGTACGTGGAGAAAACGACCTGTTCTACAACAAGAAAGATGGCAGGGACAACATATCCTACTATGCCGAACATACATTCCTGCTGAAAAAATGGACTCTGTCTTTTGGCGCGATGGCTCACAAAGTGACGAATCTCAACAACAAAATGAAAATTTATCCCGGTGTGGACATTGCGTTCCGTCCTAACGACTATTGGAAAATATCAACATCGTGGAATATGGCAATGCGTCTGCCAACATTCACAGACCTCTATTACAAGAGTCCGACAACAGAAGGGAATGTGGGACTTCAACCGGAAAAGTCGTCGGCAGTGGATCTGGGAGCTAGATTCCGCAACCGTGGTATCGAGAGCAACGTCGCACTATTCTATCACCATGGCAAAAACATGATCGACTGGGTGATGTATTCCCAAGATGACGTTTTCCACTCCGCAGGATTCGAACTGGATAATATCGGAGCTGAGATCAACGCTTCGTTCTTTGGAAGAGAGTTGTTTGGAGACAGATGTGCATTAAGAAAAATCTCTTTCGGATACGCTTATATCCATCAAGAAAGAGAGGATGACGTCGAAATCTACAAATCGAACTATGCACTTGAATATCTGCGACATAAACTATCAGCAAGTGTAGAGTCGAGAGTAGTGAAAAAACTTAACGCCACCCTATCGCTACGTTATCAGGACAGAAACGGAAGCTATATCAAATATGATGAAAATCATAAGTCGACGGGATTGCTTGTAGACTACGAGCCATACACCTTGGTCGACCTGAAACTTTCGTGGGATGCCAACAACTGGAGCATCTACGCAATCGCCAACAACCTCTTCAATGTCAGTTACTATGACCTAGGAAACATTCCACAGCCAGGAATCTGGTTGAAAGCAGGAGCAAAATTCAAGATTTGTAAGAAATAAAGCTGATTTTTAATCTATACACGAATCACCATAAAATAACATAGATTATTAGTGGTGATTCTTGTAAAATTTCTCTCATTCCCCAGCCAAAGGATTCATATCCGAATGATGCTCCACAGTTACGACCTCTGACAGTGGCACGGAAGGTATTGGAAGTTGTCCTGTGATGGTTAAAGAGATTATCAAAATAAATCCCTATGGGAACATACGATTTTCCACAGGGACTCTCTTTCTTCGATTATTTAAAACAACACACCATTAGGTGGTTATCTAATCTATGATCGTTATCAATCATTAGATCTTCCAATATTCGACACGCTCCTTACGGAAATCACCTCCATTGAG
>JAEEMG010000053.1 GCA_016283095.1 Paludibacteraceae bacterium | reverse complement strand
TATGCACACATCCAAATCAACACCAATAATGATTTCGTCATTACCAGTTTCAATAATTTCAGGAGCCACGCCTATAGTTGAATATGCAAATTTTATCAAATCTCCATCAAATTCAATTTTTGCATATGTTCTGTCTCCATCAAATTCAAAAAGACAAGGACATTTTAAATTATCATACTCATCTCTTTCTATTTTATAAAATGAGAACATAGAATACAAATATATGAAATCATACTATAAAATATTTATTCAGAAATACAGACAAATATATTAAATTCCGAAAAGAAATAATAGGAACATATAAATTTGGATGTATTTTCTGTTTAATGAACGCCCCTAACGTTTTTTTAGAAACATTATATCATCATATATATATTTTCTGAAGATTTCATCTTCCTTTATTTTTTTTAAGCAATATCCCCAATTGTACTCCCATTCATCATCATCGCCCCAAAAATCAGGAGAGGAGCATACATACTGCATTTTTGTAGAAACACCTCGCTTTTTGATTGTAAGATTGTATACATTCTTTTTATCATCAGAATAAGACTCACAATCAATTGATAATTCTGGATCGTCTAAAAAAAACTTACTATCTTTATAAGATAAAATAAGTTTATTATTCTCAACATAAAGCATAGAGCAAGTCCCTTCCATATCAAGCTCAAAAAATCCATCTTGCATAGGAGATGAGGCATCTACCATTTGGATTTGAGTCCCATCAAAACTAATTTTGGAAGAAGTAAAAGACAAACGAGACAAATATATTTTTGGAGTAAATATATTTTGAGAATGATTACTAAGATACCAGTCTCTGAATTCTTCATTTCCTTTCAGTTTAGTGATATACTGACCAAAATTAAGATTCGATGTTTCATATTCACTATCCTCATATCCTCCTTTATAATATGCTTCACATAACAAATTTCCTTTGTCGAAAATTTCCATTTTCCATATTTCTCGTGCCTCCCAAAATTTTTCAATTGATTCCTTAGAATGAAAAGAACAAACACACATTGCTATAGGATACTTTTTGCCTTTATATTCAAAAATGATTTTTCCATTCTCTGAATATAAAAACAAATACCTTCCTTCCAAATCAAACGTATAACAACCACACACATTTTCCCAATCATCTATTGTAGACAAAATTGAACATTGGTCACCAATTCTTTCTACAAATCGACGTCCAGTATTATAATTTACATTTATCATGATTTAACATATTCTTATTTCAAAGAACGCTTTTTATGGAAAATGTTCTATACTTAAATTTTATTCCTTATGGGATTTTTTCCATAGGAAATCTCTTTTTCCTTGCGAGACAATTCAACGACGCTGAAATTGTCGTTTGTAACCAACATTAATCAAACGTCATCTTTTTCTCAAATACATTATCCTATCGAATGAACTTTTCCTGAATTCTTCATCGTTTATCATTTTAGATAAATAACATCCCCAATTAAAGTCCCATTCTTCATCTTCCCCCCAAATGTCAGGAGACAAACATTCATATAACATAGATAGAATATCATTTCCTATGCCAATAGTTAATTTGTAAATTTGTCTATTTGATGTTAGTATTTCGTATTTAAACGACATATTTGGATCATCTAAACCAACTTTTATATCTTTATATTGAAAAATAAATTTGTCATTCTCTAGATATAAATAACATTTTTCTCCATCAACATCTGTATAATATAAACCATCATACATCATACAATCCATAAATGTTTTTTTTAGTTGATTTACCTGTCGTCCATCAAATCTCACAACAGGTTCTATTTCAGCACCATACGAATGCAAATAAAATTGAGAATAACCATTCATATTGGAATGATTGCTAATATACCATTCTCGTGCATCATCATCTCCTTTCAGATACATAATGTATTGACCGAAATTCATTTCCTCAGACTCTAAGGTTGTTTTCATATCAATGAAAATATCTCCTTTGAATAAGATACTTATAATTTTATCTTTATGTTCTACTTGTATAGACCATATTTCATGAACAAATGAGCGACAAGGATTTGGATTTTCAACCTTATAAAATGAGCAGGTACATTCATTAATCGAATATGTTTCTTCTTTATATTCAATACAGATTTCATTCTCTATTGCATACAGGAATATATAATTTCCTTCCAAATCTAGAGAATAACTACCACACACATTTTTCCAATCATCTATTGTAGACAAAATTGAACATTGGTCACCAATTCTTTCTACAAATCGACGTCCAGTATTATAATTTACATATATCATGATTTAACATATTATATTTAGTTAACACTTCGTTTGCTTTTGTTATTCTTTTGTTAGCTTTCTTTAATCTTGCCGTTGCCTCGTTTATCTCTTCTTGTTCCAATGCTAAATCCAACTCAGTTTTTGCTTTTTCTTTCTCCTTATTAAATGTTTCCAACATACTATTAGCAACAACTTGAGGTCCAGCTTGGGGCCTTGCAGCCGATTCTATGACATCCATAGGCCTGGCATGCTTTTTTAATCGCAAATAATTATAACTAACAGTACCAAATCTAGATTTTTTTCCTCTTAAAACATTATATTCAAATATCAAAATACGTAAATCTTCTGGCGTTTTTTTCAAATATTTAATTTTCAATTCATTTCTTCTTTTATTTGCCCACCTTGCTGCATATTCTTCAGCATCATCCGGGTCTGTACCAGATTCTTCCATTTCGACAATCATTTGCTTAGCTCTTTCTTTTATGTCGTTTGCTTCCTTCTGATAACTCTCTCTCAATTGCTTTTCGGCATAACCATTTGATTGATTTTCGTGTTTGATTGATTCAGTTTCTATTACATCACTACGTTTTACACTATCAACAGCCTTGTCATTCCCAGCCAAAGGATTCATATCCGACTGGTGTTCCACTTTTACGACCTCTGGCAGAGGCACGGAAGGTATTGGAAGTTGTCCTGTGGTGGTGAAAGAGATGCACATCGGACATCCCAGAGCACATGTTCCCTTGCTATCTTTGGTTAATGGGTTGGAAATCTGATTTATTTTTATTTTTGTAAACGTATTGTCCCATTTCGTGATGACTGCAGCACACGGCTTCGGCATATTAGGCACCATATTGCAGGTGCCAAAGGCTGGAGATTGGAACGTCGGACCTATGGACATACTGGTCGCCACCAACTTGCCATTGAAATATACCTTGCTATTATCCATCACGTTAATCATAGCAGGTGCAACTCCAAACTGACACGTTGCCATCGCTCCTTTCACAATAAATTCATCTTTCATTCTTCGATCTTTTTAATGGCTATTTCTTTTGTAAAATAGCCTATTTTTTCTTCCTCCACCATTGATTTAAGTTTGACAGACTCTGGCAGTCCATTATCATCATAGATGCAACTCAATGTGGATCTTCCGCTCAAAATATGACCACTTCCTTCATCACGGACATCAAATGTATCAAACACCCACGAACCATTCTCCTTTTTAGGACGTCGAAATGAAAAAACAGCAGATCTTGCATACGACGGGAAATCTCGAATCTCCAACGTCTGCTCATCTTTATCGACTTGCCAAAAGAGCAGTTTATAAAACATATTCTCCTTTAGTATAGAAAGCAACGTCTCCTCGGATTTTAGACCTAATGCATAACTTTCCGCCTCTTTGTTTATATAATAATTATTGTCGTATTTAGCAACCAACTCATCACGTTTTTTCATCCAACGTTCCTTCACCATCGGGAAATCCACAATTTCCTCTAGATTTCCATCCGTAGTGACTTTAATAGATAACGGATAAAGAGCTTTGCCAAACAACAAAACTACTTCATTAATACCAGATATAGGTTCATTTTGAAGTGCCTCTTCACAAGACCCTTCAAAAGTACAAATATAATAATTACCTTTTTTATTTACACTCAGCGACTCAATTTTTTTCAATTGGCTGTGCGTTCCATTCGCAAATGTCACCAAAGATGTAAATTCATATTTAATCAATGTACTATCTGTTTGATTCATAACTTAATCTATATCAAAGTTGATTACTTTCCGACATATTCGTCATCATCAGCGAAGAAATTCGTGTGATTTCCTTCGTAGTTCTTATAGATCAAAGTGCCCTTTCCATCAGGATCTTCTATCGGATCCTGAAATACACGAATCGCTGTTTTCTCCAGTTTGATAGACTTGTCGCCCACATTCAATGATATATCAAAGAGGTTGTTGTATTTGCAGACCTTGATTTTAAGCTCGCCTTTTTGAGCCCTGTCTTCTCCATACGCATCATCATACGCCTTAAGAATCTCTTTTTCATTAAAATACATAAAGCATGTGTAGTGGAAATCTTTCGTATCCCATTCCGCACAGAATTCTTTAAGGCGTGATGGCATCTTGAATACATCATTATATTTTGAAGTTCCCCAGTGAAGTTCTCCATTTGTAAATTCAGATTCGACACTACAAACAGAAGTCTCTTTATTATCAAACTCAAAATTCAAGGTGTAGTTGAACCGCTGAAGATATCGTTCCAGCAAAGGTGCGACAGAACCATGTTTACTCATATAAGAACGCCACGAGGCATAATCAGAATATCTGTCTGAATAATAAATATCAAAATATTCATCTATGTTTCTCAATCCCTTTTTCTTATATATATGTCGTAAAACTTCATCATCATTAACTTCTTCGCCCATCGCCGACCAATCAAGAAGAATTGTTTTAGCTGCCGCCTTTACGTATAGGATAACTTTTCCTCCTGGCAAGAAACAAAGATCCAAACATTCTATCACATGGCTTGTTTTATCCATTGGCACATTGTCTGCAGCTGGGATACATGGCTCTCCTCCGTTTCTGAACAAAGACAATATTGTATCGTAAGGTATCAATGATGCTACAGTATATACCTTTCTGTCTGTCCAAGAAACCCATGTCGCCTCTATCGCTTTGGGCAGACGATATTTTCTCGACCGGTCTCTGGCTACACCATCACGACCTTTTCCCATCCCTATACCGATGCTTTCATTACCAAAGCATTTGAACGTGCCCGACTCTCCTATAAATTCTACAGACACATAATCACCAGGACCTAATGTCGGTCCTGAGCAACTTACCTCATAATAAAATTTTTCATTTTCCATCTGATTACACTCTTTGGGTTCTTGCATATTCTTCTTGCTTGTGCAGGATGCCGCTAAAGAAAAACTTAACAAAAACAAATAAAACAGTTTTTTTATCTTTACCATATCAAATTTGATCAAATGGAAGACAATGAAGATTCATAAAGATTACTCCACGACATATTCGTCATCATCTGCAAAGAAGTTCGTGTGGTCGCCTTTGTAGTTCTTGTATATCAGATCTCCAGCTTTTATTGGATCTTCAATTGGACGCTGAAAAACACGGATCGCTGTCTTTTCAAACTTAACAGACTTGCCTCCCACATTCAAAGAAATGTCAAAGAGGTTGTTGTATTTGCACACTTTGACCCTCAGTTCTCCTTTCTGATCCCTATCTGTCCCGTATGCCTCGTCAAACAATCGAAGAACCTCCTCCTCATTGAAATACATATAACATGAGTAACGATATTCCTTTGTATCCCACATAACCCAAAACTCTTTCAGGCGGGATGGCATTTTGAACGCCTCGTTATACTTGGGTGTACGGTCATAATGTTCTCCATTTGTGAAATATGATTCCACACAATATACCGTCGTCGAATCGTTCTCAAACTCGAAATTCAGTGTGTAGTTGAATCGCTGAAGATATCTTTCCAATAATGGTGCTACTGATCCATGGTTGCGATTATAAGAAGTCCAATGTTCGTCTTCTGGATACGAAGACATCTTAGCATAATAGCTTTCCATGTTTTTTAATCCATATTGTCTATAAATATGACGTAAAATGTTATCATCAGTAACCTCTTTTCCTGTCGCCTCCCAATCAAGCAGAATACATTTTACAGGGGCTTTCACATATAGCATCACTTTTCCTCTCGGCATGAAACAGAGATCCAGTCCTTGAATCAGCCGGAGTCTTTCTTCTTCGTCTACTTCTTGAGATGCTGGGATACATGGTGCCCCACCATCATTGAACAGCGACAATATCGTGTCGTATGGCAACAACGCCGCAACAGAATATACCTTTCTGTCTGAATAGGAGACCCACGTCGCCTCTATCGCTTTGGGCAGACGATATTTTCTCGACCGGTCTCTGGCTACGCCATCCATACCGCATCCTATTCCTCCAGCTACGCTGTTGTTGCCAAAGGGACTTAACGTACCTGAATCACCTATAAACCTTACCGACACATACTCCCCAGGATTTAATCTTGGTGCGGAGCAACACACATCGTAATAAAATCTTTCTTTCTCCATCTGATCACTATCTTTTGTTTTTTGTATCTCCTTCTTGCTTGTGCCTGATGCCGCTAAAGAAAAACTTAACAAAAACAAATGAAACAGTTTTTTTATCATAACACCTAAATTTTTAGATCTGATGGAAGACAACAAAGATTAATAGAGATTACTCCCCAACATACTTTTTATGATCTGCAAAAAGATTCTTATGATTTCCTTCGTAATTCTTATATATTAAAGTTCCTTTCCCATTAGGGTTCTCTATCGGATCTTGGAAAACACGAATCTCTGTTTTCTCCAGTTTGATAGACTTGTCGCCCACATTCAATGATATATCAAAGAGGTTGTTGTACTTGCAGACCTTGATTTTCAACTCTCCTTTTTGGGTCCTGTCTTCTCCATATGCCTCATCAAACACTTTGAGTATCTCCTCCTCATTGAAGTACATGAAACATGTGTAACGGGAATCTTTCGTGTCCCACAAAACTTCGAATTCTTTTATTCTGGATGGTTTCCTGAACGCCTCATTATATTTGGGTGTGCGATCATAATGTTCACCATTTGTAAAATAAGATTCCACACTATACACCGATGTCTCTTGGTTCTCAAACTCAAAATCCAAGGTGTAGTTGAACCGCTGAAGATATCTCTCCAATAATGGGGCTGCTGATCCATGGTTGCGTAGATAGGAACGCCACGGGCCATAATCAGGAAACTCTTCCGAATAATACACATCATAATAGCCATCCATGTTTTTCAATCCCCAACGCCTATATATATGGCATAAAATGTTATCATCCGTAACTTCTTTCCCTGTAGCCGACCAATCAAGCAGAATACATTTTACAGGGGCTTTCACATACAGCATCACTTTTCCTCCAGGCATAAAACAGAGATCCAAGCCATTAATCAGTCGAAGTCTTTCATCTCCTGTTGTGTCCTGAGATGCGGGGATACATGGTGTCCCACCATCATTGAACAGCGACAATATCGTGTCGTATGGCAACAACGTCGCAACAGAATATACCTTTCTGTCTGAATAGGAGACCCACGTCGCCTCTATAGCTTTGGGCAGACGATATTTCATCGACCTGTCTCTGGCAACTCCATCCATGCCACATCCCATTCCTCCTTTTACTCTGTTGTTGCCAAAGGGGCTTAACGTTCCTGATTCTCCGATAAATCTTACCGAAACATACTCCCCAGGATTTAACCTTGGTGCGGAGCAGCACACATCATAATAAAATCTTTCTTCCATCTCTCTTTTCTCTTTTATTGTCTCTTTCCTTTCTGTGCTTAACGACACTAAAGAAATCAGGCATAAACACAACAAACAAAATTTCTTTACCATTATTATTTTTTACGCAAAAATAAAATTAGAATTTCACAGGTCCAACATTTAACCTGGAATCACGGTTCTTTTGTTCCCTTTATCAGAATTATATACGAAACCATCCTTAAAACACTCCTTTTTGGCTGACAAGTGCAAAAAATCATGTCTTATCTTTTTCAAAAGTTTCTCTTCTTCTGAAAGCAAGTTGATGGTCTTTCTCTTGAAGAAAAGGAAACCTGTTTTTTCGATTGCGTATTTATACGCACCTTCTCTTAGTTTATTGTATAAATTGTATAAATCTTCACTGTATTCATGCCTGATTCCATCAATCTCAAGTCCATCAGGAGGTGGAAGCCTATAATCCATTAACGTATCTCCATCAAACACCTCATCACGCCCTACGATTTTGTCTTTCATCAAGAGGAAAGGGATGACACTATACAGGTTGCTGATGGTTCGTTCTGACTCACCTTCATTGAACCATCCTTCATCATGTAGTGCCTTCTTCCCCTTAAGACCTCTTGTGTAGTTCCAATAACAATTAAGTCGTTCCTTACTGCCATGTGCATATCCACCGCCTATATCACTGTGAGCGCCTGGGATGATTATATATTTGTCTTCTCCTCCAGCTGAGGAGATGTCGGTCAACATGAAATTCACCCTATACTCGTCTCCTGCACAAATCTGAAAGACATTATCTACATTTTTAGGATCAATCTTCAATGATAACTCATCCACATCATCCTCAAAATCTGCTCCATAAGAGGAAACAGTATCATACAACCCTAGAAACTTCACTTTTGGAGATGGGGAAAAACTGATTCTTTTATCTGATAGTTTATCCAACCAATCTGTCATCAGACTTGTCTTATACTCATTCTCTTTTTCTAACTTTTTAGCAATGCTCGTATCTGAAAGGAAACCCATCACAACAGTGTTTTTGTTTCTTTTCACCTTTGTCTTTCCATTCCTCATTTTCAAAAAAGAAGAAAAACATCTGGCAGCCGCCGCTCCTCTGCTGAAACCGAACACATATAAATAAACTGACACTTCTGTATTTTCTTTCTTCACATATCCCGCTATAAGATCATTGATTTTCTCACATGCCGCCTCTACTTTCTTCTTCACTCCGAACAAACCTATTCCTAATGCTGATCCCAACTCGTCGTCACTGCAAGAGATAAAGCCACCATTGTCTTCTATGAATTGATTCAAGGATGTATTGCCATTCTCATAATTGTCATACGATTCATTTACGACATCATTTGCCGGTGATGTAGTGAAATCTATCTTATTATCATTATGTTCCGGATTGTTGGAGTCATCATCGTTTTTTAGCTTTCTTGGTTTGGCTCCGATTCCTTCTATATAAATAGGCACACATATCTTTTCAGGATTATCCTTATCTGCTTCAAATTCATTCTTAAAACAGTTATAGAATCTTACCACATTCGTATACTCATTGGTATAGCTGTCGTTACTGCCATAAAAAGCATTTCTTTTCACTGCTGGAATGGTTTCTAAATATTCCTGAAAAAATTTTTTTTTATTCTCATAAGTTTTTAACAATTGCTTAGACTTAAAATATCCCAAGCTTCTATCTTTTTTTATAGCATCTTTAATAATATCTTCCTTAAACATTTTGTCCAACTCTACATCAGTCAATGATTCTGGATGCTCCGCTAAAAACAATTCAAAATCTTTTCTTTCATCTATATTTGCCTTGCTGTTCAATGTTCCATCAAAAAAGACACCAATATGCAGTTCAACAGAAATATTTTTACTTTCTTCAGATGAATTTTCTATTTCATTATTACCACCTCCAACCATGATTCGAAAATTTTAATCTATATAAACACTACCACTTCCTTTGATATACATTTTTCCTTTAGAATTTAATGTACTATCTCCAGATGATTCACTCTCTAACTTGCCTCCGAACTTCAAACTAGTGTCGGAATCGACTCTTAATTTCAAATCTCCAGAAACTGTATACTTAGAGTCTTCACCAACAGAAATATCTGATTTTCCTTGGATTTTATTAGAATAATCACCATCTACTGCATCGACAGAATTTCCTTTGATAGTTGCAGTGCTGTCTTTCTCCACTTCCATTTTATAGTTGTTGCCAACTGTGACGTCAAAATCTTTTCCTGACTTCTGGGAGATTTTCTCTTCTGCCTCCAGTGTGATGTTCTTGGATTGCAACACAATATTCTCCTGAGACGAGATTACAATCGTCTTCTGGGATGAGCTCAAATTGATGGTATTGCCATTGCTGTCGGCGATAGTGATTCCCCAACTGCCTCCTTTGTCATCATCAAACACTATCTGATGACCACTCTTGGTTAGGATTGTTCTCTTGTTGTTACCGTCTCCACCTCCTTTTCCAGTGCTTCCGCTGAACACGCTTCCCATCACATACGGACGGCTGGGATCACCGTACTCGAAGCCGACCATCACCTGATCGCCCTCCTCTGGAATGAAGACCAAACCTCGGTTTGCCATGCCGCAGCCTCCCGCATCCGGTGTCTGCACACGGATCCAGTTGGTGCTCTTGCCTGATCTTTTCTGCCAGTCGAACTGCACCTGCACTCTTCCCAATGACTTGGGATCGCTGTTACTGCTTACCACAGCCATCTCAGGATATGCCTTGACACAGCCAGAATATCGTTGCGTAATAAACTCGTTGTTTGCTGGTGTGCCCACAAAATGGTTGCTGTAGTTGCCGGACTTGTCCACCTTATGGACAATCTCCACCACTCGGTATCTGCCCAACGACGGAACGTTCATCTTGCTTGGGAAGATCACTTCCACTATTCCGCCCAACACCACCTGGCATGTGCGTGTCTGGCC
>JAEEMG010000052.1 GCA_016283095.1 Paludibacteraceae bacterium | reverse complement strand
GAGAGACTGAGTGTGGAAACAAGACCTAACGGCTATGAGCTGACAGTGGGGCAGGAGAAGTTTTTCTACTACACCCGGCTCGCCCTGTTTGCTGGGGTGATGATCCATGTGTGGATGGAGCCTGAGAAGTCTTTCGACTGGCCCGTACCATTGAAACATTGCAACATGAAACATTTCTATGTCTTTTCCTAATTTCGGTTGACAATTTTCTGTTTATTTCCTGATGTGGTTGACAGTCGTTTTACTGAACAAGTTGACAGTCTTCCTAACATCGTTGACTTTTTCCTGAAGGTGTTGACACTCGCCCGAGCGAAGCAATAACCCATGAAAAACACTGCGGTGGTTTGCCAAGCGGCTGGAGGCGCAAAGCCTCCAAAGAGTGCTTGCCTCCATGCCGCCTGCAAAGTTAGGGATTAATCTGCAAACTCTTGTCATCTTTCTGATAAATCTTTGTTTTCCACATCTTTTTCTGTTCACCAGTCTGCTCGTGGGCATCGTTTGGAGTCTGCAGTCCGATACTGTAGTGAGGCCGCCTGCTATTGTAGAAGATGATGAATCGCTCTATCTGTTCCATTGCTTCCTCAAACGTATCAAAACGCCTATCCTGGCGATATACGCTCTCGTTCTTGATGGTGCCGTTCACACGCTCTGCAAGGGCGTTGTCGGTGGGCTTGTAGTCCTCGGTCATAGATATCTGTATACCATATTTCTGCAGTTCTTCCACATAGAGATCGCAGCAATACTGGATGCCACGGTCAGAGTGGTGAATGAGTCCGGAAAGGTTACCTCCACCTGCCTGTTTAATGGCCATGCGGAGGGCTTTGAGCGTAAAGACAGATGCAAGGGATTCTGCCAAGCACCAGCCCACGATTTTCTTCGAATAGGCATCAGTTACGAGATGCAGGTAACAGCATCCGTCAGCGAGGTCGATGTAGGTGATATCGCTCTGCCACAGTTGGTTAGCAGCTGTAGGCTTGAAGCCCTTGATGAGATTCTTCCACTTGTGATAGCGGTGGTTGGAATTGGTCGTGGAACGGCTCTTGCGAGGCTTCTGCATCAGATGGTGGCGACGCAGCAGGTTCAAGAACGAATCGCGTCCAGGCATCCAGCCCGTATTGAACATCGCGCAGAGCATCGTCCAAAGTTTCACTCCTCCGATGCTTGGATCAAACCCGCGGATTTCATGCACGGCGTCAAGAATGCGTATCTCGCGTGCCAGTTTCTCTGCATCATCCGTCTTCTTCTTGTAAAAGGCCTGACGGCTATGGCCAAGCAGCTCACAGGCAGCAATGATGGTCAGGCCATGCTGCCTGTTGAGTACTTCTACTGCTTGGCCCCAGATTTTTTTCTAATCTCGATGCCGTTACGCTCTGCCACGTCTATCAGCGTGTTCAGGGCCAAGTTCTGCAACTCAAGCTCACGGATGCGCGCTTCCAGCAATGCGACCTCTGGGGACTTCTCTGCTTCTTTCTTTTTACGTGCCATATCTTCACTAGGTTTAGAATCCGCCTGCAAAGATACAACATTTTTTGATTGGCGATACCTCTTAATCCAAGTTCTTATCGTAGCTGGGTTAACATTATAGTACTCACCAAGCTCTTCTACACTATTTTCTCCACTTAAATACATTAAGACAACTTCGTCTCGTTTCTCCTTTGGAGTCCATTTTCTAATTCTTCTCATACGTTTAACACATTTATTAAGTTCCTAAATGTGTCAACCTATTTTAGTATAAGACATCCGATTATATTCTGGAGCGACGTGGTGTGTATAAGTTGTTTGACTTGAAGAATATCAGTGGTAGGAATATTGTTCATACACGACTGAAGGAGTCTATAGCCCAGGCTAACCGTGCTCTTTTGAACATGCCTCAATATAATACACGTAAACTGGTACACGATATTAGAAAGTATTTCGTTAAACAACCCGATGCCATTGAGGTATTGATATTCAAAGGCAAGAGCGAGATTTCTGTTTCCAGGCGTTTCGCCCTCAGTACCAGATTCTACTTCGAGTTCAAAAAGATGTTTGAAAAATAAAAGCCACCCGAGGGTGGCTTTAAACGGAGCAGGGTCGATGAAGGCTTACTCCACTCGGGATTCTACCCGGATAGTCAAACATACATTTGACGGTGCAAATATACGACTTTTTTCTGAACAAACAAACTTTTTGAGCGTTTTTTCAAAAATTAATCGCGTTTTCTTTTGATTCTCGAAATCTTTTTATATATTTGCAACTGCAATCCGTAAGGATGGCAGACATTATGGGTTAAGATTTAGCGCCCTCTATCACGCTAGAATTATAGAGTGAATGCTTACATGTCTTTTATACCAAACAAATAGTAAAATCTAAAACATATCGATATGCACGTCAGTAAAGTTTATGAGACGCCCGTTGATGCATACGGCGACGTTCGCACTTTAGTTCGTGGACTTCCTTATCAGTGCCCTGATGATTGGGAAGACGTGTTGGACTCCTTAGATGAAGACAGCAATCTTTATCTTGTCAAGGAGTCGGATAACCCTAAAGATAAATTGGCTATTGCCGCCTATCTTGATGATAGACGTGTTGGCTATGTCGCTGCTTCAGATAACGGCAAAATTTGGCTTTATCTCACAGACGAGAAGATGCCCTGCAAGTTCATTGAGAGATTTGATGCAAGTTTTAAGATTACTTTTGTGAATCCACGATATTTATTTGAAGACAAGCCTTTTGAAGAAATATATAGAGACAAAGCTGGGATATCAGACCGTCCTTTGCCTGCTTTTGAAATACCATTCTTAACAAATCCAAAAGACAAACATTACAAATGGTTTGATGACAAAATACTCATTGCCGATTTGGAAAGAGCCATACCTGATTTCCGTAGAAAGTTGGCAAGTCGAATGATAATAATAGTAGGGCGTAAAAATAAGAAAGCGGAGTACTGCTATTATTTCCCTTACCATAACCGCCCTATTGCTGATGTTGAAGATGGAATAATACGAGGGCTGATTGATAGGTATGGTTTTGTTATAGCGTTGCCTGATGTCCCCATAATGACAAATCATGGCTATGGTATTATAATGGACTTGCACGTTACTTACATAAAGAAAACAGACTTCAAGGCATTCTCATCTGCACACCACTCACAACTAGTATTCAAGTTGAATCGGGATTATGTTGATATAGCCACGGAGGATGATGAGGATGAATTTGAGGATGAAAGCTATGAGGATAATGCATTTGAAGAACAGGGGCTTGCTGCACAAAAATATCAACCCGTAAAGAACAATTTCAAGGAGGATTATGCTCTCAAGAAAGGTGAGTTTGTGAATTATCATATAGACAGGGATTGTTTTGACGAGATTGACAAAATAACCACCGATCTATATACATTTGTCAGGCAGAAGCTTTTCCCATCAACGGAATTATTTGCTTTTTTACGGAATAGCACTCCTTATGCATTGCAGATTCGTGACTTTGGTGATTATGAAACCCTCATAAAAGTCTTTGTGGTAAAAGACTTAGGGCGTATTTACAAAATGCTTAACCACAGTATGAATTTTGATACGGCAGTGGGTAAGGTTCTGTTCCTTTATATGGGAAAGGAAGCCGGACAAGATTCAGATTTAAAATATGAGATATTTGAAGTTCTGTGCAATACAGAAAATCAATCTTCCGATGCCCAAAAAATGCGTGGGACTATAGAGCATTTTACGGAAATTTTTTATGATTACGACATTACTTTATGGACAGATGATGATTTCATGATACACAGTATCCTTGTAGAAGTAGATAAGAAGTTAGCCCAAAGATATAATTCGATATTGAATCATTTTACTTCTGCAGTTGAAAAAGCCGAGGGTAACGACAGAGAACGAGGGCATGGTACATCGGATAAAATCTCGTCAAATTCTTCTTTAGGTTATTCCTCAATTAATGATTTCTTCCCTATATTCGGTATTACCATAGGCGAAACTACATGGAGGCAAGCAGAAGATTTGGGCTATAATGTTGAAATTTGGAAAGAAGGTCCAAGTAGGACAATGGATGTTTTGGGTGTAGACTTTTGGGATCATGGTGGAAAGGGGGTATTTAACTCACTATATATGACCCAAAACTGTCAAATACCTTCTCTATGGCAATCAAAAGGTTTTTCTTGGGAAAATTCATATGACGAATGGCAGGAGGTGTTCAAAAAAATAGGATTCACAATAGAAATTGCGGAGAGGCCAAGCCAAAGGGAATATTCTGGACGGGATATATTAAGTGCGAAATTTTCGGCTACATCATCAGATGGAACGCTGTCGTTTGATTTGGATTTTGATTATGGAGAAAATGGCTGCTATACATCATCTCCCCAAACATTATATTCAATTATTGTTAATTTTGAAGGCGTATGTTCGCAAAAAGGACGTCATGAAAATGGCGAAGAAGGAGAATCCTATAATGTTACAGATTCGCCAGAAGGAGGTAAGCATGTTTCTATGGGAGTTATAGTCCCAGAGGAAGGCGACGAGGACTTTGATTTCTGTACATACGAATGTCGAATCAGTGACAAAAAGCAGATAGACATCATAACGAGGTACATGAAGCATTATGAAGAAGGTAAAGAGCCTAGACCCTTCCTTATGATTGGCAGACCCTGCATAGGACTCGATAACATCGATATTTTCTATTCATTGGATGGTGAGATTATTTTCAATTTCATTTTTGACGAGGCGATTAAAACCTGGATTAGAGAAGCTGGGTTCGTATTGGGAAAAGTAAAATCATATCAGCCTAGCTCACTTTGGCCGAATGAATTAGATATTACATTATCTGTCTCAAAACGCAAAAGTGGTGAGTCTCTTTTCAAACAGGCATCGGAAGAGGCGATGGACTATATTGAAGAATATTCCAGTTCTCAGGCTGATTATGATGTGGAAACAAGAATTTCTGATGCAGTCAAGAAGTATATGTCAGGTGAATCGTCAACGCCTTATAAAGTACTTATAATTCCTCAATATGGTATAGGCACATGCACAACTTTGGATGGAGAAGAAATCGCAATGATTGTTAAAGATGAAATTATAGAGTTGGCAGAGAAAAACAAGGGAGTGTTTGGTTATATTACCAAGGTAGATTACGATAATGATGGAGATGCATGGTTTACGATTAGGGTGTCTCGAAGTATTCCCAGGCTTACTATGGAACAGAATTCAGAGACATCAGATTGTGCGAATACCAAACAAGATTCTTCTGCCATCGATGGGCAAGATAATCATTCTAATCGACCTTCTATCTCTGAAGAGGTTTTTTATAAATTCATAAGCGACAATATTGGCTGTGATATTCATAAAGTGCCCAATTCTTCATGGAAATATGACACTACAGATTTTCTTGGCAATGGCAGTGAAATGTATGAGACATATATTTTCAAAAAGACTGTTTCTGACAATCCCAAATGCAAAGAGGTGCAAGCCAACGTTGTCAAAGGAGATAGTGTAAACTTGTGTATAGGTGTTAAAATGAATAAGAAAGAAATATATGATTTTGTTTATAGATACAAGAAACTATTCTTCCCTGATTACACATTGGCAAAGTGTAAGAAAGAGTACGGAAATGAAGAATTTTCAATCTATACTGAAGGGATAAGTCCATCCCTGGATATTAGGTTTCCGTTTATGGGAGATCCTTGTTCCTTGATTTTTTATACCTCCTTTTGCAACAAAGCCTACATAGACAAGCAAAAAGCAAAGGGAAAGATACTCACTCTCCAGAAATAGTTTAATGTCGTCTTGTCCTTATTTGAGGGTTCTGCAAAAATATCCTAAATTCCCGATGATCGTGATGGATTGTCGGGAGTTTTTTGTAACTTTGCGTGCAAATTTTAACTATGACACAGAAAAATACGGCCAGTGAGTTGCTGGCAAAAATTGAAAACGATTTTTTTAAGGACGTCGATCTTGCAGCAGGAAGTGTGCTGGAGGGTGACG
>JAEEMG010000051.1 GCA_016283095.1 Paludibacteraceae bacterium | reverse complement strand
ACTGATTTGGGTGAGATCTATGCTGTCTACAACTATTCGAAGAGTGGCAACGGCGGTGGAAGCTATTCTTACATCGGCATCTACGGTTGGACTAAGAATCCTTTGATCGAGTACTACATTGTGGACGACTCATTCACTCCTAACGGAGGCGGTATGTTCTGGAATGCAAACAATAAGGGCACATACACAGTGGATGGAGTCACTTACACTTTGAAGGTCGGACAGAGAAATAACGCCCCTTCTATTGATGGAAACACTAATTTCCAACAGATCTTTGCAGTACGTTCTTCTTACCAGACTTGCGGTAAAATCAATGTCACTGAGCACTTTAAGAACTGGGAGAAACTCGGTGTGAAACTAGGAGGTATCTACGACTGTAAGATCCTTTGTGAAGTAGGTGGTGGTTCTGGTTCTATCGAATACACATGCGCAAGTATGTCTTGGAAGGGACAGAGCAGTTCATTTGGTGATTTGAGTTGCAAGGACGGCGGAGCGACAGAAGTTTCTAACATCGAATCTAAGGAATTTGCGATTGTTCCAAATCCAGCGTCTACAGAAATATATATCATTAGCGAAGGCGAGGTAGAAAATGTTATGATCTTCAACACTATTGGAGATGTAGTATCAAAAGCCAACGAGTCTAGAGTAGACGTATCGTCTCTACCTACAGGCATCTACTTTGTGAAAGCTACTATCGATGGAGAGTCGGTAGTCAAGAAACTGGTTGTGACAAAATAAGTGATAAAATCATTTCCCTAAAAGGAAGAGCCGGAAGCAATGCTTCCGGCTCTTTTTTTATTAGCGATGTCAGTTCATATTTATCTGCATTTGCGACTGGAATAAATTTTATCTTTATAGGACGAGGGGCAACCCCACCAATATTTAATTAAAAACCAATTAAATCTCTCCGAAACAGTCCAGCCAGAATGTTTTTTATTCAAAAAGTAAAAAACCGTTACGCATTGCCCGTTTTTTCATACCTTAAAAAAAACGGTTTCTCTATTTTTGTTATGCCTTAAAAATAAATTAATGCATTTGTCATGAAAAAACACATTATTACTACCTTGTTTACGACTGTAATCGGTTGTACAACAGCATTCGCCCAAACAGATGGCGAGATTGGTGCCAACGGTGATGAAGGTGCATCATCTGGTACAATTTTAAGTTATCTAAAGGAAGCAGACATAGATTATGTGGGCGACGGTCTTATCGGCCACAAGCTTGACATCTATTATCCTGACGATGGCAAGGAGACTCACAATGTGATCATCCATATATATGGAAGTGCCTGGAGAAGCAACAACAGTAAAGGTTCAGCAGACCTAGGAACGGTGGGACTGGCCGCACTAAAGGCAGGATATATCTTCGTCACTCCGAACCATAGATCTCTCAACGACGCGTTGTGGCCAGCCCAGATCAACGATATCAAAGCTGTTGTCCGCTATCTACGTGGAAACAAAAAGGATCTTAAGATTGACGATTCATTCATCGCCATCTCCGGATACTCTTCAGGAGGTCACCTGGCTTCTATGATGGGAGTCACTAACGGTGAGACAGTGGTGAAAGTCGGCAGTGAGCCGATCGACATCGAAGGTGCCCTAGGAAATTTCAGAGACGAAAGCAGTAGAGTCGACGCTGTGTGCGACTGGTCTGGTCCTGTCGACAGCAGAGACAAAACGTGCGGCAATCCTATCAACATATCTCCAGAAAACGAGATTCTAGGCGATTGCACACCTCAGGAGTGTCCGGACAAACACGCCTCTCTCGCCACCACCACATATCTTGATGCAAAAGATGTGCCTCACATGATCTGTCATGGCTCAAACGATAACATCGTGCCAGTCTGCGAGGCAGAGAAATATAGGGACAACCTTGAAAAAGCAGGCATCTATGTTGAGTGGTACAACTCAGATTACGGACATGAAGTGGTCGAAGACTACACAGACGAGATGATCAGTTTCTTCAACAAAGTTCGTTCCGGAGAAGTAGGACAAGGTGGCTCTTCAGACAGTTTCGATCCATGCTCAAACACAACAGCTTATTCTGACGGATCAATCATCGCAGACAACGCTGTAAAGGATCTAGGCAATGGCTATAATGCAGAATTATGGAGAGAAACAAATTCAGGCAGCATGACAGTGTTCGGAGGCAAAGCAGACTGTGCTTTCAAGGCAAACTGGGACAACTCTGGAGACTTTTTGGCACGTGTAGGTTATTACGATGGAAATGCATCAAAAGAATATACTGATTTAGGTGAGATCTATGCCGTCTACAACTATTCTAAGAAAGGAGACGGTGGAGGAAAATATTCTTACATCGGTGTATACGGCTGGACCAAGAATCCAACGATTGAATACTATATTGTGGACGATTCCTTCACTCCTGACGGCGACGGCATGTTCTGGGACACAGAGACTAAAGGAACATACAAGGTTGACGGCGTAGAGTATACATTGAAGGTAGGAATAAGAAACAATTACCCATCCATTCTTGGAAACACAAGTTTCAAACAAGTGTTCGCAGTCCGCTCATCATATCAAACCTGCGGTTCTATCAACGTGACTGAACATTTCAAGAATTGGGAGAATCTAGGTATCAAGATGGGCAACATCTACGACTGTAAGATACATTGTGAAGTTGGCGGAGGCACAGGTTCTATCGAATACACTTGTGCTAGTATGTCGTGGAAGGGTCAGAACAGCTCGTTCGGAAAACTGAATAGTAGCAACATTGACAATCCTAACATTGACGATCCTAATATTGACGATCCTAACATTGACGATCCAGGAACACCTTCTGATTGCGTCGATCCAAGCACTTACACAAAAAAATATTCTGGCGGAACAACCATCACTAGCAACTGCATACGTTCCGTCGGTAACGGTTACGTCGTTGAAACGTGGAGTGAAATGAATAATGGAAGTGTGACAGTGTTCGGAGACAAAGCGGACTGTGCTTTCAAAGCTGAGTGGGATAATTCTGGCGACTTCTTGGCTCAAGTCGGTTACTATGACGCCCCTGCCACTAAGACATACACTGACTTAGGCGAGATCTATGCCGTCTACAACTATTCCAAAACTGGCGATGGTGGAGGAATCTACTCTTACATCGGCATCTACGGATGGACTAAGAATCCTTTGATTGAATATTATATTGTTGACGACACTTTCTCTCCTGACGGAACTGGCATGTTCTATGGTACAGAAGAAATAGGAACATACAAAGTTGATAGCGTAGAATATACATTGAGGATAGGTCAAAGAATCGGTGCCGCATGTATTGAAGGAATGGCTGATTTCAAACAGATATTTGCTGTTCGCTCTTCTTATCAGACTTGCGGAAAGATTAACGTAACTGAGCATTTCATGAATTGGGAAAAGCTCGGTGTCAAGATGGGAGGTCTATACTCATGTAAAATCCAATGTGAAGTGGGTGGAGGTACAGGATCTATCGAATACACTTGCGCAAGTATGTCTTGGGATGGACAGAACAGTTCACTTGGCAAGTTGAATTGTGACAGCACCGTCAAGGAAGAAGAAATTGAAAAAAGCGATTCCATTAACATCTACCCATGCTCATACACAACAAAATATTCAGGCGGAACAACCATCACTAGCAACTGTCTGAGGGATCTCGGCAATGGTTATAACGCAGAGATGTGGGGAGAAAGAAACAATGGAAGCATGACATTGTTCGGAGGCGAAGCAGGTTGTGCATTCAAAGCTGAATGGGACAACACAGGCGACTTCTTGGCTCGCGTAGGTTATTACGACGCGAAGGCATCCAAGAAATATACCGATTTAGGTGAGATATACGCCATCTACAACTACATTAAGAGTGGCGACGGTGGAGGAAGCTATTCATACATCGGCGTCTACGGATGGACCAAGAATCCTATGATTGAGTACTATATTGTGGACGACACTTTCACTCCTGACAGTGAAGATTTGTTCTGGGGCACCAATGAAATAGGAACATACAAAGTTGATGGCGTGGAATATACATTGATGGTAGGACAAAGAATCAACGCTCCTTGTATCGAAGGATCCGCTAGTTTCAAACAGATCTTCGCAGTACGTTCTTCTTATCAGACATGTGGCATAATCAACGTGAGTGAACACTTCAGAAATTGGGAAGAGCTCGGTGTCAAGATGGGTTACATCTACGACTGCAAACTACTATGTGAAGTAGGAGGAGGCACAGGATCTATCGAATACACTTGTGCTAGTATGTCTTGGAAAGGAAAGAAATTCACGCTTGGCAGTTTGAGAAACGGCGAAGGAGACGACACTCAGATAACAAGTGCAGCTACATACAGCGACACGAAGGAATTCACAATTATGCCAAACCCAGCGTCTACAGAAATCTATATCATCAGCGAAGGTGAGGTAGAGGATGTAATGATCTTCAACGCTATTGGAGATGAGGTAGCAAGAGCCGACGAATCTAAAGTAGACATATCGTCACTACCTACAGGCATCTACTTTGTGAAAGCCACTATCGAAGGAGAGTCGGTTGTGAAGAAATTGGTTGTGACAAAATAAGTGATAAATTTCATTCATTTTCCTAAAGGAAAGAGCCGGAAGCAATGCTTTCGGCTCTTTTTTTACGACTTTCTCCGCTTCCTTTGCATTCCAAAAATCAAGCATTTTGGTTCAACTTGTTTTTTATTTATCACTTAATGAGTAACTTTGCAAAAGTTTACAACAAATGGAAATGGGAAAAATCGACTATATCTCTTTAAATGACATTGAAAATATTCTCTACAAAGGTGAGCAACTTTCGTTCGCTTCCAACGTATGGGACAGAATAAACAGAAGCCACGACTTCTTGAAATCTTTCTCCGTAGACAGAATCATCTACGGAATCAACACTGGATTCGGACCTATGGCCCAGTGGCGTATCTCTGACGAAGACCGTGAGGCTTTACAATACAACATCATCCGCAGCCACTCAACAGGTGCAGGTGAACCTTTGCCTGACGTCTATGTGAAAGCAGCCATGATCGCTCGCGTCGGCACATTCACACAGGGAAAGAGCGGAATTCACAAGAGTATTGTCGAACTTCTTATCAATTTCATCAACAAAGGCATCACACCATTCATTCCTGAACACGGAAGTGTTGGAGCCAGCGGTGACCTTGTTCAGCTCGCTCATCTTGCCCTCACAATGATTGGAGAAGGTGAGGTGTTCTACAAAGGAGAGAAACGTCCCGCAGGCGAAGTCATGAAAGAGTGCGGACTTGAGCCTATCAAGATGTTTATACGTGAAGGATTGTCGCTTACAAACGGCACTTCATTCATGACAGGTATCGGCTTAGTCAACCTTATAAACGCAAAAAAACTTCTACGTTTCGCCACAATCGCAAGCGTGATGATGAATGAAATCGCAAGTTCTTACGACGATTTCATGTCGGAGCCGATAAATGCAGTCCGTCGTCAACGTGGACAAGGCATCATCGCTAAGCAGATGCGTGAGATCGCGAAAGGAAGCAAATGTATGCTCGACAGAAAAAGCGAGATGTACGACAAGAAACACACAGAAAATGTGTTCACCCATAAAGTGCAGCCTTACTATTCGCTAAGATGCATTCCGCAGATTCTTGGACCTGTATTGGAGACGGTGGAGAATGTGGAGAGAGTGCTTATCAACGAAGTCAACTCTGCTTGCGACAACCCAATCGTCGACCCAGAGACTGAAGAGGTTTACCACGGTGGTAATTTCCATGGCGACTATGTCTCTTTCGAGATGGACAAACTAAAAATCGCCGTCACAAAGATGACGATGCTGTGCGAGCGTCAGATGAACTACCTGTTCCACGACAGAATCAACGGCATTCTTCCTCCATTCGTGAATCTTGGCAAACTTGGTTTGAACTACGGTCTGCAGGCATCTCAGTTTACAGCCTGCTCTACTACAGCAGAATGTCAGACACTATCCAACCCAATGTACGTGCATTCGATCCCTAACAACAATGATAATCAAGACATTGTGTCGATGGGAACGAATTCAGCTTTGATTGCAAGACGAGTGATAGACAACTCATTCCAAGTGATCGCGATCCACTTTATGGCAATCGTGCAAGCTGTGGATGCACTCGGATACGCAGACAAGTTGTCGCCGCTGACAAACCGCGTCTACAAAGACATCAGAGCCTTTTTCCCACGCTTCGAGGACGACACTCCTAAATATAAAGATATTGAAAAGATGATAATTTTCTTGAAAGAGCAAAGTTATTAACAATTATTGCATATATTTGCAGAAACATTGTTTATCGGTAACGACACAAGATATGAAAAACACGTTTTTTATAGGTTTGGCACTTTCGCTTTTTGTATGCTTCAACGCATCCGCAAAAAAGTCGAGTGATGCGAAAAAAGCAGAGACTACACAAAAAGCGCCTCTAGAAGAAGCTTTTGATGAAGCTACTGCAAAGGAAAGGAATCCAGAGTTGAAAAAAGAGGACTGTTTGTATGAACCACGTGAGGTCATGTTGGAAGCGCATGCAGGTTTGAACATGTCAGATTATTCATCAGACTATCATCAGACAGACTATAGATTTGGACCATTCGTTGGTATTGGTGCGGATTTTCCAATCAAGAACATATTCTCTATCGCTCCAGAGCTTAACATAAGCGTGATCGGTGCAAAGGTCAACTATACCGATACAATAAGAGCTAAAGAGCGTCTGACATATCTAGAGATACCTATCTATGCAAGATGGCAGTTCTCACACAACCAGTCAAAACCGTTTGTGGCAATCGCTCCAACAATCGGAATCGGATTGGGTGGCAAGAGATGCTACGAGACTGACACTCGTCTGATGGATCCTTCAGAGCAGGAAAAAGTTCCTTTGTTCGCGCCAAATCAGGAGACAGAGGAGACTAACGCAATCTATAAGAAAACAGACTTTGGATTCAAGATCAAAGCAGGTGTATATGTAAAGACAAAGTGGGCAGTAACAATTGGTTACCAGTTTGGTCTTGTAAACATCTGTAACAATAAATACTTCGATGAGATTATTCCGGGTTATTACAATGACAGAGTCATCGTCAATGCCCCAAGCGTGAAGAACTCTAACATCTTTGCAGCTTACTCATACTACTGGTAATAAAACAGCATGACATTAAGGGTAGTCACATTACTCATAATCAGCGTATTAACATTGGAAAACTGTTTAGCCGAACAGTTTTCCAAATTCTTTGTTGACTTTTTTGTAGACACAAAGACGCAGGCTGATAAGGTGACATACCCATATTTCCATAATGGAGACAGGACACTTGTCAAGAGTGGTTGGCAGCCTATAAACCTGAAAAACAAGAACCGTATTGTGATTGTTTGTGTCGACTCACTCGAATCCGTAACAAAAGAAGATGCCATCGACGTGCTCATCACCAACGGAGCAAAGTTGAGCGGTGTAAAACACACATTCAGCAGACAAGGTCAATTATGGAAGCTCAACAACAGCCGAGGAATCTCGTCGACTGAATACTCAGACAAAAGTTTCATGGCATTCATTGAGCGATTCTCCACTGACATTGATTTCCAGAAGAAAAATATCATATTCCCATTGCCCGAAAAGACGGTGCAAATTTCAGCCGACGGAAAAGAATCACAGACAGGCAGCAAACTTCACATGCCACGCACATGGGCACCCGTAGGATTCATCGGGCAGACAACACAGATATGCAGTTTCGTGCAGACGGGAGAAGATGCCAACAACCGACGAATAGTGATATTCGAGAATGGCGAAAAAAGCCTAAGCTACAACTTCATCAGCATCCGAGGCAACTGGTTTTTGATTGAGATTGAGAGATATGCGAGATGATAAAAAAAATCATTAAAAGAATATTTGTGGCGATTATATTGTTGCCAATCATTCTACTATTGCTTGGTGTGATCTACTTTCACATCGACCCATTTGAATATGAAATTCTAACAGACACCACAGTAGAGTTAAATGCAAAAGAAGACTATTACAATAAGTACTGGCTGATATGGGTTAACATTCCAGAAAAAGTTGAAATTGACAACAAAGAATATATAGTCACTAATATCGGCAGTTCTGCTTTTAGCTATTGTTACCTGCTAAAACATGTAAAAATTCCAGCAACCGTCACAGTAATTGGGGAAAGGGCTTTCTATTGTTGTGAAAATATGACAAGCATAAATATTCCAGCAAGCGTTAGCAGAATCGAGGATCATGCATTTCTAGATTGCAAACATTTGTCTAAAATAGATCTTCCAGCAAGTGTCAAATATATAGGCGAAGGAACATTTTTAGGATGTGATGCGATTACCAGCATAGATATTCCTGCCAAGATCGAACACATTGGAGTTGCAGCATTTAATGCATGTGACAATTTGGAAAACATAAATGTGTCATGCGACAATGTTTATTTTTCTTCAGCAGATGGATTGCTATTCGACAAAGACAAGATAACTTTATTATGCGTGCCTGGGAACAAGAAAGGGAACTTTAAGATTCCGCCATACGTCTCTCAAATTGGTGAGCAAGCATTTAGAGAATGTGAAAAATTGACAAACATAGACATTCATGCAAAAATCAAAAAAATTGGTGATTGTGCATTTGAAAACTGTAATGGACTGACCTACTTCAATATACCGTCAACAGTATCATATATAGGCAAAGGAATATTTTCTAGTTGCGACAATTTGGAAACTGTAGAAATCAAAGATGGCATCACTAGTATTGAGAATAGTTCATTTAGTCATTGCTACAAATTGAAAAGCATTACCATTCCTGAAAGTGTGAAGAGCATTAAAGACAACGTTTTTTGGTGCTGTTACAATTTGAATAGCATAAAGATACCTAACAATGTAACTCATATTGGCGAAGATGCCTTCGGTTGCAGTGGATTGACAACAATAGATTTGCCTAAAAACATTAACACAATTGAGAAAAATGCCTTTTATAGATGTGACAAATTAATTAGTATAGATATCCCCATGGGTGTAACCAGCATACATGAACTAGCATTTTATAATTGTGAAAATTTGGAAACCATAATTATCCCAAGTAGTGTACATCATATTGGAGACAGAGCATTTTATGATTGTAAAAATCTTGATGTAGTCATATTCAATTCAGAAAAAGATGTAAATATCGGGGAAGATGCTTTCCGAAACTGCAAATCGGTAACATACCTAACCGAAAATCAAGAAAAAGAAGAAACAGAAAATAATGAGACAGAAGAAACAGAAAGCCAAAATGACGACAATGCAGACGAGAACGAAATTAATGAGGATGAGAATAGCGAGGAGGTTGAGTTTGTAATTGAAGAAGAAGTGCAAGAAGAAGACAATTAGAACATAACATGCATTATTGAATTTCAGTCAATTCATTAGTCAAAATTTTTAAAAATATCCACCAATATTTTACACCTAAAGGTGTATTTATGCTTGACAAAGATCATACATTTATATCACGTAGTGATTGCATATTGGTAGCCATTATATAAATGACATCACATTTTTTCCGTAGGAAATCAATCATGTCATTTAGATTTAAATCATCCTCATTTTGGCTAATCGACAAGCCAAAATTTAATATTGTTGAATTTTGGTCAATTCATTAGCCAAAATTAAAATAACGTGAGCTCGATGAATTATAATCTGCGAATCATTTTCCTCTTTCTGACTGAATTCTCACCTCTTTTTCTCATAAAAAGGCATAGCCTTTCTCTGTAAACCCTTTGTCTCTGTGGTTTTATTAAATTTATGTGCTCGCCTACGGCTCGCACGTAGGGAGGGGTTAGGGCGTTCCGCCCTTAACAATCCTCGTAAAATCATCATAAACTAGGACAGAGCCTTCAAAAATACGTCTGTAGGTGTAATATATCGGTAGATATCCCCACGTCTCCACAAATTGCTACAAAAATTTTCATTTACACATTAAAAAAACTAATTTTGCAAACAAATTGCGATTTTACACGAAAAATATAAAAAAAGTTCTAATATAAAAATGAAGCAATACAAGCTACTTAACAATGTCGTAGGCGGAGTTGTGTTTCTGATCTCTTTGGTCACTTACCTACTCACTATCGAACCGACAGCAAGTTTCTGGGATTGCGGTGAGTTTATAAGTACCGCATATAAGTTAGAAATCGGACATCCACCGGGAGCACCATTCTTTATGTTGATGGCGAGATTCTTTACTCTATTCGCCTCGGATGTCCACGAAGTAGCTAAAATGGTCAATATATTCTCGGCATTCATGTCGGCATTGACTATCCTATTCCTTTTCTGGACAATCACTCATTTGGCAAGACGTTTGGTCATCAAATCTGAGTCTGACTTCACACTTGGCAATATCGTTGCTATTCTTGGAGCAGGTACAGTAGGTGCATTGGCTTACACATTCTCCGACACATTCTGGTTTTCAGCTGTGGAGGCAGAGGTTTACGCCTCATCTTCAATGTTCACAGCCGTTGTATTCTGGGCAATGTTGAAGTGGGAAGACGTTGCAGACCGTCCATACGCCAACAGATGGTTGGTATTGATCGCATACTTGATGGGACTTTCAATAGCAGTCCACCTATTGAACTTGCTTTCAATCCCTGTGCTTGTACTTGTTTACTACTTCAGAAAATTCAAGTTCAGTTGGAAGGGAGTCGGCATCTCATTTGCCGTATCAGTAGTTCTTTTGGCTGTGATCCTATATGGTATCATACCAGGATTCGTGACTGTGGCAGGATGGTTTGAATTGTTGTTTGTCAATGTATTAGGATTCTCATTCAACACTGGAGTGATCATCTACAGCATCGCTTTGATTTCTTGTTTGGTTGGAGGAATCTACACTTCATACTCTGAAAAATTTGAGGATTCTAAACTACCAACTATCCTATTCATCGCTTCAGTAGCGCTTCTTGGCATTCCATTCTTCGGAAGTCATATTGTTTTAGGCATAGTGATTATCATCGCTTTGGCTGGTTACTTCTTCTTCACAGAGAAGGGTGGCAAAACAGACATGTCATTGTTGAACACAATGCTTACATGTTTGACTGTGATACTTCTTGGCTACTCGTCATACGCGACATTGGTGATCCGAAGCAACGCTAATCCTCCAATGGATCAGAACTCACCAGATGATGTGTTCACTTTGAAGAGCTATTTGAACCGTGAGCAGTATGGCGACACTCCTCTTCTTTACGGAGAGAGTTTCGCTTCTGAGTTCAAATACGACAAAACAGGATCTGTAGCAAAAGAACTTGGAGAGGATCTTTGGGCAAAGAAGATCAAGGAAAATGAAAATGAGCCTGACAAATACTACGTGTACGATCAAAAGACAAAGTACGTTTATCAGAGCCAGTTCTTGATGTTCTTCCCACGTATGTACTCTCGTCAGGGAAGCCATATCTCAGCTTATAAGAGTTGGTCAAACTTCACAGGTCAGAAGATAAAGGCAGACGACGGCAAGCGTGTAGAAGCTCCTACATTCGGCGACAACATGACATATTTCCTTAGATATCAGGTAGGATTCATGTACTGGAGATACTTCATGTGGAACTTCGTCGGACGTCAGAACGACATTCAGGGACACGGTGAGATTACTCATGGAAACTGGATATCAGGTATTGATTTCTTAGATGAGCTTCGTCTTGGCGACCAATCATCACTACCAGATGATCTGAAGAACAACAAGGGTAGAAACTGCTACTACTTCTTGCCTTTGATCCTTGGTTTGCTTGGTATTCTTTACCAATTCAACAAAGAGAGAAAAGGAACAGAAAGTTTCTTGCTTGTAAGTGTATTGTTCTTCATGACAGGTTTGGCTATTGTGGTATACTTGAACCAGTATCCATTCCAGCCACGTGAGCGTGACTACGCATACGCAGGTAGTTTCTATGCATTCTGTATATGGATCGGACTAGGTGTGCTTTGGATTTTCGATTTGGTCAAGAACTACATCGACAAACGAATCGCAGCAGCATTAGCGACTCTGTTGTCTTTGAGTGTACCGACAATCATGGCAGTTGAAAACTGGGACGATCACGACCGTAGCGGCAGATACACTTGTCGTGACTATGGTGCTAACTACTTGAAGACAATCCCAGCAAACGGAATCATCTTCACAAACGGAGATAACGACACATTCCCATTGTGGTACAACCAGGAGGTTGAAGGTGTCGGAACAGACTGCCGCGTCGCCAACCTTTCATACTTGCAGATGGGATGGTATATCGACCAGATGCAGAAAGACGCTTACGAGTCTAAGGCTATTCCTATGTCGATGAAGAGCAAAGATTATTCTAACGGCAAGTTAGACGTTGCATATATCGACAAACGTATCGACAAGGAAATGACTATTGACGAAGGATTCAAATACCTACTTGACAAACGTACCGCTAAGCAGCTTGGATACAGAGAAGGTATTGACGTTCTTCCTACAACAAAACTTGTACAGCACGTCGACAAGGATGCTGTTGTAGAAGCTGGTCTTGTTTCGGCAAGCGACACAGCCCGTATTTTGAAGGATACAGTCATGATGGTCAACGAGCCAAATCCTAACAACGGAGGAAAGGTAGAGCCTCATTTGAAGAGAGTCATAATGGATATGACTGAGAAGAGAATCGAGGATATCAAGATCGACTTGAGCAAAAAGAGCTACCTTGGCAAACAAGATTTGTTCATTCTTGACATCATCCGTTCAAACAAGGATTGGAAAACTCCTATCTACTTCGCTGTCACAGTCGGCAGAGACAGTTATCTAGGTCTTGACCAGTATCTTGAGCTTGAGGGTATGGCATACCGTTTGGTTCCATACAAGACTCAGGGAGGTGTCAATACAGAGGTGATGTACGACAACATGATGAACAAGTTTGAGTGGGGTAACGTAAGTCAGCCAGGCATCTACATGGACGAGAACAACTGCCGTATGGCTAGAACATTCCGTCACATGTTCGTACGCCTTGCATCTGAGCTTGCTGAAGAGGGCAAGAAAGACAAGGCAATCGAAGTGCTTGACAAGTGTATGAAGGAGATTCCAACATACAATGTGCCTGCCGACCTTACTTCATGCAACATCGCGCATCTGTATGCGAGCCTTGGAGAGAAGGAGAAAGCAGAAGTCCTCATCGACGAGATCTTCGAAATCTGCAAGCAGTATAGAGTTTGGAACAAGAATCTTACAAAAGAGCAGAGAAAATCGGCTTCTGAGGATATCAACGAACGTTTCGACATGATGAGATACGTTGCTGCCACTGCCATGAAAGCTTGCAGCAAAGAGAAAGCTGATGAGATTCGTAAAGAGGCAGAAGATTTCTATCAGGAGGTAGAGCAATAAAAGTTCACGATGATTATAGAACAACCGCCACGTCTGTTCAGGGCATTTTTTCCCTGCACAACGTGGCGAATAAAAAAAGAAAAAGAGAAAACCGTATATCTGACATTCGACGACGGTCCCATCCCCGAGGTGACGGAATGGGTGCTTGACACACTTGACCGCTATAATGTCAAAGCGACTTTTTTCTGTGTTGGAGATAACGTCCGCAAACATCCAGACATCTTCAAAAAAGTGTTGGAGAGAGGACACAACGTCGGCAACCACACCTATAATCATCTCCGTTCGTGGGGCACTTCAGCAAAATGCTATTGCGAAAATGTGGAGAAAGCAAACCAACTCATTCATTCTCCGCTGTTTCGCCCACCGCACGGAATCATTCGTCCGACCACTATCTTCTATCTAAGAAAGAGATACAAAATAGTGATGTGGGATGTGGTGACAAGAGACTACAACAAGGATCTTACGCCAGATGACATCTTCAACAAAGTGAAGCAATACACCAGAAACGGATCAATCATTGTCTTCCACGATTCGCTGAAGGCAAGGAAAAACATTGAAGGTGCATTGCAAAAAAGTATTGAATGGCTTCTTAACGAAGGCTATTCATTCAAAAAAATAGAATATTAAATCACTCGCAGAGAATATCCGTCGAGTAAAAAAGGAAAATAGATGAACGTACTAATATTGGGAAGCGGAGGTAGAGAGAATGCCTTAGCTTGGAAGATTAGAGAAAGCAAGAAAGTTGACAATCTTTTCGTCGCACCAGGTAATGCTGGAACAGAACTTCTGACAAGAGAGGTGGATGGAAAGACTGTAGGTTGTAAGAACGTGGCTATCAAAGCCGACGATTTCGACGCAATCAAAAAATTCGTGCTTGAAAACGACATCGAAATGGTTGTTGTAGGTCCAGAGGATCCACTTGTAAAAGGTATCTACGACTACTTCAAAAATGACGCTGCTCTTAAGAGCATCAAAGTAATCGGTCCTTCTAAGGAAGGAGCAAGATTGGAAGGAAGCAAAGACTTCGCCAAAGCATTCATGATGCGTCACAATATACCGACTGCAAGATACAAGAGTTTCACTAACGAGACTATCGAGGATGCGATTGCATTCCTTGCAGAGTTGGAAGCTCCATACGTGCTTAAAGCGGATGGTTTGGCAGCCGGCAAAGGAGTGCTTATCCTCAACACATTGGAAGAGGCTAAGGCAGAACTAAAGACAATGTTGACTGGTAAGTTTGGTGATGCCAGCAAGACAGTTGTAATTGAGGAATTCTTGTCGGGAATCGAATGTTCGGTATTCGTACTTTCAGATGGAAAGAACTACAAAGTGCTTCCAGTAGCAAAAGATTACAAGCGAATTGGAGAGGGAGACAAAGGTCTTAACACTGGAGGAATGGGAGCAGTCTCACCAGTTCCGTTTGCAGACAAGACATTCATGAAGAAAGTTGAGGAGAGAATCATCATCCCAACTGTAGAAGGATTGGCAAAAGAAAACATCACATACAAAGGTTTCATTTTCCTTGGTTTGATCAACGTCAAGAACGAACCAATGGTAATCGAATACAACGTACGTATGGGAGACCCAGAAACAGAGGCAGTCATGCTTCGTGTCAAGGGCGACTTGGTTGACGCATTCGAGGGTGTAGCCGCAGGAGATTTGGACAAGCGTACACTTGAAGAAGACGAGCGTACAGCAGTCACAGTGATGTTGGTTTCAGGTGGTTATCCAGAAGAGTATGAGAAAAACAAAGTCATCACAGGTCTTGACAAAGTAAAAGACTCAATTGCATTCCATGCCGGAACAAAAATGGTCGATGGCAAAGTTTTGACAAACGGAGGACGAGTAATCTCAATCAGTTCATACGGTGCGACAAAGGCAGAAGCCCTAGCTAAATCATTCGCCAACGCACAGGTAATCGACTTCGAGAAGAAATACTTCCGTCGCGATATTGGATTCGACCTATAAATTAGAATCATGATCAATAAGGGCGGGGTCAAACCCGCCCAATAAAAAATAAAAAGAGAGCAGATGTACAACGGTAGTTTTCAAGACAAAGTCAAACCATCGGTGGTCGCATATATCGTAACTGTATGCGGGGCTCTCCTTTTGTGGCTAATTCCATTCGACGCGACATTCATTCTGAAGGCAGGAAATCTCAGATTCATGTCGTTAATGGATAAACTGATAGAGATTCCAGCCACATTAACCTATTGGGTTAATTTCGCATGTATTCTGCTGATTGGCTTTACATTAACTCTCATCAACAATACATTCTCTCTTTTAAGAGCACCAACGATTCTTCCGATGGTGTTATGTATTTTTGTTTTGATTATATCGCTTGAAAAAGATGGCGTCAACTATGGCTATCTCCTTACACTGATCGAGTTGGCAATCATCGCGTCAGCATTCGCATTGTCGGAGAGTTATAATGAGCTGCATTCCTTCAATATCGGCGGACTCATCACTATAGGCTCAATTGTGTACACTCCTTTCTCACTCAATGTGATTCCAGTTGTGACGTTTCTTTACTTCAGCAACCGAATGCAGTTGAAGAGCATATTAAGCATCATAATTGGAGGGTTAACAATAGCGATTTATGCAGTGGCAGGAATATATCAATTAGGATACTTTGAAGGAATGTCATGGACTGCGACTCCAAGTTTCAGTCTCAACGATTTTTCCGAATTTGAAGATTTCGGAAGATTCAGCAAGATATTCTACGGATATTTTCTGCTCTTTGTCTTTGTCTGCACGATGCGATTATCCGCTCACTACAGCAACAAGAGCATCCAGCAGCGAGGAAAATTTTCCCTATTGGCTGTGATCATCATGCTTGCCGTATTCTTTGCAGTAGCTATGAACTACGGATTTGAGTCAATGTTGAGCACGATCATCACTCTCGGAACATTCAGCATCGGAGGAGCAGTGACACTATTCTACAAACGGGAACTACTCATCACATGGATGTACCGTTTGTTTGTATTGTTAGCGATAGGTTATTTTATCGTAAAACTGATCGGATTGGAATAACATGGATTTGTCTTGGCTTGCAGAATACGGATGTTGGGGACTGTTTTTAGCAGCGTTTTTAGCAGCGACGGTACTTCCGTTACCTTCTGAAGCCGTGTTCTCTATAGTTTGGGCGTCAGGAGCAAACACATACAGCGTACTGACAGCGGCAATACTAGGCAATACACTCGGAGCTATGACCTGCTATGCGTTAGGTTATCTCGGAAAGACAGAATGGCTGACCAAATATTGTGGTCTTGACGAATCAAAAGTGGAAAAAGCAAAGAAATGGGTGCAGCAACGCGGCATCTGGCTCGGATTCTTTTCTTTCACTCCAGGCATTGGAGATTTCATTGTCATGGCACTCGGATTGATGCGTTCTCCGTTTTGGGGCGTATTATTCTGGGTTTTATTCGGAAAGACGGTGAGATACCTGGTTTGGCTGGCAATTACGTACGGAACATTTAGTTTAATCAATTAACATATGAAATTACGCAATTTATTACTATACATCTCTGCTTTCACATTGGCAGCAATAAACTCAAGTTGTAAGGATGATGAAGAGACAGACACTCCAGATGCAAGAATCCGTCGTGTCCTATTCTCACAGTTAGGATCCACTGTTGAGTTTTATGTCAATGACGTCGAAACAAAGATCTTCAACTATGATTCTTTGGCGTATGGCACAAAAGTAGACTCTCTATATCCGACAATCTATGGTTATTCCGACAATACGATAGCAATTCAATACTCATACGACGGAAGCAACTTCTTTGATTTCAGAAACACAGTGGCAATGGATTTTTCCAAACCGGTAAAAATCATTTCCACCAACACAAAAGACAATTCCAAAAAAGAATATACTCTGGAGGTGCGTGTACACAAGTATGATGTAGACGCTTTTCTATGGACAAACACAGGTGTTGTCTCTGGTTTGGAAGAGACTATTCTTTCACAAAAGTCAATAATGCACAACGATCTGATGTGGCAGTTCTTCCAAACAAACAACGCATGCAAAGTCGTGACATCTAAAGATGGTGCACAGTGGCAGAGCAGCACCGTCGAAGCTCCAGAAATTTTAGAATTATCCACTCTATGCAATATCGATGACTCATTGTTTGTGCAAGGCAAATCGGGAGTGATCTATGCGGCAAATTTCACCAGTCTGCAATTCAGCAAGTTTGATGCTATAACTAGCGGTCAATTGCTTTACTCGCTCAACAAGCAAATTTGGACACTTGACGGTGGTGAAATCAAATCATACAGCAAAAATGGAGAGGCAAAAATATCACAACCAATCCATGAAGATTTTGATGTCGACACTGTTCGTTCTTTCACCGCTCCAAGCGGAAACACTGTCCTTGGCTATCTTTACGCTAAGAAAGGTGACAAAGCAGAAATATGGGGTGCGGACAGATATGGCAACATGGAGTGTCTGACAAACACATCTGCGGGACTTCCATATATGGATAAAGCTATCACATTCGCATTCAACAATAGCACTCTTGGCATTCTTGGAGGAATCTCTACAGATGGCTCTTATTCAACGACATGCTATTCTTCAAACAACAGTGGATTGACGTGGGCTATAGACCAACACAAAGACCTTTCCAACACTGTAGGTGCATTGGCAGATGCAGGATTATTCCAAACAGGTGATAAAGGAGAATTTATTCTGATTGGCGGACAAACAGCCAATGGTCAAAACAATAAGGTTTGGGCACTTCGTCTTAAAAAACTGCTTTTGGAGGAGGCGTTTCTTAACAAGATAAAATAAAATGAAATTCAATTTCGATGTCATAGTTATCGGTGCCGGTCACGCAGGTTGCGAGGCGGCATCTGCAGCAGCCAACCTTGGTTCGCAGACACTTCTCATCACGATGGATATGCACTCTATCGCACAGATGAGCTGCAACCCTGCAGTGGGAGGTATCGCAAAAGGACAGATTGTAAGAGAGATTGACGCGATGGGCGGACAGATGGGTATCGTCACAGACCTTACCGCCATCCAATATCGTATGCTCAACAAATCAAAAGGGCCTGCAATGTGGAGCCCACGTAGCCAGTCGGACCGTCAGCGTTTCTCTGAAAAGTGGAGAAGTCTGCTTGAGAACACCGACAACCTCTGTATCTGGCAAGACATGGCAAATGAATTATTGTTTGAAGGCAAATCTGTATGCGGTGTACGCACTGCACTCGGTGCTGAATTCAAAGCTAAAGCGATCGTAATCACTGCCGGCACTTTCCTTAGCGGATTGATGCACTGCGGCAGACAGCAGATAAAGGGAGGTCGTATCTCAGAACCAGCGTCTTACGGTATAAGCGAGCAATTGAGAGATAAAGGAATAAACGTAGGACGTATGAAGACAGGAACACCTGTCAGAATAGACGGCCGTACAATCAACTTCGATGAACTTGCCCCACAAGACGGAGACAACGACTTTCACAAATTCTCATACCTTGATTTCAAGCCACGTCCGCTAAAACAGCGTCCGTGCTTCATCACATACACAAATGAGCAAACCCACGAAATCCTTCGTGCAGGATTGCCAGAATCTCCACTATACAATGGTCAGATCCAAAGTATAGGTCCTCGCTACTGTCCAAGTATCGAGACAAAGATTGTGACATTTGCGGATAAAAACCAGCACCAACTGTTTCTTGAACCAGAAGGTGAGACTACCCAAGAATACTATCTAAACGGTTTTTCATCTTCACTACCACTCCATGTGCAGCTAAACGCACTACGCACCATCAAAGGTTTGGAGAATGTACAGGTGTACCGACCTGGTTACGCAATCGAATACGACTATTTCGATCCTACCCAGCTCAACCCCACTTTGGAAAGCAAGCTCGTAGACGGACTTTTTCTTGCCGGACAAGTAAATGGCACGACAGGATACGAAGAGGCCGCAGGACAGGGTTTAATGGCCGGAATCAACGCACATTTGAAGTGCAATGGCAACAAGGAATTTGTATTGTCGAGAAACGAGGCCTATATCGGAGTCCTTATCGACGACTTGATCACCAAAGGAGTGGACGAGCCATACCGTATGTTCACGTCGAGAGCAGAATACAGAATATTGCTCCGTCAAGACGATGCAGATAGCCGACTTACTCGCAAATCATACGAAATCGGTCTTGCACGTAAGGAGCGCGTCGACCTACTGACACAAAAAGAGGATGAGATCAGCAGATTGAGAGAATTCACGTCGACATTCTCTATCAAACCAGCTTTGATAAATCCATTCCTTGAGACACAGGGCACTTCCCCACTCCGCGAAGGATGCAAACTGGTGGATTTGGTCAACCGTCCGCAACTCTCTTTCGACTCATTGCGTCAGGCCATTCCTGCACTGCAAGAGGCAATCGACAAGATTCCAAACAGACAAGAGGAGATTGTGGAAGCGGCTGAGATCCAAATCAAATACAGTGGATATATCACTCGTGAGCAACAGATAGCAGACAAACTTACTCGTCTTGAAAATATCAAGATAAAAGGCAAATTCGACTATATGTCGATTAAGACGATCTCAACAGAGGCTCGCCAGAAACTAACACGTATTGATCCAGAGACAATCGGTCAGGCAAGCAGAATATCAGGAATCAGTCCGAGCGACATCAACATACTATTAGTTCTTTTGGGAAGATGACAGACGAAAACCTAATTCAGATACAGCAAGTCAGCAAAAACTTCGGTGACTTGGCACTTTTTGAGGATGTGACATTCACAATCAATGTGGGTGAGAAGATCGCATTGATTGGACGCAACGGTTGCGGAAAGAGTACGCTGATGAAAATCATTTTGGGTGAGGAGCCTGCAGATTCTGGCAATATCACTCGAAGACGCGATCTGAAAATTAGTTTTCTTGACCAAGATCCAAAATTCAACGATGGAGAGAGCATACTTGACGGAGCTCTTCGCCACGTTTCCGGTGAAATAACCACCGTCATCAAAGAATACGAGAACGCCATCAACAATGGTGCTGATGCCGACGTGATATCTGAATTATCACACAAGATGGACGCTCTAAATGCGTGGAATCTGGAGACGACGGTAATATCAACACTTTCCCGTCTTGGACTACGCGACATCAATCAAAAGATCAGCACACTGTCGGGAGGTGCACGTAAACGTGTGGCTTTGGCGTCAGCAATCATTTCCGACCACGATTTGTTAGTGCTCGATGAGCCTACCAACCACCTTGACCTCGGAATGGTGGAATGGCTTGAGGAGATGCTTGTAAAAGAGAAAAAGGCACTATTGCTTGTCACACACGACAGATATTTCCTCGACAACGTCTGCAACAAGATTCTTGAGATCGCAGACACTCAGATCTACACATACCAAGGCAATTACAGCTACTATCTGGAAGAGAAAGAGCATCGTGAGGAGGTGGAGCAACGCACTATCGCCCACCTTCGCAACACATACCGACGTGAATTGGAGTGGATACGTCGCCAACCTCAGGCACGCGGTGGAAAATCACGCAGCCGTATAGATAGGTTCGACGTCATTGAGAAGCGTCTGAAGAGTGTCCGTTCAGAAGCTGATCTTACTCTTGCCTCTAAATCCAACCATATCGGAAGCAAAATCATTGAACTTTGCTATATTTCTAAAAAGTACGATGAAAAGGTTCTTTTAAAAGAATTCTACTACAATTTTGCGAAAGGGGAAAAAGTCGGCATCGTCGGTCAGAACGGATCAGGAAAGACCACTCTGCTAAAAATGATTCTCAATGAAGTACGCCCAGACAGCGGAGAAATAAATATCGGCCAGACGGTACGTTTCGGCTACTACAGCCAGGAGCTTCCTAAATTTAAGGAGACCTTAAAAGTAGTCGATTATATTTCAGAGATTGCTGATCAGGTGGAGGTGCAGCAGGGTGTCAAACTGTCGGCGACAAATCTGTTGAGCAGGTTCTTGTTTGCTCCAAGCAGACAACATGACTATATATATAAATTGTCGGGAGGAGAGAAACGTCGACTTCAGCTTTGCAGAGTGTTGATGGAGAATCCGAATTTCTTGATTCTCGACGAGCCAACCAACGACCTTGACATCGCAACACTTTCCGTGCTTGAGGAATATCTGATGGAGTTTAAGGGCAACGTGCTCATCGTGAGCCACGACAGATATTTCATGGACAGAATCGTGGACCATCTGTTTGTGTTTTATCCCGACCATACTGTAAAAGACTTTCCAGGCAACTATACTGATTATCGCATCTGGAAAGAAATGTCCGATGAAAAGGAGAAAGCAGAGAAGGAAAAGACCGCTAAACCAGCAGAGGCCGCTCCTAAAAGAGAGCGTAACACATCGATGAACAAGCCGAAACTGAGTTACAAGGAGCAACGTCTACTTGAGCAAACAGAGATCGACATTGACAATCTTAGCAAAGAGAAAAAAGAGATTGAAGAGAGACTCGGAAGCGGCGAGCAGATGAGCAACGACGAGATCATGAAACTTTCAAGCAGAATGCAGGAAGTGATCGAAGAACTCGATGAAAAGGAGATGATTTGGCTAGAATTGAACGAAAAGATATCGTAATAATCGTTAATCATCAACATAAAAGGAGTCCATACTACCACAAAGTAGCACGGACTCCTTTATTTTTGTAAAATTCTGTTCAAATCTAAATTAAATATTTGGTTATAGAGGCGAGGATTGTTAAGGGCGGAACGCCCTAACCCCTCTCCAAAATGCGAGCCGTAAGGCGAGCACATACTAATTTAAAAATAGATGCACAATGAACGCATTTTTACCGCTCGCCCTTTGGGCTCGCGGAAGAGAATGGGTTAGGGCGTTCCGCCCTTAACAATCCTCATTTTAGTTGAAGGATAAGACTTATAACAAAATATTTTAACAAATTTGAATAGCTTCTAATCCTTCTTCACTTTAGATTTTAGCAGAGCGATGACCGCATTCTTATCTTCTTCGGAGTCGAATCCATTCAAATCAATCATCAGTAGCTGATACTTGGAAATATAGAGTATTACATAATTCTTCACGAATTCCAATCCTGTAAAACTAGTGTAGGGATAGTTGGCATGTGCTTCAGGCGTTACTTCATTGCTTTCGTGATTTTCCAATTCATCGTCCTTAAAAAGAAAAGAGTAACGGGCTTCCCCTTCGCCAATATACGCTTTGAATACTTTCTTTAATTTCTTCGGAGATATAACACGAAAGTAACCTAAAACTACCACACCTAACAACAAAACCACCCACCAATCGAGAAAACCACTATTCCCAAGAGCAATAAAAAAGAGCACCGTAAAAAAATCAATAATCCTTGATACGATGATAAACTTTTTCGTTGACAACGTCACGTCTGTCAAAATCTCATACGTCAAACGAGTTTCATTCTTTATCTCCATAAAGCTGTTAAATTTTATATTCTAAGGTCTTCTTAACAAACCGCATTAAATACGGTCAAAAAAAACAGAACATAGTTTTTCCTGTTTGTTTGCAAAAATAAAAAAGGATTAATACCTAAAGAATAACAGATGTGATTTTTAATCATAATATTCTATCTCATCCAAATAGCTGAAGATCAAAATTCCGTTTTTATATTTTTTTGTCCCACAGAAACTACCTCTTTCATCATATATAGAGACATGTTTATGTGTCATATTACCAAATCCATCATATATACGGCATTCTGTTTCTTTTCCTTGTTGATTATAGGAATAGACCCATTTTCCCATAACATCAGATCCTTCATAAGTCAAAATTTCTGATAGTTTGCCATCTGTATCATAGCAATATAAATCACGAGATATAATCTCTCCCGTCTCAATATCAATATTCTGAATCTCTTTCAGATCTCCGTTTTTATTGTAAAAGTAAACTTCTTTTTCCGTTTCCTCTGTCAATCCTTCGTATTTAATTCTCTCTATCTCTCTATTATTTTCATCAAACACACTCACATTACGAATCTTGACAACTATACCATCTAATCTATAATCATCGGTGTTAACTTCAATACAATTACCGTTTTCATCGTATTTATAGCAAGTATCATAATCGATTTGACCATCATCAAAATATTTTGTCTCTACATGCTGTCCCTTATCATTATAGATATAGCAGTCTACAACTCCCTTTTCTCCTTTTTTATTAAGATCCTTTACAAAAATAAGATTCCCATTTTTATCATATTCATAAATGAGATGTTTTATTTCTTTACCTTTACGATCAAATTCCAACAAGTCTTCTGTTTTACGATTTTTATTATAATTGATGACGTAGCATATTCCTGCTTTTGTGACGGGTTCTTCTTTTATATCTGTATAATATCTAGTGATTTTTTTCACTTTCCCTTCATATTTTTTTGCATCGTTTAAGTTAAGCAATGAAAATTTCAGATGGGCATATTCATCATTAAAAGACATTTTTTCATGTGCTTCTTCGTTTTTGTAAAATTCCCAACGTTTCCATATTGTTGGGATTAAAAACTTCAATAAATCCTTGACAATCCCCATAATTATATTTCCCATAATCATATCTTTTTTTCGGACATAATTTAGCCGATAAGAATGTAAAACGTAAGGGTATTTCCCTTTCCTTTTTTTCTATCACTTTTTACCACTTTGTATAATATTACTGCAGCAAGACAAAAGACTAGTAATCTTATTATTTCCATAATCTGATATTTTTAAAACCAAAAAAAAATTAAGCAAAAGTGTTCAAACTAAAAATCATCCTCTCTCATCAAATCCTTATATTTATCTGACAGAGCTTTAAAATCTGCACGTTTTCTGAAGTCATCAAAATAATAATCAAAATCAAAGCGAAGATGAGATTTATATCCCATCTTTATTGCAGTTTCAAGATAGAGTAAAGCTTCAGAATTTCTATTCATCCTCGAATAAAGACATGCCGCATCATAGTTATTTCCCCACAGTGTAGGATTCCTTTTCAGTACATCTTCCATAATTTCGATGGCTTTCGTTGTGTCTCCCAATCCTAAACAGGCAAAATAACTACAGCAATAATTTTTCGAAGGGGCCTCCAAACTTAATACCTTATTATAATCAGAATTTGCATAACTGTCCTTATTTTTCTTTTTATACATATCACCTCTCATCAAATAAGAGTGAGCATAAGTTGGATTAAGATCAATAGCCGTTGTCAAATCCTCAATTGCATCATCATAATTACCTAATTGTGCATTTGCACCCCCTCTCAAGTAGAAGCACAATGCATCATTATTATTTTCAGCCAAATATTCATTCATTAAAGGGATTGCCTCTTGAGGACGGCCAAGACCTTTCAACAGATAAGCCTTTAGAAAAATCTTTTTAAGATCATGAGGATCTGATTCTAACAATCTTTCAACGCATGACAATGAATTCTCCCACTGAAAATCACGAAGATATTGTTTGGATAACATATCGAGAACCGGTACAGACGGTTCAATTTTATATGCTTGCTGGTTATATTTAATAGCTTCTTTATATTCTCCAATTTGATCATGAATAATTGCATTACACATTGGCCATTTGGAATCATTTGGACTCTTTTCTGACTCTGCCTTTACTTTTTCTATCACCTTAGCAATGACATCTTTGTCAAACTTAAAAATCGTATAATAAGCATCTTTATCGTCTTTTTTCAATGCAGAAATTAAATCATCAGCTGCTTTTTCATAATCTTTCTTTCCAATATAACTCTCGGCTCGTAACAAATATACATAAGAATAATTAGGATCAATTTTCTCAACACGATTGAACTTTTCAATTGCCTCATCCCATTTTCCCTGAGCAATACGATTTCGTCCAATACCCATATACCCAACTACATCGTTAGGATTAATAGAAATGATTTTATTATAATCAGCATCAGCAAGTTTTATTTTGCCTTGAGAAAAATAGATATTTGCTCTTGCTTTGAACACTTCTGGATTTTGAGGAAGAATCTTAATAGAGGCCGACAAATCGTCTAATGCACTAATAGTGTCTCTCATAAACAGATATAACTCCGATCTCTGATTATAAGCTTTTGATCTATACTCTCTGTCGTTTTTGGGAATATATTTCAAAGCATCTCGATAATAATTTAACGCATCCGACATGTTCAGTGCAAATTTAAACACATCACCTCTGTTTTCTATTTCACTATGAAACTTGTCGTTGTACATAGAAATAGAAGCTAACCAAAAATAAGCATATCCATTCTTAGGATTATCAGCCACCTCTTTTTTCAAGAAATCTAAAGCCCCACGAAAATCTTTCTTTTCAATTGCTTCCAAACCATTCTTGAAATTATGAGACTCATATTCTGTGGCATTTGAGGCCAGAGCAACAAATATAGTTAATACAAATAATATCTTTTTCACAAATCAATAATTCTAAATGGTTTATTTCTTAAATTCAATGTCTCTACAAAAATATAAATTTATTCCTTCCTCTTTCTGCAAATCTGCAAAAATGCACAGAAATCACAGAATTTATCAGGCTCCTCGGTTTGCGTGAAATTGATGTCGACATTGAAGATATCAGACAATGCATTTTTCATTTTTTTATCGAATTCATCGCAGAATTCATCATTCACTATGATAGGTTCATCCACCTTTTTAGGTTTTCCTTTATCTCCTACTATCTCCTTCGACATCTTCAATACACATGCCACATCATCCATTTTCTGATTCACAAAATTCAAGACGGGAGTGACGTCGATTTTCTTCACTTTGTGGATAAGCGACGAGTATATCAAAATCTGCAATTGATAATGGACCTTTTTCCTGTTTTCATAAGCAAACAGTTCATCGATGGATTTAATCGAAGATGGCACATCACCACCTGTCTTATAATCCACTATTCTTCTCTTTCCACCGTCTACTGAATCCTGACGATCGACGATTCCACCGACAAAAATCTGTTGTGTTTTCCCATTCACATCTATATCAATCGGCACAACAACACGTTCCTCCGACGACAAGTAAACTAGATCATTCAATTTTGAATCTATGGCAAGCTGTTTGCGGATAAATTCCAAAAGTAAGTTACGAGCCAAAAGCAGATGTCCATGGAATTGGGAAACTGACTTAGGTGCAGTCTTAAACTGTTCAATCTTATAATAATGGATATTGATGAAATAGTCGATCAACGTATAGATCTCCTCATCCTTTAAAGAATTCAGATCTTGTGGAGAGATCATTGCGTTTCCTTTTTTACGTACCAGACCTGCATAAATCTCCTCCATGACAGCATGGAAGATCGTTCCCAAATCAGTGGAAGAAATTCCGTCTTCATCAGCATTGGATTCTTTCAATCCCAAAACATATTTGAAATAGAACTTCAATGGGCATTCGAAATAGGTGTTGATAGCCGACGGAGATAACGGTTTCTCTGAATCAGTAGAGAACCTATCCACCATTTTTTTGACGATTTCATCGTTCTTTTCCACAGTCAAAGACTCTGTCGTGATCGACGGCACAAGATTTTGAATGTCGTATTTTTTTATCTCAAAATTCTTGTTCTCCACCAACATCTGGAGCATATACCTGCTCATCTGGCCATCTGTATTTTGGCTGTCACAAGTAGAATTGTAGACGAGGGTGACATCATCCGCACGTTGCACCAAACGGTAGAAATAGTATGCAAACAGAGCATTCTTCTGCTCCACAGAAGTCATATTGAATCCAGTACGGATTGAAAGAGGAATAAAAGATGAAATTTCCGCAGACGGAGGCAATTGTTTATTAGACGCAGATAGCAGACAAACATGGGAGAAGTCTAGTCCACGCGTCTCCAAAAAGCCCATCACCTGAAGTCCTTCGATCGGTTCACCATGGAAAGGAACCTTTGATTGCGAAAGCACCTTCATCAAAAGATGTGCCGTCAAGCCGACGCTCATAGACAGATCCTCTGAACATACCTCATCAGCAAATCTCACAAGTATATTGTAGGCACGGAATAAAGACTCGTTATACAAGTCAGAATATAAAGAGGAATGTGGATTATGAGACGACACTCTCACAACAATTTTCTTCAATCTGTCTACAAAATCAGACGAATTCACCGAAGGTTTTAGGAGCAATGATAGATCCTCACTTCCAGATTCAAACTCTGATATACAAGGGAAGATATTTTTTTCCGCCTTCATCCGAGCTATCGTCTGTGTCACCTCAGGAAAGACGACTTTTATATAGGCATGATTGGTTATAGATTCCACCAACGACAAAGCCACCGTCTTCGGCTTACGTTCGTCAAGATACATATTGTAATTGACAAGGGCAAGCAGCAAACTGTATATTGGAGTTTGCGGCACTGGGAATCCCATCGTCACATTCAAAGCAATACCCTTATCATTCGGAATAGAATGCAAAACAGGAAGGAGAAGAGTCTCATCACAAAGGACAATAGCCGTTCTTCTATCAACAGTCTCCTTTTCACCGCTGTTTTCATCTTTTACTATCTCAGAAGTATCCTTCAAAAATTTTGAGACATAAGCAGCTTGAGCACTATCCGACGAAGTACTGACAAACGTAATCTTCTTTTTCTTCGAATAATTGTCAAAGAATGATTTTTTTTTAAGCGACGACGGGAAATCTATAATATTCTGTCGCATAAACAGACCTGCTTCCTGAAGAGATTCAGGTGCGGAATAATATACATCATAGTCCCAATAAAATTCCGCTCGTTTGGAATCGCGATATCTTTTGAAGAAAGCATACTCAGTTCTGCTCAACACATTAAAACCGATGAATACGAGTTTTTTATATTTAGAATCATCGATTTCTCCACTTTTAAGGCCTTCTACGACATCAAGCATCAGCATACCTTCATACGCAATTCCTTTTGCCTGCAAACGGGCTTTAAACGCAAGATAGATAGAATACAAATTTTCCCAAAGTCTTGCAAAGAGCTGAACTTTTTCGTTTTGTACCTCGATTGAGAACGTTTGGAAGAAATGTTCCAGAGTCTTAATCTGCGAATCGGAAAGATATGAAAAATCCTTTATGTTCTGGATGTCCGCCACATTTGAAAACAATGCCTGAGCATTCACGCAATTCTTATCTATATCGTCAAAATCTGAAAGCAATGTCTGACCCCAGAAATAGAATTTGTCAAAAGAGGGTTCAGTGCCTAAAATCTCAGGATGTATTTCTTTTATAGTATGGAAAAGTTCGATTAAAAGGGCTATTTCATCCGGAACTGTATAAGGTGAAAAAGAGCGGAACAGATCCTGTATTGTAGTGGACTCAAGCGTAAACACAGGTTTGTCGTACTCCTCAGCCCAACATTCGTTAAAGAATAAAATAGAACGACGGTTGGGGAAGACCAACAACGCATCTTCCACATCCGCCAAACGCCTCAAATCATCAGCTACCAAATTCAAAAATGGCTTAGATTCCGCTACCATAATACGACAATATTAATTCATTATTTCTGTTTTCACCACAAAGATAAAATCAAGGCATGCAGAATTCAAGCATAGACAAAACAAAAAGAGAAATATCACATATACGCAAGAGTCTACTTGCTGGAATTCTCTTCTGTTTGGTCTTTATCCATCGAATCTTCAATATTTTTAGGAATATTGAACAATTCGCTGATATTTAGCTTAGGAAGGACAGCAGGAGCAAACTTTGTGACTGGACCACATAAAATAGACCCTTCCGAATGTTTGCCATCCATTATCTTAAGTTTCTCGTTGATTGGGCCAAGCACATTAAACACGACACTGATCACCAACGTATATTTGACTGCAGATATCAATGCGCCAAGCAAACTGTTAAGCCAGCCAAGGCTTATCGCCTTAATCAGTCTCTGAGCACACATCGCCAACACCTTAACCAATATCAACGAAACGATGAATGCCATAATCATGCCCAAAGCTGGACAATAATCCTTACCTACATTGAAAAAACTATGTATAAACTCCGCAAATGGAGAGCTATGGTATCTCGACACATATACGGCAATGATAAGTCCTATCAATCCCGAAAGCTCAAATATAAGTCCTTTTGAAAATCCTCTTACCATACCTGCAACCACAAGCAAAAGGATCAAAAAATCAAGCCAATTCAATTTGATTAATATTTAATGATTAATATTAACGATCAAAACGTAGAGATACACGGGCGTATGTATCATTTCTAAATATAAAGCCGAAATTACAAGTTCTCCAAAGGTAACAATGTATCTCTAAACAAAATTAAGAATCAGACGTATGCCCGATTCTTAATTTTATATTATGATCTTCAATTGTCAAAATTACAGTTTACGAGCGACCTCGATTGTCTCGAAGCCTTCGATAATATCACCGACCTGGATCTCGTTGTATCCAGCAAGAGCGATACCACAATCGAATCCGTTTGCAACTTCCTTAACGTCATCCTTATAACGCTTCAACGACTGCAAATCTCCGGTGAATACGACAATTCCGTCGCGAATCAAACGAACCTTATTTGAACGTTTGATCTTACCATCGCGGACAATTGAACCAGCGATAACACCGACCTTACCAATCTTGAAGATCTCAAGGACTTCAGCAGTACCAGTAACCTGTTCCTTCAACTCTGGAGCCAACATACCGGCCATCGCATCCTTCAACTGCTCAATTGCATCGTAGATGATAGAGTGTAGACGGATATCAACACCCTCTTTCTCCGCAAGTTTACGTGCAGACTGCGATGGACGAACCTGGAATCCGATGATGATAGCATTTGAAGCGGATGCCAACATAACATCTGTTTCTGAGATCTGACCCACAGCTTTGTGGATAACATTGATCTGGAATTGCTCTGTAGAACAGTTCTGCAAAGAGTCTGACAATGCCTCCACAGATCCATCCACGTCTCCCTTGACGATGATATTCATCTCCTGGAAGTTTCCAAGAGCACGACGACGTGCAATCTCATCAAGAGTAATGATTCCGTTACCAGCACGCAAACCTTGCTCACGCTGAAGCTGTTCACGCTTGTTTGCTATCTCACGAGCCTCCTGCTCTGTACCAAGTACGTTAAAATTATCACCTGCCTGAGGAGCACCGTCAAGACCAAGGATCAAAGCTGGCTCAGAAGGACCTGCCTCTGTGATACGCTGGTTACGCTCATTGAACATAGCCTTAACCTTACCATAGTGAGTTCCTGCAATAACAACGTCTCCGATCTTCAAAGTACCGTTGCTTACAAGCACTGTAGCCACATAACCACGTCCCTTATCCAACTGGCTCTCAATTACAGAACCACTTGCCTTACGGTTAGGATTAGCCTTCAAATCAAGCATTTCTGCCTCAAGAAGCACCTTATCCATCAACTCGTCTACACCGATACCCTTTTTAGCAGCGATATCCTGTGACTGATACTTACCACCCCACTCTTCTACCAAGTAGTTCATCTGTGCCAACGACTCCTTGATCTTGTCTGGGTTAGCAGTAGGTTTATCTATCTTATTGATTGCAAACACGATAGGCACACCAGCGATACTTGCATGGTTGATAGCCTCTTTTGTCTGCGGCATCACATCATCATCAGCAGCGACGATGATGATCGCGATATCTGTCACCTTGGCACCACGGGCACGCATGGCAGTAAATGCCTCATGACCTGGAGTATCCAAGAAAGTGATATGCTGACCGTTCTTCAATGTGACATTGTAAGCACCGATATGCTGAGTGATACCTCCTGCCTCACCGGCGATCACGTTAGTCTGGCGGATATAGTCAAGCAATGAAGTCTTACCGTGGTCAACGTGACCCATCACAGTAACGATTGGAGGACGGTTGATCAAATCCTCTTCCTTATCCTCTTCCTCCTGGATAGCCTCACTTACCTCAGCAGACACATATTCAGTTTCAAAACCGAACTCACTTGCCACGATATTGATAGTATCAGCATCAAGACGCTGGTTGATTGACACCATCAAACCGAAATTCATACAAGTAGTGATAACCTCAGTGATTGTCACATCCATCATCTTAGCCAAGTCGCTGACAGTCACAAACTCAGTGATCTTTAGTTTGCCCTGAGCCTCACGCTCCTGAGCCTCACGCTCTTCAGCACGCTGACGGATAGACTCACGTTTATCATGACGGTGCTTAGCACCACTCTTATTCTGGTTTTTATTAGAAGTCAAGCGAGCAAGAGTATCCTTGATCTGCTTCTGTACATCTTCCTCAGAAATCTCCTGTTTCTGATTCTTCTGCTTATTGAACTTCTTATTGTTTCCACCGTTGGCTTCACGATTCTCATTTCTGTCTCTGTCACCTTTGTGACGATCGTTCTTGCCACCTTGTTTACCTTCTTTGTATTCAGAAATATCAATCTTTTCCTTACCCTGGATACGATTTCTCTGCTTCTTCTGACCACCCTGGCCCTGCTCAGCCTTTTGAAGCTGGATTTGTTTTTGATGATCTTTCTTTCTCTCCTCCTTAGTTTTCTTCTTAGGTCTGGTTTGAGAGTTGATGGAAGACAAATCGATTTTACCCAACACTGTTGGTCCAGTGACCTGAGTGGTAGGATTCAATCTGAATACATCATCATCAGTTTCGTTTTGTGATTTTGACATATTATCCTGTTTAGCCTCATCTACTGGAGCAGCAGACGGAGCTGTGGTTTCTGGTTTTGGAGTTTGTGGTTTTGGAGCGTCAGAGATTTTGCCAACAACCTTAAGTTTTGGAGTCTGCACCTCTACCTTGATATCAACCTCGTCTTTCTTTCCAAATCCTGGAATCTCAACGACTTTCTCCTTCTTGTTCTTTTTTCTATCTTTCATGTCGTCAAACTCTGCTTTCGCATCAGACTTGAACGACTTGTCCTTGTCATATTCCTGACGAAGGATATTTTCTTCTTTTTCAGACAATTTGTAGTTGGGGTTTGCATCCTCGATTGCAAATCCTTTCTTTTTTAATAGTTCGGTAGCAGTAGCGATACCTACATTTAATTCTTTAGCTAATTGACCTAATCTCGACATATAATTTTAATTACCACACTTAAAAAAACAACACACTTAAACTCATCATAGTATGCTGTTTTTTCCCTTCCCACAAAATTAAAAAACAGCAACCACAAATTGCACCTTGTCCATAATGTTTTTTCTTTTCCCGAAACAAAATACCTTTGGGTGCAAAATCCGAACGCACCCAAAAGCATCTTATATTTCAGAGAAACTCATTCCCAACACAGGGTTAGGAATTACTTTCATCATTGTTGTCAGCGCCAGCCTCATCAAAATCCTCAAACTCAGATTTCAAGATTGCCAACACATCATCGATAGTCTCTTCCTCGAGATCAGTACGGCGAAGAAGTTCATCTCTTGAAACGTTCAATACGCTTAATGCTGTATCAAATCCGTTCTTCTTGAACTCATCGATAACCCACATATCAATCTCATCAGCAAACTCATCAAGATAGATATCTCCGTCATCATAACTGTCTGAGTTTCTGAACACTTCTATCTGGTATCCTGTAAGCTGAGTGGCAAGTTTGATGTTCATACCGCCCTTACCGATCGCCAAAGACACCTCCTGTGGATCCAAATAAACCTCAGCCTTCTTCTCCTCCTCTATAATTCTGATAGATGAGATTCTTGCTGGATTCAAAGCTCTCTGGATATATAGAGAAACATTTGATGTATAGTTGATTACATCAATATTTTCATTACGCAATTCTCTTACGATTCCATGGATACGAGCGCCCTTCATACCTACACATGCTCCAACTGGATCGATTCTCTCGTCGTAGCTCTCAACAGCGACTTTAGCTCTTTCTCCGGGGATACGTGCGATTCCCTTGATTGTGATCAAGCCATCAGCGATTTCAGGAACTTCCTGCTCAAACAAACGCTGAAGGAACATTGGTGATGTACGAGAAAGGATAATCTTTGGATTATTGTTCTCATTATCAACCTTTGCCACGATAGCTCTCAATGTATCCTGCTTGCGGTAGTTGTCAGATGGGATCTGCTCTGCCTTAGGCAAAATCATCTCGTTACCCTCCTCATCAAGAAGAAGAACCTCCTTCTTCCAAGTCTGGTAAATCTCACCTACTACAATCTTACCGACCTTTTCCTTATATTTGTTGAACAATGTATCTTTCTGAAGCTCAAGGATCTTCGACGCAAGTGTCTGGCGAAGGTTCAACACTGCACGACGTCCGAATGATGCGAAATCTACCTTTTCAGAGAAGTTCTCGCCAACCTCGTATGATGAATCAATTTTCTTTACATCTGCCAACGCAACCTGTGAGTTTTCGTCGTCAACAGTACCGTCTTCAACTACAACTCTATTGTGATATATCTCGAAATCACCTTTGTCTGGATTGATGATAACAGCATAGTTCTCATCAGTACCATACATCTTAGTGATGACACTTCTAAAAGACTCTTCCAAGACACTGATCATTGTGCCTCTATCGATGTTCTTAAGTTCCTTAAACTCCGAAAATGAATCTATTAAGCTGAGTGTTTCTTGCTTAGCCATAATAATATTATTTGAATCTAATTGAATATTTCGTGTATTTTACCTCATCATACTTGAACGAGTACTCTTTTTCAACATCTACCTTTCTCTTCGCTCCCTCTGGCTTCTCCTTCACAGTGACAACCACTGTAAACTCTTCCTCTGTAGCACTCTTCAACACACCTACAAGTTTCTGTCCTGCCTTTGTAAGCACTTCCACTTCCTTTCCAACATATTTCTGATATTGGCGAAGCACAACAAACGGCGAGCTCAAACCTGCCGAGCCTACTTCCAACTCGTAGTCTTCCTGCTCACGGTCGAACTTGGATTCTATATGACGAGAAAGCGAGACGCAAGTGTCGATATCAATAGAGTCTTCGCTGTCAATTGTAACGACAATTTCATTGGCAGGGCTCACCTTCACCTCTACAAGGAAAAGGCTTGTTCCGTCAATATATTCGTTGATCGCTTGTGTAAGTTCTTGTTTATCTATCATTATATTAAAAAAATGAAGGAGAACAATTCGCTCCCCTCCTCATTCCAAATGCAAATATACATTTTTTTACATAAACTGCAAAAAAGAATATGATTTTTTAGTAAATCGTCAATCATAAATTCTATCCGTTTTCATATTTCATCCAATCTGATTTCTTGTCTAAAACAACTATTTGATTATTTTTTATTACTTTTGCGAACAAATATCAATGCGTCAAATTTAAAACTAAATATTATGAGAGATTTTTGGTTTCGTGCCCTTTGCTTAACAGCAGCATTTGGAGGCTTATTTACTTCCTGCGACAAAGAGGACAACAATCAACCACTTGAGGATCAAGGATTTGTTACTTTTGCAGGACTCGGAATGAGATTTGTAGACGTGAATGGAAATGATATTGTTGACATCAACGACATGACAACATATCCTATCATACGACCATACATTCTTAGTTCAGATAGTATTAAAACTATTTTGGCAAATATGGATTCTCTGTATTATGGATATAATGAGTATTATAAAAATAATGTTTTCCTTTATGATGGAAATGGAATGGAAATAAGCAAAAGAGACTCCGGAATTTTCATTTCACCATTAATTTACGGCAATCATAATGGCTACACAGACAACTATCTCTATGTGAATGGTGACATAGACACATTACGAGCATCTTGGACTTATTCTTATAGTCCTGACTGTGTAGGAGGATCTTATTGCTCTAAACTGACCAAACTTACATATAATGGAATCGTCATCAAAACCGAAGAATATTTTGATGTCACAATAATCACAGTCACTAAAGACAACGGAAAAACATCAATTGACATCAGTCATTAAGAAGCAGTTCAATACGGTCGAATCCCTAAATGTGTTTCCCTTCCATGGGCAAACACAAGGGATTGTCCCTACCGTCAACCGTTCCCGAAGGGAACACATAACCTCAGGTTATCTACAAACCGATTGTATTTTGCGGGGCAAAACACTGTCGGTTTTTATGGATCCAGTCAACCGAAAGGAATTGCCACTACCATCAACCATCAACCATCAATCTTCAACCCTTTCCTCATCATTCTTAGCCTGAAGACTTTTAGAAAGATGTTCAAGCTTTAAAAGATATTTGAAAGTTGGATTCTTACCTTCTTTTGTATTATAATATTCATAATCCTCATCAGAAGGATTCCAATCTATCACAAAAAATAGATGAGGAGAAGATATATCATAAATAATCAAAACCTTCTTTCCTTCTTCTACATCCCGATATTTAAATGCCCACAATTTGTCGTCACTTTGAAGGACATTGGCAAACAAATATTTCTCACCTCGTCTTTCAACGACCGCCGAAATAATTCGGTTGTCATGCTGATTTATATGGGCCATATAATCCAACAGATCATTCTCCAATACTACACCAGAATATTTCTTCAGGCTATTAATCTTCTCACTCAATCTTGCTCCTTCTTTGCAATATTCTAGTTGAATATCGGTGGGATTGTTTTCAAACAATCTCTTATGATAAATAGAAAAGAACCCTTTTTTATCTTCATAAGCCAATTTGGGATAAGAAAATAAAATATTTTCATTGGGTTTAGCAGAACAACTAGTAATGTGTATTTTTTTTAACGTGTCTTTTTGTAACCTGACATAACAAGTATAACCTATTTTATTAGAATGGGAAAGGCTTATTAACTTTGATGAATATACAAATCCATATTTTTCTTCAGCAGATTTGTACAGAAGTTTGTTTTCTATAATAAAATAGCCCAAAACATAACACCCCGACCCAAACATCATTATTCCGAAAGCATAAGAAATCAAATCTTTTTTTGAAAAAACATCAGTGATTTTCATATGATATTTGATAAGCACCAGTGATATTACAACAAGTATAAATTCAACTAAGAAATAGCATGATATACCTATCAAATAATAAAGTCTATAATGGAAAATGAAAAACAAAAAAAATAAAATTATTTTTTTGTCTTTTCCCCTTAGAAATTCAACAAACATATTATTATTCATATTAAATAAAACATCAATTATCAGCAGCAGTAGTGATTTTCACAACTATAAACCGTCAACCGTCAACCGTTCCCGAAGGGAACACATAACCTCAGGTTATCTACAAACCGATTGTATTTTGCAGAGCAAAACACTGTCGGTTTTTACGAATCTGGGCAACCACAAGGGTTTGCCACTACCATCAACCCTTTCTGTCTCTTCCACAACAGTCGCACAACAAGTGATTCAACAATCGGATAGGGTTGAAGTCTTCAATGTGTCCACCTCGGGGACAATGTTTCTGATACTACATATAACATATCTTGTCGTCCATAAAATATTTACTCGTCAAACATCTTCATACGACAGATATATAAATTGTTGAGCAAATGCTTAATTTTCATACAGAAACTCTTCTTTTTCTTCACGAAGAAGCGTTATATGGAGCTTAATCAAAACTATGGGTTCTACATTTATAAAAAACTTAAAAATCATCAACATCATATAAATCATATTCAGAAAAACCATAATCATTAATGTTGTATTTATTTTGGAAGTCATTTGACATCTCCATAAGTTTTTTTACTCGAGAACTATGAATCCATCCTCCATCACGTATATTACCGCACAGAATTACTCTATACCAGCCATTACAGTCTTCACTATCTATGATAAATTTTTGGTCTTTTTTTATTTGATAAAGGACTTTTGACTTCACATCAGGTTTTTCTCTTACATTTACATATCCATCCTTATCTTGAATTTCTGATTCATACGCTTTTGGGTTTCGTACAACAATGACGCCTTCGGGACTATCATATCCATTTTCAGTGAATACATGCGAAGGAACTCGTTTGGGGAAAGTATATAAAGAAGACCAGATCTGTTCATACCTATTGATATTGTCATTAAATTTATATATTTCATAACCACTTCTAACTCCTAATTGTATTCCCCCATCCTCTCTTGTCCTATATGTAATATATAAATCATCTTCTATTGAAAGTGTATTAGAATCTTCATCATCACAATTATAATCTAGGAACCTAAATTTTTCAAACGAATCAAAGCTACCTGACTGTGAAAAAAGAAGCAAGGTAGAAAGAATTTTAGAATGAGATTCATCATACACAAATGAAAAAATATTGGTTATTCCATCTAACGTATTTTCTTTTCTCTCTGAATCTAGAAGTTTTGAAGTTGTAAGTACAAATACTTCATAAATAGAATCCCCATGCATACGATAAAACAAAGTGTAAACATCTAATTTACGTTTCCCATCACTTTTGTAATATCCTTTGTATATTGAGTCGGGATGAAGTTCAGGAACAGTAAGATAAAAACACTTAATTCCTATTTTTTCCCCACAATCTCCTTTGACTAAATAATGAGAGTTTCCATTAGACTTGATAGCATTCTCAAAAAAAGAATAATAAATACTATAAGGAATCTGACATTGAGAATTTAGAGAAAGAGGCTTTCCATTGACAAGAAACGACCATTTCCCAGACCTTCCATCTTCTGAAAAGCCCGCAAATTTCACACCCTTGAATTCTGTTTTTTTGTCACTCTTCAACACATATTTTTTCAAGTCTTGCCATGACTCGTTTGCCATCGTTACTTGAGAAAACAAAAAATACATGATTGCTAGCCAAAAATAAAATTTATTCATTTTTATATAATTTTAAGACATTATAAATTTATCGGAAAGAGGAACACGCATTTTTTGCGTGTTGCTTTCAAACTCCAATTCTCCTTCAGAAAAAACATTATTAACATGTTTTCTGATAGTCTTGGCATCCCAATCAAATAGCAAAGCCATCTGATTGGCAGAAAGCCACACCGTCTCCCCTTCCTACTTCACATCGATGGTAGTCTCTCCATCCGACGTCTCATATATGACTATTTTATCGTCCATCAATCATCATTCTTTAAGCTTTAATCGTCAATTTGTCATGCACGCAGCAAAACACTATCGGTTTAATCAAAAAAAGAGACGCGAATTAATCACGTCTCTTTCCCATCTAATCAACCTATTTCTTACAAATGTTCACGAAATCATCCCAAGATACAATGTCGTATTTGCTGCGGTCGACATTCTTGCAATTCTTTCCGTCTATACACGTGAATTGAAGTCCTGCACCTAACGCACCTCCGTCGGAATCAACCTTGTCGCCCACCATCAGCGTCGTCGAGCATTCCAATCCGTTTTCCTGGCAAATTTGAGCGAACGGACGTGTTTGCGGTTTCAATGCTCCAAACTCCTCAGCACAATAAAATTTCTCAAACACTGAACTGTCGATGCCTAACGACTCGATCTTCTCTTTCGACATTGTATAATCAGAATATACCAGAAGACGTATACCCTTTTTCTTCAACGACTCCAGCACTTCATTTATCTGTGGGCGAGGCTTACAATACTTGCCGATCTGTCTGACCATCAACGGCATATAACGTGAGAAATACCAATCTCTCATCACACTCTCCTCCTTACCTGTCTTTTGCGATAATGTTGAGAAGAAGGTATTATAATAAATTTCAGCAGTCATGTAGTCGCGACTCTTCATCGCTTTTCTTGTCTGCCTTTCCCTCAATGCCCACATGCATCGCCAGATATCACCCAATATAAGATGTTTAGCGATACCGCCTGTATAGAGAGTACCGTCGACATCAAAAATGACAGCTTTGATATTGTCTAAAGTCATTGCGTTTTCATGAAGAAAGAACGCAAGTGTGGCTTGCGTCCTTTCTAAATATTCTAATTATTTATTATTTCTTTACAAGATCCTTGAACTTGGCATGACGGTTCTCATCCTGAAGAAGGATGTTAAGTTTGAACTGTCCGTCTCTTGCTCCCTCGTCGATACAACGAGCCTTGAACTTCTCGAATGAGTTCTCTACAAGGATGTGTGCAATAGGATCCTTCACACGGAATGAAGCTCTCTTTGCCTCATATTCGATGTTGACCTTCTTCAAATTCTCGTCTACCAACTTGTTGAACTCATCTGCCTCAGCCTGAGTAATATTCTGGTCTTCAAACTCATAATAGAAGTGATATGCAGAGATTTCCAAATCAGCAAATCCGATATAGAACTTAAGTTTCTTGCCTGTAGCCTTCGATGCGTCCTCAACAGCCGAGATAAACTGACGCTCGTGAAGTTTCTCTCCCGTCATAGTGACGATACCATTGATCTTCTGAATCATATGAAGAGTAGGGATAGAGTTGAACTTTCCATCTACCTCAAGAAGGTCGCTCATTGTATAACGGTAAAGTCCTGCCCATGTAGTCACATATGGACAATATTTCTTGCCAAACTCAAGTTCGTGTAGCTGAAGGAACTTAGGGTTCTCGCTGTCAATATCATGTTCCTCCACAAACTCAAAATAGTGCATGTGAGGGAAGACGACGGTACCGTTTGTATCCTTAGTCTCTGGCATCACAAGTCCGGCACGGCACTCAGATGAGAAGTAGCTGAACTCCTGGTGCAAGCAGCAGTCAGGGAAAGAATTCTTAAACTTGTCAAGATACATACGAGTGTTACCACACTTCCAAGTGTTAAGAATCTGAAGATTTGGCCAGTAGTGTTTAGGAAGCACTGTGCCATATTTAGCCTTCAACTCACGTAGCTCGGCAGCACGCTTTGGATTTGGCTTGATATTCTTCTCTGCCAACATCTTCTGGCGAAGCTCGTCTGAAATATTGATTTTTGAGCTGATAGTACCTTTTTCAATATCATCAACGTAATCATCGAAAAACTCGTTCACATTGTTCTGCATCTCAACGATTGTAGACGGATTGGCAGTAACGATAAGAGTGACATCCTGCTCAATACCGAAACGCATGATGCAGTAGTAGCGAGCCTTGTAGTCGGCGATAGTAAACACGTCTGCAGGAGCAGTATAAAGCTTCTTCACAAATCCTGGACAGTCTCTCTGTGTCACACCAGACACAGATCCATATAGTGTGCCATCTGGAGCTGTACCCTCGATAGCCTTACCTACGATAGAAACGATTTTGCCATTGAATACCTCTGGACGGTTCTCTATGAAAGAGTATAGCCATACCTTCGTCATCTTTGAATAGATGTTGCTATAGTATTCATTAGTGATAGGAATCCACTTTGGCTCACTTGTAGTACCAGAAGTAGTGGCATACATTTTTGGTTTACCTGGGAATAGGACGTTTTCCTCTCCTTTCTTGTGTCTCTCCACGTATGGACGGAAATCCTCATAATCATTTGGCTTCACATTCTGACGGTAGGCCTCGAACAAAGCGTCATCAGATGTAGCCTCCAAAATCTTCGCAAAATTATGCTCTTTTCCGTAAACAGAATCCTTTGCATAATCTAGAATTGCTCTAAGTGTTTCAGCCTGCGACTTCTTACAGTCTATCGAAGCCTTAACCAATTTCTTCTTGTTTATCGAACCAGCGACACTAAGAAGGAACTTTGCAAGTACTGAGTTAAATGATTTTGCCATATATTACCCCTTAATTAATTTCATTAATTGTCTACAAGCGGCAAAATTAACATTTTTTTAAGATATACGAATGTTCGTTCAAAAATTTTTGAATGCGAGTTCGAAATTTCTAGTACATAGTCGCTTAATCGGTAATAAATTTATCGAATTATTATAAAAATCATGACATTATATCAGCGAGCATTTACTATTCTGCATCAAGAGATGACAACGGGGATTTTATTGTTCCAACAAAGATTCCCTTTACTGATATAGAATCATTTAGGTCATATTGATCTGTCAATTCAATATCATCGTATTTATCATTCAATGAATGCAAAATAATTTTTTCATATTCAGTACCTTTGCCCTCATGGTGATATTCTTTGATTACATAATTAGTTTCTGTGATAGAATCGTATTTCTCAACCAATACTATTTCTCCTTCTCTTGATCCTATAACACTATCAACGCCATATTTCTTAAATATGCAATAATCTCCATCACTGATCTTTGGGCTCATCGAATCTCCAACAGCTTTAACAACAAACATATCATCGTTTAAGTTTCCACTGTAATCAGAAGCATTAAACCAACATTTAAATCCAGTTCCTGATTGATAATTAAAATATCCACAAGCAGCTTGAATATCAAACAAAGGCAAATAAGTTTCATATATCAATGATTTATCAATAGATCCAAAAACAAACCATTTGAACACTTCGGGGTATTTGCCATCTTCTAATTTGAATTTTGCCAACTTATACTGTTTTTCTCGTATGACAACAGAATTATTATAAACAACAAAAGATTGATCTTTGTCATTTTTTTCAAGAGCCAACATCAAACAATACTTCTCTCCTGTCTTAAGAGAATAAACCTTTCCTATCACCTGTCTAAAATTCTCGTCGATGAATTTCTCAATAGATTTTTCATCATATAATTCCACAAAACGATATAGATTATAATGATTGTCTATATACCTTATGATATTTTTACGAAATTCCGACCTAATATATTTTCTCACGGTTTCATTGTCTCTTCTACTTACATAATTGGAAAGGACATATAAAAAATTAATATCGTAGGTTTGCAGAATCAAGGTATCTCTATCAAATAGTCTGTTAGGAAAATGATAATTGACCATACTATGGCATGCAGAATCATATTTAAGCCCATTCTCAGAAAAGGATTTGCTTTTATCCTTCAATACTTCGGGAGTAATTCTTCCATGAATAAAAAAATTAGGGGTTATGTTGTATCCTTCAGTCAATTCATCTCTATATGCAAAATTTTTCTTTATGTTCTCTTCTTCTTTCTGGTATTGGACATCAACACCTTTATTGAAAATATTAATACAATATTGGATGACATTCTTTGCGTATGTGAATTGTTTTGCAACGGAATTCGTTCCTAATTTAGTTGACTCTTTATAATATTTACTATCTCCAATATAGTAAATATTCATTTCGTTATCGTTATGGATTAGCGATAGATCCTGATAAATATGATCTATGGTTTTCCCGTCTCTTTGATTCTTAAGATGTTTCAATGCCTTTGGCAAGTCATCGCCAATTAAGGCATCAACCATATTCTCGAATACATTCTCATACTTCTTCACCACCGTCATTTCTGGAGTATGACGTTTTGTAGACACTTCATATGCCTGTTCAAAGAACAAACGTAATAATTTGCATAACAGTACAAGATCATCCACATAATATTTTCGTATCATGTTTTTCATAATACGAATACCTTTGCCCGTATCAATAAATCGCTGGATCTCCTGTGTATGATAAAGTTCATATCCCGTCTTATCGATTGTCCCAAAATAGTAAGTGTTTTGAAGATAATGCATTACAGAAAGGAACATCACTATAACATCTTCATCAAAATTGATTGTCTTTTGGCGATTTACGAATGACGTGTATATAGGGTTCCCCTTTTGAAGAAAAGCGGTTTGAGTACTGATTGTTTTTTTCCAATTCACTCGTTTCGATCCTCCCTGTTTATTTACGGCAACAAATGTGAACAAAGATTTGTGATCGTGATAAAATTTAATGATGGTAACAATAGTATCCAAGAGAGTCTCTGACGATTCCCCTGGTGTCGTCACCACTCGTTGTAAATCTTCAAGGAGGACATTATCCTGATCTCCTTTTATCTCCGCATATCTCTTTATTGATTGGTAAAGCCATACAGAGACACCCATGATGAATCCACAATCTTCTTTACTGAGTATACATTTTTCTCCGAAACGGACATCAATCACTTTCTCTGGAAGGTATCCATCATGTTTCCCATTTGCAAAGACGCGTGTTTCTTCTTTTGAGGTATCTTCATTAAGGAACACCTTCGGCATTACAAAAACACTATCTTTGATAACTGGCAAATAAAAATATCCTACACAAGAAAATGAAATCTTATCTGAGTTAACACTTCGCAAAGATTCTGAGAAACAAGACAATAGTTCATCTTGTGTGACATGCAGAGCCTGACACACATCATCAATCTTATATGCATATGTTTCAAAAAAAAGTTTCATTATTATTCTGAAAGATCTGTAGTTGGACCGTCTGCAGACACCTCAGTGTTTTCTGATGGGTTCACCTTATTCTTCACTCCTAATTTGTCCATGAAACCAACAATTTTATTTTGTTTATCAGCAATCAATTCTCCAAAAGAGAACTCAGTTTCTTCCTTTGTACGGAAGAAATTGTCTTCTGTATGATAATTTTCCTTACATACATCATTCCACAAATAAAACATCACTTTGTTGATGAACTCATCCAAACTGACATCCTTTTTAATAAAATAGTCTCCCATCTGTTTGTCTTCTGAATGAGTTTTTTTCTGAATTTCAATATTTACTGCCTTTTGAAATTCATTCCAATCATATTCATATTTGCCCTGTTCTACAACAATTTTGAAATGAACCAGATTGCCATCCTTATCAAAATTCTGATTTTTGATTGGCACATGCACCCATTCCCATCTTCTCTTAAACGCCGAATCCATCGGGAAAAGAGATTGGTCAGAAGTATTCATAGTGGCGATAATATTGAAGTTGGCAGGAAGTTTGACCTTTCCGTTTTTAATCGCATTGGGGCAGTTTTTCTCCAAATACTCTCTCAAATCCTTATCTACAGATATAGAATATTCCGAAAACCCATTAGAATCTCTATCCAACAATTGGAAAATATCCCCGAAAATCTGTGCACAATTACCACGATTAATCTCCTCAATCACAAGAAAAACAGGCTTGATATCTTGTGCTTCAGATTCACTTTCAACAGTTTCTTCTACTACTGTTTCTTTATCCTTTGAGTCATCATCCTTAGTTTCATCGTCATTCGGGCTATCAGCCACTTGTTCTGTTGTGGCAGACGTATTTGAAGGAGTGTTGGTTGATTGCACTCCACCATAAGCCTCAACCAAAGCATTTACAAAAACTTGTGGGATAAATTCGTAAGCAATATCTCCATTTTTGTCTGTAGCCGGCTTATAACATCCCACAAACTGAGCATAGTCGTAATCTGGATGGAATGTGGTGCGAAAAATATTATCAGCTTCCATATCAACCTGATCAACATCAATACTCATGTGTTCTGCTATCACATTCTTAATTGAAAATGACTTTCCCGTACCAGGTGCTCCGTAGAAAATTTGCTGGAGAGGGGAATTGACAGGTAGCGGAGTTATAGGAGTATTTATTGTATAGTCATTGGTCGAATTAAGATATGGTCTCGAATCAAATATATTTATGAAGTTCTCAAAAGTTGTTGTATCAGGAGATTTTTCAGAACCTATATAAATAAAGGAAGCCTGATTTACATCTGCCTTATAATTTGAACGCGAGCACTTTAGAAAATGGGCACCATTTAATTTTTCATTTGCATAGTCATATATACTTCTTAAATCTCTTCTAGCTCCTTCTGTATCAAGATTAGTTTCGATTGAGATTATATATTCTTTAGGATTGAAATTATCCAATCCGCGTGCCATTTCATCCTCTTTTGTAAAAATCGAGAACAAATAATATCGTAACTGATATTTTTTTGCAAAATAGAAAGGTTTTTTGTACTCATCCAAAAAAACTCTAAGTTGAGGTTTGGGACGATCTGTTCCTGTTATATTAATATTAGTGTATGAGATTAAAACAATTTCTTCATTGTCGATTTTATACAATTCATTCAATTTTAGATCAAACGCAATTTTCTCATCACAAAACCTAGAAAATTCGATTTTTTCCCATTTCGGAAAATTTTTTTCTATATATTCTTTAATACGAGTTTTCGAATCAAGTTTCTTATCTGCCATAATTTGTAATTATTAAATGAGTATTTTCAGCCTTGAATCTATTTTTAATATTTACAGAATAATGTTTACCATACTCTCCAACTATCATTCCATTATACAATTCTTCGATTAATGGGGATTTGCCAATTACCATCAAAGCCATACATCCAAGATTTCTGAAATCTTGTGCCAATTGTCGGTGATTTTCTTCATTAAAACCATCACGATATTCCACATTACCATAATCAGAAAAAATACAGTCGTACGGAGGATCCAAAAACATAAAATCCCTTTGCTGACTCATGTGAAAAATCTCGGAATAATCCGTATTGTACATTTCTGCCTTCTGAAGTAGCATAGAATGTTCTTCTGTTATCAGATTAGTATTTAGACTCTTATACCTCCCATATGGTACATTGAATTCTCCTTTTGAATTAAATCGAATCATTCCAGAATAGGAGGTTTTGTTTATAAAATAATACAATAGAGCATCTGAATATAGTTTTTCTGTAAGATTATTATACATCTTACGTAATTCATAATACAAAGACTCGTTTGCGTCCTCCACTCGATCATTAGGATGTGATTTTTTTAATGTCTCAAAGGCTTCTCTATTTTTTACATATATAGATTCAATTTCATCTAATTCTTGACGTAAAGCTTTATAATCATCTCTAACACCTCGATAGAAAGTCATCAGCGGTGTATTAATATCATTAATGATTGCTTTTTCTGGTTTCAAATGAAAATAAACAGCACCGCCCCCCAAAAAAGGTTCTATATATCTTCCATTAAACTTTGGAACATACTCCATTATGAAAGGAATCTCTTTTGATTTCCCGCCACGGTATTTTAACATAGGTTTCATACGACAGATGAAAAAGCTATTTTTCAAATAGCTATCCGTCCAACACCCCACCCGGACAAATACAATTATCAAAATCTAACCACCACAAACAAAAAAGCGTGGGTATCCGCACCAAACTCGTCCGAATTCGAGGCCGTAGGAAGCCTTTGCTATAGACGAGCAGACACAAGATATCCACGCAGAGAGATATAGTACCCCCGTAGAGTGTGTCGTGAGGGCACAAAACACCCTCGGACACACTACGGACCAGTATATACAACTCATCCGTGGCATCCTCTCTGCAATGTCCTCGATAGCAAATTCTGAATTTCCTACGTTCCGAATTACCAAGAACAGAGCGTTGATGACGCCTTTTATTTATGTCGTTGCTCCATCAGTTTTACGCCTTGGGAGCAGTGGGCGGATTGCAAAGATAATAAAAATTCATAATGCTAGGCATGGATTTCTATTCCAATCTGAATCAATTTCTTTTTACACAAAAAAAGGGCGAAAACAATGTCTCGCCCTATTTAGTGAATGATTATAACTTTTCTATTTCTTCTAAAGAAAGCCCTGTCAACTTATGAATAAGATTGAAATCAAGCCCCTCCGCCTTCATGCCTATGGCTAATTGAATAGTTTTATTACGTTCGCCTCGTTTTTCTCCGATCTCGATTCCCTCTTCTTTTCCAATCTCTATTCCTTGCTTGATTCCTTTCTTAAAGCCATGCTCCTCCATGTCCATCTCATCTGCAAGTTTCTTGAGGCTCGCTTCATACACGGCACGATCGTCCTTAGACAAAGCACCTACCTTGGCTTTCTCAATTAGTCTCAGCAAACCTTCGTCTGCTCTCTTAACCACAGATGGATGAATGTTTTCCATATTTCCTAAGTTTTTGAAGAGGTTAATCCAGATGTCCTTTGTTGTGAAGTCTTTGATATCCAACTCGAACGACGGCAAAGATATAAAATATTTTCGATGTCTGTCCCAAAACACTTCTCCTGTTTTGACGTCACACTCAGCGGTGCAGGTTAGTGCCTTGTGATGTCTGTCATTTTCTCTCCCAAAATGAAGATGCCGATGATTCTGTCGATGTCCTTCTCCATTTTTCGCCACTCCAGTCCCTTTTCTATCTTACTGTCAAGTAGACGGTAGACATAATAGTTTGCCCTTGTCTTGAAATAGTCCTGACACGAATTCTGCATCTCAATCAAGATTGAGTCTCCGCTCTGTGTCGTGCAGTGAAGATCGAATGTTACTCCACGTTGGCTGGATGTTTCTCGTGGGATCTCCACATTCTCAAAATTAACATCCGTGATTGTCTCCACGTCGCCTTCAAGGATCGCATTTAAAAAGGATCTCATGATTATCGGGTCTGACATACAATACTTGAACCCGAAATCGCATCGCAAATCGATGTATTTGCCCATGATTTAATGAATTAATAATTTTATACTGTGTCTAATCTTGCGACTAAACTTTAACTATTGCAAAGATAGTAAAAAAATGGAATGCCCAACTAGCATTCCATTTTTTTAGTCTCCTCCACCCATTCCCACAATTTTCTATAAAACGCATGATGCGACAATGTCTCTACATTTCCAATAATCATAAGTTTCATTCTGGCACGTGTCATCGCCACATTCATTCTACGCAACTCCTTCAAAAAACCTATTTCTCCCGTCTCATTGGATCTGACGAGGCTGATAATCACCACATCACGCTCCTGTCCTTGGAATCCGTCCACCGAGTTGACCGTGATGAATTTCTTGAATGGCTTTAAGAATTTCGACTCTTTAATAAGATGACGTAGGAAATAGACCTGCTCTTTATATGGAGAGATGATTCCAAAATCAATCTGCTCTTCTTTCACTCTATTGGGACCGATCTTCTCTATAAACTGACTCAGCAACGCAATTGTAAGTTCTCCTTCCATACGGTTGACTCGTCCTGCCGACTGTGACAAATACTCCTCCTCAAACGAGAATTCCTCTGTGTTGATCCATTCCAACGGATTCTCAAAATCCAACACTCCACGACATTTGACCTCTTCTGCCGCCTTTAGTTTTCCGTCGTAAAACCATTCTGAAGAGAACCTCATAATGCTTTCATGCATACGGTACTGCACATTCAAAAGTGAGACCGCCATTGGCTTGGTTTCAGCCAGTTTTTCCATCAGAGTGTGGGAAAGTCCAGCACGTTCTGCCTCAAAGCATTTGATAGTAGGAGGCAACTGTTTGTGGTCGCCCGCAAAAATCACCCGGTGCGACTTTGTGATTGGAATCCAACAAGCGGCTTCCAATGCTTGTGCGGCTTCATCTATAAACAGTGATTGGAAATTTCTTCCATATAATATAGGATTGGCAGCTCCCACCAAAGTGCATGCCACAACACGCGAATCAGAAAAAAGGCTTTCTCGGATCTCATATTCCAATGCTTCAGCTTTTTCTTTCACAGCACGAGCCTTGTCCTTATTTGTGCGGTAAAGCTCACGCACCGTCTTTCGCATACCCCAAAGAGTATCGTACATAGGATGTGATTCAAACCTACGCTCATATGTGGAGGAGAGCATTTTATCGTCGACGCGGGACGGATTGCCAATTCGCAATACACTTATTCCACGATCCTGCAATTGTTCTGAGATCCAATCCACAGCCATATTACTCTGTGCGCACACCAACACCTGACATTCACGTCGCAACGTCTCATATATAGCCTCGACAAGGGTTGTCGTTTTACCTGTTCCAGGAGGTCCATGGACGATAGCGACATCTTTGGCACGCAGGATCTTATTGATTGCTGATTCCTGAGAACTGTTGAGCCAAGGGAAACGTATCGGAGAAAAATCAAGGAATTTCGGTTCCACACTACCCAAAAGGATTTCACGTAAGTCGAAAAGTCTGCCATCCTTCACACTCATCACTTTATCTATAGCGTCAAACATCGCCTTATAGCTGCTCTCGTCAAAACCAAGTTGCACTCCCAATCTGTTGACCGACTCCAAAGCCGGCAGGGCATCCCTACCCGACAAAACAACCACCAGCATTGTAGGCGTAGCATAACTGACCTGTGCATTGGTCTTCACCACACGGATTTCTTCATTGTATGAGACGCTGAAAAACTGGACTGCCTTGCCATATTCAAAATGATCGTCGTCTTCCAATGGGGCATGGTTGATTTCAACAACAAACTGATTAAGCGAGTTGTAATACGACTTGCCCAACGACACAGGATAACGACAGATTCCAGCAGAAATCTTCTTGGGAATAGAGACATGAGAAGACTGTACATCAAAACTCTTCTTATCGTACTCATATTCCATCTTCAGCAAATCACGATGACGCTGCAAAGACAAAATGGATGTAATATTGTTTGCCATAACAGGGGCAAAGTTAACTATAAAAGAAGACTCTTTTAGGAATATTCATCCAAAAAGTGAGAAGAAGCAGTAAGTGCAAAGTAGAATTATTCATCATACAAATTCACTTTCGTCCTGAAAGATGATACTTTTTTCCATCCTCAAGCATCTCCATAGCGAAGCTGTTTATGTATCGTCATACAAGTAATCTTTGACACAAATTTTATTCAAAAAGATACGAAAATGGAAAGCAAGGTGACGTTTTGATGCAAAAATGAGGCAAAAACGCCTTCCTCGCCATATTAAAAAGTGTAAACGCCCCTCTATTTGGATTATTTTAGTGTAACTTTGCACTTATGCAATGTGTGCATGACAAACAATCATGTACACACTTTGGCAAATGGTCCTAACTGCAAATAGACAAAACAATATATGGAAATTCCTCACAGCGTTGCATAAAGCGGTGGTAGTCTGTCGAGACACTGGCTTGGATTTCTGATTTAGAAGAATCACTTGAAAGGAAATGCCATATAGAAAAGCACACTCGTAGAAAATACGAATTGCATCAACAGATTCAGAAATTAAAAGCACAACTATAAATATGGAAGACCATAACAAGCAGGTCATAAACAATGAAGATATACTTCTACGCGATGTGCGTAGCATCATCGAGTCTGCACGCAGCAATGCGGTACGCAGTGTCGATTTCTGCCGTGTGCAGATGTACTGGCAGTTAGGTCAACGCATTTTTGAGGAAGAGCAACAGGGCAAAGAGCGTGCCGACTATGGCAAGTACCTTCTACAAAATCTTGCCAATAGATTGGAACCTGACTATGGCAGTGGTTTCGGATATCGTCAACTGAAATTTTGCCGTCAATTCTATCGCACCTATCCAATTAGGAACACACTGCGTTCCCAATTGAACTGGAGTCAATATCGAATGTTGATTCAAATTCCAGACCCCGACAAACGCGAGTACTATGAGCTGGAGGCTGTTAACAACTGTTGGACAGCTCGAGAAACGGAGCGTCAAATCAATTCAATGCTCTACGAACGTCTCTTGCTGAGCAATGACAAAGAAAGTGT
>JAEEMG010000050.1 GCA_016283095.1 Paludibacteraceae bacterium | reverse complement strand
CATTCCTTAACTTCTTCGACGGATTCCGTACATCACACGAGATCCAGAAGATCGAGATGCTTGAGAACGATGATCTTGCTCCACTAATCGATCAGGAGAAACTTGCTGAGTTCCGTCAGCGTGCTCTTTCACCACTTCACCCAGTAATGCGTGGTATGGCTGAGAACCCTGACACATTCTTTACTCACCGTGAGTCTTGCAACACAATGTACAACAATGTGCCTGCAATCGTAGAGAACTACATGAAGGAGATCTCAAAGATCACTGGCCGTGAGTACAACCTATTCGACTACTACGGAGCAAAGGATGCTGAGTACGTAATCGTTGCTATGGGTTCAGTAACAGAGTGTATCCGTGAGACAATCGACTACCTAACAAAGCAGGGTAAGAAGGTTGGTCTAGTTGCAGTTCACTTGTTCCGTCCATTCTCAACTAAGCATTTGCTTGCTGCAGTTCCTTCAACTTGTAAGGTACTTACAGTTCTTGACAGAACTAAGGAGCCAGGAGCAAACGGAGATCCTCTATATCTTGATGTATGCGAGGCTTACAACGGTGTTAAGAACGCTCCAAAGATTATCGCTGGTCGTTACGGTCTTGGATCAAACGACACTACTCCAGCCCAGATGATCTCAGTATACGAGAACGCTGCAATGAACGAGCCTAAGCACCACTTCACAGTAGGTATCGTTGATGACGTTACATTCACATCACTTCCTAAGAAGGAGGAGATCGCTGTTTCAGGTGAGGGTATGTTCGAGGCTAAGTTCTTCGGTCTTGGTGCCGACGGTACTGTAGGTGCTAACAAGAACTCAATCAAGATCATCGGTGACAACACAAACAAGTATTGCCAGGCTTACTTCTCATACGACTCTAAGAAGTCAGGAGGTTTCACTTGTTCACACCTTCGTTTCGGTGACAACCAGATCCGTTCTACATATTTGGTAACTACTCCTAATTTCGTAGCTTGCCACGTTCAGGCTTACTTGAAGATGTACGATGTGACTCGTGGTCTTCGTAAGAACGGTACATTCCTATTGAACACAATCTGGGATGGTGAGGAGTTGGTTAAGAACCTTCCAAACAATGTAAAGAGATATTTCGCACAGAACAATATCACAGTTTACTACATCAACGCTACTAAGATTGCTCAGGAGATTGGTCTAGGCAACAGAACTAACACAATCCTTCAGTCAGCATTCTTCCGTATCACAGAGGTTATCCCTGTTGATCTTGCAGTAGAGCAGATGAAGAAGTTCATCGTTAAGTCTTACGGTAAGAAGGGTCAGGACGTTGTCGATAAGAACTACGCTGCAGTTGATCGCGGTGGTGAGTACAAGAAGTTGACAGTAGATGCTTCATGGGCAAATCTTGCTGACGACAAGGAGGAGGCACACAACGATCCTAAGTTCATCCACGATGTTGTACGTACAATCAACGCTCAGAACGGTGACCTTCTACCAGTTTCTGCATTCAAGGGTATTGAGTGTGGTGAGTGGCCTGCAGGTACAGCTGCATACGAGAAGCGTGGAGTATCAACATTCGTTCCAGTTTGGAACGCAGCAGACTGTGTAGAGTGTAACAACTGTGCATATGTATGTCCTCACTCATGTATCCGTCCAATCGTTATGGATGCTGACGAGGTTAAGGGCATCAAGGGTGATGTTCGTGAGATGAAGGCACCAGCTGCTTTGAAGGGTATGAACTTCAGAATCCAGGTAGGTGTTATGGACTGTCTAGGTTGTGGTAACTGTGTAGACGTATGTCTTGGTAACAACGACGAGAAGGGTAAGAATGCTCTTAAGATGGTTCCATTCGATCCAAGTTCAGCTGCTACAGCTACTGAGGCTGCTAACTGGGATTACGCAGTTAAGAACGTTAAGTCAAAGCAGAACCTAGTTGATATCACAGCTAATGTTAAGAACAGCCAGTTGGCTACTCCATTGTTCGAGTTCTCTGGAGCATGTTCAGGTTGTGGTGAGACTCCATACGTTAAGTTGATTTCTCAGTTGTTCGGTGAGCGTGAGATCGTAGCTAACGCAACAGGATGTTCTTCAATCTACTCTGGTTCAATTCCTTCAACTCCATACACAACTAACGAGAAGGGTCACGGTCCAGCTTGGGCTAACTCTTTGTTCGAGGACTTCTGTGAGTTCGGTCTAGGAATGGAGCTTGCAAACGAGAAGATGCGTGCAAGAATTGAGGCTGTAATGAACGACGCTATCGCTTCAGACTGCACACCAGCAGACGCTAAGGAGTTGTTCAAGTCATGGATCGAGAACAAGAACGACGCTGCTAAATCATCTGAGATCTGCGACAAGTTGTTCCCAATGATCGATGCTAACAAAGATAAGTGCAACCACTGCAAGCAGTTGTCAGAGCTTAAGGGTTACATGATCAAGAGAAGCCAGTGGATCATCGGTGGAGACGGTGCTTCATACGATATCGGTTACGGTGGTCTAGACCATGTTATCGCATCTGGTAAGAATGTAAACATCCTAGTACTTGATACTGAGGTTTACTCTAACACAGGTGGTCAGTCATCTAAGGCTACTCCACTTGGTGCTATCGCTAAGTTCGCTGCATCAGGTAAGAGAGTACGTAAGAAAGACCTTGGTATGATCGCAACTACTTACGGTTATGTTTACGTTGCTCAGATCGCTATGGGAGCTAATCCTGCACAGTGCTTGAAGGCATTGAAGGAGGCAGAGGCATACGACGGTCCATCTTTGGTTATCGCTTACGCACCATGTATCAACCACGGTTTGAAGGCAGGTATGGGTAAGGCACAGGCTGAGGAGAAGAAGGCTGTTGAGTGCGGTTACTGGCACCTATGGAGATTCAACCCAGCTCTTGAGGCAGAGGGTAAGAATCCATTCACTCTTGACTCTAAGGAGCCAGACTACACTAAGTTCCAGGATTTCTTGAAGGGAGAGAACCGTTACGCTTCTGTAATGAAGATGTACCCTTCTGAGGCTCAGGAGTTGTTCAACGCAAGCGAGGAAATGGCTAAGAAGCGTTACCAGAGCTACGTTCGTATGAGCAAAATGGAATATTAATAGATAATCCATTATAACAATGAGAGCGGCATTGCAAAATGCCGCTCTTTTTGTTTTGTAATGATATATTATGAACGATTATTTCACCGTCATTTTATTTCAAACTTATCAATCATATCATTCATTTTTTTGATATCTTCATCCGACTTCTTGGAATTACTAGAAGTCATCTCATCCTTGCATCGTTTCTTTCTTTTATCTTTTTTTCATGACATTCAATCTTTCCAAGTATTATTAATTTTCCACCACCATTAGATCTATTAAAATTTCTTTATTTGCTAAATTTATTACTTTAGTAGGTTATCACGTGCTTCTATATATTTTCTTGCTGGTCATAAAAAAGCACGGCACTGAAAACAGCACCGTGCTTAATTTAGTCATTATAATTTATTTAGAGCATTTATAAATAAAATCATTAAATGCCTTTAGACGAGCTTCGTTTTGAACCGTATCTACTTTTTTCTTGCCAAAACTAAAAATTTGATCTACTTTATCGTCAAATTTATTTAATTTCGAATTTGAGGAACGATTTAGATCCATGTAAGTTCCTAAATTCCACTTGTCATAAATCTCTGGACAACGAGTCTCATAAAACTCTACAGGATCAATATCCTTAACCAACACAACAAGATTCTTAGCCTTGAAATATACAGCCTCGTGAGGATGTGTATATTGTTCTAATTCTGCATCTGTTGGTGTGTCCAAACCACCACCTGCTACTTTAGTGCCATACGGTTTATAATAGTACACCAAATATTCTCCATCTCCAATTTGACTTGAAATCTGAACAAAGCTTTTCTTTGTCTTTTTTCCATCTTTTACAGGTAAAGAAGTGAACTTAAGATTTCTTCTTGTATAATCATATATATATCCATTAAAATCTTCAGGCTTACACTTAGTGTAGTCGTTCTCGTGAATATGTTTTTTTGCATCGAAATCTTTCTCAGAAATAAATTTTACTTTACTTCCGAATTCAGCATCCATAGTTGCAACAGTAGAACTACTGGCTGAGCGCATCTGCTGTAGTGTAGGCAATCCCATCTCACGGATATAACCATCCAAAGTGTCTCCTTTTGTAGTGATCACTTTTCCTTTAACAACTCTCTCTCTATCGATTTTTTCCTGTGCAAATAGAGAAGTCGTAAATAACATTGCTGATACAATAGCAAATATTTTCTTCATGTTTTTATAGTGTTAAAAATTCTATGTCTATTAGAGACTTCACAAAAATATAAATTATGATTTAAGAAAATGTTAAATTAATGTTAATATTTATGAATTTAGATATGGATATGTTTCTATATATATTTTACTAGCCATAATTTAAGAATTAAGCACGGCACTGAAAAACAGCACCGTGCTTAATTTTTATCGATTAGACGCAGATTTTAGCGTCTAAGCATTATTGCTCATTCTTCTTCTTGGCACATATCTCCAAATAATCGTAAAATGCCTTTACACGAGCCTCATTCTGAGCTACATCAATCTTAGCCTTACCCATTCGGAATACTTGATCAACTTTGTCAAATGCGTTAGACGCACGGTTCAAATCTATGTAAGTTCCCATATTCCACTTGTCGTAAACCTCAGGACAACGAGTCTGATAGAACTCAACAGGATCGATATCTTTTACCAAAATCACTTCATTCTTATCCTTAAAATAGATAGCCTCGTGAGGATGTGTATATTCCATCATATCATCATCATTAGCAGTCATTGTGTTACCAAATCCTCCTATATTCACCTTTCGGCCAATAGGTTTGTAGTATTTCACAAAATATTCTCCTTTGGTGATCTCTTCTCTAACATTAACAAAACAAGTTTTTACTTTCTTACCGTCTTTTACAGGCAATGAAGTGAATGGAATGGCAAGAGATTTGATATTATAATTATATACATACCCCTTGTACTTTTCAGGCTTACACTTAGTGTAGTCGTTCTCGTGAACATGTTTTTTAGAATCGAAGTCCTTTTTTGAAATAAATTTCACTTCGCATCCAAACTCAACATCAGCATGTGAAATAGTATTGGGATTCTCGTATGCATATTTCATCTGTGCAAATGTTGGAAGAACCATTTCACGAATGTATCCGTCCAAAGTGTCTCCTTTTGCGGTAACCATCTTACCTTTAACAACATGCTCTCTATCAATTTTTTCCTGTGCGAATAGAGATGTTGCAAACGACATTGCTAGTGCAATAGCGAATAATTTTTTCATTTTGATATCTTAATTGTTTTTTGTCTTCACATTAGTGGCTACAAATATATATAATATTACCCAATAATACATCAGTTTGAATGTTAATATAATATAATTTTCATAACAATATGTTATGTTCAATCACGAAATAAGACACAAATATTCATGTTGTAAAATAAATACGTTACATTTTATAACTTTTCGTTCTGAATCTGAAAAACAGCGAATAAAATGTTCAATCTGCCAGAAAACATTTCAATCAAAAATTTGTTTTGTATGAAACAAATTGATAATTTTGCATTTGAATGAAATCCTGAAATATAGTTCAGGATGTTAGTCCAGAAATTTATAAAATAACAAAAAATAAAGAACAATGACTATCAAAGCATTAAATGGAGGTAAACTCCTTTGCCTTATGGCAGCAGTAGCAGGTGTTATGACACTTGGATCTTGTAATAAGGACGATGACGATCCTGAACCAGAACCAGCTCCAGTGGTTCCAGTTGACTCAACACCAAAGAAGATTGTGTATCCAGATCAGTTCACTTTCAGACTTAACAATTCAACACCTGACTCTCTAAAAGATACAATCAAAGCAAACACATTGCTTGAGAATGGTGTAAATTCAGACAGCATCAGCGTTGACGTGGTTCTTCGCAACAAGACAATGGTAGATCCAGCATCTGTATCATTCACTGTTTCTAACACTTTCCTTGGAAAGATTAACGTTTCAAACAACGCTTCTATCACAGACTCTATCTACAGCATCACATTCCCTGCTATAGAAGGTTCTTACGCATTGTCTATCAACGGTAAGGCTAGAAACTTTACTGTTGTTAGCACAGGAAAGACATCTTCTGCTAACAGAAATCTCTCAAATTCAATTATTGCAAAGTTAGATTCTGTTAACAAGTATTTCTATGGTATTGAGTTTGTCCCATTTGAGAAAACAGAGCTTACATCTACAGTTGCTCATTTGAAGGGAGCAGGAAAATTTGTTACACTAACTGATGAAGAATACAATAAATATCTAACTTCTGCTCTTTCATATGTCAAAGGTGACATTGAAGACAAGTTGGCTACAGAAGGAAAAAGTCTTCTTCCATTAAAGGATGTAAAACATTTTGTATACATTGCTAATGAGAATGCTATAATCTGTAATATAATAGATTTTGCAGGTGCTGAGGTAGCAGGTAGTGATCTAACAATGACTGTGACTTACTAATCAGCTATCACAATAAATTCAGAAGCCCGGCATTTATATGTCGGGCTTTTTTATTTGTTAATGTATAATATCGTTCTACTCGATTAATAATTACAAATTGCTATTCATATATAAAAAATAGCTTTTAGTCGTATCTTTTTAGTTTTTTTAACAAAAAAAACAGCAAACTATGATTGCAGAAACAAGAATAACATATAATTTTGCGACGTAAAAATAATTAAAGAAAAAAACATGAGGTTAAAAAAGTTTTTATCGCTATGTGCGATGGGTATTGTAGCAGTCCTTTTTGTCTCTTCTTGTAAAGAAGAGGAAGAGATTCAAAAAACTAAAGATGTTCGCTACGGTGAGTTTGTGATGGACAATGAATATGGTACAAGAATGCTATTGAGTATTAACGACATGAAGATCGTTCCTCTTGATGAAATCGAAGATAAAGATTCTCTTAAAAAATTTGCATCTGAGTCTGATTTTGATATCGCTTTCGCTTATTATGATCCAGAACATATTTTTGATTTTGAAAATTCAGATAATAAATTTTCAGAAGAATTTCCTAATATCTCTTCATTTGATTATGCGAACCATTCTGTGTCAGAGTGGCCAAAATATTTTTTTGCAGGACCGACATCAGTTGATTTCATGCGTAGAACTGCGATTAAATACAAAAAACGTATAACAACTTTTTACAATCTTCCTGATAATTTTACATCTTCGAAATTTGATTCATTAAAAACAGTTCCTGGTCTGCAGCATGTGTTTGAATCAGCGAAGATTGTAAGAAACCAACTCGACAAATCATCAGACATATATTTTTCAGATGGTTCAGGTTGGCCGGGAGGAACTCTCATTGGATTCAAAACACAAGAAGGAAAATTCGGTATCATCAAAGTGATAAGCGATCCTTACAATTACAACAGACGTAAAATCGGTCAAATCGAGATCGCTGTCAAATTTGAAGGAAAATAAATGAATCTATAAGGGCAGGCTTCTTCCCTGCCCTTTTTTTTGTTCCTTCCACTCTTCAAAATAGGGTCAATTAACATTGTCGTTCTTATAAATGGAAGTTCCTACTATAAATTACAAAACAAATTTTGATTGAAATGAAAAATAAATTTTTGGCAGTGTTGACATTTATTTCTATTATTTCTATATCTGTTAATGCACTGTCTGGAAATGGTGTTTTTAAGATAAACACTTTGCCTGATTCGTTACTCCCTCTTTTTCGCTACAATATGAATGTGGCGTTGTTCAAAGGAAGCAAAGATAGTGTTTATTTGGTTAATATTGATGGTGATATAATATTCAAGGGTCCAAAAACAACAAACATAATGTTTAATTCTAATCTTGATTTTTATGGTGTTAATGAAGTAGGAGACCCTCTTCTCGTCAGAAATGATTTGAATTTAGATGGAGTATATCCAATAGTTATAAGTGATTATATAGATCGTAGTCCTTATACTATTGATTATAAGGGACATGTTGTTATAGAAAAAGGGAAATATGATTATATTTCGTACTTTGTGGATGGTTATGCACGAGTTTCTAAAGATGATAAGTGGGGTATTATAGATGTGAACTCGAATGAAGTTGTGCCTTTGTCTGCTCCTGATGATTATCATTTTTTTATAAACCATAATATTTGGCAATTTTTTGAAAGTGATTCTAAATGGCATATGATTGACAATCATGGTAAAGATGTTTGCTCTTTTGATCAGGTGACACATAATTATAACACGGCCAAACTTCTTGTTGAAAAGAATTTTAAATATTATATGAAGAACAGAGATTTAGGAATCTCTGTTGTTAGAAAAGGGGATAAGTGGGGTGCTGTAGATAAATCGGGAAAGATAGTTATACCATTGGTGAATGAAAGGCCATCTGCTGTGTATAAATGTGAAGATGGAAGATGGATTTATGGAGGATCTGTCTTTGACCAGAATGGAAACCTTATATTCAAACAAAATGATTATCAAACTTCAACCACAGTTGAATTTGGCACTATTTTGACTGAAAAGATGGAACAAAAAGAAAATTCTTATTCTTTGATTTTTGGGTTATATGATTCTAAAGGAAACAAAACAGATTATGTTCAAGTTTCTAAGAATAAAAGATGGCATCTGATGGGAAATAAATGGACGTTGGAAGATAATAAAGGAAAAATTATATCTGGTCCTTATGAAGATGTAGAATTTAAACATGATTGTCCTGCAAAAGATTTTTCGCCTTGGATTGGAGATAAAGCAGATGAATTTTTCAAAGTTGTAGATACTGAAAAGGCTAGAATAATACAAAATGGCAAATTCAAAATTGTTCATACTGGCAAGGCTGGATTAATTGATAAAAATGGCAAATTTATTTTACCTATGAAGTATTCTGACTGTAATGTTGATCATAATGCTTTAGAATGTTCAAATTTAGAAGACTCAATTAGACATATTGCTTTCTATGACTTTAAGGGAAAAGAGATACAGCCAATGATATTACACAAGCGTTTAGCTGTTGAAAATTTCGGTTGGCATTATGAAGGAACGGACTGTACATTGGATGCATATCAGGTAAATGATAAGTGGGGATTGCTTGATATGGAGACGAAGAAGATTGTTGTGCCGTTCTGTTTGGATGATGTCCTTGCTTTTATGCATGGAGTAGGTGTTGTGAAATATAAGGGCCGTCTTTATTATATTAATGAGAAAGGTGAAGGCTTGCCCAAAGAGGCGTATATGACGAAATAGTTACTTTCAAAAACCGATTGTGTTTTGATTTGTAAAACGCAAAAAGAGACGCGATTCCCCGCGTCTCTTTACATCAATATTTCACATCAGAATTTATTTCTCAATCAAATTACTTGAATCTTTTTTAGATTTCATATTTTTCAAGAAGACCATAACAGTCATGATTGTCACTACAGCTCCTGCTGTATATGAGATCGTTTTGTCGAGATGCAAACACTCAGGAGCGATAAAGATGTATGTAGAGCAAACCATTGTCATGAAGATTGCTGGCACAAATGTCACCCACCAATAGTTTCCTCTTTTTCTCAAGTAGACGGTGATCGCCCACAATGTGAATACCGACAATGCCTGATTACACCATGCGAAATATCTCCAGATCAGATTGAACCCCTCTTTGTCGCTGACACTGTAGATCAACACAATCAATGTGACTGCAAAGATAGGCAAACTGATTGCCAATCTGCTTTTGATTGTTTTCTGCTCTTTATTCAAGAAATCAGCAACGATCAGACGTGCACTTCTCAATGCTGTATCTCCACTGGTGATCGGTGCAAAAACGACTCCTAAAAGTGCCAATACACTACCTACTTGACCCAACCAATTCGTTGTGATATTATCAACAATCAGTGCGGCATTGTTTTCTTCCATACCATGCTCGTTGAAGAAATAGTTGGCAGCGGCAGCCCAAATAAGAGCAACAATACCCTCTGTGATCATAGCACCGTAGAAGATCGGTCTACCATGTTTCTCATTTGTCATACAACGTGCCATAAGCGGACTCTGTGTGGCATGGAATCCACTGATAGCTCCACATGCAATGCTCACAAACATCATTGGGAACAAAGGCATCGCATCCTCTCCTGCAGGATGTGTGTTCTCCAAACCATCCCAAATCTCTGGTAGTGCTGGATTTGTCTTGACCAACATAACCAACACTCCTACAGCCATAAAAATCAATGCGATAGCAAATAGTGGATAAACCTTTCCAATAACTTTGTCTATTGGCAACAATGTAGCCAAGATATAATAGATGAAAATGACTCCGAACCATATAGTTGGATCAAGAGATGTCAATTTTCCTAAAATAGCCGATGGACCACTTACAAACACTGCTCCTACAAGAATCATCAAGATCACAGTGAAGACACGCATTATCTTTTTTGCGTTCATTCCAAGATGACGGCCGATAATGTCGGGCAAACTCTCTCCGCCCTCTCTCAAACTCATCATTCCTGCAAGATAATCGTGTACGGCTCCAGCGAAAATACAACCGAACACAATCCACAAGTAAGATGCGGCACCAAACTTAGCACCCATAATGGCACCAAAAATTGGTCCGAGACCTGCGATGTTCAAAAACTGAATCATGAAGATTCGCCATGTTGGCAATGGCATGAAATCAACTCCATCCTGCTTCTCAATAGCTGGAGTAACTCTCTTAGGATCTGGGCCAAAGACGTTCTCAACAAACTTTCCGTAAAAGAAATAGCCCAAAATAAGTGCGACAAACGCAACGTAAAAAGAACTCATCTTTTTCTAAAATAAAAAACTTGGGTGGACTCACGTCCACCCATATTGATTAATTGTTAAATATAATCTTCTCCAAAAGCTTCTTTTGTTTCACTTACATAATCGCGGATATGCTGTTCTTCCGACTTTCTGCAAATAAGCAGAACATTATCGTCGTCTACAACAATCATATCATCCAAACCTTCCACGATCGCGATCTTGTTTTCAGCTAGGCTGATCACATTTCCTTTTGAATTATGATATTTCACCCTACCCTTCAATGTGGCGTTCTGATTCTCATCTTTTGCGTCAGACAAATCGTAAAGACTGCCCCATGTGCCAAGGTCTGACCATCCGAAATCGGCCGCTATCACATTCACATTCTGTGCTTTCTCCATGATCGCATAGTCGATCGAAAGATTCTTGCTTGTCTGATAAATCGAATCGATATATTCCTGCTCTTTTGGTGTGTTGTAATAGCTGCTGCCAGCCTTAAACTTGTTCCAAATTTCTGGCTCATGCTGCTCGAACGCATTCGAAATAGCTTTCACATTCCACAAGAACATACCTGAATTCCACAAAAACTCGTCGCTTTCAAAGAATATCTTTGCCAACTCAAGATTTGGCTTCTCTGTGAATGTCTTCACTTTGAATATTGAATCTGTGGATGATCCGTTCTCGATCTGAATATATCCGTATCCTGTCTCTGGACGGGATGGCTTGATACCAAGTGTCATCAACACCTCATTATTGGCAGTGAAGTTCAAACCTTTCTCAATTGTGTTTAGAAATTCCTGCTCTTTCAAAACCAAATGGTCCGACGGTGCGATCACAACGTTTGCATTTGGATTAAACGACGCTATCTTGTTCATTGCGTATGCAATACAAGGCGCTGTGTTGCGACGTGCTGGCTCCAAAAGCAACTGACGTTCTGTCAACATTGGCAACTGCTCTAGAATCAAATCTTTATATTGTACGTTAGACGCAATAAAGATATTCTCAGTAGGTATGATCTTTGCAAAACGATCAAATGTCTGCTGCAAAAGAGTTCGGCCAGTGCCAAAGAAATCTAAAAACTGTTTTGGTCTGTTCGAACGTGAGCATGGCCAAAAACGTGTGCCTGCTCCACCAGCCATAATAACTAAAAATCTGTTCTTATCCATTTTTAATTAGTCTCTGCTTCGTCCTAAAATTTTCAAGATATAAAGGAATAGGTTGATGAAGTCCAAGTATAGCTCCAAAGCGCCATACACTACCCATCTCTGCTGATCTTCCTCTGCCAAATAGTGGAAACCTCCATTCTTCAATTTCTGTGTGTCATACGCAGTCAAAACCACGAATACACCTACCATAGCGTAGTTTATTATCCAATCTAAAGTAGAACTAGCCATGAAGAAATTTACGATTGTAGCGATGATTCCTCCAATCAAAATGAAGAATGCTATTCTTCCGATAGTAGAAAGATCTTTCTTAATCTTGTATCCAATGAATGAACATGCTCCGAATGTACCTGCGGTTATGAAGAATGCCGTCTCAATCAATCCCAATTCATAAACCAGGAATATCGCAGATAATGTCAAACCGTTTACAATCGAATATATGACAAACAAGATATTCAATGTCTTAGCCTCAAACTTTTGAATTCCTGCACTGATTGCGATGACAAGACCAAGCTCAACCAATGCCCAAATCCAGAATGAGCCAAGGAAAATGTTGCGCAATGTCTCAGAATGTGCCACTACCCAAGCAGAAGCTCCAGTCAAAAGCAATGCATAACACATCATTTTATAAACCGATGTCATATATTTTGATAGAGCTACATTCTCATGATCAACATACTGACCTTCAGAAGTAGAGCTATTGATTCTCTCTTCTTTTGAATAATTTTCTAGTTCTCCCATATCCTTTTTTTGTTTTTAGTTACGCAAATTTTATTTTTCTGCAAAAATAATCAAAAAACGGGTTCTTTGAAAATGTGAATTTGATTTTTAGAAATTTTTAAGAAAACCCATATCCGATAGTCAATTTTGCAGATGTTTTTGTTTTGATTATTCGTTTGTATTAAGCTGATACTCGTTTGTGCCGTGCAATCTGACATTGAATGTCATGATCTCACCCTGTCTGTCGACGGTGATTTTCACCTCATCGCCTGGGCTGAATCGCGTCAATCTGTCTTGGATCTCAGCCACTGATTTCACTTTAGCGTTGTCGACGGCAATGATGACATCTCCGTTCTGCATTCCGGCTTCTTTTGCTCCACCATTTTGTCCGACTTCCACAACAAAAACTCCATCCAGACGGTTGACATTGTTGGCTTTTGCAAACTCGTTTGAGATGTCTGTTATCACAATTCCAAGCAACGCTCTCTGTACAGATCCAAACTGCTTCAAGTCTGACACAATCTTTGTCATGATCGACACAGGAATCGCAAACGCATATCCTGCGAATGAGCCTGTCTGTGAGGCAATGGCGGAATTGATGCCGACCAATTCTCCATTCAAGTTCACAAGCGCTCCTCCACTGTTTCCTGGATTCACTGCTGCATCTGTCTGGATAAATGATTCTATCTTCATGTCTCCAGACAAAATATTGATATTACGACCTTTGGCACTCACAATTCCAGCTGTCACTGTTGATGTGAGGTTAAACGGATTACCCACCGCCAACACCCACTCTCCTACTTTCAGATTGTCGGAATTGCCAATTTCAATTGGAGAAAGATCCTCTGCCTCTATTTTAAGCAAGGCCAAATCTGTTGATGGATCCAAACCTATGATTTGTGCTTCAAACTCTCGTTTATCATTAAGAGTGACAGTCACACGGTCGGCACCCTGCACTACGTGGTTGTTTGTCACTATGTAGCCGAGATTGTCAAGTATCACTCCCGAACCAGAGCCAACCGGTCTTGGATTTGTGTTTTGTGGCTGGCGACGTGGCTGTCCGAAGAATGAACCGAACAAATCCTCCAGAGTCACGACATTCGACTGTCTGCCTTTGGAATATGTGATGATATGGACAACCGAATTAAGCGATTTCTCTGCTGCGACAGTGAAATCAACTCCCGTCGAGACATATTTTGCTGAAGAACTTGAAGAATTAACCGCAGTAGACTCTCTCAACAAAGCAGTACTATCGTTATCGGAAGAAAGCTTTGTCTGCTCCTTGCATGACAGAAGCAATGATGAAAAAATGGCAATCGAACATGCCGTCAAAACACTCCTTTTCATACCCTTCAATTTTTGTTTATTCTTTACAAAGATAACGAAAAAACGTTTTTTTTATTGTATTGACATAAAGCTTTTTTGAATAGGATTTGTATTTTTGTACAACAAAATCGACGGATTATGAATCACGACAAAGAAATTGAACAAGGGTTGCTCAACATTGCAAAGCAAAACTCAGGCTTAGCCAAGTTCATATTGTTTGGATCAAGAGCAAGAGGTGACGCTCGTTCTGATTCAGACTGGGACATTCTTGTCGTTGTCAATACAGATAAAATCAGACACGAAGACTATTGCAAATTTGCTGATCCATTCTACGATTTAGGTTTACAATACGATGCTGTTATCAACCCAATTCTACAGACATCTGAAAACTGGACAAAATTTTCATATCTTCCTCTGTTTAAGAATATACAAAAAGAAGGTAGAATACTATGCTGACAGAAGAAGAAAGACAAGCCATCGTAAGTTACAGATTGGAGAAAGCTGAAAACGCATTAAAACAGGTGGAAGCAAATATTGCCAATGAATTTTGGGATTTGATTGCTAACAGGCTATACTATGCTGCATATTATGCAGTTACTGCCTTGTTAATCAGTGAAAACCACGAAACACATACTCACAATGGCGTGATAACAATGTTTGGACTTCATTTTGTAAAGACCGGAAAATTCACAAAAGAAGATCATAGATTATACCAACGTCTTTTTACGCAAAGACAAACAGGAGACTACAGTGACAATTTTTTTCTTGACGAAGAAGATGTAATGCCACAAATCGAACCGACAAAAATTTTTATCAAGAAAATCTCTGATTACTTATCAGAAAAGCATTATTTATAAATTTGGATATTCAATACAGACAAATGGGATGGTTGACAATCCATCCCATTTTTATCTAAAATGTTACATTTATTGTCATGACAGCCTCTAATGTCATAGTTCATGCATCTGTGGTTTGCTTCGGCAGTTTTACGCAATCACAATTCTTCTCACAAAATCACTCTTTTTGAAAGACGGGATTGTTCCGATCACAAATTTATCCGTCTGCATATCGCATACATAATATACATTGTCGTTGTAGGAGAAGACATCATTGCGTATCGAGCCACACAAATCTGGACAAACATTCTCTTTTTCCGCCACTTCCAACGCTACTCGTCCGTCTCGCGACTGAAGTATATTGACTTTGTAATCCATTGTTGCATAAATTGTTGCAGCAAGCATCGCACGATCCATGGCTGTCGCTTTTTTGCTGTAGAGTATCTCTTCCGCAGAACGGAGTCTGCCAGATGTCAAACTGTTCTCCACTCTTTCAAAGGACTCTCTGTCTTGAACAAAATCCAGTATCATCTGCATCCTCTGCACACTAGACAATCCTCGTCCAATAGTTGTCTCGTCCACAAACCAGCAGATCTTTTTCATATGCAGTGAATCTTTCTCCTCCTCGACGAAATATTTTGCCACATCAGCAGGATCCCCGTCGGAATTCAACAGTTCTGAATTATCATAACCAGCTGTCAATCTCAACATCTTCTCTTTGTCAAACTTCAGACGAAGCACGCATTTATTGTTTGCTTTCATTCCTGAAATTGTCCAATCATAACTGTTGATCGCAAACAGATTTGTATTCGGATTCGGATCGTCAGCACCGTCGTCTACTCTATTATCATCAATTTCATTTTGCTTGAGCATAGGCACCAACGGATCATCAACCTTCCATGGTTTGAATTTATTCCCAATAGTAGAGTTTCTAACGATAATACACAAGAACAATAGGATAATCCAATTCAGATCTATTTTAAAATAATAATAGTATCCAATGGCAACAAAAATTATAACAAATATGCATGTGTTTCTCAACCCCGTGCCCCTGTTCAACAGTTTCAAAAACTGTGTGAATTTTGTATTCTTGAAAGACAATTCGACATGAATCTCATGCATGATAAACCAAATGAGTAAAAATGTCAACAACATAGCTATTCCATGAGGAAGAAATCTTATCGTACACTTGTCCTCTGCAGGATATGGGACTATCAATTCTTTAACAATGAAAACCACGATAAAAATCAAGAGCGAAAGGATGGATGTATCTGCTATTGACGGTTTATGACGTGTGTATCTTCCATCTGCCACTGTTGTGTCGAGTCGTCTACGGATATCTTCTTTGATAGCGAGGTATCCACACAGCAGTTTACGCATTGGGAACAAATTCTCCAAATCCTTTTTTAGTTTTCCATACTCCCTTACTTTGTAATCTTCTCTGTCTTCATCTTTTGTTTCTGCGCTGTTGGTCGGTGCAGCAACATCATCTTCCGGATCAAGATCAACATCATCTGGCACAACAAGACCATCATCTGATGATGGTTTAACGATTGTAGTTTTATAATAATGACATGAAAAGAAAGCTGAAAACCAATTTTTTATCGCTTCAAACGACAATTTTCCAACGGACTCATCTGCACCAGTCTCTCCTACCAGACATCCCTTGAACACTTCATCGTTTACTATCCACGATTCAGTAGGTTCGTAGTCGACAATCACGTCGTCTTCAAAATTTTTCCTGATATGGACTTCCGCCTTATTATTTCTGATGTAGATATGTCCGACCGGATTTACCGTTTTTGGGAAATAATAATCATAAATGGCAAATGAATCGTCTTCACGCACAATACGACATTTTTCGCCGATCGCACGTGGAAACAACCGGTACCATATAAAGCAACCCAACGCATAAAGGAGCGTCGGGATCAGGATTCCACCCAATATCATCAATATTAGATCACTCATGCCTTGTATTCATAATTAATTCCTCCAAGTGCATCCCATGGAGTAAACTCTTCCTCTGTTGAATCTTCTATATATTGGCTAAAAATTTCATCTCTATAAGAAGACGGTGCTTCTTGAATCAGATTATCTTCCTCCTCATAATTACATTTCAACCTCCAATCTATCTGATCCTCAATTTTTTGCCATGTGACAACAAACAGATATGGATCTGTATTATACTGTCTGCAAACCAATGGATCAACCTCATATCTGCGTGCTTCATCCATTTCAAACAATTCATGTCTGGCCTTTGCCGCAAACTCTTTATCCGCGGCACGAAGCAACATTGGTTCCTCTTCATTCGTAGTGATGAACATACCGTTGATTTCGGCCATCTTGTAAAGCGGACGGAATGTGATGCAGTCGGCATAATCACGATGGAAATCAGCGAAGTCTTTTGGTACATTCGGCAGATTATCCGTGAAGCATTTCTCTATGCGACGGTGCAACATCTCGTAATCCTCTGTGGCTTTTTCTGCTTCATAATCAGCGTCTTCCTTGCCAAACAAACGGTTTCCTGGAAGTGTCACAATCTCAGATATGAACTTGTCAGCAAACAATTTCTGCAGCATATCCTTGTAATCCTCTTTCGTAAGTTCAGATAATTTACGAGTCCTACGATTCAGATAAAGCATCGGCTCAACCAATTCTTGATTTTTCACCAACGGTTCTCCTTCAAACTTAGCCTGGGTGAGATGCTGGTTGAACATTGTCTCCTTCACATCAACTGTCCACCAATCAGGTTTTTCCATCGTCAACTCGTTTTTGGCCTTATCAATAAGCTTCATGACATGTCGTTTCTGTTGGGAACAGAAATCGTAAAGATCATTGTAGAGATAATCCACCTGATCCTCATAATCCTGACGCATATTGTTGTTGACTTCAAGCAATGTGTTGGCAAGAAGCATCTTCTTCAATTTCGTCACATACTTATGATTGCGGAAGTATTTCACAAAAGATGCTATCCACGGAATTATCGCTCCTACCGTCACCCAAACCCATGAGTATTCTGAATTCATCACATTATAATAAACGCTATATTCAGACAATTCCTTTATTGAATCCGACATCTGCTCCAACAGATAAGGAACAAAATAGATGGTTGAAAACACAATCACGACACTCAACACAGCTGTCCTTGCTATCAATCCGAGCAACGTCGGCTCATATTCAATTATGGAACTCAACTCTTTCACCAAATCCAAGTTTCTCTGCTGGGTCGTTCTCTCTGTGTCATCCTTAAAATCCAGATAGAAATCGTTGATAAACTTCGGACATTTGACAATATCTTCTTTATCCTCTTTTGCACGCTCCTTATACTTGCAGATCTCTTCCTGCATGGCGTCATAATACGCAAGTGTCTGAGGCAGAGTGACATCCGGATTATATGAACTTCCAATAAAATATGAGGCAGACTCACGGATTGTGCTTGCGGCACGATCATAGATTGCTTCACGATTCTTCACCATCGTGTCGATAGATTTGTATCTCAACGAATATGAAATCTGCTGGTGTCGTTTAACCAGTGTCGGCGGAAGATGTTTCAGATATGTCTGGAAATAGTCACGATACAGATTGTATCTGTAGAAATCATAAATCGGATGTGGATCTGGATTCTCATAAAGTTTGTTGAAGACGTCACCCAAATCGCATCCTGACTTTAGTTTTCCACCCACTTTTGCCACATTACGCGCTATCTCGTCATCACCAGCTATGTCATCATTAATAAAATCATAATTGAGATTTTTGTCACGCAACATCGCTTTCAGCAGATTGCGGCGTATATCCCAAGCATACATATTATGTTGGGCCTTGCCATCGTAGAAGACGGATGCCGCGCCAAGTGAATAGTAGCCATTCTGTGTGGCGAGATCGTTGCCAAACACTGTGGCATCGTTATCTCCACAGAAGTATACCGACAACATATATTGGAACAACAAATCTGTCAACTCATTGGTTTGCAGCTGACAATAGAATCTGTTCGCAACGTACTGATTCTCCTGATACAACACAACTCTGGCAAACTTTTTCTTTGCCATCATAACATTGAGTTGTTCAAGAAACTTCACACATCTGCGTTTATGCTGCAAGTCGTGAGATTGGTTGATTGACTCCTTCACACACAACATTCCCGTCTGCTCCAATCCACGATTTAGATGAGTGGAAAGTATGTTTCCGAATTTTTCATGCAGAATGGATGGCAACAGATGGAAAATCTGCTGTGTCAGTTTTTCTTCCGCATTACCGAGAATACAAACCTGAAGATTGATGAACGGAAATCCCTTTTCTAGGAAATAGTTCACCATACGCTGCCCTTCCCTCACCGTATAATCAATTGTCGCATCAAAGGAATCTTTGTCTTCTATTCCTCCGACGCAACGACGATTGGCAAGGTTGGTCACACGCCAACAGTGACGTTGCTCGCGAGAAAGTTTGCGGAGATTTTCCGCCAACCTCTTGCGAACATCTATATCCTCATTAAGATTTATTACCCAAACAGGTGTCATCAGTCTTTACAAGTGAAATCCTCGAATGTCTTGAATTTGTCGTTAAGCACTCGCAACATCTCTTTCAATGTCTCCATCTCTTGGAAACTTTGTGCAGCTCGTGCATCTCTATATTTGGCATCAAGAAGTGTCTCAACTTTCTGTTTCGCCTGATTGAATCCTTGAACCAATATATTGTTATCCAATGCGTTGACTGCCTGCATATAACGTTCAATGAAGTTGTCGTAGTGGTCGCTCAAATAACGTTTTCCAAACTCATTGCTCAACTCTGTATAGAAGAGATTGCAGTAACATGGAGTGTATTTACGTCCCTTCTCTGCTATGTTGATCTGAATCTTCTTGTCTCCAAGGATTTCAAGCGACAAGTCTGTAGCCCAAACTACTGAATTGCTTTTCACCTCGAATGGAGTCTGACCATAAACACCCTCCAAATATGATTTGTCTGGAATCACTACGAATTTCTTCATTGTAGACTCGTCATAATTACCAAGAATCATCAATTTAAGCATTGCGATAGTCGCGTTTGACGCACCAATTGGCAACAGACTCTTGATTTCATCCACGTCTCCACCTGTTCTTGCAAATGCCTGATGGAAATGGTAGTACTCTTTCTTATCACATTTGTCGTATTCCGACTTGATATTATGGTAAGTGCGGTAGTACTCGAAATTCATTCCTGTTTTGGCAGTTATGATGTAGAACAACTCAGAGTTGCTATGGCCAATAAACTTCTGTGAGCTTGACTCCTGGAAATTAAACACCTTCTTTGCATTGTCTCTGTTGTCTGCCACACAGAAATCTCTCTGCTCAAGCACACCGTCCATCTGACCGATATTGTAAGAGAAGAACAATGTTGGAGAAAGTCGTTTAGTCACCTCATCTAGCTGATCTGTAGTAAGTTCATTGATCAAATCAGGCAATTTCTTGTCGTACCATCCATTCACAGCTGAATTTCTGCGGCACATCAATCCAAATGCCTTGTATGCGAAGTTCATAATATCGTCGATAGTCTTCTCCGCGCTACGTTCTGTGTTGGTGAAGAACTTAGATTTTAGAGTTGCCTCTCCATTCTCATCCAAAGACTCCACAATGTAATTTGCACTCTTCAAATCAGCCTCAATCTGGTTCTTCATTGTATGGAAGAAATCTGTCAAAGCCTCTGTTGTAGGCACACGTACATTGCCAGAAACAGCCTCTTTGTCTGGAGTAATCAATTTTTCATAATACTCAGCAAACAAGTTGTCTCTCTTCCAACCGTCGCCATTAGCGAACTCGCATATATTAGGCAAGTAGACGGAAGTGATATCCTCTTTCTTTGATCTGAACGTCTCCGCAAGATTCTTGAAGCTCTGTTTGGGTCCTTTCTCGCTCAACAATGCGGTCTTTGCAGCCTCAGACAATGCTCTCAAATGACGTGCCACGACATCCAAGAAGCCATTCTCACCATAGCAGAACGACTTGATAAGTTCAAATATCTTGTTTTCAATCAGAATCTCACGTTTAAGTTCCAAGCCTCTCTTGTAGACGCTGTAAACATTGGCGATATCATCAGCATTATTGTTGATATGAACCATCTCAAGGAAAGTTCTCTCCTCAGCCTTCTCTCTTGCTGAATCAAGATCACTCTTCTCTTTGCTGCTTGAAGATTTCTCATATTTAGTGTTCTGACGGTTCAATTCGCTCTTTGTCTGCAAATGCGACGCGAAATCAGCGATGATTGAGTCTTGAATCATATCTTTGTCCTTGTCGTAGTGGTTGAACAAAGATGTGCACTCTTCATCCAGTCTCTCTACAGCAGCGATAGTGTTCTGAAGACCGATAGCTGTGACCATCTCCTCAACACACGACCAAATCTTCTGCTCAAGTGCCTCCTGAGTGGATTTCTGCAATGCATCATTATCCTGGTCGTCAATCACATCAGCAAGACTATGCGTCGTCTTCTTGACCGCTGAATTCATCTTGCCTGCATCAAACTTGTCAACTCGTTTATCGCCCTCGATCACTCCGGCACGAGATTCAGAGAAATTAGTCTTGATTGCCTGTGTCATCTGACTGCGGATTTCGCTGAAATAGTTGTTATCTCCGTCAGGATTAAGCACATATGCATTGATAGTGTCTTTGATAAGATCCTCGACAACCTTATTCAAATCTACTTTATTCGCCTTGTCGTTGACTGACTTTCCAAGGATACAATGTTCAAGCAAATCAGCCTGGATACGGCATTTCATATAGTCGTCGAAATCAGCACTTGGCTTTTTCAACGCTACATATCCCATCGGAAGTAGGAAATTCTTCTCTGTGCCTGGAGCGACCTCTCCATCACGGGTGTTATCCATGAACGACTCGAAACCTCTTGCTCCAGGACCATCGTGAAGATAACAAAGAAGTTCAGCTGTATTTGAATACATACTGTCTAGATTACCGAGATTGTTTCCAGCTTCTGTCTGGAAATCAACAGGAATCAACGCTTCAAATGGTCTGTATGGTAGCGACGTATTGATGCGTGAATAACGATCGTTTAGAGCCAGACGGTGGAACAAGGTGGCTGTCTCCGGTTTCTTTGACCATGCCATCTCAGCCTCCAACTCAGACATCACAGCGAAAGCATTGCGTGGATACTTCTCGTTGCGTCCATTGTGGTCGATATACCACTGTGGCATATACATTGTAAGTATAACCTTTGGATCGGCCTCGTCGATAGTCGCCTTGTGCATCATGTTCACAAAATACAACACATCATTGATGATACCTGAACCAGTGCCGCCCAAACTTGAACAAACGACCCAGTAGCATACTGTGTTGTTGTCGGCAGCGTTATCCTCTATCTTATTCAAATCCTGGATATTCTTCACCAGTTTCTCACAGAACTGATCGGCAAGACGGGCGAACGCAGTACGTGATTTCAAACGGAATGCTCCAGCACCGAATTTTAAGGCACGGTTATCCATGTGCATTGCCACGTCGTCATCACAAGCTTCAATTATTCGCTTGTTGATTTGGATCTCCTGAGCCGCTTTCGCTTTCTGATATATGACGTATGGATTCTGTGTTCCAAGGTTTATAAGCTCGTTCGTGGAAAGCATCTTCACACGTCCGTTCTCATATTTGGTACGGTATTTCTCATTAAGGTTGTCAATGTCTCCGGCGTCAGTATCAATGAACATAAAACGGTAGTTGTCATTCATCACGTCAACCTTGCTACGGTTGCCACTGACATTCTGAAGGCTTTCATACACCTTCATCTTGATAAGAGCCACAGTCTTCGATCCTGCGCCTCCACAGCCGATAAAAATATGTTTTCTTGCCATATATTATGTGTATTTTTTTCTATTTAAAATCAATTTAGCATTTAGAATTCAGCATTTCTAATTTCATCACACGTTTCCATCAATATCAAGATTGATGTCTTTGCCTCCACGTGGATCTCTGATCTGCAATGGTATCGTAGTGGAATATTTTATAGTGGATGAACCGCCTGACGTGTAATCATCACCTCCATTCAGACTATATTCCTGTGAATTGGTGACAGTCACCTCATATTTTGGCTCGACACTCCAATGCAGAATCGGAATGAACAGTTTCGAAATATATTTTTTCTGTTTGAAGACGACGTTGCACTCAGCCTTTTCGACGTCAATTGTAAGATTGCTCACATGTCCGTTGATCTCTTCTGTACAGATTTTTTTCGTTCCTTGAGTAAGCGTGTATTCGCCACGAAGTTTATATTTATCACTACAATTACGCTTTATGCAGAGGATCACGCTCAAAATGTAGATAATAATAAGTATCCACATGATGCAGT
>JAEEMG010000049.1 GCA_016283095.1 Paludibacteraceae bacterium | reverse complement strand
TGGATTTTCCCAACAATTATGCATTACGCATTATGAATTATGAATTGACCAAGACACGCACGTCCGTGCGTCTCTACGAGGATTGGATTCACCAGATGCGTGGATAATACCCCAACAATTACGAATTATGCATTATGAATTATGAATTAATCATGACACGCACGTCCGTGCGTCTCTACGAGAGGGTTGGATTCACCAGATGCATGGATTTTCCCAACAATTACGAATTATGCATTACGCATTATGAATTCTATCATATCTGATGCGAGGATTGATGGTTCGCCATATTTGGATGCGGCGACGTCACCTGCCTTTCCATGAAGGAAAACGCCTAGTTTGGCGGCTTCGTATGGTTCGTATCCTTGCGACAGTAGCGAAAGGATTATTCCTGTCAACACATCTCCTGAACCTGCTGTGGCCATGCCTGAATTACCTGTAGGATTGAAAAACAATGTGTTGCCATCTGTGATTGTGGTATACGCTCCTTTCAACACAATAATAATATTGTGTTTTTTTGCCATTTCCATCTGTCGGTCGATCATCTCCATACGATTCGCGCATTTCCCGAAAAGTCGCTGGAATTCGGCTGGATGAGGTGTTATTATTGTAGAAGACGGTAGGATTTCCATCAATTTGCTGTCGGCAGCAACAATATTCAACGCATCTGCGTCGAGGAGCAGTGTTTTCTCAGAGGCAGCATTGACAACCATCTCCACCAATGTTTTGGAATCACCTGACGTGCCAAGCCCAGGTCCGACAGCCACAGCATCGGTCGTAGCAAGCAGATGGCTGAGTGAGTCGAGAGCATTCGTGTCGACTGCATCATACGTTTTGCATATCGCTTCCGGAAGATAATTGATGAGATAAGGCTTGACATCTTTATGTGTGAAGACGTAGAGCATTCCCAATCCGCCTCGCATCGCGGCTTTGGATCCCAGCATACAAGCTCCAGGCATCTCCTGACTTCCAGCCACAAACAATCCTTTTCCGAATGTGCCCTTATGTCCGTGCTTCGGACGTCGTCTTATATCAAAATCAGAGTGTTGCAACATATTCCCGACGTCGCCCCTGCCCTCTTTCATCAATCTCATATCAAAATCCACCCAACACATATCGCCGACATAACGCTCGCTCTCTGGCATCAGCGTAGACATCTTCGGATATTGCAAACAGATGGTGTGGTCGGCACGGATGATCGAACGGGACAAATCGGAGAGTTCACGATCCTCTCCCATGAGTCCGGACGGAAGATCCACGGAGACAAGAATCGAATCCCCACGTCGCTCCCCATTCACAAAATCGATCACATTGCCAAGAAACGAATCCTTATTCACCACCCTGTTGATTCCAGATCCAAGCAATCCGTCGATCAGCCAAAGATTCTCTTTCTGCAAAAATGGCCTCATTTTTTCAATATCGTCGACGGAAGAGATCTCATATATATCTATATAATCCTTCACATTGGCATACGCCTGGGCAAAGTCAGCAGTCTGACGGTCGCTCACCTTTATATAGAATACCACGACCTCATAATCAGAGCGTAGCATATCCGCCACACAGAGAGCGTCTCCACCGTTGTTTCCGCCTGATGCCAGAACGACAAACCTTCGTTTAGGCATTTCAGCGACGATGCGGTCTGATCTATTCGCCATCAATTCCGTCAATCTTGAATATAAAGCGGACGAGGCACGACGCATAAGGTCGAAAGATGTGATACCTTCAACGGCAATCTCCTGTGCGTCAAGAGATTTAACTTGGGATGCAGAAAATATTGGAATCATTTTGATTTATCTATTTCTAACAAAATTACAGTTTTTGCTCAGTCCTACACGCAGATTTTTGCAAAAAAATGTAGAAGAGATTTCATTATGTCATCCATTTATTGGTATCACTTTCTTTTCCTCCATTCCACAATACACATTTTTAGGTATTCCCTCACATCGGCAGATACCAACAATAAGGTATGCGAAAGATAAAATTTGAAAAAAAGAGAATTAAGTAGACGGTGCGTACCCATATATAGGTAGCAGCGAACGGTTGATTTTTACCCATTTTTGCGTATTGATGCAGAGTATTGTTTAGAAGTAATTTTGCACCCGAAAAATAGACAAATTATGACACTGAAAAAAACGTTTCTTTTGACAGCAGTAAGCATGATTGCCGGCACTGCTTCAGCACAATGGAACACAGACAGTACCGAGTACGACAGTTTCAAACATTATCGCATAGGCGGATACGGTGAGATGCTCGCCAACTTCAAGGATTATGGCATCAACCGTTTTAATGGCACAAGCGAGGGAAACAGCAAAGTGAGACGCAATACAATAAGTATCCCACGTATGGTTCTTGCTGGCGACGTCAAATTCAACGAGAGATTCTGGTTAGGAATGGAGGTCGAGTTTGAATACGGAGGAAGCGGTCAGGTATACGAACTGGAAAATACAGAGAATGGAGAATACGAGGTGGAGATGGAGAAAGGAGGAGAAGTTGCCGTCGAGCAATTCCATCTGACTTATCATCTTAACAATCATTTTAATATACAGGCTGGTCACATGGTTGTCCCTGTAGGATTAACCAATTCACACCATGAGCCTATCAACTTTTTCGGCACCGTACGTCCAGAGGGAGAGACGACTATGCTTCCAAGCACATGGCATGAAACAGGATTACAGGTGTTTGGTCAGTTTGGACGCAGATGGGCAAGTTTCAGATATCAGGCAATGGTGATCACAGGATTGAATGCCAACGGATTCAACAGAAACAACTGGGCAGGAAAGGCCAACCAAGGAATGTTTGAAGGGGACAACTTCACATGTCCGGCATACGCTACTCGATTGGAATACACTGGCATCCCAGGATTAAGGTTGGGTGCGTCATTATACTATTGTGATGATGTGGCAGCCAACAGTGATAAACCGAACACCTACAATTTCGAAGCTCCGGTGACTATCTGGAACGTGGATCTCAAATACCGCAACAAGTGGATTGAGACTCGTGCGAATATCCTGCAAGGCAATCTTGGCAACAGTGATTTGCTGAGCTCAAAAAATGTGATGCTAAGCAACAAATCGCCATACAGCCGTACCGCACCAATCGCAAACAAGGCTGTGGATTATGGAGTTGAATTTGGATTCAGAATGAAGCCATTGTTCAAGAACAATCGCAATCTCGACTTTACTCCGTTTGTGCGTTACGAATATTACAACACTCAGAAGGAGGTGAAAAATGCTGTGGCAGACGACAGATTGGAGACATCGATGTGGACTGTAGGCCTCAACTACAAGCCGTTGCCATATCTCGTGGTCAAAGCAGACTACACAAGTCGTAAAATAGGTGATGGCAAATACAACGACGAAAACGAGTTCGCTATCGGCATTGCTTTCGTCAACTGGTTTTCAAAGAAATAAAAAAACAATAAAAATAGTATAATATGAAAAAAGCCGTACTGATTAGTGTTGCCGCATTGGCAACAATGTTTTTGGGATCATGTAAAGATGACGAACCAGAATCAAATGGCATTCCAGAAGGAACAGCAAACGCAGAGATCAACGAGGATCGCACATTAGTCACATCAGAGAATGTAACAAACTGGACACAATATGCAGTGCAGGTGGCAAATCTGTTAGCAAAAGATGCGACGACGTTGAGAAATGCCTGGGTAACCGACTACAAAGGTTTGGGTTCATACGCAGACCAGTTTAAGAATCCCGGTGCTGGCAAGGACTACACGAGCTACATCGGATGTGCACAACAGATCATCGAAGGTTGTGCGGATATCGCCAACGAGGTAGGAACAGCCAAGATCGGTGAGCCTCGCGACCTATGGGAAGCTGGCAAATACACAGAAGCTGTATATGCGGTTGAGAGTTGGTACAGCTACCATTCGATCGACGACTACAGCAACAACATCTTGTCGATCCGCAATGCATTCAATGGCACAACAGATGGCAAGGAGGCAACATCAAGTATCGCTTCATACTTGAAGGCAAAAAACAATGCTTTGTACGAGCAGACTAAGAATGAGATCTCAGCAGCATACAATGCGATCAAGAGTATGGCGGCACCATTCCGTAGCCATATCGGAAACAGCAGTGTAGTGGATGCACAGAAAGCTTGTGCTACATTGGAGGCGACACTTACCAACAAGGTCAAGCCTGCTTTGCTTAATGCCACTGAGACTGAGATGGAGCCAATCATCAAGAATTATGTAGACGTGGTGGTTGTGCCTACATACGAATTGTTGGTGACAAGAAACGTCGCCCTAAACACAGCTGTGCGTAATCTTGCCAACAATCCAAGTTCAGCCAACTTTGAGTTGGCAGCCAACGCATGGATGCAGGCTCGTGAGCCATGGGAGATGAGCGAGGCATTCCTTTTCGGACCAGTTGCAGATCTTGGACTTGACCCTAACATGGACTCATGGCCATTGGACGCAGCCGCTTTGAAAAACATTCTGAACAATGGTAATTTCCAAGAGTTGGAATGGGAAGGTGAGTTCGATGAAGAAGACGAGACAATCAGCGCAGCACAGAACGTTCGTGGTTTTCATACTCTTGAGTTCTTATTGTTCTACATGGGAGAACCAAGAACTTATTAATTTTAGTTAATAAAATTACACTTTGATTCCTTGCCTTTTTTAGGGCAAGGAATGTGTGTATATACGACAAGCAAAACGAAAACAAGCAAATGATTGCTAATATCTCAAAAAGTAAATATTTCCTTATATCAGCTCTGACTCCCCTTCTGTTGGGATGCGACGAAGAAATTGATGACATTGATAAAATTGATATACCTGAAGGATATATGTTATCGGCAGGAATCAGCACAGTGTTCAACAATTCCAGTTTCGCATACGACCAGGATGCCCCATGGGTGGCAGAGAATGTCGCCAACCGTAAACGTTTTACACATGGTGACAAACTATATGATGACGCACTGACCCAATCTTCCGGTTTGGGACCAGTGTACGCAGGATATTCATGTGGATCATGCCACAGAAATGCCGGACGAACAAAACCTGCTTTGTGGACCCAGATCAGCCAAGACGCAGATGGCACTCCTGTGTATGGAAGTGGAGAATACGGTTTTTCAAGCATGCTGGTGTATGTGGCAAGGAAAAACGGCCAATTTTTCCAGAATTACGGACGAGTGCTTCACGACCAGAGTATTTATGGAATACAAGCGGAAGGCAAACTGCAATGTCGTTGGCACTACGAAGATTTTGAGTTTCCAGATGGAGAGAAATACCAGTTGGCACGACCAGAGTATACCATTACCGATTGGTACGCCAAATATGGAGACACAGATGATCCGATTGATCCCAGCGAACTGTTCTGCAGTGTGAGAATACCGTTAAGACATGTGGGAATGGGTCAGATGATGGCACTCGACAGAGATGAGATCAAACGACTTGCCGCACAAAGCAACTATCCAGAATACGGAATCAGCGGAAGATGTAATTATGTGACTGAACGTGGAGTTTATGACATTGGATTGTCTGGCAACAAGGCTCAGCATCAAGACCTGACCGTGGAACTTGGATTCTCGAGCGACATGGGTGCGACAAACAGCCGTTATCCGGAAGAGATTTGTGAAGGACAGACGCAGATGAAAGAAGGCAGCATGATGGGTCTGACTTACGACCGTCTTGAAGTCTCCACACAAGATATGGAAGATGTTGATTTTTATATGCAGGGACTTGGAGTGCCAGCCCGCAGATTAGGCAGCACTACGACAAAAGTGCAATACCAAGGTCGACAGATTTCAGAACGTGAATACATCGCCATAGGAGAGGAAAAATTCCATGAGGCAAAATGCCATCTATGTCATGTGACCACCCTGCACACTCGTCCACGGGGAACAACACTTCTGGCAGGCACAGAACTGCCTTGGCTTGGAAAACAAACAATCCATCCATACAGTGATTATCTCCTACATGACATGGGTAGCGAGATTATGGGCGTGGGCCTCAACGACAACTATCGCAGCGGATTGGCGATGGGCAACGAATGGCGTACGACACCGTTATGGGGTATAGGACTGCAATCGTTGGTCAACAGCCATACCTACTTCCTTCACGACGGACGTGCCCGCAACCTTCAGGAGGCCATCATGTGGCATGGTGGAGAAGGTTATGTCTCACGTCAGATATTTTCAAAGATGAAAAAAGAAGATCGTTTAGCATTAATAAAATTTTTGGAATCATTATGAGAAATATATTCATAGCCTTGATGCTGGGTTGGTCAGCAGCGGCAATGGCTCAAAGCAATATTGAATTTGAAAAAGCAAATGAAGTATCCACAAGCGACAGTATCGATATGGAAAACGGAGTTATCGGAATCGCAGACAACCGTGGATTCACATTAAAAAGCAAGAATGATAATTTTGTGTTCAAACCATACTTGTTTCTACAGACACAGGCAAAATTCAACTGGTATGACAGCGAGGGATTAGACAAAGCGTACAATCAAGACAATGTGGCGAACAGTGGTTTCGCCATGCCATACGCCATTCTTGGTTTCACAGGAACGACATTCGGACGGGTGGATTATAACCTATGTATAAATGCATCCGCGTCGGGCGGAAACATCTTGCAACAAGGATGGGTAGACGCGAAGATAAACGACGCCGCAAGATTCAGAATAGGTAAACTGAAGACTCCTTTCTTCAGTGCAGTACAGACTACTTTGGGAGAGGCATTGTTCCCTATCCTTCCCGTCTCACTGACATCTACTGTCATCATGCCATACAGTCTCAATTCGGTATGGCCTACAATCGGCACTGGATTCGATATCGGTCTGGAGTTTCACGGCACAGCCCATCTAAAGAAAGAATGGATGATGCACTACGAACTAGGTTTGTGGAATGGCACAGGCAGCGGAGTGAACACAGCCACAAAGACATTGTCTGACGACAACCATATCCCTTCCCTTCTGTATGCCGGTCGACTCACATTCATGCCATGGGGAAAAATGCCGAAGACGCAAGGAAACAACCGTATGCTCACTGGCCGACGCATGGAGTTTGGAGTCAGTGCAGGCATCAACGTGGAGAGTGAAAGCGAGAGCACAAACGACAGTCGTCTTGGAGCAGAGTTCTCAATGCTATACAACCGTTGGTTTGTTGGTGTCGAAGGTTATTGGATGCACGTCTCATTCACTGAGCGACAGAAAATCGACGAGGAGTTGGATTACTGGGGAGGATATGCTCAAATCGGATGCTTCTTCAACAGTTCCATCCAAGGAGGTCTACGCTGGGATATAATGGACAGAAACGGATCGAGCAAAGATGGATTCCTCAACACCCCTGGAGCTGTGTTGAACTGCTACATCAACAAATATAATCTCAAGATCACCGGCATGTACCAGTACACTGGCCGTTGGGGACACAAGACCCAGCTTGACAGAGACAACGACGACCTTGGCATCGCCACACATGGTGCGACGGTACAATTGCAGTATAGTTTCTAATTCCGTCGCCACAAAAGAAGACAAGCGATTAACATAATCAATGGAAATCAATAGACTATAAATGGTGGTTAATATAATGAAACGAAATTTATTCCTGCTTTCATCATTATGTCTCTTGCTGACGGGATGTGATTCGGGCAATATCGACGACGAAGATATTTTCGTCAGAGACAGTGGAAAAGCAGTGAAAGTCACAGCGACAATCAGTGGCATTGATAAACTGAGCGATAGCTACACAGTTGCGGTTGCCGCTTTTTCCGGCGACAACAAGTATGCGATCACACAACGTGCGATACCAGAAAGCATTACGGATGGGCAGTCGATAAGCATCACTCTTGACAATCTATCCAATGAGGTAAGCACCGTAGAACTGGCACTCACCAACAAACTAAGGAAACGTATTCTAACTCTTGCCAGCATAGACATCAAGGAATTCGAGTCTGGCAAAGACACTATCCGTATGGACTTGGGAAACATTTCCGTCGACGAGATCGGATGTATCAAACAAGGCATCTTCAGAGTGTCATGCATCCAGTGTCATGGAGCGAATGGAAGATCAGCAGGCAATCTGAACCTCACAGACGACAATCCTCCGGCAAATCTTGTGGACGTCGATGCACAGTCGAGTGTGGCAGGACAAGGATATAAGCGTATCGTGAGCGGAAAACCAGAAGAGAGTCTTATGTATAAGATCCTTAATCCAGGCGGAGAAAACATACTGCATTATAATCATACAGAAGTATTGTCGTCTCAATTCAAAAACAATCTGACAGAAGTGAAAACGCTTTTGCACGACTGGATTGAAGGGCTTCAGTAGGCATTCTCTTGTTTCCGCAGACGAGTCTTGTTCATCAAAACGCTCATTTTTGGGTATTGTACAGCCTCATCAATAGCTGTTACTTTGCCGCAAATTTAATGTAATGCGTTATGACAAGAAATATTAAGATTTCTATTCTATGGCTGCTGACAACCTGCGGATTCGCATGTCACTCCATCTGTGATTTTTTACCAATGTTTTGGGGCAAGAATATGGCTGTAGTAGCCACAGACGGAAACGTCGACCAAGGCATGATAGTGTCTATGATGCTTATTTCATTCTTTATTCCTGCCTGCGGCATATTATGTGCGATGTGGGAGACGAAAGTGACAAAGATCATAAACGCAGTATTGGCTACAATAATTGCATTGTTCAACATTCTCCATGCCACTATGGAATTGCCATCAGACATTGCAGGACAGTATGTCATCATGCCAATGCTGATTGTCATCGGTTTATTGCTGGCTTGGAACAGTGTAAAATATGTGAAGGAAGATTAGACATCAATCAGGAATCATCAATTTTAGGCATTGTGCATAGTAAAATGAAGCAATACTTTTGCACTGACAAAACAAAACGGATGAACATGAGAAGTTGTAATAACCATAAGGATGCCATAGTATTAAGAATAGGGTTCGCAGAAGTGCGAACCCTATTTTTTTTGTGAACAAAATGGAACATCGTTCGTTTTTATATGAGTAAAACTATGCAAATCAAAAAGGAATTTACACACGAACAAATCGTAGAGAAAGCCAAATCAGTATTTCTTAAGAATGGCTACACAAAGACATCTATGCGCGACATAGCAGACAAAGTCGGCATCGGTGTGAGCAATATATACAATTACTTTGAAAGTAAGGATGAACTGTTCAGGCATATTGTGACACCGCTTATCAAAGAGTTGGAAAGAATGATGTATGAACATCACAATGAGAATGCCCACGAACAATTTATGATGTATGCCTGCGGTGAATACGACGGCATGATTGCCGAACACGTACAAGCGTATATGAAATTGATCAACAATTATCGCGACGAATTAAAACTGATTTTATACAAATCTCAGGGTTCCTCTCTTGAAACATTCATCGACGGATACACAGAAAAATGCACTCAACAAGTGCTGCTGTTCATGGAAAAATTCCAAAGCAAATATCCGGAATTCAGTGTGCCCCACTCGTCATTCACCTATCATGTGCACATTGTGTGGATGTTCGGATTCATCTCAGAAGTCATCAAGCACAAATTGAATTCTCAGGAAATAAGGAAGGCGATAGAAGATTACATCCAATTTGAATTTACAGGATGGAGAGCTATAATGAATCAAAATAATTTACAAGAAAATGAAAATAGAAAAGATTAACGAGCAGTTCGGCAAATTCGCTGAACGGTTGCTGAGTGTACGTTGGATTACACTCACCGCATTTGTACTGATACTTATTGTATCTGTAATCGGTATGAAACGCATGGTAAAGGAGACATCGTTTGATGATTATTTCATCGAAGATGATCCCATGCTGGTAAAGACAGAAGAGTTCAAATCTCATTTCGGCAACGATTATTACGTAGGAATTCTAACCCAATGTGACAACCATTTCACAAAAGAGAATCTCACGACACTGCGTGCTTTGTCGAACGAATTGCTTGACAGTCTGTCGTATGCCGACAAAGTCACATCTCTTACAGATATCGAGTTTATGGTTGGCAGCGACGAAGGTATGACCATCGAACAGATTGTGCCAGACGAGATCCCCGAGAATGGAACAGCAGCCTTGGACAGTATCAAAGCCAAAGCATACAGCAAACCGCATGTGGCAAGAAAACTGATTTCACAAAATGGCGATCTTTCTTGGATCATGGTGAAACTGCGAACATTCCCGAAAGACAGTGTTTGGAAGAAACAGGGGGCCGTATCACCTGACATCATCACTGGCGAAGAGGTTGAACATATAATAAAGAAACCGGAATATGCATCCTTGAACCCACGTGGAGCAGGAATGCCATACGTGACACACTGCAAATCAGTATATATCGGCAAGGAGATGGGTCGTCTGATGATGATTGCCACTATAATATGTATGGTTGTGATGTTATGCATGACACGTTCATTAAGAGGAGTGATTTCTCCTATAATCTCTGTTGTAGGAGGTCTTTTCATCACGTTCGGTATCGCAGGATGGACCCAGATGTATGTCGACTCTACTGTACTGATGATTCCGATGATTCTGTCGTTTGCCGTGGCAATAGCCTATAATATCCATCTGTTCTCATATTTCAGAGGCAGGATGCGTATTCACGGAGAACGACGCAAAGCAATTATTGAGACCATCAAAGAAATCGGATGGTCAGTATTCTTCTGCGGATTCACGACGTTGGTATCATTGCTATCATTCCTTGCGATCCCTATCCGTCCGATGCATTGTGTAGGAATCATCAGCAGTATGAGCGTTCTTTTCGTGTTGATGACATCGTTGATCATCACTCCATTATTACTGTCGTTCGGCAAAGACCAGCGTCCGATGGAAAATTTCACGGAGGATAGCGACACTCGATGGACAAAAGCAATTGTTTCATTAAGCGACAAGGTGTTAAGGAATCCACGTAAGATAGGTTGGTCATTCTTTGTGGTATGCATCCTGTTATGTATCGGACTGTGGAAAATCGAAGCTGCTTTCGACATTGAGAGAACCATGGGTATCCAAGTGCCTTATGTTAAAGAGGTAGTCGACGTGGGTCGTTCCGAACTTGGTTCATTATATTCCTACGATCTTATTGTGGAATTGGCAGACAATGACGAAGCTAAGAAACCTGAAAATCTGCAGAATCTGGAAAAACTGCAAAACCAGATTGGAACATATAAGTTGACGAAGCGCACGACGTCGATACTCGACATCTTGAAAGACTTGAACCAGACGCTTAACAATGGTGATACAGCACATTACTGTATTCCAAATACAGAAGAAGAGGTAGCTCAGATGATATTACTGTATGAGAACGCAGGAGGTACAGAGTCGGAATACTGGATCGACTACGATTATCGTCGATTACGACTGATGGTGGAGATATCAGATTTCAACTCAGCTCAGGTGGAACGTGAGATGGATCAGATCCAAGACGACGCTCAAAAGTTGTTTCCAAACGCTAAGATCACAGTTGTAGGCAACATACCGCAATTTGTGACGATGATGCAGTATCTTGTGAGAGGACAGATGCTATCTTTTGTGATATCCATTCTAATCATTGGAATAATATTGATGATCGCATTCCAGAGCGTCAGAGTCGGGCTGATCGGTTTGATTCCAAACATGATGCCAGCAATATTCGTAGGTGGATACATGGGATGGATGGGTATTCCTTTCGACATGATGACAGCCACTTTGCTACCGATGATGCTGGGTATGGCTGTCGACGACACCATCCACTTCATAAATCACTCCAAATTGGAATTCGACCGTACACAACATTACCAAAGTGCGATCAGAAGGACATTCCGTGTAGTGGGAGTAGCGATCATCACCACATCAATCATCACATCCGCAGTATTCGCCGGTTTCTGCACATCGGATTGCACAATGTGTATCAATTTCGGACTGATGGCTATCATCGGTGTATTGTCGGCACTTATCGCCGATTTGTTTGTCACACCAATTCTTGTGAATAAATGCAAGGTGTTCGGTAAAGAATCGTCTAATCAATAAAAAGCAAAAACATGAAAAAAGCATTATTTATTTTGGTTGCCTGCATGATGGCGGCATTTGGAGCAAACGCACAGAATTTAACAGGACGTGATATCATACAGAAAGTCAAAGACCGTCCGGACGGAGATACTCGCTACGGAGAAATGGAACTTACACTTATAAAGAAAAATGGCAGCAGCAGACAACGCAAAGTCACATCATGGGCTATGGATGAAGGTAAGGACACAAAAAAGATGATGTTCTTCACCTATCCTGGCGACGTGAAAGGCACAGGATTCCTGACATGGGATTACGACCAGATTGGCAAGGAGGATGCCAAGTGGCTATATCTTCCTGCCATGAAAAAGACTCGTCGTATCAGTGGATCGTCTTCAAAGACAGATTATTTTATGGGTACAGATTTCACTTACGACGACATGGGTTCCCGTCATATAGATGAAGACAAACATACCCTACTGCGTGAAGAGATGAAAGACGGACATAAGTGCTGGGTAGTCGAGTCGGTGCCTGTTGACAAACATGAGATTTACAGTCGCAAAGTGACATGGATACGTCAGGATTGTCTGGTACCCGTCTGTGCGGAATATTATGATAAGCTAAACAAATTGCACCGTCTGCTCACAATATCAGAAATCAAGAAGATACAGGATTTCTGGACCATCTGTAAAATGGAGATGAAAAATGTGCAAACGGGACACAGCACTGTGATTGAGGTGAAAAACTCACAATACGACGTCAAGATCGACAAAGATCTCTTCACTGTGGCCAAACTGGAGAAAGGCTTATGAAACCTGTAATCTTCATTTCATTATTATTGTGTACACTTCCTCGTCCTGTCGATGCACAGGACGGGGAATCCCTACACGTCGGTGTGAAAGGATTCGTTGACACATACCATGCCATGCGTACAGAAAAGCCTAACGACTGGATGTCTTCAAGAAGCAGAGTGCGTGGAGAACTATCTATTGATAAAGATCATGCAGGAGCTTTCGTATCTGCCAACCTAGTGTATAATGCTATTCTGAAAGACCGCACAGGGTTCCAGTTGCGAGAGACATACGCCTACTACACCAACTCACATTGGGACATCCGTGCTGGCCGACAGATCATCACGTGGGGAGTAGCCGATGCATTAAGACTCACAGACATCATCTCTCCTATGGACTACACTGAGTTTCTAGCCCAAGACTACGATGACATCAGAATTCCTGTCGGAGCTCTGCGTCTACGTTATTCACGTGAAAAATGGAGTATGGAAGCGGTCGCCGTACCAGTAAGTGCTTTCTTCGAACTGCCTACAGATGAGGAGAATCCGTGGTCGGTAGGAAATCTGACTATCGGGAAAGAGCCAAAACATAAATTTTACAATATGGAATATGGCGGCAGATTATCATTCTTTCTGAGTGGAATAGATTTCTCGTTTTCCGCACTCCACACATGGAACAAGACTCCCGTCTTCCACAACGGCATAGGCGAATATCACCGTATGAGTATGCTTGGAGCAGACATGTCGATCCCGATCAACAAATTTGTGCTTAGAGGGGAATTCGCAGAATACCTAAATGAAGCACAGCAAACTATAGGTGCAGAAAAGATTGCAAGAGCCTCATCGTCCAATGCGCTTATCGGGCTTGACTGGTATGCTGGCAACGATTGGTCTCTCTCCGCACAATACGCTCATAAGTATGTGGATTACGGAGATCATCACAATACCGGGTTGGCGACATTCCGTATTTCAAAGGATTTGTTGAACAACACTCTGAATCTGCAAAGCTTCGCATATATTGACGTCGGCAACGGAGGTATCTACAACCGTCTGAGCGCCGACTACGCAATGAACGACCAATTACACGCAATAATAGGTTACGATTTCTTTAATGCCGATAAAGGGACATTCTCCGTATACGACAAAAACTCGGAAGTTTGGGTGAAACTGAAATATAGTTTCTAAAACCAAATTATTATATTTGTGTTTGCAATCAAGTTGCAAAACCTTTGGGCTAATTTTGAAGTGTGAAACTTAAGGTGAGTTCTATAAATTCACCGTTTTAGAAAAAAGTATAAATCGTGGGTTATAAACTTTTCGGTACTTTTTGATTTCTTTCGGCAGATTGCTGTTTGTCAGTCGGTCACAGTGCTCGCACTGCTCCCTTCTTCCGCTCTGCAATCTGCTTGAAATAGACTCAAAAATTCCTCGAAATGAATTTATAGAACCCATCTTAAATGACTGATGATTATGGAAGACAAAATTGAAAAATCCTACAGATTCAGCAAGAATTTCTACGATGACGCACTCACTCAAAACAAATGGTGGAGCCGCTTGTATTTCAAACTGGTTTGGGGAGGTGTTGACGACAACGAAATTGCCCGCAAGGTTTTAAGCTGGATTCCTGATGATTTCGGAGGCAAAATGCTTGATGTTCCAGTCGGAACTGCCGTATTCACCGCAGAAAAATACAAACGTATGGGCAAAGCAGACATCATCGGTCTCGATTATAGCCAAGACATGTTGGACCGTGCGCGATTCCGATTCAGCGAGAATGGTATCACCAATATCAAAACCATGCAGGGCGACGTCGGGGCGATGCCATTCGACGACGATTCTTTCGACTACATCCTCTGCATGAACGGACTACATGTGTTTCCAGACAAAGACAAGGCTCATTCTGAGATTCTGCGTACACTCAAGCAAGGTGGTGAACTGCTGGCATGTTTCTACATAGCAGGAGAACAAAAAATTGCAGACTTACTTGCCAAAACAGTGCTGACACGCATGGGATGGTTCACTCCTCCGTTTGACTCAGCCAACGATGTCCGTCGTCGACTAGAGCCATATTATGAAATCCTCGATTTCAATATAGAAGGAGCAATGTTATATTTCAGGGCTAAAAAGAGATAGGATATGACGATCATACTAATTGGATTACTAGTGCCATTGCTGGGCACAATGCTTGGCTCGGCCTTCGTCTTCTTCATGAAAGGCGAGATGTCTGCGCGATTGCAGAAAACGTTGTTGGGATTTGCTTCAGGAGTGATGGTGGCGGCATCCGTATGGTCGTTGCTCATTCCTGCGATGGAGATGGAAAGTGATAGCGGCAAATGGGCGGTAATGCCAGCCGCAGTAGGTTTTCTGCTGGGTATAGGTTTTCTTTTAGGCATCGACACTCTGACCCCGCATCTCCACATCGACTCAGACAAACCAGAAGGACCACGTTCACAGTTATCACGCACGGCGATGCTTGCTTTAGCTGTGACGATACATAATTTGCCAGAAGGAATGGCAGTAGGAGTTGTTTTTGCAGGAGCGGATAACGCAGTGTCAAACATATCCCTTGCGAGTGCGCTGGCAGTCTCCGTCGGTATTGCGATACAGAACATTCCAGAAGGGGCTATCATCTCCATGCCAATGCGTGCGGCAGGCAACAGCCGGTTACGATCGTTTCTGATAGGATCATTAAGTGGAGCAGTCGAGCCGATCGGAGCTATTGCAGTATTGTTGTTAGCTTCGCAATTGATGCCAGTGCTTCCATACATGCTTGCATTTGCAGCAGGAGCGATGTTATATGTTGTGGTAGAGGAATTGATTCCAGAAGCGTCAAGCGGAGAGCACTCCAATATCAGCACCATAGGTTTTGCCATCGGATTTGTGTTGATGATGGTGCTCGACGTGGTGATGGGATAAAACATTCAAAGCCGTTTCAGATACTTGATTCTGAAACGGCTTTGTTTATTTCATTTCCAACTAAAGAAATGTATGAGTAGAACAAATCTTTATTCAGCTTCTACTTTTGAATCTTCTTCCTCTGACTGTTCTGTTTCAATCATTTGTTTTTCCACGTTCGGTTGAGCCTCATCCTTTGGAGTTTCTTCCGTCTTCGGAAGATTCTTCTCTTTAGTTTGTTCCTTCTCCTTCGCAATCTTTTGATAGAAGAAAGCCATCACCAACATCAAGAGACCCAACGAGATCAAAGCAATCACCTTGTAGATCTGGTCAAAGTGAGCCATGTCGTAGAAGAACAATTTGAGAAGTGTGAAACCTAACAATACGAATCCCTCAATTCTCAGATACTTCTTATCTTTATAAAGTCCATAGTAGACTCCAAACAATGACACGATTCCCAAGAAGACGCTGAACACCACTCCAAATGCTTCCGGACTACCAAGCAAGCAACATAGTTTGTTCAACTCTTTTCCACCAACGGCAACAGAGCCAAAATACAGGAACGTATCGAACGCTTTAGTTGTCGCTTCTTCACTCATTCCAAACATACATTTTTCTTGTTTTTTGTACAGATACAATGTCCATCCAGAGAATAGCGTCAATGCCAATGAGATTAAATGAATAACATTGAAGCTGACTTCCTCACCGTGGATCCTCAAATCAAACAATCCAATAAACAGTTTGATAAACAAAACCAAACACAAACAAGTCATCGTGAATTTCTTGAAATCATTCAATTTGTATTTCAACGATACGAATGTCCAAGTTGAGAAGTAAGCCATCGCGAAACAGAATACAAATGATGTAAACAAACGGTAAGCAACACGAGTGTCTAATGATTGGGAATCAATCAAACTTCCGACATGACAACAATAAACATATCCTACAGCGACAAATGGCATCAACACTAATAAAGCGATGAATGGGAACCATGATATCTTGCAGGCTTCAAACTTCGGCATCTCGTTGTAGCGTCGCATCATATAAATAAGAGCGACGTCGATCAAAGAACCTACCAACATAATAATATGCTTTGTATTTGTGCTAAGGTCATCATTATACCCAAAAGTGTTTTCATAGGCAGTGAACACATCACAAAGCCAACAGAACAATCCTAAACCGACAACTGCCAAAAATGCTTTTTTGAGTCGTGCATCGTCTCTCAACGCGAAGATCAAAGTCAGAAGTGCCAATCCAAACAGCAATGCGGTTGTGATGACCCAAGGTGTGTGTGTCCAGATGAAGAATGTCAAGACTGTAACCAACCATAACTTCAGGAAGAAGTTTACATCAAACATCTCTTCGGCACTATCACTCGTCGATTTGAACTTATTGGTTATCCATATCTGACCTACAAGTGATGCCACTAACGACAATCCAGCAACAACAGAAGTCCAAATCTCAGAAATCTTTATTCCAAAATTATTTTCAAACTTTTCGATTCTGGATCCCATATCATAAATACAAGGAAGATCATCCCATACATTTAAGAATGCAAGAGTGGAAAGCACAACCATAAAATATGCTCCTCGCTCCACCAAATAGAGACTCTTTGTCCTGCCCAAATAGCAAAGCAACAAAGACTCTGCACTCCATAACACTGTCATCCATGGCTGTTCGATATGCACATAGATCGCCATCGTCACCACAAATATCGCCATCACAGCCAAGAATTGTGAGGCTTTTGGAACAAACGAATTCTTTGTCTCTTCAGTTTCTTCCAAAGGATAACGATAATTCAACACTGCCACACAAACAGCAAGAACCATGCAGACAATAGTGTTGGTGACATATAACGCATATCCATATCCAGCAGGACAAAATTGCTCAAACCAGAATGTCGTGAATTCCAGATGTTCGGCATTCGGATTTCCCCAGTCGATCAGCAAACTAATAAGTGCCAAAACAAAAACCGGATATGAGCTTCTCTCATAGAATAACATCTTTCGTATTCTAGAGAATCCGAACAATAGTGTTCCCTCCAACATCCAACACATAGTCAACCATGGATGGTCTATATGCACCAAGATAGCTGTTGTCACCACAAACACTGCCATACTCTTCAAATATGACGCAGCTATCATCATCCAAGAATCCTTCGTCTCCTCATTCTCAACCATAGGATAACGACGGTCGACAACTGCCACAAAAATAGAAAGTACGACAAACACAATACTATCCACTATCGACAAAGTGGTACTTAGAGAAACCGCGTCTTCAGATGTGAATGCGTTGAAGAAAGGAGTCATGAAATTCAAATGGTCAACATTCGGATTACCCCAATCTATCATCAAACTGCTGAAAGCCAAGGCAAATACAGGATATGAACTCTTCTCAAAGAACATGTTTTTGCCGACTCTTGCGAATGTGAACAATATCGTCGCCTCCAACATCCAGCACATAGTCAGCCATGGACGTTCGATATGTACCAAGATCGCTGCAGTCACCACAAACACTGCCATCACCTTCAGACACAACGACGCTTTCCTCATCCATGAATTTTGAGTCTCCTCATTATCAACCAAAGGATAACGGTGATTCACCACAGTAAGGAAAACACATAGAGCGATAAAGACAAGTGTGTTTATGATAGACAATGCACTACCCTGAACCGCCGCTGTAGAGACATCCCACATCGAACGATAATGAGCGAAAGCCTCAAACATCGGCGTCAGAAGTCTCAAATGTCCTCCATTCGGATTTCCCCAGTCGATAATCAAGCTGACGAGTGCCAAGAACAAAACCGGATAAGACATCTTTTCGTAGAATGGACGCTGGTAAATTCGGGAAACTGTAAACAAGACTGTTCCCTCCAACATCCAGAACATAGTCAACCAGTGGCCTGTCATCCAAACCAATATCGCGATAGTCAAGAAACTGATGGCAAGACCTGCAATCAGACGGCTGACAGACTTATCCACCATATCCTTTTTAACCAACATAAATGCGACAGCACCATGGAGTATTGCGTTGAATAAAGAGAACCATACAACGGATGGAGCCAACATCGCATTATTGTACATCACATTATAACCCAAGCCAAAGAACAGGAATGAGTTTGACAATAGAAAATGGATATCGAAATGCTGGAATATCAAGCTATGTTTCACCTTATATGCCAAGAAAGTGACATAGAAGATGGTAAAATTAACAAATAAGAACAACAACATCTTAACACTGTCTGGATCAGCTTTGAAATTGCCGAATCGATAGATAGCTATAAGAATCAGCCACGACGACAAGAATGCCGACACAAACAATATTCGCCAGTAACGTTTCACCGAAATAAACATCACTCCGGCATTGATGATGGAAATGTAAGAGAAGAGGATCCAAGGAGAACCGCCCTCCCCTGTGCTTAATGCAAATGGTATGACGTAGGCTCCGACCAATCCGATAATGGCTATAATCTCCATATCATAAGAGCATGCGAGCCATACCGTTGCGACGGTGATAAGTGTCATCGCCACGAATGCTACCGGCATTGGAATCAATCCGTAGAGATGGTAGGAGAAGAAAGTCATGAAATATAAGGTTGCCATTGAACCACTTGCCAAGACAGCACTTAGTTTTTTATAATCCTTCTTCAGTTTTATAGCGACTCCCTGAAGTGCGGCACCAAACACCACACCCATTATCATACGCATTGCCGGGCTTATCAACTGATGCTCAAGTGCATACTTGCCACCAATGGCGACTCCGATCAATACAATCAAAATACCTAATTTCATAATTAGGTTCTCGCCAATAAACTTCTCCCAATCAAAATTATTTCGTAGTTTATCAAATATTGTCTCTTCTTTAGGTTCTGCTTTTGCAGATGTTTGAGCAGTGTTAGTTTTGCGAGTTGTCTCAGCCTCAGTTGTTTTCTGAGTACTCTCCGCTCTGAATGACTCCTGAGTCTGTTCCGACTTAACACGCTCCTGAGTCTGCTCTGGATTTACAGCCTCCTGAACTGGCTCCGATGCAGCAGCCTCCTGAACTGGTTCTGATGCGACAGCCTCTTGTACTGGTTCTGATGCAGCAGCCTCTTGTACTGGCTCTGATTCAACAGCCTCCTGAACTGGCTCTGATTCAACAGCCTCCTGAACTGGTTCTGATTCAACAGCCTCCTGAACTGGTTCTGATTCAACAGTTGATTTATTCAAATCAGAAACGACTGTGGATGAATCCATACCTGCGACGCAAGCCTCATAAGAAGCAGCTGGTTCAACTTCCTCTTTAGCTGTTACATTTACAACGTCTACAGGGGCTCCATCCAAAACAAAATCAGATGCAGAAGCCTCTTCTTTTACTTGTTCTGTTACTACAGGTTCTGGCTCGGTTTCTGCCGATGTCAGGACAGCCAGTTCACTTCTAAGAGAACGTATAGACTCTGACAAAGAAGACAACTGAGCACTCATATCCAACATCACAGAAGAATACTGAGACTTGAACTCTTGAAATGCGACTTCGACTTTATACAATTCTTCTTGTAGCCTCTGTTTCTGAGCCTCCAACATATCTATCTTCTGCCGAAGTTCCTCTATTTTTTGATCTTTATTCATAAACTGAGAATTTGTTTTTTTTACCAAACAACTCGTTCAAAAAATCGATAGCATTAATTTTTTATAAAGGTCCGCAAAACCTAATTTATAGTTTTGCGGGCCATTTTACATTTCTAAATTCAGTAGATTATTTAGGCAATGATTAAAATCCACCAATTATATAAAAAACAAAACAAATTTACTTTGCGACAGCACGAACGGCACGACCCATCCAACGGCCACCCTTATCTACAGCACGCGACTCAGAGAAGAAGTAAACTGCCATTGCAAAATCTCCGGATGTCTCAGCAGCCTCACATAATGTAGAAGACCAGAATCCTCCGATCATGTCGTTTTTAACGACGTCAGCAGCGCCTCTGACTCCAGAAGCAGGAAGGAAGATTGAATTACCGTTCTTTCCAACAACCTTGTATCCGTTAACACCGTTCATCTCTGTCCAAGTCCACTCACACTCGTCTACAAGTTCCTTACACTGTGACTCAGTCGGCATCTTCCATGCGTCACCCAGAACAGCAGTAGCGGCATCATACTCTGTGCCAGCGATATCAGCACCGATATTCTTCCACACTTTCTTTGCAGAAGAGTCTGCGGCCAAAGAATCAGGAACATTATAATATGAGTAAGTTGTGTCTGAATAGACTTCCTTAGGAGAAGTCTCACCCCATGCGAAGTATTCACCATACTTCTCAGGTGAATCAGCACCGACGTTGCATGACGCCCATTTGGTACCACTAGTAAGGCCAAGGTCAACAGACTCTATCTTTGCAGAGTTCAAACCATCCACATTGTCATTTTTCTTTTGCTCGTTGTTCACACAACCTGTTGCAGAAAGGAACAATCCCAATGCCGCAACAAATTTCAATGTTTTATTCATGTTTTTAGCTTTTTAGTTATAACGATGTATAAACATCAAATCCTAATATATTTACCAATTATTCACTACCAAGAGCCGCCTCCACCGCCTCCGCCGAAGCTACCTCCGCCGAAACCGCCAAAGCCGCCACCGAAGCCACCGCCACTGCTATGACCACCACCGAAGCCACTTCCAAAACCTCCAGAGAAACCTCCCTGTGAGAACGGATCATTATAAGTGACACGACGACGCGGTCTGTAATTTGTGTCGTTATTCGAACCTCCTCCTTTACCATTACGTCCGGCAGAGATCATAAGAATAACGATTATAATGATGAAGATGACAATCACATACGGAAATTCCTCCTCTTCAGCTTCCGCAGTAAACTCACCTCGCGTCGCACGCCTCATATATTCAGCGCCAGCAATGATTCCTCCTCCATAATCATTATTTCTGAAATATGGAATCATGACATTGTTGACGATACGATAACAGATAATGTCAGGCAGAGAGGCTTCAAGTCCATAACCTGTAGCGATAAACGCACGTCCCTTCTCCCTCTCAGTCTTCGGTTTTACAAGCAGGATGGCTCCATTATTATGTTTCTTTGTGCCGACTCCCCACTTTTCTCCAAGCTGTTGGGCATAATCCGCGATATCATATCCATCAAGCGATTTCACAGTCACCACACAGATCTGTGTAGACGTTGCTTTATTGAAAGCGACGAGAGAGTCTTCCAACATCTGTTTCTGGGCAGCGGTCAGAAGTCCGGCAAAATCGTTGACAAGACGTTCCGGCTTGGGCTTGTCGGGAATTTCAGCCCAGCAAACCAACGTCGGCAAGCATAAAAGCAATGCCATTAGCAGCGTCTTCAACCTATTTTGCATCTTCATAAGCTATTTCGTTTGGCAACTCATCAATATCATTGTCGACTGGAGGGAAGAATTCCGCAAGTTTCTCTCCGCATTTCTGGATTCCGGCAACCAATCCCGCGCCAAATTCTTCCTTCTTGAAATACTCAATCATTAGAGCACACACGTCATTCCAGAAATTTTCAGGCACAACATTATTGATTCCTTCGTCTCCGATGACCGCAAAGCGACGGTCCTCACTTGCTATGAAAAACAACACTCCGTTCTTCCTCAATGTCTTGTCCATTCCAAGGGAATAGAAAACATTGACAGCCGACTCCATAACATTTTCACCAGCATTGTTAGCGATATTCACACGGATCTCGCCGGAACAGTTGTTTTCTGCCTCTGCAATAGCGTCGATCACATTGCGACTCTCTTCAACCGATAAAAATGACTTCGCTTCCATTAGAACTGAACTTTTGGAGCTGTTTTAGCAGCCTCATCTGCCTTGAAATATGCCTGCTTCTCGAAGCCGAACATAGATGCGATAAGGTTGTTAGGGAATGTAGAGATTGTTGTGTTATAGTCCTGAGCCATAGTGTTGAACTTCTTACGCTCCACCGAGATTCTGTTCTCTGTTCCCTCAAGCTGAGCCTGAAGCTCCAAGAAATTCTGGTTTACCTTCAAATCAGGATACTGCTCATGAACGACCATCAATTTAGAAAGAGCCTCAGTCAAATTATTCTGAGCCATCTGATATGCCTTGATGTTATCCTCAGTCAAATTAGTTGGATCAATAGTGACCTTAGTAGCATTGGCACGCGCGTTGATAACAGCAGTCAATGTCTCGTTCTCATGCTTTGCCGCACCCTTGACTGTCTCAACCAAGTTGCCGATCAAGTCCATACGACGTTGATAGCTATCCTCTACCTGTGCCCACTGACCAGTGACAGCCTCACGCTTCTCTACCATTGTGTTGTAAGAACAACTTGAAAGGAATGGCACCAAAATTGCCATCACCAAAAACAATCTGAATTTCTTCATCTTATTAAATTTAGTTATTATTTTTTTAATTGTATCACTTTTAAACTCTCTTAGCAAATATGCCACCGTACACTGCCATTCGTTTCTATTAACGAAGACCTAATAAATCTTTTGCATTCTGAATCGCAGCATCAGATGGGTTTAGACCACTTAGCATCTGTGCTATTTCTGTAACACGTTCGTCGGCAGATAATTTCACTATATGAGAGACTACTCTATCTCCATCCTCCTCTTTGTAGACCTTGTAATGAGACTCTCCTTTCGAAGCGATCTGTGGCAGATGAGTAATCGCAACGACCTGCATTCTCTTACCCATCGCTGCCATTACCTCTCCCATACGGGCAGCCACCTCTCCAGATATACCAGTGTCCACCTCATCGAGAATGATAGTCGGCATCTTCTTCACTTCCGAAAGCAACGACTTCAAACTGAGCATCACACGTGAGACCTCTCCTCCTGATGCGATTTCAGCAATCGGAAGCATACGCTTATCTTTATTAGCTGAAAACAAAAACGTTACCTCATCGGCTCCATTCAAAGTATATTGAGAAGATTTCTGCATGTCGACGGAAAGTTTCGCAAGCGGCATTCCCATCAACGACATTGAAGACTCAACAGTAGATTCTATTTTCTGCAAAGAGCCACGTCTTTTTTCAGAAAGAGACGCTGCACTCTTCTCCATCTGCTGGAAATACTTTGCGACGTCTGCCTCAAGAGACGCGATCTGCTCGTCTGCGGAAGAAAAATTGTTCACACGTCGTTCCAGATCGGCTTGAATCTCTTTCAATTCAGCGACAGTGCTCACTTTATGACGTTTCTCCAAGGAGTATATTGTATCGAGACGTGAAGAGACAAACTCAATTCTCTCCTGGTTGAATTCCACTCTGTCTGCGACATTCTTCACCACAGCAGATATATCCTTCATCTCCGCCAAAACCGCATTTGTACGCTCGGCAAGAGAATCCAACTCCGGTGCGAATGACGACACTGAAGAAAGAAGATTCACAGTCTGCTTCAGACGGACATTAACCGCATTGTCATCATCTTCCACAAGATTGACTACTGAAGAAAGAGCTGTTTTGATGGTCTCAGCATTCTGAAGAAGATTGTTCTCTGTTTCCAACTCTTCCTGCTCACCATCCACAAGATTGGCAGCCTGCAGTTTATCAAGCTGTGATTTCAGATAATCAGCGTCGCGAGCATCGTTTTCCATCTGCTCCTTCAGACGCTCCAATTCTCGTTTTGCTCCATTCCACTGCTTATAATCAGACTGATATGCAGCCAATTCTTTTTTTGAATCTGCCACTGAATCCACCACTGACAATTGGAAACCAGAATCTTTCAACAGCAGATTCTGATGCTGGGAATGGATATCAATAAGCATCTCTCCAAGTTGTTTAAGTTGAGAGACACTCACAGGTGTATCATTTACAAACGAGCGGGCTTTTCCAGATGGAGTAATCTCCTTACGGATCACACACTCGTCATCATAATCAAGTTCATTCTCTTCAAAAAATGGGCGGTATCCATAGTCAGAGATATCAAACGTCGCTTCAATGACACATTTCTTTTCAGCATCCTTGAAATACTTCGATTCAACCTTTCCTCCCATCAACATACCCAACGCTCCAAGCAAAATTGATTTTCCAGCACCAGTCTCACCTGTGATCACAGAGAAACCGTTGTTGAAATCGATCTCACTTCTTTCTATCAAAGTATAGTTGTCTATCTCTAAACGAGTAAGCATAATCAGTTTCCTTTCTGTAATTTGTCGATGTCTTTCATTTCAGGAGCGATAGCAGAAACCATGCTATACACTTCGTCGCGAACCTTCTGATCATCAAGACGATACAGATTATACAATTCATCAAACTTAGTATTGACGAAGATCTGAAGAGGCACAGCAAAAGGTTTAGCACGTTGCATCTCACGCAAATATGTCATCTGCTCCATAATCTTAGCCTTTCCCTTGTTCAAATCATCAGCCATCACATCAAGTCCTAGACGGTGATATTCATAGTACACATTACGAAGATTAGCCAAATTGGCATCCATATACAACGATATCAACGAATATCTGTTATTGTCTTTTGCAAAGGCCTTCCATCCTGCATCATCCGAACTTCTTGCGGCGGCTGATATCATTTCAGCCTTCTCAAAGTAAGGAGTTCCACCAAGAGGAGAGAAGCTGTCAAACTCAAGACCAAGCACGATATTGACGTAGAACGCCAACACTGCCATCAGATTCTGATTTACATCATAATCACCGTCTGTATATTCGATACGGTCACCGGCATTATAAGTGAAGTCAAAATTCTTATCCTGGAAATTGAAAAGAGGAGTTGTATATGAAGTGTTGAAGACGGGGCGACTTGCCGTCACAGACAAATTTCCCGACTGTTTTCCTCCATTAGCCTCAGATGTGTTATCCAAGTATATTGAGAATGTTATATCTATTCGTTCTTCCTTTTGAAAAACAGCGTCTGTCCACTTGTGTGTATTGAAAAAATCAGCAAGAGCCGACTCCAAATCCTTATACAAATCTTTATTTTGTCCAGACACCTCGTCGGAATTGATCGTAATCGAACAATTCAGTTCCTGAGCCATTGAAAACACAGTTCCAAAAACAAACGAAACAAGTGTCAAAAAAACTTTTTTCATAAGCCTTTCTTTTTTGCTATTTCCACTACAGCATCCACAATGTCTGCCGCAACCTCTTTTTTAGTTTTCAACGGAAATTCCTTTATATCTCCGCCAGCTGTAAAAATTGTAATTTTGTTGGTATCAACCTGAAAACCAGCACCTTTATCTTTTAATGAATTCATCACTATGAAATCGAAATTCTTACGAGAGCATTTATCTTTCGCATTCATTGCCTCATCATTCGTTTCCAAAGCGAATCCCACATTCACCTGATTTTCTCTTTTAATTTTTCCCAATGCCGCGGCGATATCCGGATTAGGCACGAGAGTCAACGTCATCTCTCCCGTCTTCTCTCGCTTTATCTTTTTGTCAGCGACAACAGAAGGGCGATAGTCCGCAACTGCGGCACACAGAATCTGGACATCAGCAGCCGAGCTGTTTTCCACAGCGGCATCGTACATCTGTTGAGCGGACTCTACATTGATTCTGGTTATTTTTTCGTTAACTGTCTTCAACGAAGTAGGGCCTGCGATCAGTGTCACCTCAGCTCCACGATCCGCGCACTCCTCAGCCAAAGCGAAACCCATTTTTCCTGAAGAATAGTTTCCTATGAATCTCACAGGATCGATTTTTTCGTATGTAGGGCCGGCTGTGATCATCACTCTTTTGCCAGCCAAATCACTCTTTGTCTCAAAAAAGCTCTCCAAAGCCACAACTATATCCGCAGGTTCTGCCATTCTTCCCTTGCCCTCAAGGCCTGAAGCCAAGAAACCGGTTCCTGGTTCAATAACATGGTTGCCATACGAGATCAAAGTGGCGATATTTTTCTGAACAGCAGGATGTTTATACATATCCAAATCCATTGCCGGAGCAAAAAAGACCGGACATTTAGCAGACAGATATGAAGTCAGCAACAGATTGTCAGCCACACCGTTAGCCATTTTGCCGATAGTGTTGGCTGTAGCCGGAGCGATCAGATAAACATCAGCCCACATACCAAGATTGACGTGGCTGTTCCACTCTCCATTTTCCGGATTGAAGAAATCAACCAAGATTGGATTTTTGGAAAGAGTAGCCATTGTGAGCGGAGTGATAAACTGTTTAGCCAACGGAGTCATAACAACCTTGATTTCAGCGCCACGCTTCACAAACTCACGTACCAATGGTGCACACTTATAGGCAGCTATACCTCCAGTGATGCCCAGCAATATGTGTTTTCCTGATAATGTCGACATATATATAACCGAATTCCGTCTAAAAAAGAAAAAAAGAGAGTACGGCAGATTACTCCTCCGAACTCCCTTTTATATCACATAAATACGAATTACTTGTTCTTCTGAACCTTTTGAGGCATTCTGTATGAGATCTCTCCGTCCTCATACTCCTTAGTTGCGATAAGCACTGGTTTTGGCAATCTCTCATAGTAACGAGAAATCTCAATCTGCTCACGGTTTTCAAATACCTCGTCAAGATTGTCGTTGCCAATTTCAAACTCCTTCAACTTCTTGTCAAGTTCATTCTTGATATCGATGCTTACCTGATTGGCACGCTTACCAATGATGCAAACAGTCTCATAGATGTTGCCAGTACGCTCGCTCAAGCTGTTCATGTCTCTTGTAACCGTAGTCGTAGGTGCGTTGACTTTCTTAAAATCCATTTTATTGTATTTTTAATCTTACTCTCTTTTTAATTCTTGTTCTTATGATGCTCGAAATATCTATCTATCTTATGCTGAATAGACTCAACCTCTTTAGCATATTTAGTAGACGGATACTCCTTTAAAAACGAGTAACATTCGTCTTTTGCATCGATAAATCTGTCATATTGTTTGCTTTCCACACTCTCATTCGCTTGGCTGTAATAGCTTTTCAGAATGTAGAAAGAGTAATCTTCGTTGTATCTGCTGTCTGGAAACTTCTTTTTTGCGTTTCTTGCTGTGATTATAGCGGACAAATAGTTGTTGCCACGGTAATCACCCAAGTTGTAATAAAGTTTCACATTGTTCAACTGCTGCTCTGCCAACTTCTCCTTCATCTCTATCAACATCTCCTTTGCCAAACCTGCATTCTCCGAACTTGGATACCTTGAAACATAATCCTCCAACGCTTCGATGGCAGCATCAGTTGGCTCCTGATCCAGTTTCACATCAGGGCTCTCCTTATAGTAGCAATAAGCAAGGTCGAAAGCCTCCTCCTCTACATATTTGCCACGCGGATAACTCTTTATATAGCTCTTTATATATGTGCGGGCCACAGGATAATCCTCATTATTGATATAGCTCTTGCACACCATATATAAAACTTCCTCACCTCTTTCCGTGCCACGGAACGGTTGCAGAAGCGACTGTGCGATGATGGCACAGTTCAACCATTTTTCATTGGCAAAATACTCTTTCGCCATTTTATACTTGTATTCATTATCTGTACTGCGCTGGACTTTTCCGAATCCACCGCACGATGTCAAAACGAGCACCGAAACTATTGATACAAGTATGAACGATAAACATTTTCTCATAAACGTCACAAAAATAATCATTCATATTAAATAACGCAAACATTTTTTTCTATTAGAACTGAAATTCTTAATTTTGCACCATAAAAACACGAAAAAATGGCGTTAAAAGAGAACATCAAGCGAATTTGGAACTTCATTTCGAAGAATCCTTATGTCAAAGCCAAGGCCAATGAAATCATCTTCGGAACAGACACCTACCTTGGCCGTCTGTTCGACGTCATTCTTATCTGGTTCATTCTTCTTAGTGTGGCGATCGCCATCATGGAGACGGTGGAGATGCCAGACAATTTCCGCCACGGACTCCACATCTTAGAATGGATCTTCACTATATTCTTCACATTCGAATATATCCTGCGTCTCTATTGTTCGGAAAGACCGAGCCAGTACGCGTTCAGTGTGTTCGGAATAATAGACATTCTTTCCATACTGCCGACATATCTGGCATTTTTCATTCCACAAGCCCATGCGATAATGGTGATACGTATATTCAGAGTGATACGTATCTTTAGGATTTTCAAGCTTTTCGCATTCATCAAAGAGGGAGAGATGATGCTCAACGCCATAAAAGCAGGAATGCACAAAACAATCATTTTCGCTGTATTTGTACTTTTGCTGGTCACATCAATCGGAGCGATAATGTATCTTGTGGAGGGAGGAGAAGGAGCCACATTCAACAGCATCCCCGAAAGCATCTACTGGGCAGTCGTGACGCTGACAACCGTAGGTTATGGAGACATCACTCCCGTCACCCCGATCGGAAGATTCCTCACAACGATCGTCATGCTTCTCGGATATTCCATTCTTTCTGTGCCGACGGGAATATTCTCACTTTCACTTGCGAAAGAGAAGCGAAAAATAAGCAAGACGAAGATATGCCTGCACTGCGGAAGCAAAGGACAGGACAACGACGCCATCTATTGCCGACACTGCGGGGCTTTGCTGATAGACGAGAAAGACCAGAAAGCCTAACCATAGTTATTTTACAAGATATTTTAGTAAAAAAACTAAACCGAAAATATCATGAAAGGCAATTCAAATTTTACCTCAATAATGATTATGTTAGCCATATTAATGTTATATGTTGGCTTGTTCAGTAAGGATCCAATTATTAAATATGGGTCAATCGGTTTAGTACTCATTTTTGCACTGTTTATACTTATAAAACTCTTTTATAAGAGACTAAAGGAACAAACAGAAAAGCCCCTTATCACAAGCAAAAAGGAAAGGGCAGACAAGGATAATAAAGAGCGAAAAAGATCAGCTATAGAAGCAGCCATTACCAATATCATTCTATTTTCATTTTTGAGCTTCATATTTGGTTGTTCTTGGTCCCCAGAGATAGGAATCTTTTGTTGTATAAGTTGTGCCATAGTGAGTATTACAATCTCAATCATAAACTACAAACGAGAAGAGTCTTTTGATGAAGAAGCCCACTTCAAGCAATGTATTATCTCTTTGCTTGGAATCATCATCAAAGCAGACCACGACATCAAATTCAGTGAATTAGATAAGGCAAGATTCACTATCAAGCGATACTTCAAGACAAAGAAAGAACAGGAAACAGCATACTATAGAGTCGAATTTGCAGTCAAAAGTCAAAGCGACTACAATTTGAAGGAGATTTGTGAGGATATCAACAAACACATGAACTATTCTGCAAAATCAGAGCTTATTATGGAGCTGTTGGCCGTCGGTTTTGCAGACAAAGAAATACATGAAATTGAATACCGTATAATCAAGGACATTGCGGCAAAGTTACAGATAAAAGATATAGAGTTTAAGAGTATCTATGCCATCTTCATGCAAAAGTACAATCATGGATACTACAACGACAATCATCCTCAACAGTGGAATGAGGCAGAGAATCGAGAAGACTACAACACTAAAAATCAAGGAGATAAAAATAGAAAATTTGGTCAGCAAACAAAAAAAATGACCACCAATGATGCATACGACATTCTTGGCGTCGAAGATAAAGCATCAGATGAAGAAGTCAAGAAAGCATACCGTGCAATGGCAGTGAAGTATCATCCCGACAATGCAGCCAGGTTGGGTGAAGAAGCTTTGCGTCAAGCCACAGAGACGATGAAACAGATCAATGCGGCATGGGAAACTGTGAAGGAGGCAAGAAAGATTAAATAATTAAGGATCAGACGGTGAGATGCCCCCGTCTACACGTTTTTTTTCGATAATTTTAATCTCATAGGATTTCTCTAGGAAATCAGGAAGATAATCGACCGTCACCTTGCCTTTGACTACTATATGATCTAGTTGCTTCATATATCCGGTTTCTGTTGCCTCGTCGTAAACATATTCCATGATATCCTCTATGCTTTCAAATGTGCCGGATTCAATATCTATGACGTGCTCTTCAAATCCAGAGGTGACATCATCTGCCTTGTAATAAGATCTAAACAGTTTAAACTCTCCGTTGACAAATTCATACCAATTGATCGTAGTAACATAATTATCGTTTCTCACAATAAGATTGCCATTCAAGGAATTCACACACCAAAGGCCACCTGGTCCGCTTTCTGGTGTAAACACATTTTCTCTTTCAAAATACTTATAGATTTCTCCCGTCTTATTCTTAAATAATATTATAGCTCCACGTAAATTTGAATTATAGCATCTCCCGTCGTCAAAGAATTCCAACTCTCGCCTTTCACATCTTGTCTGAAGCAGCCAACCATGTTCGATATTTTCATCCTGAACATCCAAATCGACAACATCCAGCAAATCAGTACTGTCTGGCAAATAGGTCAGAAACAATCTTTTCAAAGAGTCGAGATCTTCTTCGCTCCATCTATAACCGTAGTAAAAGTGGCTACGTGGCTCAGAAAACTTGCAATGTTGGTAAAAATAGATTAAACTGTCGTACACAGTAAAATCCTCATTTAGGAAATCCTGTAGATACTGGAGATCAATATCCACTTCACATTTCTTTGGATTCTTTTCCTTAAAGCCTCCTACATAACAACCATTCTTGAGGAACATTCTTCCCGTCAAACAATCTATCTTTCCATCATTAAAATCCAATCGTCCTTCCGAATACTCAGGATCTCCAAACTCATATCCTACAAGTTTCCATTCCCCATTAAAGCATTCATAATAAGAAGTTCGATTATTAAGAAGTTCACTAAACACCGAGATTCTACCATCACCATATTTTATACCCGTGACGAAAGGATTAAAATAGTTGCTATCCTCGCAAGCGACGTAGCATTCGTTTTCATGCGTTTGATGCAAGACGAGTATTCCCTCTTCTTCTTCATCCTCGCAATTATCTTTGACCTTTCCATAGGTCACCAACCAAGATTTTGCAATATTTTTATCTGAGTAACCTATATCTCCTACTTTCACAATATACGAGCTATCAGGCACATATTTAAGCAAGGCTCTTTTCAAAGAGTCTTGTGAGGCATCTTGAATATGTTCTGTCAAACGAATTGATTCTGCAAAACAAGATAGCGAGCAAAGGATAAATGTTATGAAGGTAAAGGATCTCATAAAAATCAAAAAAGGCAATGACCGCATAACCATTGCCCTATTATTAACTCTTAACTCTTAATTCTTAATCACAAAGATTTAGCATGCTTTCAGACTCAAATCCAAGCCCTTTACAGAGTGAGTCAAAGCACCTACAGAGATGAAGTCGACGCCACACTCCGCATAGCTGCGAAGAGTGTCGATAGTGATACCGCCAGACGACTCAGTCTCATACTTGCCACCGATTCTCTCGACAGCCTTACGAGTAAGCTCTGTGCTGAAATTGTCGAGCATGATTCTGTCGACACCGCCGACCTTCATCACCTGCTCAAGCTCATCCATATTGCGGACCTCGATCTCAATCTTAAGATCCTTGTTGTGATCCTTGCAGTATTGTTTAGCACGATTGATAGCCTTATCGATACCACCTGCGAAATCAACGTGGTTGTCCTTTAGAAGGATCATGTCGTAAAGACCGATACGATGGTTTACACCACCACCAATCTTGACCGCCATCTTCTCGATGATACGCAAACCAGGAGTAGTCTTACGAGTGTCAAGCACACGAGTATGAAGACCGTCAAGAAGTTTGACATACTTTCTTGTCTGAGTAGCGATACCACTCATTCTCTGCATCAGGTTAAGCACCAAACGCTCTGTCTGAAGAAGCGACTGAGTTTTACCCTCAACGTAGAATACAATATCACCCTTTTTGATAGTATCACCGTCGTGCATCAAAACCTCAACCTTCAATTCAGGATCGAATTTCTTGAACACACGTAGAGCGATATCTACACCAGCCAACACGCCATCCTCCTTAACCAAAAGTTTAGCTTTACCCATAGCTGTATCAGGAATACAGCAAAGAGTTGTGTGGTCGCCATCACCTATATCCTCGGAAAATGCTGTGTTAAGCATATCCTCTATCAATTCGTCTTCAGTCTTTTTCATCTTTTATACTTTAATTTGTTTTTGCAAATATATTGATTTTTTATGGGACACAATGAATTAAAATTAAAAATTATTGTTGTCGCTAATCCCGAGACTTCATCCTGGGGCACTATTGCTTCGTTCGACAGAGTATCTGAAAAAAAACTTGTTTTCCTTATCGCTAAAATCAACGACAGAGCTGGAAAATAAAATTCAATTATACTAAATTCCATTTCTTCAGCTTTTTATTTAATATTGCACATGCATAGTGTTTACTATAAAAGGGAATAGTCATGAAATTGGGAAAATGGTGTGACCGATGGTCTCACGCACCTGTGGAGTCTGGGCGTAGTTGTTGATTTGCTCTATTGCAGCAGCTCGTTTCGCCTCCACCTCGCTGTCAGGTTCACTGCTCTTCACGTATTTGAACTCCACAATATAGGAGTGCTGCAGCTCCGGATAGTTGCCAAGTCGGGGTTGCAGGTAGACGTCGGAATAACCGGCGGCATTGTAATTCTCCGAAATTGGCAGATAATAATTATTACGCAAAACACTGGCGAAGGTAAATCCATGTACATAGGACTCTCCTTTTTGTTTGTCACGATTAGACGAATAATTTCGAATCGTATCCGCTATTTTTATGAAAAATGGACGCCAATTACCATTCAATGCCATGTCTATGCACATCTCTTCCACGTCACAGTCCCGTAATTGTAAATCCTCATTCCTATAAGATTCAAGCATGGAATCATACATCTGCTCACGAACCACCTGATTGGGAGCGGAAAACTCCAGTTGCCTTAGCATCGAACTTCTCCCTGCGGTTCATATCGTAATAGTTCTCCAGCATGGAGAGGAAGAGGCTCTTGCCGAAACGGAGCGGACGGATGAAGGAAAAGAAATCGCTGGAATCTTCCACCTCCCTTATATAACGGCTCTTGTCCACATAATACATGTTTTGAAGTCAGATGTCTTCAAAGTTACATTTGCCGTATGGTATCTTTTTCATTTTCTTTCCGTCCATATATTTTCGAATTGATTTACATACAAAAATAGAATTATTTTGTCGGATGAAGAAAATTAGGGCTGCAAAAACAAAGATGTGATTTGGTGGGGGAATGGTCACTGTCCCAGCTGCTTCGCAGCTACCGACACCGCATCCACCATCGCAAACTGAAACGACGATAGGAGAAGGATGATTAGGATTGAAAGTTTTTTGTTTTGATTTATCATATTATTTCTAATTCCATAAATCCAAATTTCTCCAACATCTCAAGCACCTTATTGTCTGGTTGGTTTGGATCTAATGCATACACATCATACTTACCTGTAAATTTTTGTTTTTCTTCTGTTTATTCCTAAACATCTACAGAAATCGAAAGTTGCATTTGTGTTTTACACATTCATTATACACAATCTCAATCCTCTACAACAGCAGCTTCCATAAATGGTCTCCATTCTCCGGAATCATCCAATAATTCATTGATTTCTTCAATGGTGTGGACTTCTTCCCCTGTTGTGCCAGCATAATATTCACAAGCCTCTTCTAATGTGCGGAATTCCATATCTTCCCCATCGAAACATTTAAAATGAAGGAAAAATTTTGAATCCTTGTCATTGGTTTCAAAATATTCACATTCTGGTTCTTCTGATGAATATAAAATGGTGATATCATTAAACTGTCTGAGTATAAATTGTCTGAATTGTGTGGGTTCAATCCAATCAGATTCCAGTGATATCGTTAGTATTTGACCTGATTCATCAAATGAATTTTCCGAGATATAACCATATCGACAATCTGAAATATCTTCTTCTGTTCCCCCTAAATTAGTAACGACATCTAAAAAGGAACCCTCTTCAGTCATTGCGTTTTCAATACTTGTGTTTAATTGGTCTAGTTGGCTTTTATTGCCCAATACTTTCCATGTAGTTAAACATATATTTGCCATAATATTTTATTTAACGTGAGTTCGACGAAATTTAACTAATTGATTATTTGGCAATTAGCAATAAAAGTCATATCATTTATAATGACAAAAAACAAAACACACAAACTTTTATTGCATGTTTACCGAAGACAAAGTTACAGAAATTTTCTGTTTGGCAGACGATTTCTGCAAATATTCTGATTCAATAGTTAAAAAATATGCTATTGATATGACAAAGGCCATGAAACGTAAGTACCACAGAGACAATCGTTTATCAAAGGCTGAAGTTATGCTTATTGTAATCATGTTCCATGCCTCTGGTTTCAGATGTCTAAAGCACTTCTATCTGGAATATGTGTCCGTTCATTGCAAGAAGTTGTTTCCCAGACTGGTCTTGTACAACAGGTTCGTTGAGCTTCAAAAAGAGGTAGCGGTTCCTTTGACAATTTTCATTAAAGAGTTTTGTTAGGGAAATGTACAGGGATTAGTTTTGTTTATAGCACCCCACTTAGAGACGAAATCAAAAAGATAGTTGGAGTGTCATAAATGAGGATTGTTAAGGGCCCATGTTTGATTGATATTGGCCCTAACCCCTTCTTTAGTGCGAGCCGTAGGCGAGCACATAAAATTTAACAAAACCACAGAGAGAAAAAGTTCATAGAGAAAGACTTCGTCTTTTTATGAGAAAAGGAGGTTGGATTTCGATCAGAAAATGAAAAATAATTTATAGATTACAATTCATCGAACTCACGTTATATTAATGATATAAACGCCTGACGGGATATAAATAAGATACCAAAAACAAAGGTGACGAAGGAAAAATCCTCCGTCACAAAAATAAATGCAATACACCTGGATGAGTCATAAACACCCACCCTCTAATTTAAGGACAAACAAAAAACATTAACAAAAGCCGTAAACCACGAAACATTTAGTTTCGAATATTCACGTCTTACATATATTAAAGAGTATTACTCTTTTCTTCTTTATCTACAGAGATATTCTGCTGACGATTAGCAAAATTCTTTTTCTCCTCGTTTCTTGCCTTCTTAATCTCGAAGAATGTACGAGAATCAGTCTGGTGAGCTACACCGTTAACCACCACAAAATAATTAGGTACTCTTTCACCTTTACCGTTCATAGTGCATTTTACGTATGTCTTCTCCACTGATGCTATAGAAAAATCTTCAGATGTAGCTTCCGCATAAGCAGAAACTCCAGACATCATGATCATTGCACAAATTGCTCTTAAAACAGCTTTCATTTATTTTTTGTTGCAAAAAGTTGTTAAATCTTACACTAAAATACCAACAAAAAGTGTGCCAATTTGTCGGATTTTTGTGTATATTTGTAGATAAAATCAAAAAAAAGGAGTTAAAACATTGATTTTCATTTTTAAGTTTTTAAACATAAAAGAGAAATGAGAAAGATACTATTTAACATATTTTTGGCATTAAGCACTGCTTTCACATGTTTTGCACAACAGAAATTTGAGCCATTGCCAATGGATCCGTCTCTTCGCTATGGCATCCTTGACAACAAACTGACATATTATATCCGTCACAATGAGACAGAAAAAGATCGCGCGGATTTCTACATTGTGCAGAATGTGGGTGCGATCCTCGAAGAGGACAGTCAGAATGGTCTCGCTCACTTTCTCGAGCATATCGCTTTCAACGGCACAAAGAACTATCCCGGCAAAGGAATCATCAACTATCTTGAAACGATCGGCGTGAAATTCGGAGCGAACATCAACGCCTACACCTCCCTTGACGAAACCGTATACAACCTAAAAGCTGTGCCGACATACCGCAGCGGCATCGTCGACTCATGTCTGCTAATCCTACACGATTGGTCGAGCTTCATCTCTTGTGAAGACGACGAGATTGACAAAGAGAGAGGTGTGATCCTGGAGGAGTGGCGTACTCGCAACACATCCGACCGCCGTCTGTGGAAAAAATCATCCCAAATATTATATGAAGGGTCTCAATATGCGAAAAGAGACATTATCGGAGACACTGCCATCATTCTTCATTTCCATCCTGATTCCCTTCGTGCTTACTACAACAAATGGTACCGTCCTGATTTGCAGGGCATCATAATTGTAGGCGACGTGGATGTAGACTACGTTGAGAACAAGATAAAAGAGATTTTCGCAGACATTCCAGAGAGAATCAATCCTGCGACTCGCATAGTGTATGATCTGAACAGACTCGACACAACCAAAGTCTGTATCCTTACCGATCCAGAAGCCAAATACACTCTTGGAAACATCACATACCGTCATGATGCCATGCCATCAGAAGTATACGCATCAATCGTGGGATATACCACAAGCGTCATCGACAATCTGATCAGCAAAATGGTGAACGCGAGAATAGACGAAGTGCTAAAAGAGAAAAACTGTCCGTTCTCCTATGCTTCAATGTCGTATGGAAGCCAAGTGAAAAGTTGCGACGGATATGAACTAATGTACATCGTGAAAGACAACCGTTGCATGGAGGCTTCTGAAAAAATCCTTTCATTAGCTGAGCAGGTGAGACGCTACGGATTCACTGAGAGTGAGCTATACAGAGCAAAAGAGACAACCATCGCGTCTTTCGAGAAAGCTTATGCAGAAAGGACAAAAGCGAAAAACAACTCTTTCGTTGGCGAATACAAACGTAATTTCACGACATTCGAACCTATTCCAGGAATAGAATGGGAATATAACGCAATCAAAAAAATCCTTCCGTCGATCACTACTGACATTGTGAACAAACGTTTTGCGGATTATTTCAACACTAATCAGATCACAGTGCTGATGACAGCCGCAGACAAAGACAAGAACTCACTGCCTAGTGAAAACCAGTTGACTCAACTGATCGCAGACCGTGAGAAGTTAGCAGCGTCGCCATATATAGACAAAGCAAAGAACAAGCCACTCGTGAAGAAAGATCCAAAGCCGGGCAAAATTGTGGACACTTACCACGATCCTAAACTCGACTACACGATGTGGACACTGTCAAACGGAGCCAAAGTCATCATCAAATCCACAAATCTGAAAAACGACGAGATTTTGATGACTGCGTTTAGTGAGGGAGGAATCTCCACCGTCGGCGATCTGAGCAAACTTTCTTCTGCCAAGATTGCAGACAATATCATCGAGAGCAATGGACTCGGCGAGTTCGACGCCACTCAGTTGGACAAAGCGTTGGCAGGCAAGAATGTCACAGTCTCACCATCCATCGCCATGTACGAATCGAAGATTTCCGGACGAAGCACAATGAAAGACTTCAAGACGATGCTTCAACTGACATACCTGCTTCAGACATCTGTGCGAAAAGATCCAGAAGCATACGCGTCGCTGATGTCACAATATGAGACCGTCTTAGAGAACCGTTCATCAGACCCGATGAACGACTACCGCGACTCTGTGCAGGTGTTGTCGTCGAGCAGAAACAGCTATACAATGCCATTTAAAAAAGAGAATCTTTCTGAGATCAAAGAAGCAGACGCAATCAAGATTTACAAGTCGTTGTTCTACTGTCCTGAGAAATTCACCTACATTTTTGTAGGAAATTTGTCGGAAGATAGCGTAAGAAACGATATTCTTTCGTATATTGGCGGTATCAAATCTTCCAAGAGCAAGCAGAGAGGCTGGATAGACAGAGGAATAAAGCATCCATCCGGCTTCACAAAATGTGAATTCAGCAAGACATTGTCTAATCCTAAATCAGCCGACTATTTCTCATATATGGTTGAGATGGAATACAATCTGAAGAACAAATTGCAGCTTGCGATTCTCCGCTCGGTTCTCGACTACCGCTATCTGGAATCATGCAGAGAGAGAGAAGGAGGAACATACGGAGTGGCAGTCAGACAGTCAATGTCGGTGGTGCCAAACCAATCCGCAAGTTTGAAGATTGCATTCGACACAGATCCTGAGAAAGAGGTTTTGTTGAGTGGAATCATCAAGGAAGAGATAGACAAGATCATCAAGGATGGAATCCGTGACGACGATTTCCAGAAAGCTAAAGAGGCATTGCAGAAATCATTCGCGGAAAGTCTCCTTGAAAATGGATATTGGAAAGGACAGCTAGAACATTTAGAAAAATACAGTTGGTGTGACAATCCTACATACACTGAGACTCTTGCAAAGATCACAAAAGAGGATATCCGTCAGACACTGAAGACTATTGTTGACGCAGGCAACCTTCTGGAGATAAAGATGAAGCCGAACAAATAAGGTTGACGGTGGACGGTGGATGATTGAAGATGAGAGGTTAGAGGTGAATGGTTAGAGATATAGTGATGAGACGTCAATTTCCGAGAGGAAGAACCATCAACCATTAATCATCAACCATTAAATCATAAAGCTATGGGAAATGTAAGTTTCAATCAATACAAGAAAGACCAGCGAGAATGGGCGATCATCCGTCTGTTCCGCTCGAGTTTTACTGCATTTCCACTAGGAGAGCTTGAGAAATGTGAATGTCCAGACTTCATACTCAGTGCAGGATCAAAGAAGATCGGAATTGAGTTGACGGAATTGAAATATGAGAGAGAGGACAGAGACTTCAACCTCCGCGCGCACGAAGATTTTCTCACCGACATCATGAACGGAGCCAAACAGATAGTAGAGAAAGTTTGCGATCAGGTGTTGGTTGTCGACGTGCATTTCACCAACGAGCTCGGGCCATCAGTGAGTGTGCCGAAAGAGAAAGCGTCGCAGCTGATGCGACTGGCATTCACGGAAGCTATCTCTAAAATCGTGCTCGACAACGTGCCAATGTCCACTGGCAAAGAGTACATAATAGACAGAAGCAGCAAATATGGCGACACGAATCTGCCAAGCAAGATCGAGATGATACGCATCAAAAACATGACTGGCAGGTATGACGAAGGATTATGGTACGCAGGCATTTCCACCAAAGTGAAGCCAATGAGTGTAGCCAGTGTATGTGGAAGGATCAACGACAAAGACGAGAAAATTGTGCACTATGCCCCACTCGATGAGCAATGGCTGATAATAGTGCAAAACAGTTTCTTGATGTCGAGTCTGTATAATCCCGACGATGTCAGGACAGCATTAACCCATAAATACCGTAGCAGATTCGACAGGATATTCGTATTCGAGAGAAGTGAAGGTACTGTCACAGAACTAAAAATCGAAAAGAAAGCATAATTGCGAAATTATAGACAAAAACAAATATGGATTTTAATTTTGAAGGCCTACTCATAGGCATCTGCACATTCTTGTGTATTGGACTTTTCCACCCGATAGTGATCAAAGCAGAATACTATTTCGGGGCAAAAAAATGTTGGTGGTGGTTTCCCATCGTCGGCACATTAGGAGTAGCAGGAAGTTTAGTGCTTGAGAACACATTAGCGTCTGCCCTTTTAGGCGTTTTCGCAGTCTCATGTTTCTGGTCGATCATTGAGGTTTTTGAGCAAGAAAAGAGAGTGAAAAAAGGGTGGTTCCCTAAAAATCCTAAGAGAAAGGATGAATACGACGAAAAATAGGCATTAAAACACTAAAAAAACGTATTTATCAGCACCCCTT
>JAEEMG010000048.1 GCA_016283095.1 Paludibacteraceae bacterium | reverse complement strand
CTTCCACGTCGTGGATATATAGTGTGATGTCACCTTCGAAGATTCCATCTTTAGTGTCGATGTTGACCTTTGTCATGTTGATTTCGTTCTCTTCGCTGATGACGTTTAATATTCTGCTCAATACACCCTGTGAGTCGATACCGTTGACGCGGATAGTCGCAGGGAACGATAGCACTTTATGTGTCTCCCAAACAGCGGAGACGATGTTGTCGCCATGGCTTGCTTTCAGTTTCATCGCCACAGGACATTGACATTTGTGCACCACGAATTTGTTCTCTTCCTCGATGAATCCAAGGATATCGTCTCCTGGAATTGGTTGGCAGCACTCAGCGATACGGTAGTTCTTAGAGCTTTCTGTCAATGTCAACACCTTTGATTTGTTAGTGCTTGCCGACTCTTTCGCCTCTTTTTTATTGCTTCCGAACTGTAGTTTCCAGAACTTCATCCATTTGCTCTCAGCTTTGGCTTTGAAGAAGAGCTTAGGAATCTCGGTAAGATTGATCTGACCTTTTCCGATTGCATAGAAAAGTTCCTCTTTTTTTGTCTTGCCGTAATGTTCGAGCATCTGGCTTACAATGTCTCTTGACATTGATTGACCATGGCTGTCGAGCAATTCCTTAAGGCTTGTTTCGCCTTTCTTCATTATGTTGCGGTACTCCTTCTTGAAGAGGCTTCGAATTTTTGCTCTTGCTCTTGCTGTCTTGACATAATCAATCCAGTCTTCCGACGGAGTCTGCTTCTTACTTGTCAGGATCTCAACTTGGTCACCAGAGTTAAGAACGTAGCTCAACGGCTCAAGTTTATGGTTTACTTTGGCTCCGATACATGTTGTGCCGACATCTGTGTGCAGAAGGAATGCGAAATCTAGCACTGTTGATCCTTGAGGCATGGTCTTGATGTCTCCATTAGGAGTGAAGACGAAGATTTCCGATGCGAACAGATTCAGTTTGAATGTGTCGAGGAAGTCGATAGCGTTTGGTTCTGGGTTTTCAAGCAACTCCTTGATAGTCTGGAGCCATTTCTCCAACTCAGAATCATCTTTTTCTCCTGTTTTGTATTTCCAGTGTGCGGCAAAACCTTTTTCTGCGATATCGTCCATACGTCTTGAACGGATCTGAACCTCAACCCATTGTCCAAGCGGACCCATCACAGTGACGTGTAGGGCTTCATAACCGTTGGCTCTAGGTGTGCTCACCCAGTCGCGTATACGGTCGGGATGAGGCTTGTATTGGTCGGTCACTGCCGAATAGATCTCCCAACAGAGTTTCTTTTCCGACTGGTTTTCATCAGCGTCGAAGATGATACGCAACGCCAAAAGGTCGTAAACTTCCTCAAACGGAATGTTTTTTGTCTGCATTTTTCTCCAGATGGAGTAGACACTCTTCACTCTTGTGTGGATCTCATATTTAAGACCAAGAGCGTCAAGAGATTTGGATATTGGAGCTGCGAATTTTTCAAACAGTTTGTCGCGGGATTCTTTTGTGCTGGCTATTTTAGACGAAAGCTCTTCATATTTGTCGGGATGTTCATATTTAAAGCTTAGGTCTTCAAGTTCTGTCTTGATTGCATATAGTCCAAGACGGTTGGCAAGTGGAGCATAGATATATTGCGTCTCACCAGCGATTTTCAATTGCTTTGCTTGAGGCATCGACGCGAGTGTTCGCATATTATGCAAGCGGTCAGCCATTTTAATCAGCACCACTCTGATATCCTCGCTCATGGTAAGGAGGAGTTTACGGAAGTTTTCAGCCTGTTTGCTTGCCTGTTCACCAAACACACCACCGGAAATCTTAGTCAAACCGTCTACAATCTGTGCGATTTTCTTTCCGAAACGTTCCTCTATATCCTCTACTGTATATTCTGTATCTTCAACCACATCGTGTAGCAGAGCCGCACAAATAGAAGTGGATCCTAGTCCGATTTCCTCAGCCACAATTCTTGCCACTGAGATAGGGTGGAGAATGTATGGCTCTCCACTTCTTCTACGCACACCCTGATGAGCGTCCACAGCAAAACGGAAGGCTTTGTCAATCAACTCTATCTTCTGTCTGTGTGCACTCTTCTTATAAATAGCCAACATCTCCTGATATTGGTTCTCTATATATGCGTTTTCGTCTTCTATATTATTTAAATTTTGTGGGTTTTCCATTATCGTTGTCCTTTTACAACACAAATATAAATTATATAATTCATAATTCATAATGCAAAATTCATAATTGTTGGTAAACCCATACATTTGGCAAATATCCCCTCTCGAGACGCAAGGACGTGCAATAATCAATTCATAATGCATAATGCAAAATTCGTAATTGTCTGGAAACCCATACAATTAGTAAACATACACTCTCGAAACGCACGCACGTGTAATAGATTGCGTGCAATAATCAATTGTAAATCGTAAATTACGCCGTTAGGCGTTTAGTTTTGGTAATTTGATACCTGATTTCGTCCATTTTTAGCCAAAAAATGTCAATTAAAAACGTGTTTGGCTGATTAAGTAAGTGTTTTTTTATAATTTTGCACCCGCAAATAAAAACAGATTTTAGAAATAGATGTCTCAGGAAACTCTATATCCATTATTGCTGAACAATAATCTTCATACAAAAGTGTGGGGTGGCACTCGTATCAAACCGATGAAGGGATTGGCCGCTGATTCGGAACGCATAGGTGAGAGTTGGGAATGCAGCGCGGTGCCGGGAAGTGAGTCTGTTGTGGAAAATGGAATTTTTGCTGGTCGCACTCTTAATTCGCTTGTCGACGAATATGGAGAAAAACTGCTTGGCAAGAAAGTCTATAAAATGTATGGTGCGAAGTTTCCATTGTTGATCAAATTTATTGATGCTGAATCAGATCTGTCGATTCAGGTTCATCCCGACAACAAAATGGCGAAAGAGTATCATGATTCGTTTGGAAAGACGGAGATGTGGTATGTGATGGATGCAAAGCCTGGGGCAAAACTTTATTCTGGATTTAAGTCTCAGATCTCGGAATATGAGTATAAAAAGCGTGTGGAAGACGGTTCTATATGTGAAGTTTTGCAGGAGCATCCTGTGAAGAGTGGCGACGCTTTTTTTATCCCTGCAGGACGTATTCATGCCATCTGTGGAGGAATCATGGTAGCTGAGATCCAACAAAGTTCAGATCTGACATACCGTATATTCGATTATAACCGACCTGGTTTGGATGGCAAACCACGTCAGCTCCATACCGAACTTGCTGCAAAAGCTATAGATTTTAAGGTTTACGACAACTATCGCAGTGAGTATGTAAGGAAAATCAACAAACCTGTATGTATTGCTGAATGTGAGTTTTTCACAGTCAAGTTGCTTGAAGTGGACAGAGCATTTCACAGAAAATTATACAAGTACGATTCTTTTATATCATATATGTGTCTTGAAGGCACATGCACAATCACTATCCGATCATGGGAGATGTTTGATAAAAAGAATGAGCCTTGTGTCCGTAAAATCACATTGACAAAAGGAAACAGCTGTCTGATTCCGGCTGGAATCGCCGATTTTGATGTCACTCCACATAACCCAGATGGCCTGACAAAACTGTTGGAGACATATATTAATAATCGTGATTTTAACGATTGATTATATATGTAGATGACATAAATCATTGAATTTTAGTTTAAATCGGCCTGAAAAAACCTTAATTTTCGGGTGCAAATGTTAATTAATATTAAAATTTGCCAATTAAATTCAAATCCAATTAATTTAAGTGAATCATTGTAAGGGAAATCACTTATCTTTGTCACATGCAAGAAACCGATGATAAGTGATGTATTTGTAGAGAATAGTTTATAGGGGGTGCAAATTTAACTGTTTTCATTCTTACTAAACCGAATATATCCGACGTTTGTTTTTTGTTTTCATAAACGCAGTTATAGTACTTGCGTTTATAGAAGCATTTAGGGATTTTTTTTTGTTATTAGAGAACTATTAAAAGGATTTTTTATGGAAATTAAGGTATTAGGTACTGAATGTGCTGCAAGTAATTCGTTGGAACGTTTTGTCAATAAGGCAATTAACGATCTATCTATTGATGCCAAGATAACTAAGGTAGTTGACATCATTGAAATTTTTAAGTATAACGTCGTGACTCTACCTGCGATTGTAATCGACAATAAAGTTGTTGCAAAAGGCAAGGTGAGCTTCGATGAAATCAAGGATTTGTTGGTTGACAACAGCTCTAAGTACGTATATACCGATATGTATTTGTCCTAAAATGTGAAGTGACTTTGGGTATCATGATATTTGAAATATAGGCAGTCCATACGGATTGCCTTTTTTAGTTTGTGGTTGTTTGGTATTTGGGTTGCATTGTATATCTTTGTGATACTTAACTTGATATAAATGCGTATGAAAAAGATTGGGTTCCTGCTTTTTGTCGTTGTCCTCATCTGTGGCTCGTTTCTTTTCCTTGCTGAAAATAAATCTAAACCTGTTTCAGCGGATATGGAAGATGATTCAACTGCATCAAAGACACAGATGCAAGCCGCTGAAGTCTCGGATCTTGAACCTGATTTTGTAGTTCCTACTACATATCTGATAGATAAGAAGACTACCAAACGATCAATTTGTACTCATCCAATGTATTATGTAGGCAAGTTGAATGAGGATAGTGTTTTGTTTTTTTGTTTTAAAGAGGATGAATACTATGTAAAAAAAGATAGTATTTTTTCCTTGTTCGAATTTGATGGATTTTTAATTCATTATGGTGTGTTATATGATTTATACAAAGATAAATTTCTTTGGTGTGCTTATTCTGATAGTAGTAGGAAAATAGAATGTAGACAAGGACAAAATATTTTGTTTGAACACGATTTCCCGATTCCTCAAGACAATCGTTTTGATGCGAGTTTTTTCAATCATGGAAAATCTATATCAATCAAGTCTTATAGTGATCCATGGGATAATAGTGGAGAACTTGATCCAATTACATATATTGTTGATCTGGAGTCGCTTGTTATCAAAAAGATGAGGATTGATAGCAGCATAAATGTTATTCCTTTTGGAAAAAAGATTTATTACTCAAAACAAAAAAAATATTCTTTACCAGACGGTGAAAATGAATATTCTACAATGGATATACACTGTATTGATGAAAATGGAAAAGAATCTGTGATTGCTAAAGATGCATTTATGCATAGTATCTCTCCAAATGAAAAATACATGTTGGCAGAAAAAATGCTTTATGGGAAAAGTGTTCCTGTCATTATTGACTTAGATCTGAAAAAATGTTTATATCTGTTTGGTAAGGAGGATTGGTCGCTGTATCATATCTTTTTTGATGAGCTAAAGGGGGAGTTTGCATGCGATCTTGGAACACAAATTGAATATTTCTCTTCTGAAAATTCATTCTCGCATGACCCATTGAAAGTGTTTCCCAGAAATAAACAGGATTGTGACAGGTTTTGGAAATCACATCAATTGAGTAATGACTAGTGATTTATCCCCTTGACGGCGATAATGCTTGCTTCATATAGCAGATAGATTGGCAGACTCACCAGCATCAGCGTCATTATATCGGTGGTGGGGGTGATGATGGCGGCGACGATAAGGATGGCTACTATTGCATGTCGACGGTACTCTTTCATGAAATCTGCGGTGAGAATGCCCATTTTGCCAAGTATCATACATAATATCGGCAACTCAAACACTATTCCCAGCATCAGTGTCAGCATCGTCAGCGTGTCTATATATGAACTTAATGTGATGATGTTCGCAACGTCTTCGCTGACTTGATAATCTCCTAAGAATCGTATTGTGAGAGGAAATACCAGAAAATAGCTCAATGCTACGCCAATCATAAACATGATGTATCCCGCCACTACTAATAATCTGGCATATTTACGCTCTGCCTCATACAATGCCGGTGAGACAAACGCAAAGATAGAGTAGAGTATGTATGGGCTGACGCACATGAGCCCGACGATTATACTCACCTGTATGTGGACGGAAAACTGAGATGTGAGCTGGGTGTTGATGAGGTTGAGGTTGAAATCTGCCAATTCACCAAACCTGGAAATGAATCTGTAAGTGATGAAATCAGATTTTGATGGTGCCAATACGATGGAAAACACCTCCGTCTTCATGGCAAATGCGACAACCGCACCTACTAATACGGTGATTATAATGCGTATTAAGCAGGTGCGTAATTCGTCTAAATGATCCCAAAATGATTTGGTCTGATTTGTCACTTTTCTTCTTTTTCTTTCTCGTCGTCAGATGTGACGTCTTTCATTCCGTCTTTGAAACTGCGGACTCCTTTTCCTAGTCCTCGCATCAATTCTGGAATTTTCTTGCCGCCGAACAAAAGTAGTACGACAAGCATAATCACTAAAAGTTCTGATCCTCCTAATCCAAACATATCGTTGTGATTTATTTGATTAATACGTATTTTAATAGCAGATATCCGCCGAATAGTTGTAAAAGCATGCCGGGAATACCTATTCTGAAGTCGCTTATCGCAGCATAGAAATCATGTTGGAACAATGCGAATTCACCTAATGTTCCTATCATCTGATAAACCAATACTGTCGCCAACAATGTCGGTAATGTCACTTTGTTTGTCCTCTCTGCTATCATTCCTGCCACTGCTGCCAACACAACTGATTTGCATAGTATTGACGGCAGTACAGCCAACGGTGGCATTCCGAACATCAAATGGTTGATCAACGGTGAGAGAACGGCTGTGAGTAGACCTACTGCCATTCCATATTTGTATGCTCCGATCAGAGTGAAGAAGTATATTGGCAACCATACGTGGCCTGCATGACTTCCTCCGACAAAGTGGCACAACTGTGGCATCAAAATGTTGCCGATCACAAATAGTGTCGACATCATGTAAGTGTCGACCTGATTCAACTGGTAACTGTGTAAAGAATTGTTGTCCATGAAGATTATTTTTTCATTTTGTGAATGTTTCTTTTCTGCAAAGTTAATATTGTTGGCTCTAATGGCAAAATTTAATTGTGATTCAGATTTTATTTTTCTCTGCTTCTTTTTCGTCTAATTTTGCCTCCAAACGTTCAATATGATTTTTTAACTCAGTGATTTGCTGCAATAATTCAGCGTTGGTGACTTTCTTTGTTTTCATCTTGTTCTTCATGTCAGTGACATCGTCGTCGTCGGATAGGTCACTTGTGGCGTTTACTACGACTCCTACCACCACGTTCAACACAATGTAAGAAGAAATCATGACAAATGGCACAAAGTAGCACCAAGCCCATGGAAATACCTTCATCACTGGTCTTGCAATACCCATCGACCAACTTTCAAGTGTGGTGACTTGGAATAGTGTGTATACCGTCTCTCCAAGAGTGCCGAACCATTGTGGAAATTCCTCGTGGAAAAGGTTTTGTCCCATTATTCCGAAGATATAGAAGATGATCATCAGCAATACAGCCGCCCAGAAAACGTGTGGGGCTGATACTAATATGGCTGAAACAATATGACGCAGTTTCTTAAATGACGACACCATTCTCAACGCTCTCATCACTCTGAACACTCGGAATGTGATGGCTGCACCTGTCTCTGGCATCAGTGCGATTGATACAAGTACAAAATCGAATATGTTCCATCCGTTGAGGAAGAACCGCCAGCCTTTAGCAATGATTCTCAGTAAGATTTCTACAGTGAAAATGGCGACACATGTAGAAAGAATAAACTCTAATATTTTTCCAAATTTGGCATAGATCGCGTCACTTGTAATCAATCCTAACACGATCGAGTTTATAAGAATTATAAGGACAATCGTGTTTTTGAAGATTTTACTGCTCGTTACTCGTACGCAGAACTCATGTATTTGTGTGAAAATATTCATGGGGTGAGTTTTAAGGACTAATGTTCTATTCAAATGCTATAGATAATCCGTCGTAAGCAAACAGAATGTTCTCTGGCACAAGGTCTTCTATCTCTGAATGCAGACCGATATGATGGCACATGTGTGTGAAGAATGTCTGTTTCGCACCGATTCTTCTGGCCATTTCCATAGCCTCTTGGAATTTTTGGTGTGAATGATGCTCAGTCATACGTAGGCATCCCAACACTACGACTTCCAATCCTTTGAGTTTTTCATATTCGGCATCGTCAGCAAGTGATGAAACGTCAGTTATGTAGGCGAAACTGCCAATTCTGTAACCCATGATTTCCATCTTTCCGTGCATAACTCTGATCGGAGTCACTTCGATAGTACCGTCGCATATCTTGAAAGGCTCGTTGCTGATTCTTTCAAGGCTGAGTGATGGCACTCCAGGATATGGGTTTTCTGCAAAACAGTAGCCATACATTTGTCTTACAGCATCTTCTGTCTGTTTGTCGAGATATATTTTATTGTTTCCAAGTGGACGTAGGTCATCTATACCTCCGATGTGGTCGATATGTTTGTGAGTGAGTAGGATGGAGTCTATTTTGTCAATGCCATGAAACAGCATCTGAGCACGGAAATCAGGACCACAGTCAATCAGAATGTTTTTGTCATCAACTTCCAAAAACACACTTGCGCGCATACGTTTGTCTCGTATGTCATCCGACTGGCATACTTTGCATTTGCATCCTATCACTGGCACTCCAGTTGATGTGCCTGTACCTAAAAACGTCAATCTCATTGTTAATCAAATATATCTCAGAATATATCTATGTATCGGCTTTTGTCTGCGGACATTAAAATTCTCCAATTTTGTGGATAAAGGTTGTTGGCTCTGCCGCCAAGATTCTTTACAAATCCGATTGGGACATTTTTGTATGTCAGCATCAGCCATCCTTTTTTGTCGCTTTCCACCTCGATGTTATCTTTCCTCAAAAATGCGATCGCTTTTTCCCAGTCGACTTCCTCTTTCTCAAAGAAATCTTTATTCACAATATTGCTGATGGCAAGATTGTGTTGAGGAATAATGTCTTTTCCTTTTTGGATGTAGACGGGGATTCCATATTGAAGAAGACGTAGGTTTTGATTTAAAAACTGTATCAACTGCTCAAATTCGGTAGGGTAGGCTATTCCGTCTGCCACAGTGATAGATGAGTCGTCGATCCATTTCATCACCTCAGCTGGAGTGGGTTGGCTGACATTTCCTTTGTTTCCTTTTTTCTTGTCTTGCTTTGTACGGATGGAAATCTCGTCTTCCTGCTGATTTTTGCGGAATGCGACAATGTAAAATCCTTCTCCTTTTGTCTTGTGAGGATAGAAATGGTAGCCACATTTGTCTTTGGTTACTCCGCTATCTGCTGGAAAATCAATGTCTAACACGTCTGCTCCAAGTTCATCGGCAATCCATTGTGCATTCTTATCATCCTCATGCGGATTGAATGTACATGTGCTGTAGATTAGAATTCCGTCTTCTTTCAAAGCGGGAAAAACATCTTTCAGGATTGTGCGTTGTCTGTCTGCACACATCTTCACATTGTCACGGCTCCATTCCGAAACCGCAACTTCGTCTTTCCTGAACATGCCTTCGCCTGAGCATGGAGCGTCGACGAGAATCAGATCAAACAATCCTGTCAGTTCAGTGAATGATGATGGCATGACGGAGCATACGGCAGTGTTGGCGAATCCCCATTTAGACACGTTCTCACACAATGTCTTTGTGCGTGTCTTTACAACTTCATTGCTCAACAGAAATCCGTTTCCATCAAGCAATGATGCCAAATGTGTGGTCTTTCCTCCTGGTGACGCGCATAAGTCGAGCACTACAGGACTCTCGACTCCTGTCATATACTGTTTGTATACCTGTCCGACAGCCATTGAACTTGCTTCCTGCACATAGTATGCTCCTGCGTGGAATAGCGGATCCATAGTGAAGGTAGGACGGTCGTTTAGATAATAACCGTCTTCGCACCATTTGACCTTTTCCAATGAGCATTCAGTGTCAATTTTACGTCTGTTCAAACGAATGCTTGATACTGGTTCTGTGGCCAACGCATCGATCAATTGTTGATGTTCGTTTGGCAAATACTCACGCAAGTCTGCAATGAAATCGTCAGGCAACTGTATGTTTTCCACTGTATTATCTGTCTAATTTTAGAACCATGCAAGAACGGGCAGGAATGTATAGTTTCAACCATTCTTTGCCGGCCGATGTGTGATTCATGTCTTCCATCGTAAAATGCTCCTGAGCTTCGTCGACTTGGCCAAAACCGCCAAAGACTTTTGAATCTGACGTCAGCATCATTTTGTATTTGCCTGTTGGCGCAAGAATACCGTAGTCGGTAAACGATTTATATGGATGGAAGTTGAATACGAACACAAGTTCATCTCTGCGGAATGCAAGCACCTGGTCGTCGCTCTTATCCCATAGCACTTCAATCGGCATCGTGTTGAATTTATGCACGCTGCTGACAAGTTTGATGATAGCCTTATCCCAGTCTCCTAAATATTTGTATTTCAAGTTAGGATCATCGACCAAATGCCACTGGCGACGAGCATATTTGTATGACCATCCGTTGCCTTCACGTGGAAAATCAATCCATTCTGGATGACCAAACTCATTACCCATGAAGTTGAGGTAACCTCCGTTGATTGATGCCAATGTGATTAGTCGGATCATCTTGTGGAGTGCGATTGCACGGTCTACCATATATGAACTGTCGTATAAGTTAGACATGTGCCAATACATATCAGCGTCTGCGAGACGGAAAATTATCGTTTTGTCTCCCACCAATGCCTGGTCGTGGCTTTCAGCGTAGTTTATTGTTTTCTCTTCCGCTCTATGGTTTGTGAGTACCCAAAGAATATGGCCTGGTTTCCACTCTTCGTCCTTGACCTCCTTGATCATCTTTATCCAGAAATCAGGTATACCCATGGCAAGACGGTAGTCGAATCCCATACCTCCGTCTTCAATTTTAGCCGCAACACCTGGCATTCCGCTGACCTCCTCCGCGATTGTGATTGCGTATGGATGCACTTGATGGATCAGTTTGTTTGCCAATGTCAGATAGCATATAGCATCTCCGTCCTGATTGCCGTTGAAATAGTTGCCGTAATCTCCGAACACGTTGCCCATAGCGTGGTCTAGGAACAGCATTGAGCTTACACCGTCGAATCGGAAACCGTCGAATTTAAATTCGTCAAGCCAGTATTTGCAGTTGGAAAGCAAGAAGTGTAGCACTTCAGGTTTCTCATAATTGTAGCATAGTGAATCCCACTGTGGATGTTCTCTGCGGTATCCGTCGTGGAAATATTGGTATGGAGTACCGTCGAACAAACCAAGTCCCTCCACTTGATTCTTCACAGCGTGTGAGTGGACAATATCCATGATCACAGCCAATCCACGCTTGTGAGCTTCGTCGATAAGCTCTTTAAGCTCTTCTGGTGTTCCGAATCGAGAAGACGGTGCGAATAGGCTTGATACGTGGTAGCCGAACGAACCGTAGTATGGATGCTCCTGAATTGCCATGATCTGAATACAGTTGTATCCGTCATCCACGATGCGAGGCAATATCTTTTCACGAAACTCTGTATATGAGGTTACTTTTTCCTCTTCACCACTCATTCCGATGTGGCATTCATAGATTAATAGAGGGGAAACGTTCGGCTTGAACTGCTTGATTTTGAATTTGTAAGGTTTTTCTGGAGCCCACACCTGAGCCGAGAAAATTTTAGTGGTATCATCCTGCACCACACGTCGGCACCATGCAGGTATGCGTTCACCTTCACCGCCATTCCAATGAACTTTCAGTTTGTAAAGATCCTTGTGTTTCATTGCGGATTCTGGCAGTTCTATCTCCCATACACCGTTATCCTTACGTTTCAAAGAATAAGCCTCGTCTTCCTTCCAATTGTTGAAGTCGCCGATGATATAGATAGCTGTAGCGTTGGGAGCCCATTCACGCAATGCCCATTTCTTGCCGATTTTGTGTAGTCCAAAATAGAGGTGTCCAGATGCAAAGTCAGCAAGGTTTTCCTTGTCTCCGACTAGTTGTGATTCTTTCCACAAAAAATGCTTGTATCTTCCTACTAGCGCATTCTCAAAGGGTTTGAGCTGCTGATCATATTTCACCAAGTTAAGCATATCCATAATCTTATCCTATTTTATTTACACGACGAATCTACTGAATCGTTGGTTAAAAAACAAATCGTTTGTCTACAATTTAATTTTGACTACTATTTTTTTCTCGTAACCGCTTCCGATTATTGGGGCGTGACCGTCGGAAGGGAAGAAAATCACGAAATCTTCAGGTGTCAGACGGAAATATCCCGTCGGCATCTCTTTGTAAATCACATAGTCTTTTTCTGCGTCTTGTCTGTCGACGGTATGGCATTCAGAGCGAGGAATATATCCGCATGTCTCTTCACCCACGATTGGAATCTGTATGTCGATATACTTGTCGTGGGCTTCTGGTGTCGCCACCTCTTTATTTCGTAATGTCGGTTCATCAACGTTGATGAAAACATCCTCGTCGATCACGATCTTTCCCGCAGGAATGGTTTTGAAATCGTGAGAGAAAATATATTCAAAAGCCATTTTGAATTTTGGATGAAGCGAATAATATTTTGATGCTTCTGATATTTTGTCTAAAACCATAGTTTTGTTAGTCTTAATTCTGGTTAATATAAAAAGTCAATGCTCGTCACGATTATTTCATCGTTCCAGTATGTTTTCATTCACGAACTGTATGACTTTATCTGTTGTAAAATAATCTTCATGTCTGATTCCACTGAATATCTGACATTTAGCGTTCTGATAACAGTTTGTCAGTTCCTTTTGAATTGTCTCATCAAGGGTCTTGTCTGCATCCGAACCGATTACTGTCACAGGGCAACTTGTATTCTGTGCGTATTGGTCGACTCTGATATTGTTTTTGATGAATACTTGCAAAGGTCCCCAGAAAATAGGTATGATTTTATTATAAAGGTCCGCGCAAGTTCTGTAGCCGGATGCAATCACCAAATGTTTGCATTCTCTGACGCTTGCCAAATAAGCTGCCATGCCACATCCGTAGCTGTGTCCGAAGATGTAAATGTCTTTGTTTGGAAAATTCTTCTTGACATAATCATACAGATCTTCTGCGGATTTTTGCATCGTTTCAAGGTTCATTGTCCCTTTGCTTTTCTGAGTGCCATAATAGTCTGCTGAAAGAAACGGACAGTTAAATTTTCCTGCGTATGTGCCTACTGAATTATAAGCGATAAACGTTGAGCCTCCAAAAAACAGAATCACTTTATCTGATTGGATGTCAAGGTTATATCCATACCCAGATAATGAATCATTGTATGATATTTCGACGGGAATATATGCGACATTTGCTAATTGTCTGTCTCCTTTGTAGAATGAATATGATATATATTGCATGATTGCATCCGTTGAAAAGAATGCGATCAGCGTCCACATCAATATTTTCAATATTATATATACAATACTCATTTTCCTACATTCCGTCGTTCCCATTTCAGCCTCCGTTTCTGATTCTCAATGGTATTTGATTTTGGAATAGAGTCTGAATGGTTGTTATTTTGTCGCTTTAGAGCTTACATTCTGCAAATGAGCCGGCACACATTGAATCCATTTTTGATTATGGACAGGAAGCTGCGACGGTGGAAGACTGATGCATTCCTTTTTAGGAACGTTGATCGTGAATGTCTTGCCTGGATGTCTTTTCAGACTGTTGTCTCTCATCCATGCATTACTGTCTTTCAGGATCTGCAGCGTCAATCCATATGATTTTGCAAACTCAGTCAAATTAGGAATGGCTGTGTCCACTTGAACAGCGAATGTCTCAACTGGGAAATACAGCTCGTTTTGTGTCAGGTAGAACCCTACGCGTGAAGGATCTTCCAATACATATTTAGCCAACAGAATTCTGTAGACATATCTGTTTGTCTCCTCGCTGAACTGCATATCGAAGAAGTTTCTTGTTTGTTGAGCTTCAATCTGTCGCATCACTCTTGCTCTGCCTGTGTTGTAAGACGCTGCGGCGAGTGTCCAGCTGCCAGTAGCGTCATAAGAGGCTTTCAGGTGTCGGCATGCGGCACGTGTGGCTTTTTCAAGGTTGTAGCGCTCATCCACGTCTGGTGTGATGACAAGTCCAGCCTCTTTGCCGGTCTGCTCCATAATCTGCCATATTCCGGCTGCTTTTGTAGGAGACAATGCTCTTTGATCCAAACAACTTTCGATGACAGCCAGGTATTTGAAATCATCAGGAATACCTTCCTCTTTCAGAATTTTCTCAAGTATAGGGAAATATCTGTTGGCACGTTTGATCATCAAGAAAATGCTTGAGTGGAAGTAGCTGAAACTCAATAGCTCACGGTCGAATCTCTCACGCATATAGTAATTCTTCAGCTCTAATTTCTCTCCGCAGAATTCTATGTTTTGTGGTATAGACGGTGCAATGTAAATCTGTGACGGATCCACAGCACATGCTGCTCCAGACTGGATTGTGTTCTCACTGTTGTCGGCAATCATACATTGTGAGCAAAGTAGAACCATTGCCAACGTCGCTCCACCTGCTATTATCTTGAATTTCATTTTTTGTTAGACCTAATTTATTATGCGAGGAAATTTATTTGTTTCCCATTTACGCATGGAATATAAGTGTAGGGAATTTTCCTTCAAACACCATTCTTCTTGTGACTCCGGTTTCTCCTGTGTTGAAAATACGGGATATAAGTTTTCCTCTATGGGTTGTCATTGACAATACGGATATGTTTTTTTCTTCCATATAGTTGTTTATGCTTTTGCATGGACTTACTCCGTCAAGGATAGCTGTATCAGCTTTGGCAGTAGGGTAGTGCTCTGCAAAATAGCTTTTTATTCCGTTAAGTTTGATTTCATCCCAAGTGTCCTTTGTTCCTGATTCACGGAAATGCACAAGGTTGACCTCAATCTCCTGGAACGAAAGACGTGACATCATTTTGGAGAATGCCACCAAATCACGGTCATCAAAGTTTGTGATGAACATTATTTTCTTTACCATGTCGACACTGTTGAACTCAATGTTTTCTGGCAATACAAACACTGGGATAGGGGCTCCTTCTGCGACTTCGGCGCTGACACTTCCGATCATGTCAACCTCTTTTTTCGCTCTTTCTCTCGTCGACATGATAATCATTTCTGGACGGAGAATTTCAGAATATTTGATGATCTGCTCCTCTGGCACACCTTCCAAAGCAATACATTTGAATTTAGTATCGGCAAGTTCCCCTGCGTCAATACGTTGTTGTATAGTCTTTTGGTATTCCTCTGCACGTTGTTTAGCTTCCGAGTGTGCTCTCTCAACACGTTCGCGAAGAGCTTCTTTGTCGTAGTCGAACATACGGTTGAGGATAGTAAGGTTCTCAGTCTCTTCGGTAGAGTAGACATTAAGCATTTCGATTTCCGCACCGACCGCTTTTGCCCAAGAAAAAGCAAGTGGAAATGCCTTCTCACTTGTCTCTGTGTAGTCGAATGGAAGAAGTATCACCTTGCGGTTGTTCGCTTCTGTGTTTGGAATTCGTTTAGTGCCTTCTGAATTCATACTTTCAACGATGGCCAATGCTTTTGACAAGTCCGCATCATCAATTTTCACTCTGAAACCTCCTGTGAGTGAAGGGAATAACTGATTCACCTCTTCTATGAAAGCATCTATTCCATTTGCTTTTAAGATGTGGACAAGCGTTTGGGCTTTTAATTCAGTATGTATCGCTAACGTCACAAAATTTGCCATAATGAAGTATGTTTTCTAATTTGTCGTAAAAGTAGTAAAAAATAATTTAATTGCAAAAAAAAGGAGACGATGCTTGCACCGTCTCCTTGGGATATTATTGAAAATTTTTTATTTCTTCTTGTCTCCGGCAACACCAGCTGCGTTTGACTGCTCTTTGATCTCCTCTGCCTCTACAGTTTTAGGCTCATCTTTCTTTTTTGCCAAGTATTCTGGAAGGCTCATTCCTGCCTGGTCGAACAACTCTGACAATGGGGGAACACTCTTCATCAGACCTGATAGAAAGTTGGCTGTGCTTGTCTTGCCATCGCCATTTCCTCCACCGTTATCCCAAACAGTAACCTTGTCGATCTGGATGCCCTTGATTGCGTCAACCTGTGTCTTAATCAATTCAGGAAGTTTCTCAAGTAGCAATAGTGTGTATGCCTTTGTAGCGTCGCCACCTGCTGCCTGAATCATTCGGTCGTAACCGTCAGCCTGCTTAGTAAGGATCTCGTACAAACCTTTGGCCTCTGCTTCCATCTTAGCGTAGATGGCGTCAGCCTCTCCTTTAGCGTTTACTCTCTTCTGCTCAGCCTCTGCCTCTGCGGCGATCACCAAACGTTTCTTTTCAATCTCCTGTGCGACGATGACGTTGGCAGTCTGTGTAGAACGCTCACGGTCTGCACGTGCCTCCTCGGCTTTCTGCTCAGCTGCGTAAGCCTCTTCCAATGCTTTCGCCTGTGCAACCTTCTCTGCTGCTGTAGCTTTACGCTGTGCCTCTGCCTCTGCCTCACGACGGTCAGCATCTGATTTTGCGATATTTACCTTTGCTTCGTTCTCTCCCTTTACAGCTGCTGCGTTTGCCTCTGCTGTACGGATACGTGTCTCACGAATTGCATCAGCCTTACCGATTTCTCCGAACTTCTCCTGCTCTGCCACACGAACCTTAGCCTCGTTGATAGCCTTTGCAGCTGCCTCCTGACCTAGAGCCTCGATATATCCGCTCTCATCATTGATATCTTTTACGTTTACGTTGATAAGCTTCAAACCGATTTTTTTCAACTCGACCTCCACGTTTGCTGTGACGGCTTCAAGGAATTTGTCACGGTCTGAGTTCAACTCCTCGATACTCATTGTCGCGATAACAAGACGCAACTGACCGAAAAGGATATCTCTTGCCAACTCCTGGATCTGTGTCGCGCTTAGTCCAAGCAAACGCTCTGCTGCTGCAAGCATTGTCTCAGGCTCTGTGCTGATACCTACTGTGAATTGACATGGCACGTCTACACGAATGTTCTGCTTTGATAGTGCGTTTGTCAAGTTCGCATCAATACCAATTGGAGTCAATGATAGGTAAGCGTAGTCCTGGATGATTGGGAATACGAATGTACCTCCTCCATGAACACATTTCGCACTTTTGTTTCCTCCTGATGTTCCGTAGACTACCAAAATTTTGTCTGATGGACAACGACGGTAGCGATTGATTAATGCGGCAACAACTCCGATGACGACCGCAATGATGACGAAAATAAATGGTTCCATACTTATAAATTAATTTTTTTATTTGAATTCGAATCTGTTAGAGTTTTTCAACGTGAAGAATGTTGTTGTTTAATACCTCCATCACCACAACTTTTGTGCCTGTAGGAATCATCTCTCCATCTGTCACTGCGTCAATCTCTTGCACAGAACCGTCGAAACTGATCTGCACTTTTCCTGTTCCTGTTCTGTTTGCAGGAATTCTCAAGTAGACATTGCATGTTTTGCCTTCTGCTGTGTTGATGTCAAAAGCTCCGTTTGACTCAAGCTTCATCATTTTTTTGAATAAGTAGATGAACATGGCTACGAAGGCTAGTCCACATAAGAAGGCTACTATTCCAAGTATGATGCTATTAGGGATGCTGTCGTAAAAACAAACACCTGCCCAACTGAAACCTAATAAGAAGTTGATTGCATTTTTGATGGACAACATGTCGGAAAATCCACTTGAATCCAATGCGTCTCCTCCGTCTAAATCAATATCCATATCAAAATCTCCAAGTCCGATCAATGAAAGAATAGTCTGGATTACAAATATGGTTGATGTGACTAATGCGATCGCCCAATAAACCTTAATTCCTGGCTCAAGATTGTTGAACCAATCTAAAAATGTATCTACCATAACTATGTCCTCCTAATATTAAAATTTAATTATTTTCTGTTTCTACAAATATAGAAATTCTGTACAATATTTTAATAGAATGAAGATGAATTAGCAAGTCGATTTAGATTTATTTAACAATTATAGATGAGTGTTATTGTTTGATTGGATCTTATTATGCTATGGAATACCTAAAAATGAAAAATTTCTGTGTATATAATGAGGCATCGTAAAAAATCAATAATTTTGTTTTTAAGTTGGTGTTTGTTAAAAAAATGAGAAATACTAAACCACAAAAATATAAACCTAATTGAAAATAAAGTCTAAAAGAAATTTACACAAAACAATCTATTAAATAAATCGTTATGTTGGGATTTTTTAAAGGAATTGGAGTTTCTAAAGGAATTGAATTTCCTAAAGGAATTATGTTTGGAGTCTCTGAAGGAATTTTCTTTGAATACAAAGGAAAGCTTATGTCTTTTTCTTCGTCTTATGATGGATTATACATAAATGATTATATTTCAGATTATAGAGAAATTACGGAGGAGAGAGAAAAGTACATTAATGATATGGAATTTGATTTGGTATTAGTGAATGATAATCCTATTGTTTATAGAGATTTTTCTTGTCTGGAAGAGGCGATTAAAAAGGAAGATGAATATCGTCTTGATATGAATTGGGGTAAAAGCTATAGTTTAGATTTATATAAAGCTATAGATTTGAAAGATATTAAAGCATTTTATCGGATAGATTCTTTTCTTCAAATTCAAGGAATGAAGTTTCGTTTTTGTAAAACGCTATATTTTAAAGAAGATGGTGATTACTTTAGAGATAAATTTGACATATCACCTGATGGCTTGACTGAAGAACAAATCATCACTTTGAAGAGTCTTGGCTGCGTGTTTACACGTGATATCCCAGCAAACAGAGGAGAGCGGGCTCAAATCATGACTTGTCTAGTCCCATTTAATGCTATCGACGGATTTGTAATTGAAAAACAAAATTTTGATATAAATTCTATTGCAGAGTATAAACAAAGACCTGTCGGAGAAAAGGAAATTTATTTTCTTGATAAAGAGAATCCAGATCCTGAACTTTGGAAAATGTTGGAGTCTCACTGGCTTATTTATGACATGGATCCATATGATGCTTGATCAATAAATGTAGAGTTCTTTGCGAATTCAGTGTGTATGACAAAATAAAGATTATGAATAAAGAAAGATTGTCAAAATGGAAGTCATTTAATGACTACGAAGAAATAGTGTCAATAATAAAAAATGGCGGATTAAATGATTTTGTTGCAGGTAGAGTTCTAAAACAGGGAGGTTATACTCAATCCCCAGCTGATGACATTACTCATGCGGGAATTGTCCTTATGTTTTTAGATGCAATAATGACAGAAGGATATATAACAAATCAGGAGATAAATGATGCTTTGTCTAAACTTGAAATTTGTACTTTACTTGATGCATGGTTAGTTGTGTCTTATATAAGTGAGTATTTTGGAATTACAACTCTGTTTCATGATTTGATTCTTGAAATTAACGTTGATATGTTGTCTGAAAAAATTAGGACTTGTGATAAAACCTATCAACAAGATAGTGTCGTCCGAAACTTTATTGAGACTATTTCGAAGGAATATGGTTACAATGTGATTCCCTCTGTAGAATCAATTGTGTGATATTTTGATTATTGACTTTTGAATTAGATTTAATTCGAAATGATAATTGGTTATGATAAAGAATTAGACAACAAAAATGCTACGATATGTATCATATTTTTTTGATCCATCGTTATAGATGATAAAGTATATGCTTATTCAAGAGAAACTGAAGAACTTTTTGTTTTTGAAAAATAAAGATTATGAATAAAGAAAGATTGTCAGAATGGAAGTCAGCTAAAGACTACGAAAAAATAGTGTCAATAATAAAAAATGGCAGATTAGATGATTTTGTTGCAGGCAGAGTTCTAAAACGGGGAGGTTATACACAATCTCCAGGTGATGACATTACTCATGCGGGAATTGTCCTTATGTATTTAGATGCAATAATGACAGAAGGATATTTGACAAATCAGGAGATAAATGATGCTTTGTCTAAGCTTGAAATTTGTATTTTACTTGATGCATGGTTAGTTGTGTCTTATATAAGTGAGTATTTTGGAATTACAACTCTGTTTCATGATTTGATTCTTGAAATTAACGTTGATATGTTGTCTGAAAAAATTAGGACTTGTGATAAAACCT
>JAEEMG010000047.1 GCA_016283095.1 Paludibacteraceae bacterium | reverse complement strand
TTATGTGGTAACAGTATTAAATCCTTCTTGTTTTACTTCCTTGGTGCAAATGTAGATAAATTTTTTATAATGCAAACCAAAAGAATAAGAAAAATGTTTATTTTCTCTAAAAAATACCAAATTATCGTACGAATAGTTGAGTCGTTTGGTGCTTTTGTGTCTAAAAACGACTTTTTTTCTGTTAAAAATAGTTAAAAAGGTTTGGTGAATCCTAAGATTAAGGAGTCCAGTTAGGTACTTGTTGCAAAAATGTTCTATAAAAAATTATTGTTTTCTTTATGAGAAATATGCGAGAAAGCCAAAATTCCCCATCGATTTTTTTGAAGAGACAGAAACAGAGCAAGAGAAAATGATAAATGCTAATGATACCACCTAATTTTTTTTTCTTTTGATGAACTTTTTTAATAAATGTAGATATTGGAAAATTATGAAAAGCTCAACTTTGTTTTATAGTAAAAGATTAGTTGTCAATTATTACGTCATTCGTAAGCTTTACTTTATGCTGTTATGTTAGAAGAAATGCAAAAATATAATTTAATCAAAACCTTAAAAAAAACGTGGAAAAGTTTGCAGATACAAAAAAAAGCACTACATTTGCACTCGCAATTGAAAAGGTTGCGAGTTGGTGTGGTAGTTCAGCTGGTTAGAATACATGCCTGTCACGCATGGGGTCGCGGGTTCGAGTCCCGTCCATACCGCAAGAGGGAGTTCAAGATGAACTCCTTTTTTTATGTAATTTTTTTAGTATGGAAGAGTATATTTTTATTGCAATTGGAGTATTGTTGGTATTTATTGTGTTAGTTCTTGCGGCATTGACTTTATATGTCATTTATAAGTACGCTTTGCCAAATATAAAGAATGTGAAATACAAATATTTGATCGGAATTGTTTGTGTACTCCTGTTTGTTTTTGCGGTTGCTCCTTGTCTTGTGTTAGGTGTCAACTTGATTTTTTGAAAATCGTCTTGAAAATTCGACTTTTTGCAATATCTTTGCACTCAAAATTAAAATACTTTCCTGATGAAAGAAATGGAATTGAAATATGGTTGTAATCCCAACCAGAAACCTTCCCGTATTTTTATGGAGGAGGGTGAGTTGCCAATCGAGGTGTTGTGTGGTCGTCCTGGCTATATCAACCTTCTTGATGCATTCAACTCTTGGCAGCTTGTAACAGAACTAAAGGCTGCTACTGGACTTCCTGCTGCAGCGTCGTTCAAACATGTAAGTCCTGCTGGTGCGGCTGTTGCGGTGCCTATGTCGGACACTTTGAAGAAGATCTATTTTGTTGACGATAAGGAACTTAGCCCATTGGCTACTGCATATGCTCGTGCTCGTGGTGCTGACCGTATGTCATCATTCGGAGATTTCATCGCATTGTCAGACACTTGTGACAAGCAGACAGCTGATTTGATTTCTCGTGAGGTGAGCGACGGAGTTATCGCTCCAGACTATACTCCAGAGGCTCTTGAGATTTTGAAAGCAAAACGTAAGGGTACTTACTGCATCATTAAGATGGACACAAACTACCGTCCAAATCCAATCGAGAGAAAGCAGGTGTTTGGTGTTACTTTTGAGCAGGGTAGAAACGAGTTGAAGATCGATGAGTCGTTGTTCAAGGAGTTCCCTACAAAATTGAAGACTCTTCCTGAGTCGGCTAAGCGTGACCTTTTGATCGCACTTATCACTCTTAAATATACACAGTCGAATTCAGTTTGTTACGCAAAGGATGGCCAGGCGATCGGTATTGGCGCAGGTCAGCAGAGCCGTATCCACTGTACTCGTCTTGCTGGTAACAAGGCTGATATCTGGTATCTTCGCCAGAATCCAAAGGTGATGGCTCTTCCATTCAAGCCAGGAATCAAACGTGCAGATCGTGACAACACAATCGACGTTTATATTTCTGATGATTATATGGATGTCCTTGCTGATGGTGTTTGGGAAAACTTCTTTACAGAGAAGCCAGAGCCTATCACTCGTGAGGAGAAGCGTGCGTGGTTGGACACTATGACAGATGTCGCACTTGGTTCGGACGCATTCTTCCCATTCGGTGATAATATCGAAAGAGCAAATAAGAGTGGTGTTAAGTATATCGCACAGCCAGGTGGCTCAGTGCGTGACGATAATGTTATTGAGTGTTGTGACCGCCTTGGAATCACAATGACATTCACAGGCATCCGTCTATTCCACCATTAATATATGGTCTCATAATATAAGAAGGCAGGGGAGTAATCTCCTGCCTTTTGTTGTTTACTTGGATGATTATATGCTGAGTGTCCCATTTATTCCTTTATATTATGTATAAAAAAGTTAAAAATGGACGGTGCTCTTAGAAAAATTGCATGTTGAATTTTTGACTTTTTTGCTTAAATATGTATTTTTGAGAAATTTTTAGACATAGTGCGATTTTTGCATTATATGAATAATTAATATGGGACTTTTTAAAGGAATAAAAAATTTGTTGTTTGAGGATGTCGATGAACATGGACGTCCGATAAAGCGTGAGGAGAAGAAATCTGCCCCAGCTGCAGAAACGGCGAACTCTGCTTCGGCTCAGGGAATATCTGCTGATGATGCTGGGTTTGACTCACGAGCAGCGTCTATGGGAATTGAATTCAAATCAGACGACAATTTGGATGCCACTGAGATAGACGAGGGGGTATTGGACAATATAATTGCGATGCTCGACGAGAAGAATCTCCCTGGACCGGATTACCTTGAATTGAAAAAGGCGGCTAATGATGAAGTGCTTCTTCAGAGCATTCCAGATGAGAAAATACGTTTCACTGTTAGCTACGCTACGTTGAAAGCAGCGTCGCCATCACTTTCAAAAAAGCAGATTCTGCAGAGTATCCTTACGTATATCCAATATATCGAAGACGAGAGGACGCGAGGCACCGAACAATTCAATAAACTTTGGCAGGAGCAGGTGGTCGCTCGTGAAGAGGCAATTGAAAAAGCCAAATCAGAAATCGCTGAACTTGAGGCGAAGTTGGAAAAGTTGAAGACTTTCGCACAGGAGCAGGAAGGACAGGTTGTGGCGGTCAAAGCTGACTGTGGAAAGAAAAAGAAAGAGTTTAATGCTACCGTCGACTATATGATCGGAAAATTGAGAATGGACGGGGCAAAACTGGACGAGGCATTGAAAGAATAATTGAAAATATAAGATAACAATATGGAATTTAATAACTTACCACCAATGAGTGAGGAGCATAAAGTATCTCCTTGGGAAAAACCAGGTGGCACATTAGGAAAAATTGTAGCGGCTGTAGCAGCTGTTGGTGGGTGTATGCTATTGTATTCGGTACTTCCGTTTTTGATTACACTAGCGTCGAATATCATTACGTTGGCAGCTTTGGTGGGTGTGATAGCCGGAGTAGGATTCTTGTTGACAAACAAAAAGTTTCAGGAACTATGCTCAAACGCATATTTCATGTTGATGAGAAAATTGACTGGTTTGATCATCGAGATCGATCCGATTGCCATTGTGCGTAAGAAGATTTTGGAGATGAAGAAAAAAATCCAGGAGATCCAGAAGCACATGGGTACAATGCGTGGTTTGATGATGCAGTCGGAAAAAGAGTTGGCTGCTAAGAAAGAGGAGTTGATGACAAACTTCCGTCGCCTTGAGGTTTATAACAAACAGGGTGATAAGGGTAGTGCCGCAGTCGCTGAGCGTCAGATCGTTCGTTTGAAGGAGGCGGTTGAGCGTCGTACTGCAAGATTGGAAGAGTCTAAGAAATGGTATGCTATCCTACAGCAGTTGAAGCGTGCAGCCGATCTTACTGTGGAGGATACAGAGAATGAGGTTAAGGAGAGAGAGGATGAGTATCGCTCGATAAAGGAGCAGCATAAAGCATTCTCGTCTATGATGTCTATCTTGAAGGGTGATCCTGATCAGATGGAGACATTCACACGCGCAATGGATTATATGGCGGATGATATCTCTCAGCGTTTGGGAGAGATGACGACGGTCATTGAGGAGACGGGAGGAATCTTGAGTCAGATCAATGTAGACAATGCAGTTGCGTCTGCTCGTGCGGATGAGTTGTTGAAGCGTTACGAGACATATGGAATTGATGGATTGTTCAGTTCTTCAAAGAAGGAGTCTGCATCATCGTCAAAATTTGGTTCGTCAGCATCAGATGCGGTTTTCTCAGAAGGTCCAGAGCCTGAGAAAGCAAGCGGTTCATCTAATTCATCTTCGTCTGAGCGCAGATATTTTTAATTGTTAATTAGTTAAAGATTAGGTTATGAGTTCAAGATTAAAGCCAGGAGTTAGATATTTCCTTGTTGTATTGTTCGCCGTAGGTTTTGGAGCATTAATGTATGTTTTGAACCAGAACGGAGTAGACAAGCAGATGATGTCATTGTCAGAAATTTATGATGCAATTAAATCATTGATTGGAAAATAAAGAACCAATAGTTATATATTTGTAGAGACGTCGCAATGCGGCGTCTCTTTTTTTGTTTTCCCATCGCCGACGGTGGACCTTTATAATTCGTAATTCATAATGCATAATTCGTAATTGTTGGGAAAATCCACGCATCTGGTGAATCCATCCCTCTCGTAGTTCCTATGTTTGCATCGAGATAGAAAAAAAGCATTTGAGTTTGTATCTTTGAAAAAGAAACCAAAACAAACTCAAATGCCCATAAATAAACTCGATATGCAAAATAACGAAATCAGATTCAAAGGACAAAACAT
>JAEEMG010000046.1 GCA_016283095.1 Paludibacteraceae bacterium | reverse complement strand
GTAGGTGGAAAGATTGTAGAGGAAGCGTCTACACTCAAAAGCCTATTGGAACAGTTCTCCAAAATTCCAGGAAACAAAGTTTTGGTGCATGGCGGTGGACGCAGTGCCACACAAGTGGCTGGCCAGCTTGGTATCGAGACAAAGATGGTCGAGGGCCGACGTATCACTGATGAGGCTATGCTTAAGGTGGTGACTATGGTCTACGCTGGACTTGTAAACAAAAATATTGTGGCTCAGCTACAGGCTAACGGTATCAATTCCCTTGGATTGACGGGAGCCGATATCAATTACATGAGAAGTGACAAGCGTAAGCCTAATCCGATTGATTATGGATTTGTGGGCGACGTGAAGGAGGTGAACACAGATATTCTAGCAGACCTTATCGCTCGTGGAATCGTTCCTGTGCTTTCTCCAATCACTCATGATGGCAAAGGCAATCTTTTGAATACTAATGCCGACACAATCGCTCAGGAGGCTGCCGTCGCTTTGGCAAAGAGATTCGATGTCTCTCTGATCTACTGCTTTGAAAAGGATGGTGTGTTGAAGGATGAAAACGACGATTCGTCGGTTATCCCATTGATCACAAAGTCTGATTTTGAGGCTTATAAGGCAGACGGTACTATCAGTGGAGGTATGATTCCTAAACTTGACAATGCGTTTACTGCTATAAGCAAGGGAGTGAAGGAAGTGGTGATCACTTCCGCTAATCATATTCTAAGTGGAGGCACAAAGATTAAATAATTCTTGTTGGCGATGAAGATAGTTTTGGCGACAAAGAACAAAGGCAAGGCGGCTGAGTTTGCTTCTATTTTGGGAGACAAGTTTGAACTGATCACTCAGGCAGAGGCTGGAATCACAGAGTCTGCGGAAGAAAACGGGACCACTTATGCTGAAAACTCACGTCTGAAGGCAAAATTCATCTTTGAGAAAACAGGGTTGCCCACAATGGCCGATGACAGTGGTCTTGAGTGTGATGCTCTCGACGGTGCTCCCGGCGTCTACACAGCTCGTTTTGCGGGCGAGGGAGCGACTGATAGCACAAACATCGATAAACTGCTTGCTGTGCTTGATGAGGAGGAAAACCGTAAGGCAAGGTTTGTTGCCCATATCACATTGGTGATGGAGAACTATGAGATCCATTGTGAGGGCACTCTTGACGGTGAAATCACTAGAGGACGCAGAGGCACAAACGGATTCGGATATGATCCGGTGTTCATCCCTGAAGGCTACGACAAAACACTTGCGGAATTGGATGATGAGGTGAAAAACAGCATTTCTCACAGACGTAAGGCAATTGAAAAAATGCAGAAAGCCTTGAGTGATTTGAACCTCAACGTGTGAGTTATTAACAAATGCAGAAAAAAAGAGAGGAAATATTTGTTTTATCCTCTAAAAACTATAATTTTGCATTCCGATTTTCAAGGAATTTGAAAAGCAGATTTTAGAAAATAATTAAAAAAGTAAAATAAGATGAAAAGAACTTATCAACCTTCGAACACAAAGAGAAGAAATAAGCATGGTTTTCGTTCAAGAATGGAGACTCCAAATGGACGTCGTGTACTTGCAGCACGTAGAGCTCACGGAAGAAAGAAGCTTACAGTGTCTGACGAGCCAGCTTTGAAGAGATAATTTGAAGGAAAGCAAAGGAATAGGCGTGGAATGAAAATTCCACGCTTTTTTCGTTTATGAAAAGAAATAAAATATACCTTTGCAAAAACGTGTAGACTATGACAACAATACAAATATCATACAATGAGAAGAACGCAATGGCAAAGAAAACTATTGATTTTCTTTTGTCCTTAGGCATATTTAAAGTGTATGAGGTGGTGGAAACTTCTGTAAAAAAGAAAACATTAAAAGCCATTGAATCTGTAAAAAAAGGGGAAGACATAACTCATTGTAATTCATTTGAGGAATATTTAAAAGCAGTAGAGGATTAATGAGACGTATTGATATTACTGGATAGTACAAAAAGATTTAAGATTAGCACGTAAACGTAATCTGCCCGAAGAAAAATTAAATCAAATAATTATCTTGCTAACGATGAAACATTGCCTGAAGCCAATAAAGACCATGCATTACATGGGGATTATGAAGGGACAAGGGAGTGTCATATTTCACCAGATTGGCTTTTGATATACAGCAAGAGTGATGATGAATCAGTACAGATTATAACTCTAATTAGAACAGGTAGTCATTCTGATCTTTTTTAGGTAGGAGAGAAAAAATGTTTTTTTGCCTTTTTCATAAATTCAAATTCGGAATATGCATTAAGGTATTTTCAATAGGAATTTTGATTAATCCAAGTATAAACTGATAGAAAAAAATAGACGCAAGTTTCACTGCGTCTATTTTTATGTTGAATCGTATAGAGATGGATTTTGTCGCGTCTCTGTAGTATCAGATTATTTCACACATTTTACAACCGACTGCTTGCCGTTTGCTGTAACCTTGACGAAGTAAACTCCAGAAGGAATGTTTGTCTCAACTGTGTTTACTCCAGCATTCAAAGAGACAGCTTTTTTCATCCAAACTTTACCTGTGACATCCCAAACCTCAATATTGGCATTTGCTGCCTCTGATGTGATAATCTGCAAATTGTCGTTAGCAAATGTGGCTATGAATGTTTCGTCTGCAGTATACTGCTTTACATCATCAAGTGAACCATTGTTCTCAAATGTGATTGTGGCGATACTCATCTTTGGCATTTCTATTTCGTTTGCCAAATCGATCACACCGTAATCCTTGCTTCTCTCATCTTTTGAAGTGGCGGTCATTGTAAGACGCGCAGTGCAGTTAGTGAATGGAGCGTTCACCTTTACTGCATGGTTGCCACCTTTGTTGATCACAACGATTGTCGCTTTGTTTCCGTCTGGACTTACGAATGATGTGCAGACCAAGTCGGAATTGTCGGTTGTGCTGCCGACGCAGATGTAACCTTTTGGCGCAAACTTAGAGAAGTGGCGCAGACCGTGGTAGTCAAGGCATACCTGGTATCCTTCGTCTGATTTCCATTGTTCTTTTTTCCATGGGTCGTTGACGGCAATACATCCGTCTTTGTCGCTTGTCCCCCATAATAGGTTCCAATACATATATGAGCCGACGTGATTGTAGTTGAAGCTGTTTGCAATGATCCATGCTGTGTGAACATCGTTGCCACTCTTTTCCGCACGCATCGCACAGTTCTCTGTCATAAACTGTGGCATGTTGCTATATTTAGTTGCCAGCTCTTTCATGGCATTTATATATGCGTTTGGCTTGGAATATCTGTCGTCAGCATTCTCGCCACTGTGATAATAGTGGAAGGCCAAACCGTCGAGCAATGAAGCGTCGAGAGCATCCATATATTTCTGTGTGTTGCCATATCCGATACCAAGCACTTCCGGACCAAGGATTTTTGGCACTTCGTTCAATTCCTTGATTTTAGAGACAAAGATAGGAAGAGCTTTGTCGTATCCTGCACGGTCGAACTGTTTGCCAGTGTAGTCGACGTAGTGTTCTGTAGCATCGAATAGAGTGGCTGCGTAAGTCGCTTCCATGTCGGGTTCGTTCTGCATTGAGATATAGTCTGGGTGGATTCCTTCCTCTTGATATTTAGCCAATGATTTCTTCCACCACTCAGCGTATTCATTGTAGACGAAATTGCCGTCAGAACCTTTCTTTAATGAGTATGGACCGTCTTTGTCTCCATTCTCCTTCAATGATCCTGGAGCAGCCCATGAAGACATCTCCACGATGAAGTTTTCTCTTCCAAGACGTTTCACAGCTTCATTATAGATCGTCAATTCGTCTTTGACGTCGTGTTTGTCGATATCCTGTTTCCAGTTTCCTATACGAAGAGCGGATAATCCCAGACCTGTGTAGATAGTGTCGAAGATAGCTTCTTTGTTTGGATGGTCGACAAACCAGTTCTGATAGTAGACAATACCACCACCAATACCAAGCACCTCCTGCTGTTTGTCATTTATGTCCAAGCCGACAGTTGCTTTTGTGTATTCACCGTTGTCTGGATCCTGTGGCTCGACAGACAACGCTTTCAGCGTCACATTGTCTATGAAATATGTGTTAGCTGTGTGGGCAATATCGAAATTGAAACCATCCACATCTCCTTTAGAAGTGAAGGTGTGTGTCTTCTGGGAGTATGAAGCGGTCACTTCCTGGTCGGGCTGGTAAGACTCCTCTCCAGAAGTTGAGACGCGGACAGAACCTGTGCCACTTTGAGTGCGGATGTAGTAGGAAAGTTCATATTCACCAGCAGGAAGACCATCACCGTCTACTTCAAAACTGGTATGGATTTGCACTTTCCATTGATTATCTGGATCGCTGATAGGGTTGACAATTTTCATGCAGCCAACACCGTCAAACTGAGTTCCGCTTTCACGTTCGAAAGATGCACCGTCGTCGCCGCCATTCCACATATCCCATCCTTTGACATCCTGTTCGAAAAATCCGTTTGAGATATAAGAGGCCGCGTTCGCCATCGAAAAGGAGAACAGCGTAATAGCCGAAAGAGTAAAAAGTTTATTCATGTGTTTTATTTTTAAATATGTATATAGCAAAAATAGAATTTTATAATAGAAAATGCAAATGATATACAAATATGATAGGTTTTATGATGAACATCCCTTTGCAAAATGTCATAACGGTTTTTTCTTCAAATTGAAGCAAAAAGTATTACAATTCCGTTAAAAAGTGACAGTGTGGAAATTAATTCCGTCAAAAAATAACATTGTGAAAAGACGTGGGGTGAAAGACGAAAATCAGTATTACAAATTGTAAGCGGTGGAGTTTTCGAACCTTACAATTTGAAGATAATTTGTCTGTTTTTATGACAATTTGAATTTTGATTAAAAAAAGTGTCGATTTTAACAAAAAATAGTAAGTATGGAGCAAATTCTTGCTTAAATTTGCAATGTCGGAAGGAAAACAAGGGTTTTCTGCTTCCAATGGAAGTAAAAAATGCCCTTTTTGGCCGATAAACGCCAATTTTTGCTTCCAATGGAAATTTGAAAAATAGTAATAACATTATAAAACGAGAATCATTATGTCAAACTTAAGATTCAAAGTTGTTAGCGAGGCTTTCAAGAAGAAAGCGCTTGCAGTTACATCTCCAGGAGGGATGACATCAGAATACTACGGCAAGTATGTATTCAACCGTGAGAAGATGATTAAGTATCTTTCAAAGGAGACTTACAAAACTCTTACAAAGGCAATTGACAATGGCGAAACTCTAGACCGTACAATCGCGAATGGTGTTGCAGCAGGTATGAAGAGCTGGGCAATGGAAATGGGCGCAACTCACTATACACACTGGTTCCAGCCTCTAACAGAGGGTACTGCTGAGAAGCACGATTCATTTATTGAATACGCTGGTATGCCTGGTGGTCCAGTTATTGAGGAGTTCTCAGGAAAACTTCTTGCACAGGCTGAGCCAGACGCATCGTCTTTCCCATCAGGAGGTATCCGTTCAACATTTGAGGCTCGTGGATATACAGCTTGGGATCCATCGTCACCTGCATTCATCGTAGACGATACTCTTTGTATCCCTACTGTGTTCATCTCATACACAGGTGAGCAGCTTGACTATAAGACTCCACTTTTGAAGGCTCTTGGAGCAGTAGACAAGGCAGCTGTTGATGTTTGCCACTACTTCGACGCTTCAGTAAAGAAAGTGTTCTCTTACCTAGGTTGGGAGCAGGAGTATTTCTTGGTTGACGAGGGTCTTTACGCAGCACGTCCAGACTTGCTACTTACAGGCCGTACATTGATCGGACATGAGTCTGCTAAGAACCAGCAGCTTGACGACCACTACTTCGGTGCTATTCCTCAGAGAGTTCAGGCTTTCATGCGTGATCTTGAGTTTGAGGGTTACAAATATAATATTCCTTTGAAGACTCGTCACAACGAGGTTGCTCCAAACCAGTTTGAGTTGGCTCCAATCTTCAATGAGACTAACTTCGCTAACGACCAGAACCTTCTTATCATGACAATCATGGAGAAGATTGCTCGCAAGCATGGTTTCCGCGTTCTTCTTCACGAGAAGCCATTCGCAGGAATCAACGGTTCAGGTAAGCACAACAACTGGTCTCTTGGAACAAACACAGGTGTTGGTTTGTTCACTCCAGGTAAGACTCCAGAGGAGAACCTACAGTTCGTGACATTCGTAGTCAACGCTTTGATGGCTGTATACAAGAACAATGCTCTTCTAAAGGCATCTGTAATGACAGCTCAGAATGCTCACCGTCTTGGAGCAAACGAGGCACCTCCTGCAATCATCTCTGTATTCCTAGGAAGCCAGATCTCTGCAGTGCTTGACAAACTAGAGAACGCTACTTCAGAAGAGGCTATCATCATGGACTCTAAGAAGAAGATGAAGCTTGCAGTAGCTACAATCCCAGAGTTGCTTATCGATAACACTGACCGTAACCGTACTTCACCATTCGCATTCACAGGAAACAGATTTGAGTTCCGTGCTGTAGGTTCATCAGCAAACTGTGCTTGCGCAATGATCGCATTGAACTCAGCTATGGCTGCTCAGTTGAAGGATTTCAAGGCTGCTGTCGACGCTAAGATCGCTGCTGGAGAGAGCAAGAGCAAGGCATTGTTTGAGGTTATCAAGCAGTATATCAAGGAGAGCAAGGCTATCCGTTTCGACGGTAATGGTTACTCTGATGAGTGGAAGGCTGAGGCTGCTAAGCGTGGTTTGAACTGCGAGACTTCTGTTCCAGTAATCTACGACGCTTACACAACTCCAGAGTCTGTCAAGATGTTCGAGAGCCTAGGTGTATTCAGCAAGAGAGAGCTTGAGGCAAGAAACGAGATCAAGTGGGAGACATATACAAAGAAGATCCAGATCGAGGCACGTGTGCTTGGCGATATGGCAATCAACAATATCATCCCAGTAGCAACACGCTACCAGTCGCTTCTTCTTGACAACGTCTACAAGATGACTCAGGTTTACGGTAAGGACGAGGCATTGAAGCTTGCAGGTACAGATTCAGATCTTATCCGTGAGATTTCAGAGCGTATCGCTAAGATCAAGACTTTGACTGCTGAACTAGTTGAGGCAAGAAAGGTTGCTAACAAGATCGAGGCAGAGCGTGAGAAGGCAGTCGCATACCACGACACTGTTGTTCCATTCTTCGATAAGATCCGTTACGAGATCGATAAGCTAGAGATGATTGTTGACGATGAGATGTGGACATTGCCTAAGTATCGTGAACTATTGTTCATCAGATAAGTTATACTAACTGATTTATATTAAGAATCCGTCGGACGAAAGTTCGGCGGATTTTTATTTGCAATAATTCTTATTTGACGTCAATTCGATGAAATAGAAATACTATAGCAGGATAAAAATGAGGATTCCAAAGGGCGGAACGCCCTTACCTCTTCCTCATCTGCGAGTTCGTAAGAACGAGCAGCAGAATAGGATGAAGCGCAATTCGGAACTTTTACAATTGAGAGAGAAAAAAAAATTACGGCATGAATCTGTCATCAGACAAATCCATGCCGTATATTTTAAAGACGGAGGTGTATCACCTTTTATAGACGTCGTATTACGGTGTCTTCACAAGCGTATCACTGTGTCTTTACTTAAGCTCCTTCGTAAGTTTAAGTTTCAAGATGCCATCTTCTACAACAACGTTGTCTTGACGTTCGCGCACGATTCCCATATTCCAGTTACCTTTGCTCCAACGTTTGCTGTCGAATGAATCGAAATCGTCGGTCCACTTTTCTGTGAAGGTTCCGTCCTCGTTGTAGTCGTAAACCTTGATATAGTCAATCTCCTGTGTGATAGGGATGTATTTCTGGTATAGTGAGCCTACCCACTCTGTGTTTTCGCTCGACCAGATGTTGAAGCGCAGACTCTGTGGCTTTACCAATTTAGCGACCTGTTTCTTTGTGTCGCTTGACGCGTCGCTTCTTCTTATCTCTTTGTCATCTAGGTACCAGGCCACATAATCAGGAGTCCACTCTATAGTGTAGATATGGAAATTGTCTGCGACGGGAGAAGCAATCTTATGAATCATTTCTGATGTGACTTTGCTCTCCAACTTGCCGGTGATAAGGTTCGACTGGAATCCGTTTGGCTCTTTACCAATCACCTCAATATCAATTTCGTTCCATACTTCACCATTACCTTTGTAGGAATCATTGTAGTATAGGAACATTGAGCTGATACATCCTGAAGCGTAAGCCATCTTCATTTTGACTTCAAACTTACCATAAGTGAAAGTCTCGTTAGAGTATAACTCTGCTCCGAAGAAGTTGTATTTTGCAGTCTCTTTTTTATCTTCTTCATCTGTAGGATTATTCACTACCTCATTATTGTTGTTTTGGTTGTCGTTATCATCATCGTCGTCTTTAGAACATGATGTGCTTCCTAGCATAAGTCCTAGGCAAAGTAAACTGAATAATTTAATCCTTTTCATTTTGTAGTCTTTTATTTGGTTTTCCAATGCTCAAAAATAGGATATATTTATGGATATTTCTATTTTTCTCCATTCAAAATTGAGAAGTTGTTAATTTTCAATCCAAAAGATCTTGTTATGGTTTTAAGATATGAGGATTGTCAAGGGCGGAACGCCCTGACCCCTCTTCTGCAGTGCGAGCCGTAGGCAAGCACTTTAATAAATTTGCATTATGACTTCCATATTCAATGTCTTTTATTGTCGCTCGCACTTACGTGCTCGCGAAAAAAGGAAGAGAACATATACTAATATCACAAAGAACACTTTTGTATAACATGTTTTTATAAGAATAGATAATATGTTGATTATTAACAATATATAAATATCTCTAAAATTAGATGTTGAAGGACATACGTTTTTGTAAACAAATATTTAGATTTTGATATACTTTTGTTAAAAACGTTAAAAAAACAGCGTTGCATTAAGGCTCAATTCCCACGCTGACGTTTTTATTTTAATCTCTTTAGGGAATTGGAGGGACGTAAAAGGATTTTGGAAAAGGGCACATTATTTGGACTGATTAGGATTTGAATGTAGAAAATTGAGAAAAGAGTAGAATTTGAGTATGAAATGACTAAACCTTTTATTAATGAGAAAATATTATGGATTTATAAACTACTACTTAAAAACGCCAGGCATAGGTCTGGCGGTTTTAGTTTTAAAAGATAGCGGATTGCAAACAGAACCATAAGCCAAAAGCTAACGTAAAATTTCCAACCTGCGCTGTTTTATTACATACATTATTCATACATTTGTAAAATAAAAAGTGTTAGTTATGGCAGGCAATCAAATGGCGAAATACGTATGGCTTGTAGATATCCTACGTCAATACAAACGTCTTACTTACAAGCAGATAAGTGAGAAATGGAGAAACTCAGGTTTGGGTAATGGAGAACCATTGTCTCTTCGCACGTTCCATAATTTTAAGGATGGTATCGCTAATTCATTGGGAATAGATATTGAGATTGACAAAAGCATAACGGGTTATTACTATCATGTCGTCGACTCATCTTTGGATGGAAACAAATCTGTAAGATCATGGGTGATGGATTCATATTCTGTGTTGAATCAGGTGCTTGCCGACAAAAAGTTGGAAAACCGAATCCAGTTTGAAAAAATCCCGTCGGGAAATATCTGGCTTTCCTCTTTCATGCAGGCTATGCGGGAAAACAAGGTGGTGAGAATCACATATAAAAAATTCAGCGACGACGCTGGGAACACGTTTGAAGTGGAACCTTACTTTTTGAAGGTGGCAAACAGACGCTGGTATGTGATCGTACGTGCGTTGCATTATGTGGAGAAAAACAAAGAGAATAATACGCATGATGATGAAATTCGCGTCTATGCTCTTGATCGCATCGTCAACGTCGAAATCACGGATAAGACTTTCAAGATAGATAAGGATTTCAATGCGGATGAGTTTTACGACGGATGTGTCGGCGTGACACATAGCAATGAAGAGAAGCAGCATGTAGTGATCCGGGCTTACGGAAAAGCAAGAAATTATATGGAGACGTTGCCATTCCATGAATCACAACGGTTGGTGTCGAGCGACGAAGATACGACACTGTTTGAGATGGATGTGAAGATAACGAATGATTTCCTACAGCTTGTGATGCAACAGGGAGATATGATTGAAGTGCTTGAGCCAGAGTCTGTGAGAGCGGAGATGAGAAAATTGGCTGAGAAACTGATGGAATATTATGAACGATGAACGATAAACGATTGACTAATTACATTGTTAGGTGTTTTATATTGGTAAATCAAAAAAAATATTAGTTTTGCATCGTCTAAAAAATAAAGGAAAATTTATGAAAAAAATTGTTAGTTTTTTTGGAATCTTTGCGTTGATCGCGGGATTTGTGACATCTTGTGGAGATGATGACGATGATGATGAGGTCTTTGTTCAGAAGAGGTTGGTGAAGTTGACGAAAGGAGGAGAATCTTCGGAGTTTAAATATGACAGCGATGGAAGATGTGTCGCTTACAACTTTTTTAAGGATGGAGAGATTTATTTTAAGAGTTCTTATAATTATGAAGGAAATACGATGACAATAGAATCGTATAATAATGGAACCCCAGAAACATATTCAGCGACTCTTAACTCAAAAGGCGATTTGGTGACGAGAGAATTTTTAATGGGAAAATCCAAGTGCCATTTCGAATATGAATATGACAATCAGGGGTATTTGATTGCGGAATATCTTGTCTACGATGATGGAAGTGTAGACACGACTAGATATGAATGGGAGAATGGAAATCTTGTGAAAAAGGATAATGGCGCTTACATTATTACTTATAAATACACAAATAAGAATCACATGTCTCCGATTGAGAATAAGTCAGGGCTTCAATTTTTTACGCCGTATAATTTTGACGGTGCGTTGGATGGCCTTTTAGGCAAACCATGCAAAAACATTCCAGTCTCTTTTGTTGAAAATTTTGCTGAGGAGGGAGATATGGTATTGGATTATTTAAAAGGCACCGAAACAGCAAGTAAATGGATGTTTGACAAGAATGGTTATCCAGTAAGTGTCGTATATGACGGTGGTAATGGAAAGTGTGCAACTGAGTTTGTCTGGGAATAATCGGTAGCGACGGGAATATTCGCTTCTAAAAATTTACAAAGGACGGTTTGGATGAATTTCCAGACCGTCTTTTTTTGCCAACTGCTATTTGCTATACGAAAAAAAAGAGAACCATTTCTGATTCTCTTTCTTTGTACCCAGACCCGGGATCGAACCGGGATGGGTTGCCCCACTGGTGTTTGAGACCAGCGCGTCTACCGATTCCGCCATCTGGGCATTCATTTCTGAATTGCGAGTGCAAAAGTATATGGAATTTCTATGATATGCAAGCGTTTTTGGAAATATTTTACAGAAATGTTCATAATGTATTGATTTTTAGAATTGTAATTTTAGGAGGTGATTATTGAGCCCAAACGAAGAATATATACATCTGTGACATTATCGTACCTCCACAATGAGCATTGCTACGTTAAAATACTGTATATTATTTGTATTTACGGAGAAAAATTTAGAAATTTGTAGACTGAATTCTATAACAAAAACACTAGTTAATAATAGGGTACACACATTTAAATCTAAATCGCATGAAAGGTATAATGCGTAATTTAATATATTTTGGTGCAATTGCGTCTATCCTGATGTCAGCAAGTACGGCTAATGCTGTGCCTGTTCATATAAATTCAGGAAATCCTGCTTATCCTTTCCCACAGTTTTTGGAATATGCTTGTGGTGGAAATCTGGGTACAGAGAATCCTGAGGGATTGGTTCATGCCGAAATGGAGCGTTACATCCGTAAGGCTTACCAGCAACATGCCAATGAGTTTGAATATACAGGGGAGGAGTATAAGGGAATAAAATATATCTGGACTCCTTACAAGGCTGCCTACGATTGTTCGGAGGGTGACGGTTATGCTTTGTTGGCGGCTGCATATATGGCCGACAAGGTCACTTTCGATGGCTACTGGATGGCTACCCACGATAAAAGACGTGTCCATACGAAACGTTATTCGGATTGTTCTGATAACGCTCCTAACTACGAGTTTGGACAGTTCGCGATCAGTGATGGGGCAGACGAGGGTGGCAACACTGCCGCAGATGGTGATGTGGATGTGGCGTTGGCTCTTTACGTCGCCTACAAGCAGTGGGGTGAATTCATGCTTGATGAAAAAGGAGAGAAGGTGTTGGACGCATGTGGTAACCCAATCAGCTACAAACAGGAGATGATCAATGTGATCAGAGGCCTTGTGGCGTTGACGAATATGGATCCTGGAAAGAATCCTGCCCGTGTCAACACTGGTATCATCGGTCTTGATGGATATCCTCGTGGTGGAGACACATGGAAGGAACAGACAGACTGGGCTTTGCAGGAGGAGAATTATATCACTGTGGACGGAGTCAAAGTCTATCCTCTTTTTGCAATTCCAGATGGAGATAAACAGCATATCGACTATTGCGCTCCGGCATATTTCCGTGAGTTCCACGATCTGTTTGTGGAGATGGCTGACGCTGTCGGAGCTACTGCAGAATGGGAGGCGGAACAATTCCGTCGCGCTGAGGCTTCTTCAGATTGGCTGATCGGTGATTTGATCGGAAAAAACAAGACATCTCTTCCTACTGCAGGATGGAACACTGTCAGCAGAGACGGATCAGAGACAACATATAGCAATTTCCAGGATGGTGAGGATTACCGCTGCCCTTGGCGTACAATCTGCAACTATGCTTGGCATGGCAACCCTACTTATTCGTGGAATCCTAAAACCCATCAGGTGGAAAAGGGAGGTAACACATACGAATATGATGCGGCTGTAAAACTATCCGATTATATGCGTGATCCGGCACATTGGACTGCAAACTCAAAGTGCTACACTAAAGGAGATAAGGAGATCCCGTATTCAGGACCAAGAATGATGGGTTGGCAAATCGATCCGATGACTGGTGAGACATTGGACGATAAAAACACTTCTGCTCTTGGAATGTCGAAGGGAGCTTCCACATTCGCTGCTATCGGAGTGCAGGATTATGATTTGATGGGTGATCTTTTCACTGTCATTTATGAGAATTGGGATGCCAGTGGCACGACTGACGACGGAGAGTGGGTCTCTAATTACATGAGTGGATGGTTCCGCCAGACAGGTCTGATGGCTCTGACTGGTAATTATCAGGCTCCTTCAAAAATGGTGGCCCAACCAAATTTGAAGATTTACAGAGCACTCAAGGATAGCATGTCTGTTTGCCATGTGGGCGACACAGTCACATACCTTCTTTCCTACCGTAATTATGGATCGGTGGACGCAAAGGATGTGAAGATTGTGGAGAATGTCCCTGCAGACTTCGCATTTGTGGATGCTGATAACAATGGAGTATACGATGCTGCCAGCCATACTGTGACATGGAAGTTGAGCAATATCGCCGGATTCAAGAGTGATGATATAGTCGGCGACGCGTTGGATTTTTCAGCTCCGAATTTATCTAAGACAATTGGTGGTGTAAGCTATCGTTGTAAAGCTAAAAATGGAGCGAGGGGCGTCTATAAGACAACTGCAAAAATATCTTGCTCAAATGGTTTGGGAGGAGAGACGAATTTCTATCCTAACTACGTGACAGCCACTATGCAGCGCAACAATATAGAAGTTGTGCCTACTGGTTTGAATGTGGAGAAGACAGCAGATGTCACATCTGTGTCAGAGGGAGACACGGTCTCTTTCAAGACAATAATCACGAATGATACGGTCCCTGCGTTGGTTGGCGGACGTCCACATGTAAATGTGGCTGTAGCGGATATTGACAAGGGGTCACAATATAATCTGATGTTCAAGATATACCATGATGCGGTGGAGCCATATATTGATAATGGAAACTACCGTGTCACGGTGTTCAAGGATTTGAAGGATGCACAAGGTTTGCAGTGCTCATTTGATCTGTTGGAAGGCACACAGGATGGAGCGACGATGGGAAATAATGCCACGGATTTTAATTTCAAGGATGAGGTTTTGGCGGATGGCACACATAAGTTTTTTGTCCAGTTCCCACATGCGTTGGCTGCTTCCACATATTATTTGAATGAGATGGCAGGAGCGGCGAAGTTCAATTGTGACGGAGCCAAATATCCATTGCGTGTGGTGGCACGTTTTTATGATTCAAGTTGGAAAACACTAGATTGGTCAAAAGGATGGTCTATATTGTCGACAGACAGTGATAAAGGCTACTACTATCCAGTGACACCTTCATATCAGGCAGGAGAAGACCCACAGCCTGTGGATAGATTGTTGCGTTCTGCTTGTGATGGAGTCTCAAAGTTGACAAAGAATGTATTGGTAGAGGAATTCGACGGATATGTCTGGCGTAAGGTTTTGGGTGACACTCCTTTCGTGAATGGAGAGGATGCCCAGAATGTTGTTGTGACAGACACAATCCCATTGGGATTCCGTCTTATACAGTTGAAGGATAACCCTAACGTTGTTTATAAGAAGGCAGAGGGCAAACCATACGCAGGTGTCATCACCTACCGTCGCAGCTCTGCATTACCATTGGGAGATAAAGATGAGATGACTTATACATGTGTGTATGAGGGAGGTGGCACTACTATGAGCGCGGGCTGTCACGTTTCTTCCGACAAGGAGAAAGTGAGTGCCGAGCCATTGGTGATCACAGACAAGAAAGTGTCAGGAGTTAAGGGTCTGGCATCTCAGAAAGAAGATGAATATGTAAATGTATATACCACATTAGGAGCATTAGTAAAACGTCATGTTCGTGTTTCCTCAGCTTTGGACGGATTGGATCCGGGCATCTATATGGTTGGAAACAAAAAGATGATAAAACATTAATCTAAATGGAAAATTGTATATTTGCATAATGATAATTGTATAATAGGAAAAATATAGACACATGAATAACAATATATTTTTAAGGAAAACATTCTTTTCCGTTTTCATGACGGCGACCACTGCGTTCAATTTGAATGCGGTGCCGGTCCATATCAACTCTGGAGACCCTGCTTATCCATTCCCGCAGTTTTTGGAATATATGTCAGGAGACAACCTAGGAACAAAGAATCCTGAGGGTGTTGTGCATATTGAGATGGAGCAGGATATACGTGATGCATACCAGATTTTCGCTAACGAGTGGGAATACACTGGTGATGTGATGGATGGAGTCAAGTATATCCGTGGTAATATCGGCTGTCCTTACGATTGTCGTGAGGGAGACGGATATTCAATGCTTGCTGCGGCAGTGATGGGAGATAAAGATGCATTCGATGGCCTGTGGTTTAGAATACATGATAGTTTCCGTCCGACAGCAACCAGTTATTTGACTGGAGCGAAAGTTCCAGACGGAGGATATGGAAATCTAATCATTGGCGACCAGGCCAACAGCTGTTCCGCTACCGACGGAGACAATGAGATTGTGTTGGCGTTGTATATAGCCTGGCGACAGTGGGGTGACGATAGTGGACATAAGGCCGCAAATGGCGAGATGATTTCTTATAAGAAAGATATGATTGAAGTCACTCGTGGTCTTGTAGCGATGTATGAAGAGAGATTCAAGACAGAGAATCCTCGAAGAGTGACTACTGGAGACGTCGGTCTGGATGGTTACTTAAAGAACGGTACCACATGGGCTGAAGTTACAAACTGGGCATCTCAAAATGCTTTGGATATGAACGGAGTGAGCTACATACCAGAGTATGCAGGACCTGTGAATATGCATACCGACTATAGTTCGCCTGCTTATTTCCGTGAGTTCTACGATTTGATATTGTCTCTTGATCTTCCTGAATGTTCGGACTGGGAAAAAGAGCAGTACCGCAGATGTGAGGCATCTTGCGACTGGATGGTGGGCAACTGGCTTAGCCAGTCGGCAAAGAATCTGTTCTTTGGTGAGGAGGCTACAATTTCAGCCAACAATGTGGTGACATTGGAGGCAGGAAATCAGGGTGGACGTTTCCGTTCCGCATGGCGTACAGCCCTTAACTATGTATGGCATGGAAATCCTACTTATACTTGGGATCCTGTCTCTCACACTGTGAAAGATGGTGGCAACACTTTCGAGAAGGATTGGTGTGACAGATTCGCAGAGTTTATGAATGATCCTCAAGGTTGGGATAAATCATCTTCATGCACAGAGTTCGGTGGTGGACCAAGTGTTACTTACAAGGGCCCCGGTACTCTTCACTGGGATATCGGCCCTGACGGATCATTCCCAAAGAGTGAGTTTATTTTTAACTGGGTGGCTGGTGTCGGCATGCCTGCTGCTATCGGTTCTGGCGATTTGGCGTTGGCAGGAACCCTTTACAGGACATGTAATATTGAGTGGGATATCACAGAGGGAGGAGACGGCTATCTTTCAAGTAAGCCGCACTATTTCCATGGCTTTTTCCGTTGGTTGGGTATGCTCATAGCGACAGGAAACCATCAGGCTCCAGGTGTGATGAAGGCATCTGCCAATATGAAGATCTACCGTGCTATTGAAGACAGTGTGACATTCGCTTATACAGGTGACGAGATCAAGTATCTGTTGGATTATAGAAACTTCGGTACGGTCGATGCTAAAAATGTTGTCATTGTGGAAAATGTGCCTGATGATTTTGTATTCGTGAGTGCGAGTGACGGAGGTGTATATAATGCTGCAACCCACACAATCACATGGAATATCGGTACTGTGCCAGGATTCAAGAGTGATGATACAGAGGGTCCGGCTTTGGATTTGAAGTCGGGCAATTTGGCAAAGACAATCGGACAGGTGTCATACAAATGTAAGATCGGTCCGAATGCTTTCGGCAGATATTGTACTACAGCTGACATCACTTGTTCGAATGGTTCGGGATGGACAACCAATGAATATCCTAATTACGTTACTGCGACAATGCAGAGAAACTGTGTCGATGTCATCAAGCGTGCTTTGAAGATTGAGAAGACTTCTGATGTTGAGAAGGTCAATCCAGGAAACTTGGTGGAATACAAGATCAACTTTGAGAACTCTTCAGAGGCTGGTTGGCTCGACGGTGGACGTCCACGTGTCAGTGTCGGTGTTTCAAACAGTGGTCTTGGCACATCGCAGCAGTGGTTGAGATTCCGTCTATACAATGATGCTATTGAGCCATATATCAATTATGGAAACTATCGTATCGCATATTATATGTATGATGCGGGTCTTGACTGTCTGGCAGGAGAAGAGGATTGTCCTGTAGGTTGGGGCTGGTACACTGCTATATATGAAGGAAAGAGATCTGCAACAGATAAAGTCAACGTGACTCACGAGACAATCGTGGAAGGTTCTGATGATTATGGAAAGTGGAATCAGAGATTATGCATCCAGTTTGCCCCTCTTTTGGTTACCACTACAGCCCATTTGTCTAACTACTATGGTATGGGAGCGCGTATCCACAAGGGTGGTACGGAGCCTCTTCGTGTGGCAGGATATCTTTACCCAAGCAACTGGGCTAGCACAGATTTTGCTGATGACTGGTCGTGGGATGCTGATGCAAAAGATGCTGAAGACGGAAATTATCATCCCGTCTCTCCAAGCTGGCAGAATATTGATCCTGAAACAGGAAAGTCAATAGAGATTCCTTTGACTGAATATTTGCCAAGCATATGTGAAAAACCAACGCATTTGGTTAAGAATATTCTTGTTGAGGAGTATGATGGATATGTATGGCGCCGAGTTCTTGGAACAGGTCCTATGGCAGGACGTGAGGCGAAGGATGTTGTCGTTATAGACACATTGCCTAAGGGAATGGAATTTGTTGATTTCCAGAACGAGTGTCCTCTTGCGGAATATGGAGCTAGTTGGGATGCAAGCAAGATTGCGGACGGCCGTTGGGTTGTGAAATGGGAGATTCCTATCATGCAGGTTAAGCAGAAGGGATCAATCATCTATACAGCGATGGCAAGTTTCCCTTCAGGAGCTGAATGTGAGACAGATGATGAACTGACTCAGAACGTAGCATGGATTCTTGCTGATAAGAATTCTCCACTATCGGATACCGCTGAGGTTACTGTCACTTGCGCGAAGGTGCCAAAACCTATTATCCCTACAACACTTGTCAAGACAGTGGACAAGGAATCTGTTCAGATTGGTGATGAAGTGACATACACAATCGAATATGAGCAGACTCACGGAGCCATCTTTGATGATGCTCTTGCAAGCACATCTGACTGGACGTTGTCTGGAGCTCAGATTTCTGGTGGCACTCTTTCTATTTCCCAGGGAAACAAGGCGACTTTCAACAACTCCCTTTCAAAGAACATCTATATTGAAATGGATGCTGATATCGCACAAGACCAAACTGGTGAAATTATCTTGAGAGACAATATCCATTTGCAGTTTAAGTACAATAGCTCAAACGGTATGTCTGTGACATGTCTGGATGGATCTAAAGAGGTTGGAAAGGCTACATGTGCGTTGAAGAATAATCCTTCACGTTGGCGTATCAAACTTCAGGATGATATCCTTCAGGTATGGTTTGGAAAAGACACATCTGCAGGGGCTGCTTTCACAGCTTCGGGATTGTCGGAGAAAGAAGGTAAGCTTGCGTTCAATGGTGCCGCATGGGGTACTTTCAAATATTCCAATATGCATGTCCATACAGATTATGCTTATGATCTGACAATTGTCGACAACAAACCTGAGGAGATAACATTCGGTTCGGCTGACGAGGGTGGAAAATTGGTCGGTGATTCTATTGTGTGGGAATTTGAGCATGGCATGAAGAATCCTATACCATTCGGTAAGAAATACACTGTGACTTGGACGGGTACTGTTGACGCATGTAATGAAGTGCTAATCAATCAGGCATATGTTCAATTGCTTGGCCATACTGACGATGAGATTCGTGCCCAGGCCACAAGCAAGTGTATTGATGAAACTTGTGATGGTGTGGAGAAGGCGGAAATCTCAATTAAAGATGCTGAGATATGTGCTGGCGATTCCACTGTGCTTACTGCTGTCGGTTCTCCAAAGAGCAACAAATATGAGTATGAGTTCTTCCTTGGAAACACAAGCTTGGGCAAGGCTTCTTCCGTCGACTCATTCATAGTGAAGGAGATGGGCGACTATAAGGTGAAGATATCTGATCCTTCTTGTCCGACATCAAATCCAGTGACATCTAAAACGGTCTCTTTGGTTGTTAATGCTCTTCCAGACGAGGAAATCACTGATAAGGCTGTTATATGTAAGAACGAATCACTTAAACTTGGAGACGTCACTGTTGATGACCATAAAATTGAGTGGTATGGAGATAAAAATATGACTATCCCTGTAGACGCGGAAGATATTCCTGCTGAGGATGTCCGCAATACATATTATTATGTGCTTACTGATGAGGCTACAGGATGTAAGGGTGAACTAAAAGAGTGGGATGTGGTGCTTAATGAAGTACCGTCTACTCCTACAGTAAAACCAGAGAAGGAGTTGCCTCTAAAGGATGGAGTGAGCGAGAACATCACCAATATGGCATCTGCTACAGGTAGTGGCAACTATGTGGTGTGGTATAAGGATGAAACCGCTGCGATCAAGGATTCTGTAAAGGCTCCTATACTTGTGGATTTGAGCAACGAGGGCAAGGTGACATATTATGTGCGTGAGAAATCACCAGAAGGATGTATCGGTGACATTGTCCCAGTCAGTGTTGTGATCACAAGCAGTCAAAAACCAAATCCTAACGACACTACAATCTGTGTAGGTGAGGAGGTTGATGTCACAACTCTTGTGAAGGCGGAAGAGGGAAATACTCTAATCTGGTACGACGAGGATGGAAATGAGACAACAGCTCCAGGTATCTATACTTCTGACAAGGCTGGTGTGAAGGAATTCACTGTGGCTCAGACAAACGGAACTGCTGTCAGCGAGAAGTCTACTTTCTCTGTCACTACTGTTGAGGTGGCTGAATTGAAAGATGATGAGATCAATTATTGTGCGGGAGAGACTGCGGTGGCTTTGAAAGCGACTGTCAATACTAGTTCGTCAGGCAAGACTCCTACATCATACAACTGGTATCTGAAAGGTCAGTCAACAACAGATTTGATTCCTCAGACAGACGTTAAGAATTCAAGAATGTACGACTATGAGGTCGAGCCTGTATACGAGATCGCAAAGGGTCACACATGTGTAGGCAAGAAGGCTTCTGTTGTTGTTAATGTGGAGTTCGTGCCAGCTGTAATGCCAGACCATGTTATTCATTATACATTGTCTGATGCGGTAGATGGCAAATTCCCTATTTTGACAGAGCAAGACCCTACAGCCGTTGTTCCATCTTCTACAGACCATAAACTTGTGTGGTATGACGTTGATGGCAATCTTATCGGAGAGACTGCACCGTCGCCAGAAATGGTGACTGAGGATGCGACTGTCACATACAAGGTTAAGCAGGTTAATAAGAATGGTTGTGAGAGTGAGTTGCAGGAAGTGACTGTGATCATAACAAAGACTCCTATCCCGACTACCACTATCGCTTACTATTGTGATGGTGAGACTCCAGATCCGATTGAGCAGTTTGCGAAGGTCACAGACAACAGTTATTCATTGATCTGGTATGATGATGATCCAAAGAATGGTGGCACAACACTTTCTTCCGCTCCTATTATTGATGCTACAGTCAATCCGGGTGAGGTGGAGACAGTCAGAAAATATTATGTGGCGCAGGGAAACACTACTGAGACAAGTAGCACAAATGTAGTGGAGGTTCATATATTTGCTAACCCAAGACTTATCACTCGTGACAGCTCGTCATGTGGTGAGCCAATAGATATCAATGGCTTGTGGTCTGATATCAGCAAGAAGGTGGAGTTCACAACATTCTATACTGCATTTGGAAGCACTTTAGGACAGGATGAGCTTGTGACAAAATCTGGAACATACCGTGTAGAGGGAGGATTCAATATCGGAGTCTCTCCAAATATCAAAGAGTGTAAATCGGAAAAAGCTCCGATTGTGATACAGATCCACAGTTTGGGAACTGTAGCGCTTGACGGTCCGGATGCGGTCTGCCCTAACTCGGCTGTTGAGTTGAAAGTTAAGATTGTTGATGAGGAAACATTTGATTCAACTTTGACTTATAAATGGAACAAGCCAAACAATTCTACAGTGGAAGGAGAGTTCATCAGTGATCCAATCAAGCAGAACACAACGTTCGCAGTGACACTTTCTGATGGAGTCTGCACAAAGAAGTTTGAGAAAGATGTCGCAATCAACAGTGGTGTGATCGACGGTATGATTGAGATCTCTGAGGAGAACAACGACAATTCTCCAGTCAAGATGAATGCGTCTGCCGACGGTGCTAAATTCCATAGCTGTGGAGGCGAGGTCATTATTGTTGCTGATGTGACTGGATCAGACTTCGTTTGGCAGGATGGAACAAAAGGCAATACAATCACAAAGAAGGGTGGCGTATATAAGCTGACATACAAAGATGCCAACGGATGTGAGACTGGTTTTGCGGTAGAGATTGCTCCAAATCCTATAGTCGACAATACGGTAGCGTTCGACACTACACTTTGTGAGGGTGAGAATGTGACTCTATCTTTGAATATCACAGCAGGATCTGAGACTCCAGATGTGGTTTGGAAGAAAGATGGTTCGGATATCAGCACAGATGCAACACTTGTGTTGAAAAAGGTGACATCAGCTGAGGCTGGCGACTATACTTATGAAGCTACTAACAGAGGTTGTAGAATGGCTGGCACATTCGGTACATTGTCTGTATTGCCACGTCCAACTTATACTATAAAGGATGTTGATGTTGTTTGTGCGGGAGAGTCGGAAGAAATCGGTCTAGAATCACTTTCTCCATCTACAGCAGAAGTGGAGTGGGCATCAAGCCCATCATTGATAAGCACTGGCAACACTGCCGTTGTGACTCCTGAAGACGATGAGACATACTCGTTCACTATCAGCCAGAACGGAGGCTGTAAGATAACTGAGAAAATCACAGTCAAGGTGGCTCAGCCTATTGATTTCGAGATCAGCGCTAACGACACTGTTGTGTGTGAGAACAATATCGGAAGCTTGAAATTCGGTTTGAAGATTCTTCAGGGTGATGTGTTGGGCTATGAGTGGAAGAACGACAAGGATGAAGTGGTTTCTACAAGTAGCGTTTTGAAATTCAGTGAGACAGCGATAGGCACATATAAGTATACTGCTAAACTTTCTTCTGATGCTTGTCCGTCTGTCACAGATGACATCGAAATCACTATAGTAGGAGTGCCAGTCGTCGACACAGTCACTAAGATTGACTACCATAATGTGGAGATTGTTCCAAACACAAATTATGGTGAGGCTCCTTATGAGTATAAAGTCGACGCTAAAGATTTCTCAACTTCGGAGGAAGCTTATGTTTCTTATGGTCACCATACAGTTGTAATCAAAGACAAGAATGGATGTATGAGCAGCTATGAGTTTGACACGGAAGCTCCAAACTTTGAGATTCCAATCGTAGTGACACCAAATGGAGATGGAGTGAACGATGCGTTTATTTCTGATGTTATCGCAGAGGCATATCCAGATGCTGTTGTGACAATTTACGACCGTTACGGTAAGAAACTTGTTGAGATGAAGGGAAATGAATCGTGGGATGGAACTTATCTTGGTAAGAAGATGCCGGCTACCGATTATTGGTATGAGATCTGGATTGATGAGATCCGAAAGAAATATGTCGGACACTTCACGTTGATTAACGATTAAAAATCATTTTTGTAATTCGTAGGGGTGGGTCTTGTACCTGCCCCTTTTTTATACATACTATAGATGTATAATTAAGGATTTTCTCAGACTGAATGAGAATTGTCAACCCTCAATGCGAGTCCGCAGGACGGATAGTGTCATTTTAATCAATAATTATGATTTATTCTAAGTTAGGCGGACAGGAATGAATCGAAAAACAAAATGTTTATAAGCGAGTGGATTATCTCCTAAAAAATAGTACCTTTGCAAAATAATTTTAATTAGATTTTTTATGAGATTTCTGTCAACATTATTTGCGGTATGTGGTGGCTTGGTGATGATGTCCTCGTGTGGAGACGAAATCACTAATGAGTATATCACAAACGAGTACACTAATATTTATAATAAAGAATATTACGCTACTGTTCTTTCCAACCAGAAAGAGATCACTGAGGATATCCGTGCACCGTTCTTGAAGAAGGGCGACACTGTGGCTGTCTTTGCATTGTCGAATGCAGTATCTCAATCCGATATGGCGGCTGGAATAGCCACTATTAAAAGCTGGGGATTGAATGTGATTGAGGCGGACAATCTTTATAATGTAGACGGAAGATATGCCGGAACTCTGGCAGAAAGAGTGGATGGCACACAGAAACTGATTAACAATCCTACTGTTAAGGCGATGATTGCCGCACGTGGTGGATACGGTGCTGCGATGACACTTCCGTTCCTTGATTTGGAGGCCCTTACTTCACGTCCGAAATGGATAGTCGGTTATAGCGACGTCACTGCTCTTCATGCTGCTGTCAATAATCTTGGAGTGGAGTCAATCCACGGAGGTATGGCGCAGAATCTTTCTAATGCCACTACAGCTGAGAGTCTTCGTAAGGCTTTGTTTGGTGAGGCTGAAGGATTGCAGATCGTCACTAATAAAAACTGTAAGGAGGGAGTCGCAGAGGGCAGACTTGTAGGAGGAAACCTTTCGTTGATTTACAGCCTTGGTGGTACTGCTTATGATTTGAACACAAAGCAGGCTATCCTTTTCATTGAAGACACTGGTGAAAGCAACTACAGTTTGGACAGAATGCTTACTCAGTTGAAGTTGAGTGGCAAACTTGATAATATTGTCGGTGTTGTGGTAGGTCAGTTTATCAAGATGTCTCAAGGAGCTGACAAGAGTGTTGAGGATATCATCGCAAGCAAGTTCGCAGATCAGGATATTCCTATCATGTATGGTGTGAATGTCGGTCACGACCAGCCTAACAATGCCATCTGTTTGGGTAGACGTGTGAGATTGACAGTCGATGCCTCAAACGCTTCATTAAGATATGTGGATTAAAACAATTATGAAATGAGAAACTTGTTTCTTTTTGTTATGATGCTCTTGACGGTAGGGGTGTCAGCGCAGTCGAAGAAGCATAGACAGATGTTTGATGAGATGGCTCAAATCTGCAGACTTAATGACAAGTTCATGCTATGTGATTCTATCATTAAGAAAACAGACTATGCTAAATCAACTAGAGATTCTATCAACAAATACAAGGTTGAGAATCTAATTGACAAGTTCTCTATTAAGGACTTGCAGAATACTGCATATTTACAATTCAAGAACATCTCAGAGGCAGATATGGTGGAAATCAGAGCAATGCTTTCAAATCCAGCTCTTGCTGATGCTATGGATGTCTATAGCATAGGTATTGTGAATAGCGGAAGCAAGAAGTTGACAGAAATACTTGACAAATTGAGAAATGATCTTAATACAGAAATACCTTCATATGGGAATTACAGTGTTGAGAATTTGAGAAAGGCAGCAAAGTTTTCTCAATTGTTTGAAAAACTAGATAAGATTGGTGGAGAAGCGGCGACAACGGTAGAATCATGGGGCGGGTATAGCTCGAGTGAGCTTAAAAAAGCAGCAGATGACATGAAAACGCTGATAAACCAAAAGAGATCATTTCTTGAGGCGTTGCGGAAAGCATCTAGTAATGTTGTTGATGAGGAGATGATGAAGTTGTTTAATGCACAAGACAATCTTTTGAAATCCAAAGGCGTTGCTTATAGAATTAGATAAATTAAGGAAATAAGAAATTTAAGATATAATGGAAAAGAAATATAAGAGAACGACCGTGACATCCGCACTTCCGTATGCCAACGGACCAGTGCATATCGGACATCTTGCCGGTGTTTATGTTCCTGCGGATATTTATGTGCGCTATCTTCGTTTGAAAGGAGAGGATGTTATTTTCATTGGAGGATCTGATGAACATGGTGTGCCTGTAACTATTCGTGCTAGAAAAGAGGGTATCACACCACAGGATGTTGTGGATCGTTACCATAAAATCATCAAAGATTCATTTGCTGAGTTTGGAATTTCTTTCGATGTCTACTCAAGAACAACTTCTGAGACTCACCATAAGTTGGCTTCTGATTTCTTCCGCACATTGTATGATAAGAATGAGTTTGTGGAGCAGACAAGTGAGCAATACTATGACGAGGAGGCCAAGCAGTTTTTGGCTGACCGCTATATTGTAGGTGAGTGTCCACGTTGCCATGCCGCTGGAGCTTATGGAGATCAGTGTGAGAAGTGTGGTAGCACACTTTCTCCAGAGGAGTTGATCAATCCGGTAAGTAAGTTGTCTGGTTCAAAACCAGTGAAACGCCCTACAAAACATTGGTTCTTGCCTTTGAACAAACATCAGGATTGGTTGAAGAAATGGATTTTGGAGGATCACAAAGAGTGGCGTCCAAATGTGTATGGACAGTGCAAGAGCTGGTTGGACATGGATCTTATGCCACGTGCTGTGACTCGTGATTTGGAGTGGGGTATTCCTGTTCCAGTGGAAGGAGCGGAAGGAAAAGTACTATATGTATGGTTCGACGCGCCAATCGGTTACATCAGCAACACAAAAGAACTTTGTGACGCTAATCCTGAAAAGTATGGAAATTGGGAGAAGTGGTGGAAGGATTCAGACACTCGTTTGATTCATTTCATCGGTAAGGACAATATTGTCTTCCACTGCATCGTCTTCCCTGCAATGCTAAAGGCAGAAGGAAGCTATATTCTCCCAGACAATGTGCCAAGTAATGAGTTTTTGAACCTTGAAGGCGACAAAATCTCGACTTCGCGCAATTGGGCTGTTTGGCTAAACGAATATCTGGTTGATTTCCCAGGAAAACAGGATGTGCTTCGTTATGTGTTGACTGCGAATGCTCCTGAGACAAAGGATAACGACTTTACTTGGAAAGATTATCAGGCTCGCAATAACAATGAGCTTGTTGCTATCTATGGTAACTTTATCAATCGTGCTTTGGTGCTTACTTCTAAGTATTTCGACGGAAAGGTGCCAGCATTGAAGGAGTTGACAGATTACGACAAGGAGTCGCTTAAGGAGTTCGCTGATGTGAAGAACCGTCTTGAGCAGATGCTCGACAACTTCAAGTTCCGTGACGCACAGAAGGAGGCTATGAATTTGGCCAGAATTGGAAACAAGTATTTGGCCGAGACTGAGCCATGGAAACTTGTCAAGACAGACATGGACCGTACATCGTCTATTCTTCATATCGCATTGCAGATCGCTGCTAATTTGGCTATTGCATTCGAACCATTCTTGCCATTCTCTTCAGAGAAACTTCGTAAGATGTTGAACATGCAGACATTTGAGTGGAATCAGCTTGGAAGAGTTGATTTGCTTCCAGAAGGATCTGTTTTGGGCAAGGCAGAATTATTGTTTGAGAAGATAGAGGACGCTTTGGTTGACGCGCAGGTAAAACGTCTGCATGACATCAAGGCTCAGAATGAGGCTGCTGCTGCCGAGGCGGAAGCAAAAGAGAAATCAGCGTCATGGAAGCCAGAGCCAGTTAAAGAGTATGCTGATTTTGAAGGTTTCGAGAAACTTGATATCCGTGTTGGAACAATCCTTGAGTGCACTAATGTGCCTAAGTCGGACAAATTGCTTAAGTTTAAGATAGACGACGGTATGGGCGGACGCACAATCCTTTCTGGTATCGCGAAGAGTTATCCTAATCCAGAGGAACTTGTCGGAAAACAAGTATGTTTCGTAGCTAACTTCAAGCCAAGAAAGATGATGGGTCTTGAAAGTCAAGGAATGATCATGTCTGCTGTAAACAGCGATGGCAAGCTAGTGGTGATTTCTCCTAGCAAAGAAGTCGCTAATGGTTGTGAGGTAGGATAATGATATTTTAAAATATTCTGTATGTAGAGACGTCGCATTGCGGCGTCTCTTTTTTGTTTTCCCAATGTCGACGGGGGGCTTTGCAATTCATAATGCGTAATGCGTAATTCATAATTGTTGGGAAAATCCACGCATCTGGTGAATCCAATCCTCGTAGTTCCTATGTTTGCATCGAGATAGAAAAAAAGCATTTGAGTTTGTATCTTTGAAAAAGAAACCAAAACAAACTCAAATGCCCATAAATAAACTCGATATGCAAAATAACGAAATCAGATTCAAAGGACAAAACAT
>JAEEMG010000045.1 GCA_016283095.1 Paludibacteraceae bacterium | reverse complement strand
TTCTTCCTCGTAAATTGCAAATGTTTTCAAAGATCTCTATCTTCTGGCGTCGCACCCTCTCTCGGGCCGCTTATTTTCTCGCTTCCGTTTCGGCTTCAGTGTCGTTCCTTCCCGAAAGCGAGTGCAAAAGTATAGCGGATTTTGATTCTGTGCAAGCGTTTTAGGAATTATTTTTCAAGTTTCTTTATAAATGGCTGATTTTGCGGAAGATAATTTTTGAGGGATTTTTGCGGTGGAGACGTCGTATTCCGGCATATCCGACATCTGGACGTGGAATTTATTTTTTAGCACGCATGAAACAGGTGGAATTTTATGGAATATCATACCATATGCATTACAAATTGCGAATTAAATCCTCACATCAATGCGAAATAATAAACGAAAATGCGAAACAAATCGGTCCTCGGCATATCATATAACCCCTAAACGGGTAAATGGAGGGAATCCATCATCATATTTTTTCTACCAACATTTAACGCCTGACGGCGTAATTGGGGGGGCATCATCTCTGTTGAAATTCCGACCGATGGATAATATCCCAACAATTATGAATTGTGAATTACGAATTATGAATTGACCAAGACACGCACGTCCGTGCGTCTCTACGAGGATTGGATTCACCAGATGCGTGGATTTCCCCAACAATTATGAATTACGCATTATGAATTATGAATTAAATCATGCCGATTTCAAGAAAGCAGGCAGTTTCAGATTATTTATCTCTTTATCCACAATCTTATGCGACACTCCGTAAACCTTGTCGAAGAGTGCCCAGAAACTTTCTCCATGATTCATATGCTTCGTGTGGCACAACTCATGCACGATGACACTGCGGATCAAATGCAACGGCATCAACATCACGAATAATGAGAAATTGAGTGATCCTTTGGATGAGCAACTGCCCCATCTTGTCTGTGCTGAATTGATTTTGACGGTGCTGTATTTAAAACCATTCGCGTCGGCTATCTCCTTGACAATTGACGGCAGTCGTTTCTTTGCTTCGTATCTGAGCATCGCTATCGCCGACTCTTTCACAATCCTGATGGTCTCTTCCGTTTCAAAATCTGTGTCATAAGGCATTTCAAGGACAAGATTGTCTTTATCTACCGGTGTAGACGAATCAGACGGGCAACCACAAGGGATTGCCCCTACCTTTTTTAATCTGGGTGTGGTGGTTTTGGCGAGGGCGATTCGCATAATGGCAAAATGGGTGTCCAACGTGAAATTCGCGTCGATGCTGACTTTCTCCCGTCGCGACTCATGACGCTTTATGAAAGAGAGCATCCTCTGCTCATTTTCATTGATCAGACGGATTATAGACTCCATGGGATAACCTTGTGGAGCTGAGATCGTGAAACTTTCGTTCTTGAATCCCATCCTCACACTCCGCATATTGCTTTTCCATACGACTGTGATCATGCCCAACTTGTCGTGTCTATACCTCTTTTCTATATTTGCCATGTCGCAAAAGTAGCAATTATGATGAAGAAAAACGAAAACAAATCTCCTATTATATATAGAGAAATATGATAATATGATTAAATTTGTAGGGTAACAAAAATAGATTAGCATGGATACGAATTTGAAATGGGACGAAATTAAAGAGGGATTCGACAAATATGTGTCGATAGCGGAAGAGAAATTACCGATTGGAGCACTTAATCCAGTGCGTGATGCGATGAATAAGTTTGAGGAGAAGGTTAAATCAAATAATGTATCCGAAGACGATATTGATCATATAGAGCGAGGTGTGCAGACGGCGTTGATTCTTGCCGATGAAGTGAGTCTTGGTGGTGGCCCCAGCGTCGCAAAGATTCTTTTTGAAATGATACAATGCGAATTGATGACGGAAGAGGATATCGCCAAATCATTCCCAGACAGTATCGTCGCACTTGTCCATGGAGAGCAAAAAGTGGACGAGTTCTATCGTCGACGTGTGGGCGTGGAGAATGAGAATTTCAGAAAACTGCTGATGAGCTTGGCGGAAGACATCCGCGTCATCATCATCCTTATCTGCGAGGTGCTATATCTGATCAGGAAATATAATCCTATAGAAGAATCGGAAGACGGTGACAGAGTGGCACGTGAAGCAAGCTATCTCTTTGCTCCGTTGGCTCACCGTCTGGGATTATATAAGGTGAAGAGCGAGTTGGAGGATTTGTCAATGAAGCGTCTGCATCGTGAGACATATAAGGAGATTGCCCATAAACTGAACGAGACTAAACGCAGCCGTGACAAATATATCGCCGACTTCATCAATCCGCTGAAGCAAAAACTTGAAGACGCGGGTTTCAAATTCACAATCAAAGGACGAACAAAGAGCATCTATTCCATCTGGAACAAGATGCGCAAGCAGAACACTACGTTTGAGCATGTCTACGACCTGTTTGCCATCCGTATCATCCTCGACAGCGAATTGTCTGAGGAGAAGAGCGACTGCTGGCGTGTCTACTCTATCGTGACTGACGAGTATCAGCCAAATCCAAAACGTTTGCGTGACTGGCTTTCCATTCCAAAGACAAACGGCTACGAGAGTCTACACACCACTGTGATGGGTCCGCAAGGTAAATGGGTGGAGGTGCAGATCCGTACGGAACGTATGGACGAAATAGCGGAGAAAGGTTTCGCTGCCCACTTCAAATATAAAGGTGTGAAGAGTGAGAATATGCTCGACACATGGATGGCAAACGTCCGTGAGATTCTTGAAAACCCCGACGTCGCAAATGAGGAGTGCATCTCAGAATTCAAAATGAACCTTTACGACAAGGAGGTGTTTATCTTCACTCCAAACGGAGATCTGATACATCTTCCCAAAGGGGCGACGCTGCTCGACTTCGCCTACCAGATCCACAGCAATCTTGGAAACCATTGCGTCGGCGGAAAAATCGGTGGCAAGAATGTGTCCATAAGATATGAGGTGAACAACGGCGACCAATTGGAGGTTGTGACCAGTGCCACCCAGAAACCCAAAAAAGAGTGGCTCAGCATCGTCAAGACGAGTAAAGCGAAAAGCCGCATCAGAGTATTCCTGCGTGAGGAGGCAAACTCCAACGCATCTCTTGGAAAAGAACTTCTCAACCGTCGCTTCAAGAACTGGAAGATAGACCTCGAGGAGTCGATATTGGCAAAGACGATCAAGAGATTAGGCTATAAGATGGCGACGGAATTCTACAATGACATTGTGGAGGAGGAACTTGACGTCGCCAAAGTCCGTGACATCTACACAGAGATTCAAGAGAAGGAGCAGCATCCTGGATTGGATTATGAGGTGAAGAGTGCGGAGGATTTCGAGCACCACCCTACCTCTACAGAAGACAGTTCAAAAGATGACGTGCTCACCATCGACGACAATGTCAAAGGAATCGACTACACACTCGCCAAATGTTGTAATCCGATCTACGGTGACGACATCTTCGGATTCATCCTTTCGCAGGGCGGTATAAAAATCCACCGCAAAGATTGTCCGAACGCGCCGATGATGATCCAACGATTCGGCTACCGCTACGTCAAAGCACGTTGGAGCGGCAAGCAAGGCACACAATACGTCTGCACACTGCGTGTTATCGGAAACGATGATTTGGGAATCGTCACAAACATCACATCACTGATCCAGAAGGAGAGCAATATCTCTATGCGTTCCATCTCCGTCGACAGTGTAGCAGGATTGTTCCAGGGCCACATCTCATTGCTCGTCAACGATCTTCAGCAGGTGGACAATGTGATCAAGAAGATCAAGGCGATCAAGGGAGTGAAGAGTGTGGAAAGAAATTAAAATGCTAAATGCTAAATTAAAAATGTGGAATTCATTTTTAATTTAGCATTTTTAATTTATACCTATGCCTCAATCAGGCATACCTTTATCCTAACTTTGCGTTCAAAATAAAATGGAGAATTGGATTACGGAATACAACAATTTCAGATTACCACGTGGCGAAATAAAATACATTACAATGTAATACACCAATTGGTCTCTCTGATTTGAAAACAAGTATAAAGTCACAATGAGAAATATGGAGTACAAAATTCTCATAAAATTTGAGTGAGTACTTAATGTTGAGGAGCATGGGAAATAATTTTATGAAAAATGAATTGAGATGTATCTTTGCAGATAAGCTTGAGATGCCACAACAAACATACAAATATGAATAAAAGAAATTTTTGGGCCGTAGGATATAACTGGGGAGGAAAAATCAGTCAGCTGGATCGTTTTATTAAAGAAAAGATTTGGGAAGAAGGTTATTTATCTGCAGGAGATAAAAGATATGAATCTTTAATCAATCAGATTCAGATAGGAGATGTTTTATTAGCAAAAACAAGTTCCACAAAAGGAGCCAACCATAATATTACCTTTACACGTTTGACAGCAATTGGAATTGTTGTTTCAAAAATCAGTAATTCTATTTTTTCTGTTGATTGGAAAATGTTGCCTAACGGTATTGATTTTGATTGGATTTCTTATCGATCAACAATTGAAATGATGAGAGATGATGCAATGAAAGATTATGCAATGATAGAATCGGGAAAAATGATAGAAACGAAAAATATGGAATTTAACAAACAACTTCTTGAATCCAACCACAACCTCATTCTTACAGGTGCACCAGGCACAGGTAAAACATATTTGGCAAAAGAGATCGCCAAAGCAATGGGATGTAACGATGATGAAATTGGATTTGTTCAGTTTCATCCATCATACGACTACACTGACTTTGTGGAGGGGCTACGACCTATACAAGACAATTCTGGTTCAGTAGGATTCGAACGTAAAGACGGAGTTTTCAAAGAGTTTTGCAAAAAAGCAATGTCTATTACAAAAAGCAACTTCGATGAAGTATATTCAAAATTTATCGAAGACATTGCCAAAAATGGGCTTACCCTTAATACTCTTATCTATAAAAAGGATTTTAAAGTCATATTTAAAGATGATAACTTGTTCGCAGTTCCTAATACAGAATTAGGAACTCATCAGTTTATCGAAAAAGAAAAGATTCTAAATCATTTGAAAAACAATGAAGACACATCATCATATATCCCTGCTATTGCAGAATACATAAAAAATAACTATGACATACAAATTGAGGAACAACAAAACATAAATAAAAATTATGTTTTCATCATTGACGAAATCAATCGTGGTGAAATTTCAAAGATTTTTGGCGAATTATTCTTTTCTATTGATCCTGGTTATCGTGGTGTTGATGAAAATGGCAAACCCAAAGGTCTTGTAAAAACTCAATATCAAAACCTTGTTGATGAAGACGACGAGTTTCATGAAGGATTCTTTGTCCCAGAAAATGTTTACATCATCGGTACAATGAATGACATCGACCGTAGTGTTGAGAGTATGGATTTCGCTTTCCGTCGTAGATTTGCATTCAAGGAAATCAAAGCAGAAGAGAATATTGGAATGCTTGATAATTTGGATTCATCAATAAAAGAGAAAGCCATTAATCGCATGATCAATCTCAACAAGGCTATTGAGAAAACCGAAGGCCTTTCTTCTGCATATCATATTGGAGCAAGTTACTTCTTGAAATTAAAGAACTATGATAATGATTTTGGGCAGTTATGGAATTACCATATTGAAGGTCTTTTGCGTGAGTATTTGCGTGGCTATCCAAATATTGAAGAATCGCTAAACAAACTAAAATCTGCTTACAATAACGAAAATCAAGATGACTCATCTGAGAATAACTGATAATCACGATTGGACCAAATTGCTGAATGCAGACACTAAAGATCTTGAAAACTTGAAACGTATCTCTAATGTCAAGATTTCTGATCTGTCTAATTCCAACAATCATAATCTATTGGTATTTCCTCGAGATTTCAATCAACATGGCGACAAGATTAACGAAAACTGTATTTTGTCGTTATCTGGCGATGAAATCTCTACTGGAAATATCATGGGATTTATTGGCGTCAATGAAACTCAGTTGACAATCAGCTCTCGTTTCGACAGAAATAATTCTGATTATTTCATGCACTATATGCTTCAAAGAGTGTTTTCTATCAACCTGTTTGACATAAAACATTCAAAGAGCACAGACCCGATTTTCGACTTCTTGATATATTTGTTTCCTTACTATCTTAAAAAGGCATTAGCTCAAGGATTATTCAAAAAATACCAACGATTCGAACATAATGATGCTAATGTGAGAGGAACAATAAATGTGACACAACATATCCGTCAAAACATTCCTTTTCATGGCACTGTTGCATATACAACCCGTGAACATAGTTATGATAATGAGATTACTCAGCTAGTTCGCCATACCATAGAATATATCCGTATAAAAGAGGCTGGAAAAACAATTCTTTCCAGCGACTCAGAGACTAAGAATTGTGTTTCTCAGATTGTGATGGCAACACCATCTTACAACAATCAGAAACGAGTTCAAATAATCAATCAAAATCTTCGACCTGTCCGACATCCATATTTTTCGGAATACACGACTCTTCAAAAGATCTGTTTGCAGATCCTGCGACACGAAACTATCAAATTTGGGGAAGAAAAAGATCAAGTTTACGGAGTCTTGTTTGACGGTGCTTGGCTGTGGGAGGAATATTTACATACCATTCTCAAACCATTAGGATTCAAGCATCCAGAGAACAAAACAAACGTCGGAGGCATAAAGATGTTTGACAATACAGATGATGAAAATTATTTTGACAAATGTTATAGAAGATTATACCCGGATTTTTATAGTGAAAGTAAAAAAATGATATTAGATGCAAAATACAAGCATTTAGGCGGTAAGGTTGGCAGAGATGATCTATATCAGGTTGTGACTTATATGTATTGCATGAAATATCAACTTGGTGGGTATATCTATCCAAGTGATAAAGATAATATAGATATTTGTGAATATAAACTTGCAGGATATGAAGGATCCATTAAAGTATTACCATTATATATTCCACAAGACGCAACTAACTGGTTTGAATTCGCATCTGCAATTAAAAACAATGAAGAGGAATTGCAAGGAAAGCTGTTCCAATAACTAAATTTATTACTAACTACAATATCGATTTTCCCCCAACCATGGACCGCATGTTTTTGCTAACATGTAAAAATTTTGTATTTTTGCAATCGTTAAATTAGTAACAAGATAAAACTATGGGAAAATTAGAAAATTCTACATTTGAAGAGTTCTTACAAGAACTTCGTGCAAAGTCGAAAGAAGTGACTATCCCTAAACGAAACTGCCATACTGGGAAAAAAGCCATAGGGTTTAGTGTTAAAAATTGTACATTAAGATTAAACGAAGGACCACACAATTCACGTCCACTATCCGAATTATTAAAATGAGTTCATTTACAAAAGAATTTGCAGATCACGTGTCTGTAATTGTCACAAATTGTTTAGTCTTCACTCCTGATGATTTGTCAAAAGGCGTACCTCACGCATACTATCATACAACAAACTGTATTTGGGATACTGGAGCAGAAATAACCGTAATTTGTCCAGAAATCGCAGAAGCACTTGGATTAAAGGAAATAGGAACAGGACAAATAGGAGGGATTGGAGGAGAAGACCATGAAATTTGGGTTGCAAAAGTCCATTTAGGATTACCAAGCAGTGAAACAATTGAGAATTTGGAGGTCTATGTAGATGACATTCCAGACCACGATATGATTATCGGAATGGATGTCATGAAAGAAATGGATATCGCCATTACCAATGCTAATGGTCGAACAAAATTTACATACGAAAGACCATCAACCAGAAATCTTGATTTTTCAAAAAATCATAATGCGTAATTCGTATTTGTTGGGAAATCCATCTGAGGATTTGATTTGTCCGTAGGGGCGAACCCTTGTGGTCGCCCTGACCATAAATGAAGAGACACTATAATACAACGTCTCTGCATTTTTTCCAAAATTTCCAAAACCTCCGCAACCAGTTGGCGTAGGTTCGGTTTTACTTTGCATTAGAAAAGTAAAATCAAGGAGGATAAATTATGGAGCATAACAAATTCAGTTTGGAGGGAATATTTGATTTGTGTCAACAATATCGCAACGACATATATGAGCGTAAGGATTTAAAACACGTCCTTAATCGTCGCAAAGTTCGTTTCATCAATCCGGAAGGCAAGTTTGACTACGCCTATTTCGGAGATTTCTATTTCAAGTCAATGGAAAGAATGATGTTGGTGACAAAGAATCGTGCCTATACCAGATACCATCAATGCGATCAAATGGGAAATTCCCTGTGGTCGACGGTACCCGTCATATTCGCAGGGGTGCAGACCGGTTATCGAGATGATACTGGTAGGGAAATTTACACAGGAGATATCGCGTCTGTGAAAGGGGAAAATGGAGAATTGGGATTTACCTCTGTTGTGAGATATCTGCCATATGTGGAGGAGCCAAGTCTCATTTGCGACAATTTTGACATGATGTTTTCAATGTGTAAACACGGAATCCACGTCGTAGGCACAGCATACAGCGAGATGAATAGAGAAATGTTCGATTTCTTCGATTCTCATTTTGTATTCTGGTCCACGTCGCAATTCTATATGGGAGGAATGAAAACTGAAGAAATTGTGGAAAGAGCCTCATCTGCAAAAGACTCCCCAAGTTTCATAAAAGGATGTGAACCTATTAAAAAAAGAGGCAATAAAACCCTTTACTCCGACATCAACAACGCCATGCACGGAGATTTCCAGCTTGTATGTGTAGACGGAGATGAGTTTATCGACGACGAAGAAGGTCCATGCAGCACACTGTATGCCGACAATATTCCAGACGACTACGAAGGTGAGATACGTAACATCCGTCTCAACGAAGAAGCCGACAGTGTAGCAGACCAACTCAAAGATTCATTAAATGAATTCATGATCTATGTGCATCGTCATCCTGAGACAAAATTCATCATCTGCGACTTTGCCAAGTCGCTATTTCTCGATGAGAGCGAGAAACGAGAAGTAGCGAAGTTATTCCGTCCCCTTCGTCAATACAACATCACCAACGTCGTGCTACCATCGTGGATTACAATATGGTTAGTGACAGAAGATACGTTGGATTATATGTGCGGGTGCATTCCGAATTCATAATTCATAATTCATAATTCGTAATGCATAATTGTTGGGAAATACATCTGATGGGATTTGTCCGATAAATATATAGCATTGCACCACGTAGAGACGCACGGACGTGCGTGTCATGGTCAATCTAGACGTGCGTGTCATGGTCAATGCAGATTGCATAATTGTCACGATATACGTCTGATGGGATTTTATCCGTAGGCGCGATCCCTTGTGGTCGCCCAAACCACAAATACCCACAATTACGTCGTCAGACGTTATATATTGGTAAAAAATATGATGATGGATTTCATTCATTACCCCTTTAGGGGTTATAGAAAATGCGATCGTTTTATTTTGCATTTATAATTAGAGAACATAGACGACAAGAGTTTAAATTGTTTTTCAAAAAAAACATTAAACATTCCATGTTATTTTTATAAATTTGGAGCAATAAAATTTTAATGAATAGGAATTCATAAAACAACACAAAGTACTGTCTTCCAGACAGATTCCTCCACACTCTTCTACACCCGAGACTTCGTCCCGGGTTACTCTCGCTTCGCTCTGTATTGCCTTCCAGGCAACAAACATAGAGGCCGCATTTCTCGCGTCTGGAAGACGCTATTTCTGTAACCGGGATGCCGAAGTGTGCTACGAAGTAGTGCACTGGCATCCTCGGTTATCACGCATACCAAGGCTCTACGTTTCCTAACGAAACAAAAAGAGACGTTGCATCGCAACGTCTCTGAAAAAAAACAACCGTCGTTAAAACGAATTATTTTTTAAGCTGTGGGTTCTGTGGCTGAGGTCCGTTTGCCTGACTCATATCACAGTTTCCAGTGAACTTAGCGTTAGGTTCAACTGACAATATCTTTGTCTTGATTTCACCTTCAACTCGTGATGTTGCCTTCAAATGAAGTGCCTCTGTCACAACTAGTTTTCCAGTAAACTTACCTAAGATTTCCGCATTTATGCACTCCAATGTGCCTTCCATGGCTCCATTCTGACCGATGATGACCTTTCCTCTACACTTCAATGTTCCGTTGATCTGTCCATCCAAACGGAAATTTGTATCAGATGTGATATCACCCGTCATCTTTGTTCCAGCTGCAATAATATTATACTGCGAGCTCTGTGTTTCTGTTTCCTTTGACATAAATTTGCTGTTTATGTTAAACTTTCATTAATATGCTGATTTGAACTGTTCAAGGAATCTCACGTCGTTCTCTGAGAACATACGCAAATCCTTGACTCTGTACTTCAAGTTTGTGATTCGCTCTACTCCTAGTCCGAACGCATAACCTGAATATACTTTGCTGTCGATACCGCACGCCTCCAAAACGGCTGGATCCACCATACCACATCCAAGAATCTCTACCCATCCTGTGTTCTTACAGAACGCACAACCTACACCTCCACAGATGTTACATGAGATATCCATCTCCGCGCTTGGCTCTGTGAATGGGAAATAAGACGGACGCAAACGGATCTGTGTCTGCTCTCCAAACATTTCCTTGGCGAAATATAGCAATGCCTGCTTCAAGTCGGCAAACGATATGTTCTTGTCGATATACAATCCCTCCACCTGATGGAAGAAACAGTGCGCACGGTATGAAATTGCCTCATTACGGTATACTCTTCCTGGGCAAAGCACACGGATTGGCGGCTTCTGGCTCGTCATCACACGCGACTGCACTGATGATGTGTGAGTACGTAGCAACACGTCTGGATCACGAGTGATGAAGAATGTGTCCTGCATATCACGTGCCGGATGCTCTGGTGGGAAATTAAGCGCTGAGAAAACATGCCAGTCGTCCTCCACCTCTGGTCCCTCTGCAATAGAGAAACCGATACGTGAGAAGATATCCACAATCTCATTCTTTACCAGTGATAGCGGATGACGTGTTCCTACTTCGATCGGATCTGGTGTACGAGTCACATCTGGAGCGTCTGCCTGAGCCTGTTTAGCCTCAAACTCTGCCTTCATCTCTGCGATACGCTCTGTTGCTTTTGTCTTCAACTCGTTCAATAGACCTCCTATCTCTCTCTTCTGGTCTGCCGCTACATTCTTGAAGTCGTTGAACAATGAAGAAATCTCTCCTTTCTTGCTCAAATATTTGATTCTAAGAGCCTCCAACTGTTCTGCATTCTCTGCTGAAAGCTTGGAAACTTCTTCAAGAAGTTCACTTATTCTATCTCTCATTTTATTCTAATTTTTTTCATTTTTCTTATTTCAGTGCAGACATCGTCGTAGATGCCACATGGCAGAAAGAATCTCACATCCCTGCCCTTCTCTATTGATTCTCTGATGAATGTAGACGACACTTCTATTATCGGTGTCTCTATCCTGCTCATATTTTCATATGGCAGTTCATCTGTGTATCCTCGACGTGGATATACCATGATGTGATACTTTTCAAGAATCTTATCGTAGTTTCGCCACTTTGAGAAAACTTCCACGTTGTCGGCTCCCATAAGCAGGATATACTCGTGCTCAGGATGCTCATGTCTCAAATATTCCAAAGTGTCGTATGTGTACGACGGAATTGGAAGTCCAAACTCAACATCTGAAACCTCAATCTTGCTGTATCCTTCCACGGCTTTACGAAGCAGGTTCAGCCTCACTTCGTTTGGAAGCAATGTGTTGCCTGCCTTCAACGGGTTCAATGGCGACACTACCATCACCACCTTATCCACACCTCCATACTCAGCCACATAATTCGCCAATGCGACGTGTCCGATATGAACTGGGTTGAACGAGCCGAAAAACAATGCAATCTTCATCCGCGTCTTTACTTTTTATGATTTATGCCTCCAGATAATCCTTGATAACTCTCTCGATCTCTGCCTTGGCGGTCTCCAAATCGTCGTTAACGACAACCTTGTCGAACTTGTCGGCAAAAGACAACTCAAAAGCTGCACGCTCAATTCTCTTCTCAATCACCTCTGGAGCATCTGTCGCGCGTCCGACCAAACGGGCACGCAAAGCCTCGATGCTTGGTGGCTGGATGAATACGGACATCGCTCTGTCGCCATAGAATTTCTTGATGTTCATTCCGCCCTTCACGTCGACATCAAAAATAGCGACCTTGCCTGCCTTTATGATTCGCTCCACCTCACTCTTCAAAGTGCCGTAGAATTTGTCTGTGTAGACCTCCTCATACTCAAGAAATTCGTCGTTGGCAATCTTCTGTCTGAACTCCTCAGGTGTAAGGAAATAATACTCCACTCCATTCTGCTCAGTGCCACGTGGTGCACGGCTTGTGGCTGAGATAGAAAACTCAAACACATCCATCTTGCTCATCAAATGGTTGATGAGAGTGCTCTTGCCCGAGCCCGACGGTGCGGAAAATATGATGATTTTGTCTTTATTCATACTCATATATTATAGTACGTTAAGCACCTGCTCCTTGATCTGCTCAAGTTCATCCTTCATCTTCACCACGATCATCTGCATCTCAGCCTGATTCGACTTTGATCCAAGAGTGTTGATTTCACGGCCCATCTCCTGAGCGATGAATCCAAGTTTCTTGCCTATAGCCTCATCTTTCATAGCCATAGTCTCGTAGTAAGCGTTGATATGGTGGCGCAGACGGTTTTTCTCCTCGCTCACATCCAACTTCTCGATGTAGAAAATCATCTCCTGCTCGAAACGGTTCTTGTCTACCTCCACATTCAACGATGCAAGGCTCTCTCTGATTCGGCTCTTGATATTCTCAACACGGCTCTTCTCGAATGGTTCAACACTTTCAAGCAAACCTGATATTGCCTCAAGATTCTTAACAAACACATTCTTCAAAGATACACCTTCCGACTTACGGTAATCCACGATTTTCTGCAATGCCTCTTCGACAACCTTCTTTGCTGCCTCCCATTCATCCTCGTCAATCTCCGTAAGCTCATTCTGCATCACGTCAGGCATACGAAGAAGAAGAGTCATCCAATCAGCTGGTTCAGCAACGCCTAACTCGCTTGCAGCCTCTGAAATCTGATTCTTGTAAGATGCAAGTACCGACTTGTTGATCTTGTTAGACGATTCTGTCTCTTTAGTCTCTACAAACATCATGAAATCCACTTTACCTCTCGAAAGTGCATTTCCAATCATTGTGCGTAATTCAATCTCTTTCTCTTTGTATACAGAGGGCATCCGAACCGAAAGATCAAGCTGTTTGCTGTTGAGCGACTTGATCTCGACGATGAATCTTTTTTTGCCATATTCACCGATTGCTCGGCCAAACCCGGTCATCGACAATACCATAATCTCAATTTTTACACTAAAATTAAGGCAAAAATAACTTTTTAAATTCTTTAAGTGAACTAATTTGTGTATAAAGTGTACTTTTGTTAAAAAAATATACGGAATTATGGCAACAATCATAAATATCGAGACCTCCACATCGTCTTGTTCGCTCTCTTTGGCGTCGGACGGAAAGATTTTGTTCTCGGCATGTGACCCTACAGGAATGAACCATGCGAAACTGCTTGGAGGATATGCGAAAGAGGCTGAAAATGTGTTGAAAGAGAAAAATTTGCATCTCGACGCGGTATGCGTGAGCAAAGGTCCGGGATCCTACACAGGTCTGAGAATTGGTGTTTCGATGGCCAAAGGTTTATGTTTCGGAGCTGACGCTAAACTTATTGCTGTAGACACTCTCGCACTGATCGCCCACACTGCGATCAAATCGGGTGCAGTGGAGTCGGACGCTCTTGTCTGCCCAATGATCGATGCCAGAAGAATGGAAGTATACGCGTCGTTCTTCGATTCCAAGCTCAACCAGGTGAGAGCAACGTCGGCAGATATCATCGATGAAAACTCATACGCTGAATATCTTGGCGGCAAAAAAGTATATTTTTGCGGAAACGGATCAGACAAATGCCAGAAAGTGTTGACGGGAGCAAACGCAAAATTCATTCCGAACATCATTCCTCTTGCTGAAAATATGGTGGATTTGAGTGAAAGGAAATATGCGGAGCAGAAATTTGAAGACGTTGCATATTTTGAGCCAGAATACGTGAAAGAGTTTGTGGCTACAGTAGCGAAAAATAAAGTTTTGGGATAATGAAGAAAGCACTGATTATTATTGGTATAGCACTTGGAGTCATCTTAGTGGCATTAGTTGCAGCTGGATTCTATATCGTGAACGCCAACCTTGCGATGGAGCATCGTGGACAGGACATAGAGGGGTCGTACAAGGAGATGAAAGAGAAATATCCTGAGATGATTCCATGGCTCGATTCAATGCAGGCGACTGGAGGATTGAAAGATTCCACATTGCTGCGTGAGGGCGACACCAAAGTCCACTATTACTACGCATACGCGCCACAGCCGACTGGCAAAACTGCTGTCATCTGCCACGGCTACACCGATAACGCGATACGTATGTTCATGATCGCACGAATCTACAATCAAATGTACGGCTACAATATCATCGTGCCAGACATGCCTCATGCTGGCTACAGTGAGCAAAACCACATCAGTATGGGATACTATGAAAGTAAGATCGCAAGAAAACTTGCAGCGTCGGCTCAGAATATATTCGGCAACGACACCACAAAAGTGGAGATCGCAGTCCATGGCATCTCAATGGGAGCCGCCACAACATTAATGACTGTCGGCGACGATGCTGTAGACAAAGAGTTGAATATCAAGTGTGCGGTGGCAGATTGCAGTTACACATCCTGCTGGGATGAGTTTTCTCAGGAGATCACCAACTCCTACGGCATTCCTCCATTCCCACTACTCTACGTGGCAGACTTGGCTTGCGACATCAAAAACGGTTGGTGCTTCCACGACGCATCTCCGTTGGAAGCCGTGAAAAACACATCGCTTCCTATCTTTTTCATCCACGGCGACAATGACGACTTCGTCCCTACTAAAATGGTCCACACCCTCTACGAAGCCAAAACAAAAGGAGACAAGGAGTTGTGGGTTGCCAAAAGTTCAGAGCATGCCTTTTCTTACCACGACAACAAGGATGAGTATATCCAAAAGACGAAACAGTTTGTGGAGAAATACATGGAATAAATTCAAAATGCTAAATGCTAAATGCTAAATGCTAAATGCTAAATGCTAAATGCTAAATGCTAAATGCTAAATGCTAAATGCTAAATGCTAAATGCTAAATTAAAATAAAAAAATGCTGAATGCTAACAGCCAACAGCTTTAAGCCATAAGCCAAAAATATGATCGAAAAACATTATAACATATCAGACTATACAGATGTGGAATCGCCATGTTATGTGGTAAGCGAGAAACATCTTCGTGCCAATTTGAGCCTCATCAAATCAGTGGCAGAGAGTGCAGGAGTGGAAATCATCATGGCATTCAAAGCCTTTGCGTTGTGGAAGGTATTCCCAATCGTGCGTGAATATATCAGTTGCTCCACAGCCAGTTCACTCTCAGAGGCGAATCTTGCCGTCGACGAGATGAAAAACCTTGCCCATACGTATGCCCCCGTCTACACAGATAAAGAATTTGATGAGATCGCGAAACTCTCGTCGCATATCACATTCAACAGCATTTCACAATTTCAGAAATATAAGAATCGTCTTGAAGTAGACGGAAGGAAAATCTCGGCCGGATTGCGAATCAACCCCGAGTATTCAGCTGTGGAGACAGACCTCTACAACCCTTGTGCGCCAGGCAGTCGTCTGGGAGTGACGCTTGACAATCTGAAGAAAGCCGACCTCACAGGAATAGACGGATTCCACTGCCACACACTATGTGAAAGCACATCGTATGAGCTGGAGAAAACATTGAAAATCATAGAGGAGAGATTTGGAGAGTTTCTTCCAAAAATCAAATGGCTCAACATGGGAGGCGGCCATCTTATGACCCGTGCCGACTATGATACCGACCATCTTATCTCTGTGTTGAAAGCGTTCAAGAGCCGTCATCCACATCTGCATATCATCCTTGAACCTGGAAGTGCATTCGCTTGGCAGACGGGAGAACTTGTAGCTGAGGTGCAGGATATTGTTGAGAACGGAGGCATCCGCACAGCCATACTCGACGTGTCGTTTGCATGCCACATGCCAGACTGTCTGGAGATGCCATACAAGCCAGCAATATTAGGAGAGGTGGAAGACAGAAGCACACCATACGTCTACCGCATGGGAGGCAACAGCTGTCTGAGCGGAGATTTCTATTCCGACTGGACATTCGACCATGAGTTGAAAGTCGGCGAGAAAATCGTGTTTATGGATATGAACCACTACACGACAGTGAAGACAACGATGTTCAATGGAATCACACATCCGTCTATTGCGCTCCGCAAATTGAACGGAGATTTGGAATTGCTAAGGAAATACACCTACGCTGATTATAAGAGCAGAATGGCGTAACGACACACTCATGCTGTCACACACGAAATAAACTTATATAGACGGGGCATAACCCCGTCTTTTTTTATCCTCAGCATTTTCATAACAACCCCGTCATGTATAAAGGAAGGTATAAGATGCCCTCCTTTTCGATTAGATTGTCTGGGTGAAGCACAATTGCCTTATTCATCTGTTCCGAATATTTTTTTGACGCTTTTTTTAAAGACGACAACGTGTATCTCTCTCCCGACTTGACCTCTATAAAATTTATATTATGCCGACTCGTTATGTTGTTTTTAGGAATAAGAAAATCCAATTCCATTCTATCTTCTTTTTCTGAAGAATTCTTTTCATTTTACACGTTTTTGAGATTAAACCTTAAATAAATCCACACGTTTTTGAGATTATCGGCAAAAAAAACAAAATATTAGAAATCTTCATCATTCATGTTTAGACGTGTTCGCATACGCAAAGAGGCCACTGATCACTCGGTAGCCTCTTTATAGAGATTTTATTATGGATTAATATTATGATAAAATGTATTAGGTAGACCAAAAAACTTAATGTATATAGTTTCTTGATCACCAACGACTGTAATATTCAACTGAAAAATAAATAAATGCAAATCACAAGAGAATTTAGAAATTCCCTTTGCTGGTCTACGTTTGTATATATATGTTATTAGTTGTTTTAGTCTAGAATTTTTGGTTTTAGACAATAGCGGCTCTAAGCCAAATTAAAAGTTAAACTACTTAATTATCTTTTTGCACGGGATACTAATACTTTTTTACACCCGTTAATTAAACAACTCCTTTTTGCTACACTTATCTCGTACGATTGTTTTCCCCCAATCGTCTTCAACAAAGCTAATTCACTTAATTGGAAAATGCAAATATAACAGGCATAAAAATAACCTAATTATATTGTCAAACATAAATATGATAAATAAATGGAGACGCACATCCACACGTCTCCACATTTTTTATTATTCACTCACATAAATTTTCTTTTTGCCGATAATATAGAAACCTTTCTTAAGGTTCACCAATTAATTCTTCTCCATATACACCCACGTCAGATTGGGTTCCATCTCTTCGCTTTTATACGTTTTGAATCCTTCACGCAGATAGAATTCATATGTGTGTCTCACTTCCTGACATGTGCAAAGCCATGCTCGTGTATGAGGAAGACGGGATTGTATTTCATGAAACAGCATTTTGCCTAATCCTCGACGCTGCTGTTCCGGATCAACCATAAGACGACCTATATAGAGTGAGCCATTCTCTACATTTCCTCGCACCGAACCTACGATTCGTCCATCTTCAGTCTGGATTTTCAATGTCAGATTTTGAGCGAACTCTTCATACGCATGCTCTAATGTCTCGGTCATTGGAAGTGCATCCTCGCAGCCAAGATCTTTACATTGTTGTCCAAACGCTTTATGTTGCAACTCCAACAAAGCTGGGACATCTTCCTTTGTGGCTATTGTGATCGTATTCATACTCATATATTTTAGCACTTCAATTCGTCTATCGTTTTCTGCAAGTTGGCAAGAAACTTTCCAGCGTGCGCCCCATCCATCTGAGTGTGGTGGAACTGAAACGAAAGATTCATATAATATCTAAAGAAATGTCTGGAATAACGTCCCCAAATAATGAACGGATTATTGAAGATGCCACTATACATTCCACCTGCAAATTCCAACTCCGTGTCGATGATGGCAGACGTGCCGATCACCATACACTCTCCAGACAAATCCCTGTCGACACAACTTTCCGTAACTTCCGCCGTGTACTTCAAATAATCACGGTTGTAGGAATCAAAATCACCTGTGAACTCGATGTCGCAAGAACTGACTTCACCTGTACGATTCTTTACAATCGTATTTATGGCAATACTGTCGTACTTCATCAGTTTATCACCTTCAGGCAACAGATAAAACTCTTTCTGGGCTACTGCCGTCTTACCAATACAAAAATCCATAAGCATATTAAACTTCAACCGTTTCCTTTTGCTTATTCTGACAAGATTGGTGACATCGAGTTTTTTCACAAAAACGAGCATGGGATTCGGAGCGTTTTTCCAAATCTCAAACTGTGATCCTCGAGTCGTATCTTTCGGGTTGACTTCTCTCTTCATTCTTAATTCTTATACGCTAGAATGATAATCCATTTATTCCACAGAGATTCCGACCATGACAGTCTCGTCCTCCTGATTATTCCAGACAACAAAAAAGGCAGCTGAAAAACAACTGCCTTTATATTTTGTGGCTCGCTTGGGGCTCGAACCCAAGACCCCATCCTTAAAAGGGATGTGCTCTACCAGCTGAGCTAGCGAACCATCGGTCTCAAAACCGAGTGCAAAAGTAATGCTTTTTTTTGAATATCCAAATTATTATGCCACAAAAGTGACTTTTACCAAGCATTCACGTCAAAAAATCAGAAAACCCAACAAAAAAACGCTTGAATTTTCTCCCAACCTATGGAAATGACAAGTCTCATCACCACGGATTATCTGTCATTCCTGATTATCTTCTCAATAAGATTCGACGGTACTGTTGTGCGAGGAATCTTCATCTTAAACCAACGGCTCAATGGGAAATCCAAACCTATGCCATGCATATAATTGTAGGTAGCGAAACGAAGTCCCTCTCCCATCAACTCACTGTCGTAGTCTATCTCCTCCTCAAATGGAATCTCATTATTACAAAATGAATTGCATGCGCATTTGACCTTATTCACTCCAAACTCCTTAGGATTCTGTCCACTTGGGCTATGCACCGTCATCGCATAGCGATGCCAGAATGCGGAATGCACCAACCCATTTGCAAAGAGTTGCCGCACCACCTCAAGCGCATCTATACACTCCTGGAATGCCTCAGTCGGGAATCCATACATAAGATATGTGTGCACCATGATTCCAGCGTCTGTGAGATGTTTGCAAGCCAATGTTGTCTGCTCTATCGTCACACCCTTACGCATCAGTTTGAGAAGACGGTCGCTCGCCACCTCAAGTCCTCCGCTGGCTGCGATCATTCCGCTTTCGGAAAGCAGCTCACACAATTCAGCTGTATAAGTCTTGTCGAAACGGATATTTCCCCAATAGCTGACGACCATTTTTCTACGCTTTATCTCCAATGCCACTTCTTTGAGCAGACGTGGGGGCATAGCCTCATCTGTGAAATGGAATCCACTCTCTCCCGTCTGATTCATCACACTTTCCATACGGTCGACGACGATATCCGCGCTCGGAGCGTCGTACCGTCGGATATAATCAAGCGTGACGTCGCAGAAAGCACACTTTGCCCAATAACAGCCGTGAGCCATCACCAACTTGTTCCAGCGTCCGCTCTGCCAAAGCGTGTGCATCGGGTTGCTTCCCTCCGTCGTGGAGATATAGAGATCAAGTTTTAGTCCACTGAAATCAGGGATGCCAGTGTCTGCAAATCTCACATTTTCAGAATCATTGCCACTGTAAACGATCTTTTTTCTGTCGGCATCAAGATGGTAAGTTCTGACCAATTTATCGGATTCTGTTTTTCCCTCAAGATATTCGCAAAGACGTTTCAACGGAAGTTCCCCGTCGTCAAGAGTAAGATAGTCGACGTAATTGAAAAACCTGACATCCGAAATCTGACGAAGCTCCGTATTCGGATAGCCGCCACCTGCCGTCACCACAATTTCAGGATAGTTTTGCTTGATATATTGCGCACAACGTAGAGCCGCATACAAACATCCAGGGAACGGAATGGAAAGTCCGACCAACTGAGGCGAGCACGACTTTATTTTTTCGTCAAGCAACTGGAGCATCCACTCATCGGTGAGAAACAAAGGAGCCTTCAACGACTTATCCACATTGTCAAACTTCGGAGCGTAACTGCCCAGATGTTCCGCATAACGCACAAGATCGAAGTGAGGAGAGACCATCTCACGTATATAATCAGCGATGTCTTCAATATATCTGGTGGCAAGATACCTAGCCTCATCACTCTTTCCTGCGAGACCGAACGCCATCTCTGTGTCGATCAGATTCTCAAAACGTGGGCCTTCAGGCAACAAAGTATGGCTGGCTATTCTTCCGGCTATGGTCTGGTCCTTACCACGGAGGAAACGCATCACCGTCTCCACACAATTGACATAATCATCACGTCCGTCGAAAATAAACTGCATCGCCTCATTCTTAGGCTTTTTCTCGCTATGACGGAAAATCTCAGTCAGACCCTTTTTGCTGTAGATGCGGTCGACGAGTTCAATACCGAGGTCCATCTGCTCCACCTGATGACCGAGGGTTTTGAGGAAGCCCTTCAGCACCATTGTTGCAGGATACGGAGTATTGAGCTGAGTAAGCGGTGGTGTGATGAGAAGAATTTTCATGTGGAGTATTATTAAAAAAAGAGACGCGAATGTTTTTCGCGTCCCTATATATCTAAAAGATATTTTGCAAAATGATCGTTCTGATATTACACTAGGTAATTCTCGCTGATTGACTCATTGTCAAGCACACGACGGATAGTGTCGGCGAACAATGGAGCAACGCTCAATGCCTTAGCCTTCTTGCAAGACTTGTTGAAAGGAATTGAGTTAGTGAAGATCAACTCCTGCAAGCTTGACTCCATAACACGAGTAGACGCAGGGTCACTCATCACTGGGTGAGTAACGATAGCGCGTACACTCTTAGCACCGCCGTTTGCCATAAGGTCAGCAGCCTTTGTAAGAGTACCAGCTGTGTCGACCATATCGTCAAGGATGATCACGTTTCTATCCTTAACATCACCGATGATAGTCATCTCGCTTACAACGTTAGCCTTCTCACGGCTCTTGTGGCAAAGTACCATTGGCACACCAAGATACTTAGCGTAAGAGTTAGCTCTCTTACTACCACCAACATCTGGAGATGCGATAGTCAAGTTCTCAATCTTCATGCTCTGGATGTAAGGCAAGAAGATAGAAGAAGCGTATAGATGGTCAACTGGAATATTGAAGAAACCTTGGATCTGATCTGCGTGAAGGTCCATTGTGATAAGGCGATCGATACCAGCTGTAGCAAGCATATCTGCAACAAGCTTTGCACCGATAGCAACTCTTGGCTTATCCTTTCTGTCCTGACGAGCCCAACCGAAGTAAGGGATTACTGCAACAATCTTATAAGCAGAAGCACGCTTAGCAGCGTCTACCATAAGAAGAAGCTCCATCAAATTATCAGCATTTGGGAATGTAGACTGAACGATAAACACATAGTTACCACGAATACTCTCTTCGTAGCTTACTCCAAATTCACCGTCAGCGAAGTGCTGCACATTGCACTTACCAAGCGGACAACCCAATTGTGCGCAAATCTCCTCTGCCAAATATTTGCTATTAGTACCAGAGAAAACTTTAAAAGGTCTGTTCTCCATTGTTGTTTTTTAGTTTGTTTTTGTTGTTGCCACAAAATTACTGCTTTTTTAGATTGGATGTTCTTTTTTCCGTCACTTTTTGCGAAAAATTGTGTTTTTCAGCATAAGAAATTATCAACAATGGAAATATGAGGTTTGTGGATAAACGAAGGCTACAACATAACTTCCTCTTACATTTTACGCATCTTCTCATTATATACGTACAACACGCACGTCCATGCGTCTCTACAATTCCTCAAATTTCACTACCTTTGCATTATAAAAAGCTGTATCATAGTTTATGATCGATATATATGGTGGTCATAACGAGGTTTGCAAAGGGAGAAAGCCCTTGTTCCTCTCATCACCGCGAGCCTAAAAGGTCTACAACTACTTTTTGAGATCTACAGAGAAAAAATCATAAACTATGAGAAAGGCTGTAGAAAAGATGCCGGAAGGTTGGAGATAGAATAATAAAAAGAATATTATATAATGGGTATTTTGGAGACGACGGTTTACGGCAACACCTTATGCCAATGGGGTGTCGCTATTCTATATTTGGTGGGAGCGTTTGCTATTGCCAAAACAGCATATTGGTTCATCAGAAAATTCATGAAAAGGTTGGCGAGCAAGACAAAGACCCGACTCGACGACATCCTTGTCAACATGTTTGAAGAGCCTTTTGTGTTTGCTATCATGCTGTTTGGCGGCTACCTCGCCATAAAACATCTGACACTGCCGGATGTAATAACTGCGTGGATATCCAAAATATACACCTTCCTGGTCATAATCAACGCCACTTGGTTTATTGCCAGAACTGTCACTTCCCTGATGGACAATTATCTGCGTCCTAAGATGCAGCAGTCCAACACAATGGACAAACAGGTGTACCCTATCCTATATAAGATGATGGCAACAATCATCTGGGGCATTGGCGTCGTCATGGCTCTCAACAATGCCGGATACGACATCACCGCTATGATCGCTGGTCTCGGAATCGGAGGTTTGGCTCTTGCTATGGCGGCTCAGGATTCCGTCTCCAATTTCTTCGGTGGATTCACTATCTTCACCGACCACCCTTTCAAAGTGGGAGACAAGATCAATATCAATGGATATTCAGGCACCGTCTACGAAATCGGAATGCGTTCCTTTCGTCTGAAAACTCTTGAAGGAACTGAAATCGTGATTCCTAACTCCCAAGTGACAAACAGTATCATCGAGAATATATCAAGAGCTCCTGCCAAAAAGATAGTCCTTGAGTTGGGATTGACATACGACACTCCTCCAGCTAAAATGGAAGAGGCTCAAAAAATTCTGAAAGAGATTGCCAAAAAGAATGTAGACGTGAATGACAACTATGCCACTTACTTCCTTACTTTCGGCGACTTTTCTCTCGGCATTCGTTTCATCTATTACATCAAAAACGATGCCGACAAACTGCAGGTGCAGAGTGACATGAACATGGAAATCCTACGCAGATTCAATGAGGCTGGTCTGAATTTTGCATTCCCTTCACAGACGATCTATATGGGGAATTCATAATTCATAATGCATAATTCGTAATGCATAATTCGTAATGCATAAAATCCACCTATATGTAACGTCTGACGGCGTAATGGGTATTATTATAAATCACAAATGTGGCAATTCCATATTTCATTGGAGAAATTCCTCAGATGTATTTCCCGACAATTATGAATTATGAATTGTGAATTATGAATTAGATTTCGTCTTTTCTCGCAAACAGGTTTGCCAAGATTGTGCCTGATATAGAATGCCATACACATGAAATCGCACATGGCACGATGCTCAACGGGTTTGTAGCCATGAAGAATGTCGACGACAACACAGTTGCCAATCCTGCATTCTGCATTCCTATCTCAATGGAGACGGTGCGTTTCTTGGCTGTGGAGAATTTGAACAGTGTGCCGACCAAATAGCCGATTATATATCCAAATGTGTTGTGGCAGAACACCACAGAACAGGTCAACAGCAACAACTTAGCTCCACCATTGATAATATGTGGATGCACAGCTGAAATCACACCTCCCACAATACAAGCCAATCCCAACACTGAGAACAACGGCATCGTCTTCTTCGTCTCCTCAAAATTCTCGTTTCCACCGTAGAAATGGTTGACCGCAAATCCGATTGCGACTGGAAGGATAGTGACATACAATATATTCAGGAACATGCTTGGAGCATCCACATCTACTCTCTCTCCTGCCAAAGCCAACACTAAGAATGGAGTGGCGATTGGAGCCAGCAACGTCGAAACGGTTGTCATACCTACAGAGAACGCAACGTCACCTTTACACAGATAACTCATGATATTGGAAGAGACGCCTCCAGGACAACATCCCACAAGTATGATTCCGATAGCAAGCTGATTGTCCAAGCCGAAAACTTTGCAAAGTGAATATGCCAGCAACGGCATGACTGTGAACTGGGCACACGTTCCTATCAGGATATCAACAGGACGGGACAAAAGGATTTTGAAGTCATTCAACGACAACGTCAATCCCATCGTCAACATGATGAATCCAAGAATACAAGTCTGGATATTTCCTCTGACCCAAGAGAATAAGTCGGGGTCGATAATTGTGATGATGGCAATCAGAATGATGAATGCCGACGTGTGTTTCGTCATAAAGTTGACGAACGAACTGAATACTTTGCTTTCCATTATCTTATTTTTTTCTCAACACATTGATAAGCCACTATGCTGAACAACGCTATAAAAATCAGACAGACAACCGTCATCAACGGAGCTCCAAGCTCTCCGCCCCACAATCTCAGTGCGAAATTGAAACCTACTGCATGAAGAAGGTAGACGGAATAGCTATAATTGCCGACAACCGTAAGCGGACGCAATGCCGTATTCATACGGTTGAATCCCACAAACAGGATTGTGCCGACGCAATATGTGAAGAAGTAGCGGTACCATGTCTCCTGATGCTCTGTCGCAAAATTGTAAGCCAACAGAGTGATAGGAAGCAGAGCGATTATGAATATTGCGTAGAGATACCACTGCGTTTTTCTAGAGAAAATTCCGTCGTCGCACATTCTTGTGTAATAGCCTAAAAGCGACGTGATTGTCAGCAAAGGAAGAGCAACTGGCAGTTTCACATGGGCATAACCACGTGCGGCAGCCATCAGGATCGTGGCAGCTACCACAGCCAAGAACAATCCTATCACAACTTTCTCATTATCCAATCGTTTCCTGAAGACGGTGAACATCGCGCAAATAAGCAATTCAATAGGCAACGTCCAATAGCATCCAAGAATATCCTGTTGACGGAAGAACATCTGCAACATAGTGAAGTTTGCGACAATTGCCTTCCACGAGAAAGTATCCTTCAGAATCTGCGTCGCCTCAAACGAGTAGGAGCTTGCGAGGAATACGATCGCACAGATGATGGAAAACCAATATGTAGGGTATAGACGTTTGCAGCGTCCCCACCAGAAATCCTTCGGAGACCTCTTTTTCACACTCACGACAAAATAGCCACACAAGAAAAAAAATATGCTCACACCGATCTTACCAGCGTCGAGCACATCCACCGTCATGAAACTGCAAAAGGAGTTTTCCACTCCGTATACCTCCTGAATAGCGAGCCAAAGATGACAGAACACCACCAAAAGTGCTCCAACACCTCTCAACGATTGAGCCCACTCCAATTTCTTTTTCTCTGCTGCCATTGCTTTTTTATAATCGAATGCAAAATTAGAAATTATAAATGAAAAATCCGATGTTGGCAAAAAAATAAGCCCACAAGAAACAAACAAGCAAAAAAATTCAAAAAAAAACTTTATTGTTTTTATTCTTTAATTTTATCTTTGCAGAGTATTTAATGCTAGACATCTCCTTTTCCTATTGATTTTCGAGTTCTGTCGGAGGAAAAGATAATTTTTAGAGAACTCTTGAATAAAAAAGTACAAAAATGAAAAGAAAAATTCGTTTAGTCCATACGCTTATCGGAGCTTTTATGGGAATTATGCTATGCGGTTGTCCGGGAATTCAAGATGACCTTGGACCTGTGGGGTATATTGTTAAAATGGAAACTGACTATTCACACAATGTAATAGCGGAAAAGCTATCGGAACATTCTTATATGGTCAAATGTGGAAATGGTCATACTATACCATTGTCAAACGACTATTATCTCATAACTGAAAACTATGCTTCTTCTGTTTATACAATCTGGGATGTGAATGAATGTAATGATTCCATTAGAAATCTGTGCGAAATTGATGAATATGTGCTTAATGACGATCCATATTCAGAAGTTTATACGTTATGGGAGGAGGAATCTATAAAAGATCTTATTAAAAGAACCAATTCCAAAAATTTCAAAGGATTAACAAAAGAAAAGTAAATTTATGTTCAAAAAGAAATTGATTGTGCTATTTCTGTTTTTAGGAATGGCAGGTATTGTTATTGCTTATACTCCAGGTGATGTGTTGTTAAAAAAACAAATGAATGGATATATGAATGACATAAAATGGGGACAATCGAAGAACAACGAAGCTCCTGACTTCAATTATTTGTTTAATGGTTGTTCACCTTCTTATAACGCACATTGTCCATCTAGTATAGGAGATGTAGACCAATGTCAAAGGTCATTGGCAGGATGTGGGGCAATTGCTATTGGTCAGATAATGGCGATGTGGCAATTTCCTGCCAAATCAAAATATCGTACGTATAATTGGGATAATATTCCCCCAGTGTTAAGGGATGGTGATCCAGAAGATTGTCCTCTTTTGATTAAAGACATCGGGCAAGCGTGCAATATGCATTATCAAACATTTGCAGGTTTTAATATTACAGGATCATGGTGTACTTCCCATAATATTGTGGATGCATTAGAAACATTTTCTTATCATGTTAGCTCTTGCGACAAAAAAGATTGGCTTAAATACAACACATTAGAAAACTGGTATGCCTTGATAAGAAATGAAATCGACTGCGGTCGTCCAGTAATAATGTTCGGGGAAAAAGGTTCTATTACCGATTCTCACTACTTTGTCATTGATGGATATTCATCATCTGACCCTAACAAGTTCCACATCAATTGGGGATGGAAAGGCAGTAAAAATGGTTTCTATGACTTGGATGACTGTGATTATATTAATGATCAGAAACTTTTCTATGGCATATACCCAAAGACAGGAAATGCACCGAAAATTTCATACACAAAGAAACGTAATTATATAGTTAATTATTGTGAGGCTTCAGAAATAGGAAGTGTCCAATACTGGGTGGAGAATGTTGATTCCTGGGAATGTACAGTTACAGATCGTCAAGGCAAGATTATATGGATAGGAGGCGGTGGAGTAAAGAATGGAGAAGCCTGTGTTTGGGATGGCTCGGCGACCATAGCGTTAGCACAAACAGATTATTGGCTTTATATTACATTCAAGAACAGCAAAGGTGGGTATGAGAATTTCCAAACTCATGTCACATACCTGATTGATGGGAATTATTATCGTAAAGACATAATATCAGATTTGCTGAACGGCGAGTATTCTCCTAACTGTCAGGATGGCAGCAATGATGTAATAGAAATAAAGACGGATAATGCGAGACGTTATTCAGCCACCATTTATGATTATGACAACATACCGATATGGTCTAAAAGTGATAATGTCGATACGAAGAATCGTATGATAAAAATGTCACCATATATGGGAGATCTTGAATCTGGTTATTATAATCTGAAACTGCAAATGGAAGGAGGTTGCAACTGCAACTCCTCCGCATCTGCATCATTCAGCATTTACTATAATAGTTCAAAATGTGGCGAATTAAGTGAATCATCCAATATTCCAAGCGAAAAAATCATTAAAATATCGAAGCAATCTGACTTGCTAGAAATAAGTAGCATAGAACCATTGACAAAAATTTCAGTTTATTCGATTTCTGGAATGTGTGTCGCTCAAGAAAATTGCTCTGGATACATTCACAATATTGACATAAGCGGCTTTCATAAATCTCTACTAATTGTTGTTGTACAAACAGAAAATGGAGTATACTCGGAAAAGATTCTGACTGAATAATATTAGATTTCTACATAAAGATTCTGTATTTACCCACAAAAAAGAGCGATGATTTCTCATCGCTCTAAATTAATATCTTACCTATTTATAATTAGTTTGCCATACGGAATGTCACAGGCAAAATAAACTTTGTACGTACAGCATGGCCCTGCATCTGACCTGGAGTCCAAGTTGGCATCAATTTAACCACACGTACAGCTTCTGCGTCAAGTCTCTCATGTACACCGCTAAGTACCTCAACCTGCTCAATCGAGCCATTCTTATTAACCACGAATGAGACAACAACACGTCCTTGAATTCCATTCTCTGCACAAATACTAGGGAACTTAAGATTTTCTTTCAAGAATTTCATCATAGCATCTGGTCCACCTGGGAATGATGGCTGAATCTCAGCACGAACGTGAATAATATCCTCATCTATAACCTCTGGTTCTGTAACTACAGGTTCATAAGTAATAGGTTCATCTGTTGGCACTACCTCTACAGGATCAACATCCACATTATTTTCTACCGGTTTGATAACAGGAGCAATCACACGTGGTGGTGCGGCTAATGCTGGAGGTGGAAGATTCGGTTTCTGTATAGTGACTGGAACCAAGTCTTCAGTAACAAAATATTCGTCTGTCATTATAGGTGCTGTTTTCTTAACATCTACTGTCGACCACTCGAAGACAATGAAAAGGAAGCCCAAAGCAACGACAAGACCCATCAAAAGGAAATCGTGCGACTTATTCTCCAAGCTCGCACTTGCATTTTTTTTCACTTCCATAAGCTATTAAATTTAAGGTTAATATATTATTATATCTATCTCACTGGCTAATATAATTAATTATTTGCATTACCGCATTTTCTTCTCATTTTTTCGCTCTTTTTTAACATTTTTTTCACACAATCCCCTGAAAAAATAAAAAGCACGGTAGATTTTCTCGCATACAAGTCTACCAACATGTAACGTCTGACAGCGTAATATTGTGACGGTCACAGGGGATCCGAATCTGGGCGACCACAAGGGATCGCCCCTACGGTAAAATCCAATTCTCCGGGCGTATTTACAATAATTACGAATTACGCATTGATCATTACACACACGTTCGTGTGTCACTACGAGGGCAATGCCATATTTCATCGGATAAATCCCATCAGATGTATTTTCCAAACAATTACGCATTATGAATTACGAATTCTATTGTGGACGTCTCTACAAACAAAAAAGAGGATGTATCAAATTGATACACCCTCTAAATATCTTGGCTATTTATAATTAGCTTGCAAGACGGAAGAATACAGGAAGCTGGAACTTTGAACGTACCTTTCTACCCTGCTGTTCTCCTGGAGACCATGCTGGCATCGACTTAACCACACGTACAGCCTCAGCGTCAAGTTTCTCGTGTACACCACGGATAACCTCTACATTCTGGATTGTACCGTCCTTGTTAACGACGAATGATACGATAACACGACCCTGAATACCTGCCTCCTGACATGATGCCGGATACTTGATGTTCTTCATCAAATACTCCATCATCGCCTTCTGTCCTCCTGGGAATGAAGGAGCCTTCTCCACACGCATGAAGATTTCCTCCTCTTCTACCTCTTCTGGACCATTGTCTATAGGAGCAGCCTCAACAGCCTCACCTGTTTCCTCTGATGATTTAATCTCAATGTCTTTTGTCTCTACTGTGTTTTCTACCACCTTGATCTCTGGTGCGACTACTGGCGGTGGAGCTACAGCTGCTGGTGGTGGTGGCGGAACGTCTTTCTGGACAGTCACCTCCATCATCTCCTCCTCTTCAAAGATGGCCTGAGAATCCTCTGTCTCAATCTTCTTAACGTCTGTAGTAGTCCATTCGAAGATGATGAATAGGAAACCCAAAGCAACAACGAGACCCATCAAAAGAAAGTCGTGCGACTTATTCTCTAGGCTCGCGCTAGCGGATTTTTTTACTTCCATATTCTATTTATAAATTTCGTTAATATTCTACCTTTTATACAAAGTCACGAGCAAAAATAGTGAATTATTTGCTTTATCGCTCATTTTACGCAAAGTTTTTTTAACAATAAGCAACAAAAGACAAAGTTTTTTTCCTGCTTGTCCGTACAAACTCGCAGGATCCCACTTTTTTCACTTCTCCGCAACTCTTGTCTTCATATTTTCCTACCCTTATGCAGCGTCAATCCACATTATTATTCATCTTTGAGTAGCGTAGCATCTGCTCTGCGTAACCCTCTTTGTAGTTTACCTTCACGTCGACTACCTTTCCATCTTTCTCAACCAACTCGTATGTAGGGTTGATGAAGCCTTTGTATGGAGAGATGTTAAGTTTTGCATATCTGTCCTTGATCTCTTTGTGAAGTTCAGGATCTATATTGACGGCATAATTCTCAACCAATTTTCTTGCAGCCTCGAAATCGCCCTCCGACTTGATTCTCTGAATCTCCGCAAGCAGGTTTCCGAAAAGGGTTCTCAACTTGTTGTAGTCGTTGATTCTGACGTAGGTCTTTCCATCTCTTTTCTCCAATTCCACCACCTTGTCTGCGGCACCTTTCTCATACACCCAATGAGCGATCAACGCACGGTTACGCATGTGTGCCTCCTCTATCTGGTCGCCAAGGTTGATGCGGACAAGCTGTGTCATCAGTCCGTTCATAAGGTATGTGTAGTATTCTGCCTTGTATGCGTCAGCAGATGGAAGCAAACCTAATTCCACCATCTTAGGGTCTGCAGCATAGTAAAGTCCAAACAAATCGGCTCTCGCCTCCTCTACCGTCGCTCCATACGCTTTCAAAGCATCCTGGCTCACACCTGGCAACAACTGTCCGCTGCCATGTCCTAAACATTCGTGCAGATCAGTATGGATATTGTCGGTGATGTAACCGTATTTCTCAATCATCTCTCTGTCTGCATCGCTGTCGACAAACTCCTCCTTGAATCCGTTGCCCTTTGCAGCCTGGTCGTAAGCGTATGTGATATTCTCAATTGTCACCGACTTAGAGCCGTAAGTCTCACGGATCCAGTTGGCATTAGGAAGATTGATACCAATAGGTGTCGCAGGATAACAATCACCTGCCAAGATAGCAGTTGTGATCACCTTTGCAGTCACACCCTTGCACTCTTTCTTCTTGAATCTTGCGTCGACGGGAGAGTTATCCTCAAACCATTGCGCGTTTTCGCTCAAAACCTCCGTACGCTTGGTTGCCGCCACATTCTTGAAGTTGACAATCGACTCCCAACTTGCTTTCAAGCCGAGCGGATCTCCGTATGTCTCGATGAATCCGTTGACAAAATCCACTCGAGAAGTAGAGTCTGCCACCCAAGCGATGCTGTATTCATCGAATTTCTTCAAATCTCCAGTGTTGTAGAACTCAATCAAAAGTTCAATCACTTTCTTCTGTCTGTCATTCTCAGCATACGGAAGGGCATCCTTCAAATGTCCGACAATCTTGTCGATCGCCTTGCCATACATGCCTCCCGACTTCCAGACCTTCTCCACAAGTTTGCCTGCCTCATCTTTCGTCAACAATGAATTCAAGCCGTATGAGATCGGAGATTTGTCTGTCGTGTCTCGCATAGCATCGTAGAATTTCTCCACCTCTGTCTGAGTAACCCCATCATAATAATGATTGGCAGACGTAGCGATCAGATCCTGACCATCAGCCTGATTGACACGTTTTGCATACAACGCAGGTTCAAACATCACGTCGACAAGCAAAGCCTTCTTTTCAGCAAGACTGTTGCCAGCAACATTGGCAAGCAATCCCGTCAACTTATCGTCTCCAATCTTCTCAAGACAAGCATTGAAGAATGCTTTTGAGAAATCTGGAAGGAACTTATCACATGAATAGTGGTGGTGAATACCGTTAGAAAACCATACGCGCTTCAAGTATTTCTCCAACGAAGCAAACTCTGACGCATTGTCCGCACCGATTTTCTCAGTGTAGATTGTTTCCAACACGCGACGGATCGGAAGATTGAATTTGCAGTTTTGATCGAATAATATATCACGACCCTCCTCCGCAGCAAGCGAAAGATGATAAATCAGCAGTTTTTGATTCAAAGACAGAGTCTCGAACTCAGGCACTTGATAACGCAAAATCTGAAGATCGTAGAATTTCTCCACGTCATATTTGAAATTCATTTCCATATCAGACAATTTGTTTTCTTCTTTATTTCCGCATGCTGTCAGAGCAGCAGATGCGATAATACTTAAAATTATTTTTTTCATTACTCCTTGTTTCTTACATCAACATTATTGTTGTAAAACCATTTGCCTTCATGAAGATTATAGGTGTCATAAGTGAAATCCGGTCCATAATATGAAGGTATATCCGTGAACATCATACTTTCCGGCACAAGATGGTCGAACACAATCATTTTAGCCGCATCATCATAATTCAACACGATTTTTCCTTCCGCATTATATTCGAAGACGTGGCGGCTCCATGTCTGTCTGCCCTTCTTCTTCAACACCTGTTTTCCGAATGAAGGTCTGCCAGATCCGTCCACACGAAGGACATCAATCAGTTTATAATGGGTGATTGCGGAATATCCTGCCCATCCAAGCACAATATAGTAGCTGTCGCGACGGTACTTCACATGGGCTATCTTATAGTAGAGAGCTCCATACCAGTTGTGACGCTGGATTCTTTCCGTCGGCTGAGGCAAGAAAGGCATTTTCTTTATTGTGAGAGCCTCAACACGAGAACCTTTCCTCAGTTTGGTCTGTACGATAGAACTGTAAAAATAGCTTTTGTCAGACAACTGGAAAGCCCACGAATAGATACATACTTTATTGTCGTCAGACAACACACGTCCTATTTCAGGATGGTTGAAAGACGGTGCGAAAGACTTTGTCTTTTTTAAACTGTCCAACAATATTTTCTCAGCCTTTTTTGTCAATGACAGTTTCTGAGCATCCGCAACAGAGTCTCCTTTCAGCTGAATAAAAATATCATTCAGGCTTTCCTGTCCAGACGCAGAATAGGAAAGCAACGTCAACAATATAACATTTAACAATTTACAAATCAAGTTCTTCATTTCGTCTGGAATTCTTCGTTTTATTTGGTTATTGGATTCCATCATTTTCGCAGAAGAGCAAGTTTCATATTGGAGAAACTGCACAAACTACGAAGTCATGTATTAACACAAAAGGCGGACCGTAAAAGTCCACCTTTTATCTGTTTATATTTCACAGTGCATTTCTGCAAAAACTATCGTTTGATAACAAGGTGACGAACAGAAGTTTCACCTGCACACTCAACAATCACCTGATAATCACCAGGAGCCAAATCCTTGACATTGATGTTGATTTTACCAGTCTGAGTTGACTGTTGAACCTCTTCAGCCACGACCTTACCAGAACGAGCGACAATAGAGATATTAGCTCTTGAGCCAGTCTTGTCGTCAATGTTCACATCAAAGTTGAACATTGTTGGGTTTGGCGATATAGACACATTATCTCTCCAGTGCACACTGCCAGTTGCATAACTGAAAACGAAAGGAATACCGTAATCTACATTCCAATTACCTTTTTGATCCAAAGTACGGATATACAGAGTGTGGTTTCCCTCCTTCATTGTACCTGTATTGATCTGGAAAGCGACACTAGATCCGAAGCTAGCAGCTGGTTTACCATTACCCTCACCTGGGTCCTTGTCGATATAAAACTCCGCACGTTTCACCTGGCTAACAACAGGGAGGTAAACATAAGGAGTGCTGAATGGAGAAGTCCAAGTGTTAGTGTTGGACAATGCTCTTGAATACAACTCATGGAAACCATGTTTCAACTTAGACAAATCCTCCTCATTGATAGAGATTGCAGCTGTTGCTTCAGCTGAAGTTTCAACAAACTTTCCTTTTCCCTCTCCTGGATCAACATCAAAGAAATATTCCGATCCAACGATTTCCGAACTTTTCTCGAACATTGTAACAGGGATAGCTACACAGTGTGACCAGCCATCATAGTTCTTACCTCTTACATATAGAGTGTGGAAACCATTGTTCAAGTTTCTTACTTTTGCCTTGAATTTGATAGTTCCGTTAGTAGTGACACCAGCCTTGTAGCCCTTGCCAAAACCAGGATCCTCGTCAAAGAAATACTCTGTAGTGATTACCTCTGCAAAAGCACTTGACATTGCAATCGCAACAGCATATATAGATGCAAAAATCTTTTTCATGATTATTTCTCCATTTTATATTTGATTGTAACCTCAAGGCCAACACTTTGGTTTGCCTCATTTGCAGCGACATAACTTTCAATCACAGGAGTATCCTGCAAACCACTTGTGACATATGGCATCGCACCTCCGTAAGCGCCAAGCTGATCGCCATCAGATGCCATATCGTAAAGTTTACTTGTCTCCTTAATCTTATAATTGCAGTCTAATGAGAAATCTGGATTTGTCATCTCCTGACGGAAATCTCCATTGAAATTATTCAAGAACGAGCAAGTGTTAGTTCTTGATTTCTTAAGGTCATAATTCATCACATTCTCAATCAATGTGCAGAATCTTAGGTTGTAGACGCCACCGAATCTGTTGAACTTTCCAAATGTGTTGCGCTCAATACGAGCTCTTTCCATACTGCTCACAACTCCACAGATGATATTGTTAGAGACGTTGACATTCTGTGGGAAGCCGTTACCCTGAACATTTCCTACGATGAAATTCTGACGGATGATGCATCCGTTGACTGTATCAGCCACCTCAATCGCAGTCTGTGAACCGGCTAATATCTGGCATTTGGCAATTGTACACTCATTTCCGTATACCTCCACATTGTTCAACAACAATCCCGAAAGTGTCACGTTATTGCTATAGATACGTAGTGGACTTGCTATGAAACTCTCTCCCGTAGTGTAGTTCACTACCTTATTTTCCTTATACAAATAGCCAGGGCCAATGATTGTTATTGGCTTTGTGATTCGAATCGGATCAAATCCATACGCATCACCAGGACCATACTCTGTACCTGAAGCTTCAAGGTAAATCGTGTCTCCAGCGGCACAATCCAACAAAGCATTCTCAAGGGTGCTGTATTCCGCATTCACCTCAGGAGCATTGCATACTCGCTTGACTCTTGCATGCGACACCATCGTTAGCAAGAAGGACCCAACTATTAATAATACTAATTTCTTCATTACTATATTTCGTTTTGCCAATATACTTGCAAATATGCATAAAAATTGTCAAATTTCTATATCTTTTTCCAATAATATATTAACAATTCTATGTTTTTATTCATTTTTATTCGTAATAATAGCCTAAGAGCACGACAAATGTAACCATAAAAATTGCAATCGCATAAATTATTCCTGTACAAATCATATAATCCAGTCGTATTTTGCTCTTTTTTAACTGGAAACACAGGCCTATAGACAACGGAGCTATAGTGAACAGTAAGTAGTTGATCGCTTTCGTAGAGAGATATGCCGTCGACTCTAACGCCACTTTTCCACACCCAATTGCCGCCAAGATTATCACAACATAACAAACCACTTTGGCTACTGTATGTCCGTATACGATTGGCAAAGAGTGGCATTCCATCTCTCGCTCTCCTTTCTCCTCAATCATCGCTCTGATAATGTCGACGACGATTATCCATGCAGCCAGCAACACTCCAAATATCACAGCTTTAGTGAGAATATTATTAAGGAAGGCTGTCAATGCCATCATACTCTCCTGACCGATCTGCATCGACATCTCATGCATGAGTATGAACCAGTTGTCGTACATACAGACTATCACTGGAATCATAGCAACAGCGACAGCAAGCAACAGGCTTCCCCACGGTGTGCGCTTGTAACTTGACGAATAGAACCACAAGAGTCCGACTACCGCCACGAAAATAAAGAAATAGTCGAATGCCGACGCGATGTAACTCAACACTCCTGCACTGACAACTGCAATAGTAGTGACTCCAATGTACAGGTTGAAAATGGTGTCTCGCGAAACAAACAGGTCGACTATGCGTGTGATAGGTCGGTTGATTCTGTCGATCTTGACATCGAAATAGTCATTCACCAAAAAACCTCCCAATGCAGTAAACACTGTAGCCAACACGCACAATGTCAACGGCAATGTGTCCATCTGCACCTCTCCATCCGCATGGTTTACCATCGGCTCAACAATGTAGTAGTGAGTCACAATCTGTATTGCCACCACAAGCAAGAGTAGCGGCAATCGAGTCAATTTAATTATGTTAGTTAGTGTCTTCATGTTAGAACATGTCTTTCACAATATTGTATACCATATATGTCAGATAAATTCCGATAAGAACAAATCCTTCCCAACGGTCAACCCTCTTTCCTGTTATACAGAAGATATAAGCCAGGATGCAGACTCCTACGTTGATTCCACAATCTATCAAAGTGGCGTTTATATTCGCGTCTCCAATAGCGATCGGAGAGATCAAACCAGAAAGTCCCAGGATACATAGGATATTGAATATGTTGGATCCGATCACGTTGCCCATCGCCATATCATTCTGGTTTTTCTTCGACGCAGTGTATGAAGTGACGAGCTCAGGCAATGATGTTCCGATCGCACAGATAGTGAAACCGATAAGTTTCTCACTCATTCCCATAGCTCCACCTAGCACTTTTGCCGACTCCACTACCAAATCTCCACCAAGGACAATAGCCGCACAACCACCGATTATATAAAGTGCACATTTCCAGGGCACAAACTCCTCATTATCCTCCGCTTCTGGCTCTGCCGTCTCCGGATGTTTCTTCGTGTCGACGATTGTCCACACTATATATCCGATCAAAAAAGTGAACAATATTCCTGCCTCCATACGGCTGACATCTGAATCTGACATCAGGAACACAGACAGCAATGTGATTGCGGCCACAGATACCGGATAATCGCGTCGCAACAGATTTTTTGTAACAGGAATAGGATTGATAACCGCACAGACGCCAAGCACTACCATCAAATTGAAGAAATTGGAGCCCAACACATTACCAATGGCCAACGAGTTCGCACCCGATATTGAGGCTGTGACACTCACCGCCAACTCCGGAGCACTTGTTCCCAACGCACAAATTGTCAGTCCTATTATGAAAGACGGGATATTAAACCGTTTAGCCAGTTTCGACGCACCGTCTACAAAAAAATCTGCACCATAAATAAGTACAACAAAGCCCACGATAAGTAGGACCAATTTCAAAATCACTGTCATCATATCACCAACCAAAAGCTATTTTATCATCCATCCACTTGCCTTGTGCCTTCATCACCTGCTCGATCACGTCGCGACCACAACCTTCTCCAGCCTTTTTATCAGACACATAGCAACTTATCTCTTTAATCTCAGGAGCCGCATCCGCAGGACAACATGGGAATCCACACTCCTTCATCACCTCATAATCAGGAATGTCGTCGCCCATATACATGACTTCGTCCGCAGAAAGATTGTGTTTTTCTAGAAAATCATGGAAATCATGGATTTTCACTGCCGATGACATATATACGTCTTTTAGACCCAAGCCTACGAATCTTTTTCTTACAGCCTCTGTCTTGCCACCAGTGATAATCGCAAGGGTATAACCTTTCTTCACTGCATACTGCATGGCATATCCGTCTTTGATGTTCACCATACGCATCGGTTCCCCACTCGGGTGAAGCGGCACGGTGGTGGCGGACAAAACGCCGTCCACATCAAAAACAAATGCTTTTATTTTATCAAGATTCTCTTTGAAATTCATCTCTATATGTTTGTATGTTTTTGCTGACAAGACGGTAGATTTCCAGCTCTGTCTCGTATCCGTCAGCAGTTAGTCCTTTCTCCTGTTTGCTCATCACCACTTCATCACCTCTCACTGCCGGTCCTGTCTGAGCTGCGACGGGATGAACCTCCGTCACTTTCTGGGCTGTCTCCTGAATCAACGGAATCAGGATTTCAAACGGCAACCCGTTCTTCTCCATGAGTCTGTTGGCTATCGCATACATATGGTTTGCGAAATTGCTTGCGAACACAGCCGCCGGATGCAAAGCGTTGCGTTGTTTGGTTGTGGCGTCATAGCATCTGTCCGACACTGTTGCCACAAGGTTTCTTAGTTTTTCCAATGTCGACGGGATTGTCGCCTCTATCAGAAAAGGTGTATGCGACAGATCCACCGCTCTTTGTTTCGAAAAACTCTGCACAGGATAGACCACTCCACAATTAGGGAAAAACTCCAACAATCCGTTCTCACCATCCATCGCCAACGCTCCAGCCGTATGGACAACTATCTTATCCGCGACATTGACGCCAGATCCGACGAAATGGCTTTTCAACGCTCGCCACACGTTTTGCTGAACTGAATCTTTAACGCTGCAGACGTAGATGTCCGCATTCACGTCGACCTCATTGATATCCGTACAATATCCGCACGACAATATCTCAGCAAGCGATTTGGCATTTTCGGCAGTGGGGCTGTACACCTGCACCACCTCATTCGACAAGGAATTGTTTAACGCCTGCGACAAATGAGTCGCCACATTCCCGCTTCCCAGAAAAACGATTTTCATCGTCTTCAATTAGAATTGACCTCTGTGAATACGGTCTAATTTCAATTTCGACTGATCGAATGGAGCCTTCTCCTCACCCTTGTAGCCAAGAGCGATAACACACTCCGCACGCAATCCGTCTGGAATATTAAGCAACTTCTTCAAGACATTCTCAGTTGTCTCTTCGTCGTTCTTCTTTCTGTTTCTCACCTGCACCCAGCATGATCCTATACCTAGGCTCTCTGCCATAAGCTGGATATAAGAAGCGGCGATAGAGGCATCCTCTACCCACACGTCGCTCTTCTCCTCCTCCGCAAGCACTACGATCGCCATCTTTGCGCCTGAGACAAACGCGCTACCCATCTGGCGAGACTCAGAGATTGTCTGAAGATCATTCGCGTCTTCCACAACCACAAAATGCCAAGGAGTGCATCTCTTTGAAGACGGTGCCATTAGAGCCGCTTTCAAAATAAGATCAAGTTTTTCCTGCTCGATTGGCTGATCTGTAAACTTACGTGTGCTTCTTCTTTCTGTTATGATATCAATTAATTCTTTCATATTTTCTAATTATTCTACGACCATATGTCCGTTCATCAATTCATATTTCACTTGAAAATCCTTATGAGCTTTTTGAGCATCAATAAGAGCAGATTGTCCTGCTGTAACGAAAGTGGATTTAATAAGATCCAACTCTATTCTCTGCTCATCAGACAACGAATCCGCAGTTGCCAACTCTACAAAACGATCGTAACAATTGCTCATGAATTCGTCGGAATACAAATCCACAAATTCAACCACGTTGTTTATCAACGAAGAATCCTCACGGAATGGACCAATAGCGACAAGTGTCTTCTTGACAAATTTCAGATTTTCAACCATTTCAGCAAGACCAGTCGTGTCGTTTGCCTGAATCTTGGCATCCACCTTAGTTGTCTCGTGGACAACATTGTTGAAAATGTCATTCACCTGAGTATAATAGTCGGCAGGAACATCCAGACATGATACCAGTCCTAATGAAGCACCAACTGCAAGGATTAATTGTTTGATTTTCATAGGCTATATAAATAAAAGCCTGCAAAACAGAAATCTGAATTGCAGGCCATACAAATTTTAGAATTCTGCCGAACGTGGAGTTCTTGGGAACGGAATCACGTCGCGGATATTTGTCATACCTGTAACGAACAACAGCAATCTCTCAAATCCAAGTCCAAATCCAGAGTGAGGACAAGAACCGAACTTACGAGTGTCAAGATACCACCACATATCCTTCATTGGAATATTTAGCTCCTGGATTCTTGTAAGCAGTTTGTCGTAGTCTGCCTCACGCTCAGAACCACCGATGATCTCACCGATTGTAGGGAATAGCACATCCATTGCGCGAACAGTCTTGCCATCTTCATTCTGCTTCATGTAGAATGCCTTGATCTCCTTAGGATAGTCAGTCAAAATCACAGGATTCTTGAAGTGTTCCTCAACCAAATAACGCTCATGCTCTGAAGCAAGGTCGCAACCCCAATAAACTGGGAACTCGAACTTCTTACCTTTTGCAACAGCCTCCTCAAGGATCTTGATTCCCTCAGTGTAAGGTAGACGAGTGAAAGGAGCCTTCAATACGCTCTGCAATCTCTCGATCAAGCCCTTGTCGATCATCTGGTTCAAGAATGCCAAATCATCCTGGCAATTGTCCAATGCCCATTGTACACAATACTTGATAAACTCCTCTGCCAAGTCCATATTGTCCTCAATATCGTTGAAGGCAACCTCTGGCTCGATCATCCAGAACTCAGCCAAGTGGCGTGGAGTGTTGGAGTTTTCAGCACGGAATGTTGGACCGAAAGTATAGATAGAACCAAGAGCAGTAGCAGCAAGCTCACCCTCAAGCTGACCAGAAACTGTCAAACTTGCCATCTTGCCGAAGAAATCATCATCGTATATGATGCTACCGTTCTCATCTTTTTTCAAATCATAAAGATTCTTCGTTGTAACCTGGAACATCTGTCCTGCACCCTCACAGTCTGAAGCAGTGATGATTGGAGTATGGAAATAGAAGAATCCTCTATCGTGGAAGAACTTGTGGATAGCGATCGCCATATTGTGACGGATACGGAACACAGCTCCGAAAGTGTTTGTACGAGGACGAAGGTGAGCGATCTCACGCAAGAACTCCATCGAACATCCCTTCTTCTGCAATGGGTATTCATTCACATCAGCCTTACCATAGATCTCGATACTTTTTGCAAGAATTTCAACACTCTGTCCTGCACCCTGCGACTGAACCAATGTGCCGACACAACTGATACATGCACCGGTAGTGACATCTTTCATTATCGACTCATCAATAGCACCCGCGTCTACAACAAGCTGAATATTCTTGATTGTTGATCCGTCGTTCAAAGCGATGAAACTTACATTCTTATTGCCACGCTTCGTACGGACCCATCCCTTTACATTTATTTCAGATCCATAGTTTGTCAACCCTAAGGCGTCTACTATTTTAGTTCTCTTTATGCCCATAATTTAATTATCATTTAATGCTTACAAAATTACATGATTTTTATATATATGCAAAATATATTAAAAGGTAAATTCATTACCGTCATTGCCTAAAAAAGTATTTTCAAAAATTGGTTTTGCTTCCTCCAAAAACGTTTTCCGGTCTCTGTATCTTGCCGAAAAATGTCCGATCACAAGTTTTTTTGCTTCTGCGAGCGACGCGATTTTAGCAGCATCTGACGCAGTGGAATGAAAAGTCTGTTTTGCTCTCACCCTATCCTTCTCCAGAAATGTCGACTCATGGAAAAGGATATCCACACCTTTTATTTTGTCAACAACCTTCTCATTGTAGGCAGTATCAGAAAGATACGCGAAACTTTTCTGTGGAGAAGGAGGCAGAGTCAGATTACTGTTTGGCACGATCATTCCGTCGGGTGTCACATAGTCATCACCGTTAAGAATGAATTTATACTGTTCTATCGGAATATTATAGAATTTAGCTTTATCAGCTCTAAGATGTCGACGGTGGGGTTTCTCACGGAAAAGGAATCCGGATGTCGGGATCGAATGTTTCAGTGGGATTGACGACACCTCCATTTTGTCGTTTTCGTAGATAATCTCACTTGTAAAAGGAGAGAATGTCTCAAACAAGACCTTGAAATGAAGATAATTGCAGAAAAAGTCAAGTTGAGGACGCATTACCTCCTCCAACCCTTTGTGTGAATGGATAGTTATGTCGCTGCGTCTGCCAAGAAGATCAAGAGTCGAAATAAGACCGATCAGTCCGAAACAATGGTCGCCATGAAGATGAGAGATAAAGATATGGTTCATTCTAGAATGGTTCACACAATAATGGCGTAAGGATTGTTGTGTATTCTCACCACAATCGATAAGAAACGTCTTTGAATTCATATTCAAAGCGTAAGCCGACTGATTCATTTTCAGCGAAGGCAAAGCCGCGCACGAGCCTAATATTTTAAGAGAATTATCTTCCATGAAATTGAAATAAAAAGAGGCACACCTTACGATGTGCCTCCTATTAGTATAGCTTCAAAACTTATTCTTACTTAGAGAAAAGCTCGATTTCTACACGACGGTTCTTAGCACGACCTGCAAGTGTAGAGTTAGAAGCAACTGGGTTAGCTGAACCATAACCCTGTGACTGGATGTTAGCAGCAGAAACTCCCTTGTTGATCAAGTAGTTCTTAACTGATGCTGCACGATCCTTAGACAACTGAAGGTTCTTAGCTGCGTTACCTGAGTTATCTGTGTAACCCTTAAGAGTTACAGACCACTCTGGGTGAGACTTAAGCAACATTGCTAGACCATCAAGTGAAGAGTAAGAAGACTGCTTGATGATAGCCTTAGCTGACTCGAACTCAAGCTGAGCGAATGCAGTCTTGATGATCTCATCCTCTTCCTTAGTAGGGATGTAACGAACTGGCTCACGAGTAGCTCTGATATGAGAATCAAGAGAATCCTGAGTGAACTTGATCTGCTGCTGTAGCTTGTTGATTGCTACGTTCTGGTTAACGATCTGCTCCTCAAGCTTAGATGTAAGCTCCTCGCACTGACGCTTCTGCTCCTCTAGGATTGGAGTCAAATCAGGAACTTCACACTTAGGTGCGTAATCTACCCAAGCGATGTTACGGATGTTACGATCTCCACCGAACTTGTAACGTACCTCAAGGTTAGCACCGAAAGTTAGGTGACCACCTGCAGGGTAGCACTGACGCAAACGGTACATTGCAGTTCCCTCCAAACCGATAGCGAAGAACTTGCTTACGTTGTACTCAATCTGACCTGCACCGTAAACACCAAGAACGAACTTGCTGTCGTCAGCCATAATATTTGAGTTCTCCCAAACACCGATTGTTCCTACAAGACCTGGGTTAACATAAACGTTAAGCTTCTGCAATCCCATGCTTCTGTATGGAGCAACGATATTAGACAAGTTGAATGAAGAATGAAGGATGATGTCGTGGTTAACTGCATCATAAGTCTCCTGATTGTTCATTGCATACATGTACTGCAAACCAAGACCCCAACGAGGGTTGAATGTAGCCTCTGTGAATACACCGAACTGACCGTTAATTGTACCGCTTAGAGTACGATCTGGCTCAGCGATTGGAGCCCATCTCAAGTAGTTAACACCACCCTTAAGACCAGCTGACCAATGGCAAATGCCCTTTGCTGTAGCTGTATCTGCAGTTGCCTGCTCCTGAGCGAAAGCATTGCCAACAAGTGTTGCGGCTGCTGCTAAAGCTAAAAATTTCTTTGACATTTTTTATAAGTTAAAATTAGACATTATTTACTTTCCTAGTTGATTCTTCAAAGCTGCCAACTGCTCGATATCTCCAAGAGTTGTCTTCTCCAAAGTTGTTGCGGCTGCTGCCTCACTCTTCTTAGAAGCTTTCTTCTTCTTGAAATCCTTCTTCTCTTCAGTTGCACCCTCTTCGAATGTTCTGCTGTGAGAAACGATGATTCTCTTAGACTCCTTGTTGAACTCAAGAACCTTGAATGGAAGCTTCTCGTCAACCTTAGCTACTGAACCATCCTCCTTTGTCAAGTGCTTTGGAGTACAGAAACCTTCAACTCCGTAAGGCAACATTACGATTGCTCCCTTGTCTACGATCTCTGTGATTGTTCCCTCGTGTACTGAACCCTCTGTGAAGATTGTCTCAAATACATCCCAAGGATTATCCTCAAGCTGCTTGTGACCTAGGCTCAAACGACGGTTCTCCTTGTCGATCTCCAATACCTGAACCTCGATGTCTGCACCGATAGTTGTGAACTCTGATGGGTGCTTTACCTTCTTTGTCCAAGATAGGTCTGAGATGTGGATCAAACCATCAACTCCCTCCTCGATCTCAACAAATACTCCGAAGTTAGTGAAGTTACGTACCTTTGCAGTGTGCTTTGTTCCTACTGCATACTTAGTATCGATAGCCTCCCATGGATCTGGCTTAAGCTGCTTAACACCCAAGCTCATCTTTCTCTGCTCACGATCCAATGTCAATACTACAGCCTCAACTGTATCACCTACTGACAAGAAATCCTGTGCGCTTCTCAAGTGCTGGCTCCATGACATCTCTGATACGTGGATTAGACCCTCTACACCTGGAGCGATCTCAACAAATGCACCGTAATCAGTCATAACGACTACCTTACCAGTTACCTTGTCGCCAACCTTCAAATCAGCCTTCAAACCATCCCATGGATGAGGAGTAAGCTGCTTCAAACCTAGTGCGATTCTCTTCTTGTCGTTATCGAAGTCTAGGATAACAACATTAATCTTCTGATCTAGCTCTACAACCTCCTTAGGATCGTTTACGCGGCCCCATGAAAGGTCTGTGATGTGGATAAGACCATCTACGCCACCAAGATCGATGAATACACCGTATGATGTGATGTTCTTAACTGTTCCCTCAAGTACCTGACCCTTCTCCAACTTAGAGATGATCTGAGACTTCTGCTGCTCAAGCTCTGCCTCGATAAGTGCCTTGTGTGAAACTACTACGTTCTTGAACTCGTGGTTGATCTTTACAACCTTGAATTCCATTGTCTTGCCTACGAATACATCGTAATCGCGAATAGGCTTAACGTCAATCTGAGAACCTGGCAAGAATGCCTCGATGCCAAATACGTCAACGATCATACCGCCCTTAGTTCTGCACTTGATATATCCCTTGATAATCTCGTCCTTCTCCAATGCCTCGTTAACACGATCCCATGAACGTGCTGCGCGAGCCTTGCGGTGAGAAAGATTCAACTGACCCTTCTTGTCCTCCTGGTTTTCGATGTAAACCTCTACCTCGTCACCAATCTTCAAGTCTGGATTGTAACGGAACTCATTAGTAGAAACGATACCATCCGACTTTCCACCTACGTTCACTACGACCTCTCTCTTGTTCAAAGAGATTACTTTACCAATTACAACCTCGTTGTCCTTGATAGAGTTAAGAGTCTGGTCGTACTTTGACTCTTGCTCCTGACGTGCTGCTTCTGACAAGCTCTCGCCATTCTTGTAGCCATCCCAATCGAAGTCCTCTATAGGAGCTACATTCTTTGTTAAATCACTCATTTTTAAAATTAAACAATTAGTCGTTAGACATTATATATAGTAATATCGCTACAAAATTATAATTTATTTTGTACATTTCAATATAAACCTATTTTTTTTTGCTGTCACACAATGCTTTGTTGATAAATTCCGTCTGTTCTCCACTAAAAATCATCTTCAAACGGTGCATTGCTCGCGTACATGCGATATATAGCAGGCTTTTATCCATCTCGTCGTTATAATTCGCCTTCGTGACATTCGGTATCACCACTTCATCAAACTCCAATCCTTTCGCCATATGTGAAGTGGTCACCACTATTCCGTTGGTGAATGCCTGACATCCGCTCACCAGCAAAGTGGCTCTCTTCTGCAAATCTCCCAATGTTTCGAAAAACGCGATCGCATCTTTCTCTAATTTAAATATGTATGCAGTAGACGTCGGGTTGTTTACGTCTGCTTCCATGATCATGTCACGCATCAACTGTGTCTCCGCTTCTCTGCTGGCAACTTCTATCAGCTGCGGTCTCTCTGTATGACGCTCTACAACGTCTATCTCTGAATTCCCGGAAATACTTTTTGCCAACTCTGTGATCTCATATCCCGAACGATAGCTTTTGTTGAGTTTCATTATCTCGGCCTTATACAATGCCTTGCGTATATCGTCGGCTGTCGTCGAACTGTATGGGTTGACATTCTGCGCAGCGTCTCCAAGGATGGTCTTCTTGCATGGGAATATTTTTGAAAGCAGACGGTACTGCACCGGTGAATAGTCTTGCATCTCATCCACAAGCAGATGTTTCACACTGCTCTTCGCTTTCACTCCCTCTAATGAAATCTTCAGATAGATCATAGGGGCGACGTCAGCATACTCCATCTTCTTGTCCTTCGTCTTCTTCAGATACTCGGGTTTGCCTAGCCACTCAAACATATCTTTGTATACCGCAGCGTCGGATCCTAGATGAAGCATTTTCTTCAGTTCTGTCCTTACCTTTCTCATCTCCTCCGTCGTCAGTATTCGACGGAATGATATCTTAAACTCGTTCTTGATATCGTTTGCGATAAGTTCCAGACGCTGGCGGATCGGCAGTCTGTCATGAGAATGGAATTTTTCAAGTATCCATTCCTTTGCGACGGGAATGATTCCCACTACGATGTCCTCTGGCTGAAAACATGTGTTCTCAAGATGCACCAGATATTTGTCCAAAAGCTGGACAAACTCGAATGTGGCCTTGAACTTTGTTCGTTCTATTGTCGCGGCATTCTTGTTTTCAAGCAGATCGTTCACCTGCTCAAAGAATGTCTGGAATTTCACTTTGCCGTCCAACAGTTCGGAAAGCAGTTCCTCCATTCCGCACTCCTTGATTGTCTCCTCACCCAATTCAGGCAACACATTGGAAATATAGTCGGCAAACACCTTGTTAGGAGAGATGATCAAAATATCATCTGACGTTATCTGACCCTTGAACCTATATAATATGTATGCCACTCGATGGAGTGCTATGGACGTCTTTCCTGAACCTGCGACTCCCTGGATTATAAGATTGTGCGACTCCTCATCACGGATGATTGCGTTCTGTTCACGCTGGATTGTCGCGACAATATTCTTCATACGCTCATCCGACGTTGTGCTCAACTCTTTCTGGAGCAACTCATCGTCGATGTTTATGCTGTTCTGAATCATAAACTCCATTACAGAGTTGCGGATTCTGAACTGACGTTTGAACTCAATTGTTCCGTCTATTCTGCCGACTGGTGATTCATAATACGCTTTGCCGAAATCAAAGTCATAGAACATTGTTGATATCGGAGCTCGCCAATCGTAGATAAGATTCTTCTTGCTTTTCGAATCATATAACGAATGGATGCCGACATACAAAGAGGAGGCTTCTTCCTCACCGTCGACACGGAAATCTATTCGTCCGAAATATGGCACAAGCTTCATCCTTTTCAGGCGTCGCTTCGTATTCTCCATCTCCTCCGCACTCATTGCCGCTTGCGTCACATAATTTCGCGTCGCGCTCTTTTCCGCGCGGTCAAGCTCGGAGAGGTTTTCCCACAAATACTCCTTGAACGCCTTCATATCCTTTACCTGCTGGTGGATAAAGGCATCAATACCCAGAATCATATCATCAATAAATTCCAGCACCGACTTCAGATAACGTCGTTCATCAGCTTCAGTTGGGTTCAGCATAGTCGTAACAATCGTAAATAATTATATTTTCCGTAATGTAGGGGCAACTTTGCCCGTTCACGTTGCAAAATTAGGCAATCAATACACAATAGCCAAAAAGAAAGAGCACTCAAATTAAACAATGTTAATCTAAGTGCTCTATTTATTTCATTCTTCCGACTGACGCCTCTCTATACCATTTTCTTTATTTACTCTGTCAATAAACGAAGTCACCTCAGACAGACCGTTCGCGAACTTCTCAAAATCCTCCTTATATAGGAAAATTTTGTGTTTCTCAAACGAAACCTGAGATTCATCATCACCTACCTTTTTCTTACTCTCTGTAATAGCAAGGAACAACTCTCCTCTACGATTCTTCTTTACGTCAAAATAGTAGATTCTCTTTCCCGCCTTCACCGCTTTGGAAAAAACAATTTCTAAATCGTTTTTGTCCTTGAAATCCTTATTCTCTTCCATATAGTAAAATATCTATTACAAAATTATGACATTACAAAAATAAGCCAAAAGGCTATAATATATTTTTTATCCCATTTGTGAAAAAATGTAAAAATATAAAGCCATTCACGTATAAATACATTCATTTGAGCCATTTTCAGCCAATAAAAGAATTAAAATTCAGTTTTCAGCAACGTATAGAGAGCTCATCTTTTCGTATCACACATACCTCAGCCACTAAAATTTTCCGCAAGATATGACAATTCTGTTAAATTTCATAATGATTTTATGACAAAAATAACATTTCAGCATAGTAAATATTTCAATTATATAATATGGATAAAAAGATTGAAATGACATCATTATCTATTTTTTCCCAAAAACTAATTGTAAGTTAGGCATACAAAGGTTATCTTTGCGACGTTTTAAATTAGACTACATTTGTAAGTAGAGAAAAAAATGGTAAAAATTACATTCCCAGACGGTTCCGTTCGTGAGTATGAGAACGGCGTCACAGGTTATCAGATCGCAGAAAGCATCTCTTCCCGCCTAGCACAGGACGTGTTGGCGATCAGCGTAAACGGAGAGACAAGAGACTTGAATCGTGCAATCAACGAGGACGCAGCGATCAAGTTGTTCAAATTTGAAGACGAAGAGGGTAAGCACACATTCTGGCATACATCAGCCCACTTGATGGCACAGGCTATCCAGATGCTTTATCCAAACGCAAAATTCGGTATCGGTCCAGCTATCGAAAACGGATTCTACTACGATATCGATTTCGGTGATATCACATTGAAAGAGTCAGATTTCGCAGCCATCGAGAAGAAGATGATGGAAATCGTAGCTACAAAGCAGACGCTTACTCGCGTCGACATCTCTAAGGCAGACGCTTTGAAGATGTTCGAGCAGAGAGGCGAAGTATATAAGACAGAGTTGATCAGCGAGCTTGAAGACGGCAAGATCACGCTATACGAGCAGGGAAGCTTCACAGACCTTTGCCGTGGACCACACTTGAAGGATGTGTCTCCAATCAAGGCAGTCAAGATCACTTCTCTTGCAGGAGCATATTGGAGAGGCGACGAGAAGAGAAAGCAGCTTACTCGTCTATACGCCATCACATTCCCTAAGAAGAAGATGCTTGACGAGTATCTTGAACTTTTGGAGGAGGCCAAGAAGCGTGACCACAGAAAGATCGGCAAGGAGATGGAATTGTTCATGTTCACAGACATGGTGGGCAAAGGACTTCCAATGTGGTTGCCAAAGGGTACAGCCCTTCGCTTGCGTCTTGAGGATATGTTGAAGAAGATCCAGAAGAGATTCGGATACCAGCAGGTTATCACTCCACATATCGGAAACAAGAACCTATACGTGACTTCAGGACACTGGGATCACTACGGAGAAGACAGTTTCCGTCCTATCGAGACTCCAGAAGAGGGAGAGGTTTACATGCTTAAGCCAATGAACTGTCCTCACCACTGTATGATCTTCAAGTACCAGCCACGTTCATACCGTGACCTTCCTTTGCGTCTTGCAGAGTTCGGTACTGTATATAGATATGAGCAGAGCGGTGAGCTTCACGGATTGACACGTGTACGTTCGTTCACACAGGATGACGCTCATTTGTTCGTACGTCCAGACCAGGTGAAAGAGGAGTTCATGCGTGTGATGGATATCATCGGAATCATCTTCAAAGCTTTGAATTTCGACAATTTCGAGGCTCAGATTTCATTGAGAGATCCAAACAACACTACTAAATATGTAGGAACAGAGGAGAACTGGAACAAAGCAGAGCAGGCAATCATCGACGCTTGCAAGGAGAAGGGAATGCCAGCACGCGTAGAGTATGGCGAGGCAGCGTTCTACGGACCAAAGCTTGACTTCATGGTAAAAGACGCTCTAGGACGCCGTTGGCAGCTAGGAACAATCCAGGTAGACTACAACTTGCCTGAAAGATTCGGACTAGAATATGTAGGTGAGGACAACCAGAAGCACCGTCCAGTGATGATCCACCGTGCTCCATTCGGATCTATGGAGAGATTCGTAGCCGTATTGATCGAGCACACAGCAGGTAAGTTCCCATTGTGGTTGACACCAGACCAGGTAGCGATCCTACCAATCAGCGAGAAGTACAACGACTACGCAAGAAAGGTACAGGCATACTTGGACTCTAAAGATGTCAGAGCCATCGTCGACGACAGAAACGAGAAGATCGGAAGAAAAATCCGTGACAACGAGATCAAACATATCCCTTACATGTTGATTGTAGGAGAGAAAGAGGCAGAAAATGATGAAGTTTCTGTAAGAAAACAGGGCGAAGGTGATAAAGGTTCAATTAAATTTACTACATTTGCCGAGAATTTGAATGCAGAAGTGGCTCAAATGTTGAGCGAATTCTAAAATTCAAGAGCTTAACAAGATAATTAATAACTATTTAAGGAGGATATTGCTATCGCAACTCAACCATTTTTCAAGAAGCCAAAGACTGCTGAAGCAGCAGCGCCAGGCAACAAACCCGCAGCAAGTCAGAAAGAGACAAAGGGTACTCAGAAAGAGCAGGCACATAAAATAAACGACGAGATTCGTGCAAGAGAGGTTCGTTTGGTAGGCGACAACGTAGAGCAAGGAGTGGTTTCATTGGAAAAAGCACTTCAGATTGCTGACGAATTGGAGCTAGACCTAGTTGAGATTTCGCCAAATGCAGAGCCGCCTGTTTGTAAAGTTATTGATTATCAGAAGTTCCTTTATCAGCAGAAGAAGCGTGAGAAGGAATTGAAGTCAAAGCAGGTGAAGGTAGTAGTCAAAGAGATCAGATTCGGTCCTCAGACTGATGATCACGACTACGAATTCAAACTTCGCCATGCGATTGAGTTCTTGAAAGAGGGAGCCAAAATCAAGGCATTCGTATTCTTCAAGGGACGTTCCATCCTATTCAAGGAGCAGGGAGAAGTGTTACTACTTCGCTTTGCCAACGACTTGGAGGAGTATGGAAAGGTGGATCAGATGCCATTGCTTGAAGGAAAGAGAATGATCATCACGCTTTCTCCAAAGAAAAAGACCAAGTAAAAATACTAGGTATAAAGGTTAATTAAAAATTAAAAAAATGCCAAAAGTTAAGACTAATTCCGGTGCCAAAAAAAGATTTCTTCTTACCGGAACAGGAAAGATCAAAAGAAAGCACGCTTACAAGCGTCACATTTTGACAAAGAAGACAAAGAAGCAGAAGCTTAATTTGACTCACGATGCAATCGTAGCATCATGTGATCTTAAGGAAGTAAGAGATTTGCTAAATCTTAGATAAGTCTGAGTTATCAGGTGAACTAAGAAGATTTGTCTTAAACAAAAATTTTTAATTTATTAAACAGAGTTGATAGCCAAAAAGATCTCATAAAGAGACGCTATTGCTCACAAAACTTAAAAAAATGCCAAGATCAGTCAATCACGTTGCTTCAAGAGCAAAGAGAAAGAGAATTCTAAAGCTTACAAGAGGTTACTACGGAGCTAGAAAGAACGTTTGGACGGTAGCAAAGAACACTTGGGAGAAGGGTTTGACATACGCTTACCGTGACCGTAAGAACAAGAAGCGTAACTTCCGTGGCCTATGGATCCAGAGAATTAACGCTGCTGCAAGACTAGAGGGTCTTTCATACTCAAAGCTTATGGGTGCTATCCACAAGGCAGGTATCGAGATGAACCGTAAGGTGCTAGCAGATTTGGCTATGAACCAGCCAGAGGCTTTCAAGGCTGTTGTAGCTAAGGTAAAGTAAATTGAAGCTTTATTCGAATAAAAAACCTGATGTCTAAGACATCAGGTTTTTTTGTTGATGATTGTGAGGATGGAAGATTGATGATGGAGGATTGATGATTTTTCCGTCGCCGAAGGTAACACATCGTCCACGGACGACCGTCACCGATTGTTTTCTGCGGAGCGGAAAACTGTCGGTGGAAGAGCAAATCATTTCAAATACTTCACAGACTTGCAACCCAGAAAAGCACTCCACCCTACCGTCACATTCTCTTCAGAATTATCGATGATGACATCTAGATTTTTACAATCCTCAAATGCCCAATCTTCTATGTGTGTGACACTGGACGGAATATATATTTCCGTCAATCCACTACATCTCCCAAACGCAACATATCCAATACTTGTCACACTCGATGGAATCTTTATACTTGTCAAACCACTACAACCCTTAAACGCACCCCTTCCTATACTTGTCACACTCGACGGTATCTTTATGTTTGTCAAGCCACTGCAACCCGTAAACGCACACACTCCTATACTTGTCACATTCGATGGTATCTTTACTCTTGACAATCCGCTACATTCAGAAAACGCCCAACTTTCTATACTTGTCACACTTGATGGAATTTCAAATTTTCCTTTTTTTGCACCAGGAACGCAAATAAGTTTCGTCTTTTTTTTATCATATAACACACCATTTTCAGATGAATAAACAGCATTGTCCGTCGTCACATTTATACTTGTCAAACCGCTACACTCCGAAAACGCTCCATATCCTATGCTTGTCACACTTGATGGGATTTCTATACTTGTCAATCCGCTACATTCAGAAAACGCTTTATTCCCTATACTTGTCACACTTGATGGGATTTCTATACTTGTCAAGCCGCTACATTCAGAAAACGCTTTATTCCCTATACTTGTCACACTTGATGGGATTTCTATACTTGTCAAGCCACTACAATCCTCAAACGCATGATCTCCTATACTTGTTACGCTGGATGGTATTTTTATACTTGTCAATCCACTGCAATCCTTAAACGCAGAATCTCCGATGCTTGTTACGCTGGATGGGACTACAAATCCACCAATTTTACCACTCGGAACACAAATAAGTTCTGTCTTATTTTTATCATACAAAATGCCATCAACGGAAGAATAGATGGGATTCTCCAACGCCACATTTATTAATCCTTTGAAATTAGAAAACGTCTTATATCCTATGTTTGTCACACTTGATGGAATCTCAATGCTTTTCAATCCGCTACATCCAGAAAACGCATACGCTCCTATGCTTGTGACACTTGACGGAATTTCAATACTTTTCAATCCGCTACAAACAGAAAACGTCCAATCTCCTATACTTGTGAGACCAGATGAAATTATTATGTTTGTCAATCCGCTGCATCCATCAAAAGCTCTATTTCCTATACTAGTCACACTTGATGGAATCTCAATGCTTTTCAATCCGCTACATCCATCAAACGCGCCCTCTCCTATGCTTGTAACACTCGATGGAATTTCAATACTTGTCAAGCCTCTGCAGTGAGAAAACGCTCCTTCTCCTATGCTGGTGACTCCAGATGGAATCTCTATGCCCGTCAATTCGCTACATCCAGAAAACGCATACGCTCCTATACTTGTCACACTCGTTGGAACAACCAATCTAGCAATTTTACCTCTCGGAACACAAATAAGTTTTGTCTTATTTTTATCATACAACACACCATTTTCAGATGTATAAATTGAATTATCCGTCGCTACATTTATGTTTGTCAAGCTTATACATCCATTAAAAGCTCTTTCTCCTATGCTTGTCACACTCGATGGAATCTCTATGTTTCTCAATACCCAACATCCATCAAAAGCTCTATCTCCTATGCTTGTGACGCTTGATGGAATATATATGCTTGTCAAGCCATCACAATCCTCAAACGCTCCGTTCCCTATGCTTGTCACACTCGATGGTATCTTTATGCTTGTCAAGCTATGACATTTATCAAACGCTTTATCTCCTATACTTGTGACACTATAAACATGACCATCAACCCGTATTTCAGAAGGGATAACAACAGATTTTAGTTCTATATAAGAATCATCTGATTTCACCTCCGCCGTACTGTCGAAAGAGATATTATACCACAGTGGAGAAACAAACACGTCTCCTTTCTCATCAATTTTCACATCAGTCTCATTCTGATTCTCATTTGATTGGGATTCAGTCTCTGCGACAACAGATATGCATAACAATGCCGACAACAGCGACACAAGTAGTTTCTTCAACATAGCGACAAAATTATCATTAAACTGATACAAATGTAGGAAATAAAATGTAATGATGGAGGGGTGATGATGAATGATTGATGGTGGAGGATTTTTCCGTCGCCGAAGGTGACACATCGTCCACGGACGACCCTCACCGATTGTCGCCTGCGGAGCGGGCAACTGTTGGGGAAAGAGAGATTGATGATTGATGGTGGATGGTGGAAGAGGAACGATTTGTATTGCCTTCCAGGCAAAGTGTGGGAGTTGCGGTTCTCATACCCCGGGACTTTATCCCTGAACCCGGGACTTCGTACCGGGTTACTTACGCTCCGCTCGTGGCGTCTTCCAGACGCTCTTGTCGCCGAAGGTGACACACCGTCCCTGGACGGCCGCAACCGGTTGTCGCCCGGAGGGCAACTGCCGGCTTTTGCGCGCGGACGCGCACAAAAAAAGGAGTCAACCTCAATGAGATTGACTCCTGAAAGCGGCGGCTACCTACTCTCCCGAAATTCAGTACCATCGGCGATAGCGAGCTTAACTTCTCTGTTCGGAATGGGAAGAGGTGGGACCTCGCTGCCA
>JAEEMG010000044.1 GCA_016283095.1 Paludibacteraceae bacterium | reverse complement strand
TGCAGTATAATCTATCCTCTTCTCAACATCATATTTAAAGTCCACACATAGAATTCGTTGTGTTTTGTTCTGAATTCTAATATCTAGACCTTCATCCCATGTGACATCTTCCATAGGACATGAACAAAAAAACACGGAAAAAATCAAAAAAATCAATATTTTTTTCATGGTTGATTTAATAATATAAATTATTAGAGATATTGTACTTAGATGAAAGTGCTGTATTCAGCAAATGTAAATCAGTTACCGAACCCTCCATACAACTTAAAAATTGTAACGGAGTTATATCTTTATTGTCTAACAATTTTTTTGTTTTTATAGGCTTAAACCAATAATCATCAGGTAAATATGATCGAGAAAGTTTTTTATTCGCCATATAGAATCCCATAGCAAAACCCCAAGTTTCACCGACACCTATATATCCGGAATATTGAGAGTCACTGTCTGATTTCCCATATAAAGAATTATTTCTTAGTTCTATAATTCCGTCAATATATTTGTCCCAGTATTTTTTTCCAACCTTTTTGAAATGCATTGAGTGAGACAATTCGTGACAAGTGCATTCATACAAAGAGTAGGCATCTCTACCTTCTGCCCCAACAACTATGTCAGGAGCCAATGCGGTAAGAGCAGGTATTAGCTGATCAACAGCTCCTGCTCCCAGTCCTAAAGCAGCTCCCATAACTGCTTTTACCTTAAGCTTTGATGCTGTGTTGTGTCCAAGCATAGCGGCACTTCCTTTCCCTGAATTATCAAGCACCCAAAGCCTCATGTCTGAAGGGATGTAAGATTCGAAATTCTCATACATATAATATGTGGCATTATTCACAAGGCAATGTGCCCACATCTCCGACCCTTTGTTGAAAGCATGGCTGTAGCCTTTGTTTGAGTGTTTGCCCATGGCACATAGTCTTGCATTTGCAAAGACGCTCCACGATCCAATTTTGAAATCTTTCTTGTTGTCAAAATAAATCCAATAATGTGGGTCTGTTCGGAATGTGGCTTTGGTGAAATAATAACCGTCCCTGTCGGTGTAGACGTGGAACCACTTCACAAACTTGCCCATTCTGACTGCGATACCTGAGACTCCTTCATATTTGCCTGTCACATCATTGTAAACTGTGAATGTTCCACAAGGGGAATGTTTGGCTCTCAATTCATCCTTCACCAACATATCCCCATTGCCTGAATGCTCATAAGCGGCATCTTCCAACTCTCCCAATGAGAAGGCGTTGCCTGCCAGACGTGTCTCCACCTCATCCTCGTCATCAGGAATATAACAAGTGTCGAGAATCTCATACTGCACATCCGGAAAATCATAGCCTACAGGCACTCTGGTATATTGCCAAGTCGGCTGGTCTTCCGGAATAGATGGGTCGTGATAGTAGTCGCCCCATTGCTCCACGTCGTAGTCCAAAGGGTAGCAGAACAGATCTAATTTTTCTCTGTCAAGACGGTTGATGTCTGCGGAATCTTTTGGCAGAAAACGAACGTAAAGATGAGTAGGCTGCAACATATCCACAGAACGTGTCGCCACTCCTGATGCTCTACATAGCGAATCATATGCCGCCTGCATATTCTTCAAAGAATAAGGATTGTTGAGCTTCTTGCCCAAGATGATGGTGTTGCCAAACGTCTCTTTGTCAACCGTACCCTTTTCGATAGCCCCCAAATCATCAGAGGATTCCTTTACTAACTCATCCTTGCAGGATGTCGTCGCACCAAAAACTGAAAACAGACAGAAAACATTTACCATAAGTTTTGCACTGTTTTTCGTCAGACTAAAACTTCTTAAAGTTGCCCCCCACATTTTTCCAGAGGCAAATTTTTCGCTTAATTTTACCATACTTTTATTTTGTTTCTGTTAAATCGTTTGCAAATATAGCAAAAAATTCTTTTGAGATGTTAAACACAAGTATTAAATCTGTCTGTTTTTTAATTTTTGTTAAGAATAATATTTGAACATGTAAGAAATAAGGACTTTGCAAGTGGATTATTAGTCGTAAACATTCTATAAAATTAAAACAATGATAACGAAATAGAAAGGATTATTTCGCAAATCATAATTATATTTTTTTCCTCTTTTCTCGGTATTGCCCAAACCACACAAGGGCCTTACCTTTGCATCAACTTAAATGGGGTATTTAAGTGTAATAATTTGTTTTAGTTTTGCTTTCCACAAGTTGTCAGTGATTGACAACTTGATGGGTAGGCAGAGTGATGCGGAAAAGAGTAGTTTAAGGCGGAAAACCAAAAAAGGACAGATAGTGTTGTTCATATTTATAATTAGAATTAAGCAAATCTTGTTACTTGCATGGACAACCATCCAGATGATGGTTGTCTTTGTGAGTGATGTTGTTAAAAGTATGACTTTTAATGAATTGGGAGAATAGTGGAAGAGGTATAAAAAAGTAGGCTGTGAGATATTCACAGCCTTTGAAAAATATTTAATACACGAAAGATGAAATTACTATCCGCTATTTAGGCAAAACTGTTATTTCAAATCCTATTCTGTTAAATTCTTTTTTATAATCTTCAAATGAAGATTTCTTTTTGTTATAGATGATTGTCACAGTCTGATCTGGAACAGATGTCTCTATCGATTTTGTTCCTTTTACAAAGCGAACATTCGATTTGATTTTGTTTTCACATTTCGAACAACGCATAACGGGTTGTGTTGTCACAACCAATGTGTCTAATTGGGAACTCTTTGCGTCGTCCTCAGCATATACGTGTGTCATAACAACGCTTAATGCACCAATAAAAAAAAGTTTTTTCATATCCTTTTAGTATTAATTTGTTTTCTCTCTTTTCTTAAAATTGAATCGCAAACCTGCGTAAGCCATAGCTCCATGTGTCGGACCCCATACCTGCGTCGCATCAAACTGATCACTCCAAGGATTTGAAGCGGATATGATAGGATCTTTCATCTTATAAGCAGTCAGGTTTTCTCCTCCGACATATACTGTGAAATGACGGAACTCTCTGGATATTTGTGCCTGTAATTGGAAGAATGCAGGATAAGTTGTCTGGTTATACAATTTACCTTTTCCATTAATCTGACCTGTTATGTCAAAATGCCAGATGTCAAGATTTGATTTAAAACCGAGTGTAAGCAATCCTTTTATACGTGAAGTGAATGGTTGAGTGCAAAGCATACCATCAAAGGTTGTACGGACATCATTAAAGCGACATGCCGCAGTCACGTCCAAAAAGTCTCCAAATGGATATGTCGCATCCACCTGTATTGTATGACTATAGTTTTTTCCATCTAAATTTTCAAATGAGACGGTATGTTCGCCATTTTTTCCGTCGACGTTCACAACCAAACTATTTTGAAAATTAGTAAAATAATATTCTGCGTTCACCTCCAGATTTTTGTTGTGAATTGGGAATGTGAAATTAGTGGAGAATCCATAATTCCATGCCTCTTCCTGTTTTAGGTTTTTCTCAAAGTAGAAATGTCTTCCGGATGCCAGCAGATGGGAATTTTCCGCCAGACAGTGTGGTGTTCGTCTTCCTTTTCCAGTGGAAGCTCGGAATGTGACTATGTCGGATGGGGAATATTTGAAATGGACACGTGGTGTGAAAAAACCGTCGTCATATTTTGATGAATAGTCCCAGCGTACACCAACCATGGCAGTAAATTTACGGTGCAGTTTGTATGTGTATTGGGTATATATTCCAGGAACGATCTCTTTGTCTATGCTTTTATCAGACAAAAACAAAGATGAGGCTTCATCATATTTGTCGCAGTTAAGAGAGATTCCTGACGCAAGATTATGTCTTGTTGAAAAATCTGCCTCATACAGAAGTTGTGCATAACCGTTTTTCTGCACAACATTGTAGTAGGAATGGCCAAAAGCATTATCGGCGTCGTGCCATGATCCGTGTAAAATAAGGGCTACAGAGGCATCCTTTTCTGAGTTCAGGAACAAGGCATTCTTCCATTGGAACGCATATCTGTTCGTCTCTATACCTACATGATAAAGAGGTATGTCACTGTTGTTTTCATCTGAGCTTATCATGCCACTTTTACGTTCATCTCGGAGAATATTGAACAAAATTTGGCTAGCATACTTTTTAGAGATATATGCCCATCTGTGAATCAGATTATATTGTCGTTGACGGGGCATATCCATGAAATTGTCATTATTACCATCATGCTCCATTTGCTGGTTTTCGAAATGAAGCATCAGGTTTGTAGACAAACGGTCGTTGAGATGAATATTGCCATCCACGTTAGCCTCGTATTTTAGGTTTGAATTAACAAACAGATTTCCGTTTATGCTTTCCTCATCTTTAGGTTTCTTGAGTTCTATGTTGATCTGTCCTGTGGTGCTTTCGTATCCATTTTTCACACTTGATGCACCCTTGCTCACTTGAATGGATTGCATCCATGTGCCCGGTATGTAACTAAGGCTGTACGGTATGGCGGCTCCACGCAGGTTAGGGACATTTTCTATCAGCATCTGAACATACTTTCCGTTCAAACCAAGCAGTTTAATCTGTTTAGCTCCCGTCGCCGCATCGCTATAAGAGGCATCGACGGAAGGGTTTGTTGTGAAGGATTCTCCCAGATTACAACAGGCTGCACGGACCAATTGTCCAGTGCCGATAAAATCAACGTTGTCAACCTTTTCTTTCTTTTCGTTTCCACTATATGCTTTGATCACAATCTCTTCCAGATCAACAGAGGAATCAATCTCATTGTTTTGTCCCCAAACGCATGTGTGGGGTATAGTGAGAAAGAGTGCGTATTCTAAAAATCTTTTCAAATTATTTTTCATATCCATAATTTAATTTTCTATAATGAAGTGATGGTGTTATTGTTAGAACAAGACAAAAATTGATCCGTTAATCCATTGTTCATTGTGAATGTCAGACTGTGGGGAAATCATCGGACAAATCGAGTTGAAGCCGATTTCTTTTGTATATTCCACATCATCAAGTCTGTTGCCGGAGATGTTCATATACTTCAGACGCATTCCTATTCCTAATTTTTTGAAATAGTAGATGTAGGTCAAGTCTGCTGCAAACATGTCATATTCAGAGGCATAGTATGCGTAAGGAGCAAAACATGTCTGGAAATCAAGATGTTGGATGCTCGTTGTCTTTATATCTACGTCGTATTCGTGCAGCTTGACTTTTTGATGCCCCCAGTTGAAACCAGCAGAGAGTTCATGTTTTTTTGTGGATAGTTTATAGTCGAAACGAGGTATGTTTATCATGTTTTTATTTGCGACGGAAAAGTCGTAAAATGAGTTCTTTTCACTTCTATAGAAATATCCTATTCCATATTGGATACCCAGTATGTGGTGTTTTCCAAGTGAAACAGAATATCTGAGTGCGTTTAATCCTTGTCGTGTCAACAAGGTATAATATTGGTTTTCTGCTATTTGTCTATAATCATAAGAAGACGTTGCGGTGTTTGTGATAAATTTTTCAAATACACGTTCGTAGCCTAATCTTTTTTCAAGATTGTTGTCGCTCAACAATGTGACCACGTTATTTCTGTTGATTTTCCATTTAAATTCAATCTGAGGTGTGAGAGTAGTTGTACGGATGCCATACGGACTTGTAAAGTCGCTTTCCTCAGCATTCATTTTGTTTATGTTCCATCCTAAATTAATGGTGGTGCATACAGTTTTTTCTGTTGGCGACGCATATGAAATGTGGGATTTGAATCCGTTGACGTAGTACATTCGTTTTCTGCCGCCGGAAACGGTGCTCCTTTTACTGTCGTAGAGTCCGAATCCATACAATGTGAAGAAGCGTTGTTGTTCGCCTGGTCTCCAATAGCTGACGCTCTCATGCTCTTTGTTGCGTAGATATTTGGCTTCCGCCATCAGACGTTGTCCTTTAGGAGAGATATATCCGGCGTCGAAACCGAGTTGAAGGAAAGTCGTGTTGTTTTTTAGTCGTGGATCAGTCATTCTGTAGGCCAATTCACCGTCGAATTGTGCGATGACACCAAAATAAACCTTACCGAGGTTTACGCCGTAGCCACCTTCTATGCCGTAGTATTCGTATTTGCTGTCTCCACCAGTCGAATCGGTCAACGTGTATGGCCAGTAAAGTTCGGGAAAACGCATCGCGCTCCAACTGATTTCTTTATGTGTTCCCCTTGCATATTGGATAGTTCCATATAATGTCCCATGTTTACTGAAATTGTGGCATCCGTGTCCGAATAATCTCCAGTCTTCATTGGATTTTCCTTCGTATGGGATGAAGTCACCGTCTGTTTTTCCTTTGCCGTAGGAGGTCAGCACGATATTCTGTTTGTCATGAGGATAAAAAGTCGACGGTAGGGAAGAATCTCTTTTTGTTTTCATCGAATCTGTTTCATCATTCTTCATTGCGTGATAAACAGGATGTTGTCGCAGAGAGGAGGTTATTCGTGCGTCGACGGAAGACGACAATTCCGACCATCTTTTTTCTGATGGGGAAAGAGAGTTGGTTTGCCATTCATATATAGATGCGTCCTGTCCGTAAATAGGCAAAACGAATGTCGAGAAAATGGCTAATATTATGTATGATAGTACTTTTGTAATCATTTTTCTTCTGTTTTTTTAGTTTTTCCGACAGTCATAACCATTTCCATTCCAAAAAATGGATTGCTCCATTCACGTTTTGTCGTCGAACTTTTATCGCTCACATATTTAGGATGAACGTCTAAGATTCCATTGACGAAGAAGGATAATTTGACTCTGTCGTTCAATTCTTTTGTCGCTTTTATATTCCAAAGAAGATAAATGGGTTTTTTATCTGTTTCGTATGAGCTTGTTGTGCTTTGTCTGCGAAGCTGAAACCATTGTGCATCATCTTTCGAATTGATTTTTGACAGTTCCTCATCAGTCACATTGTGTATGTTTCCATTAAAATCCATGTAGGCGTATGGCACTTTTTTATAGATGCCATCGAAATTGTCTGTCTTTTGTTCTGTTTGGAACCACACAAGCTGGAAGAAGTTTGTGAAGATGAGTCTGAACTTTGGAATATGAGTGTTAAACCAGAAGTTTGTATTGAATTGCTGTTTTATGGTTTTGCTGTCCAGATCATATAATCCGACGTATGGATACATACTGTCACCCACTTTGCTGTTTGGATAAAAGTAGTCTGGTTGATTGGTGCCATACGTTGTTTTATAATATGCACCGTTAACTTCCAGATTGGTTTGGATAGCTTTTATTTTAGGGAAAATCATACGGTATTCTACACCGTTCTTCACGATTTTCTTGCTGTTCATCACTTGTCTGTATGCAGTGAATTCGCTGAATGAAGACGCTACGTAATCCTCCTTGTCTGGTTTTTTGTTGGAGATGTCGGCATCTTCTTTCAATTGATTGTAGTATGGGTATGTCACGGGAGAATAGAATGTGAAATATTCGAAACCGCTGTTGCTGAATTCGTGGAAAGCAGTTAGAGATATTTCGAAATCTTTGTATTTAGCATCGTATCCGACCTCCACTTTTTGGTTTTTGTTCTCTCGTATTTCTTTGTTTGTCGCGTCGTAAATCTGAGTGTATGTGATCAGATGTCTGTATTCAGGATTGTTTGTGTAGGCGTTCAACACCCAGAAATCCTTGTATGTTTTGTCGGGATATAGGTAGTCCAGAGTAGGAAGTTTGTTTTCCTCTCCGTATCCTAATCGGAAGTTGCTTCTGAAGTTTTTGCCGAATAGATAGCTGAAATTAAGACGTGGTTCGGTAAGGACTTTGTGGCACAATGCATAGTCATCAGGAAGATTCAGCATTTCAGTGAGACGTCCTCCAGCCTCCAGTTTGATTGATTGGGTCGACGTGGGTCTGAATGTCAGAACAGCTTGCAGATAAGCTCCGAACACTTCCAACGCAGGGATGCTCCAATTGGGGCGTGGACGCATATATGTGTTGTTGCCTGGGAACGGAGGCATCTCAGGATTCTCGATGACTGCACCGTCTCCTTTATTTTTGCTTGAATGAAAATCAGCACCGTATTCAAGATTGAGATTCCATTTTTTATTGAAGGAGAAACGACTGTTCAAATTGAGCTGAGTGTAGAAATTTATGGGAGTATTTTCCACATAATAGTCGCTGTAGTACATAGTCGGAAGATAGTAACCTTCGTGTTCACCCTCGTCGTAGGATTTTGGCATACTTTTGGGATTAGCTGTGATCACACAGTAGTGACGGTCTATTCTGTCGTCGACGCGATTGATGGAGTTGATCCATTCGATATTATCGATCCAAGCCAAGCCAAGATTCAGTTTGCCTTTCACCATAAGGTCTGTTTTGTTGTAGTCAGCCTTATAAGTCTCGTTGTATTCGTAGGTAAGCTCATCCTTCTTCATTTTATTGGCAGAAATGGTCTGGGCAATTTTTGCGTCCAAATCCAACGAATAGCTATCGCCCAATTTGAATTTGTTGTTGTAATAAGTTTGGGCGGTGATACGTGTGAATTTATCCATCTCGTCACGTATATCATCCACTGCGTGCAGATAGTCAGCGCCTGCATAAAGAGTTCCGGCCTTATCTCCAAGTTTAAAGCCTTTTCCTGCATACACAAGTTTATTTTTCAAATCCAATTTAGTTCTGATACGAAGAGGAGAGACTCCGGATTTGGAGTTTACTTTGATCAATCCGCTCGACAAATTGCCATAACGCGGGGAACTGATTCCTTTTGTATATTCGATGCTATGGATATGGTCGGTCGACACATATCTCAGATCAGAACCGGAGTTGATGCTCGAACGGTTTTTTATTTGGCTGTCACCGCTAGATCCATCGCCTCTGTTTGATGTTACTCCAACCATTTGTGTACGGAGTCCGTCGGATGTCTGAGGCACACCATCAGAAGTTAGACCGATTCCTAAAGATGTATTCTGGTCGCTTCCTGCCTGACGGTTTGTGTTGAGGGAGAATCCAGTCAAAGAGTTTTGCTGATAAAGGTTTCCTGGCAACAGAATCATCACATCGGAAAGAGAGACAGGTTGAACATATTCTATGGCAGTCTCGTTCACTTCCAGTTTATTGCGTTGAGCCTGTTTTGCCATCACGGTGACTTGCTCTAATTCGTAGACGGCATTTTTCAGTTTGATATTTATGTTTATATCCCCGTTTGTTATAGTCACGGTTTTCTTAGCGTCGACGTAGCCGAGGTTTTGTGATTCAATTTTATAAGTTCCTACTGGTATGCGTTTGAATTCAAAATGACCGTTCCCATCGGCCACTGTGTTCATTTGCAGCTCTTCAATGGAAACATAAGCGTAGGGGATAGGACCATCGTTGGATGTTATGTTTCCGCTTATTTTGTAGTATTTGTTATGATTGCTGCCATTTTCTATGGCTTGAGAAAAGACATTAAGCAGAGAACCGTATAAGAGTATGATGCTCAATGTAAGTATTTCAAGAGTTTTGTAATTCGACATTATATCAATAGTCATTTTTGAAAAATCCGGAATGAAAACTTATTTCATTCCGGATTCGAGGTAGTTGAAAAAAATGGTTTTTACATCCCCGAGTTATACACTCAGATTATTTTCTCCATCCTTCAGGATAACTGACATAATCTTTATGAGGCGAAAGGATTTCGCAGTCTACGGACGAGTCGTTGGTGTCAGCATATCCGTCCTTATCGTTTCCTTTACGTTTTACTAGCAAACCACTGTGGCATCCCTTTACCAATTGCTCTCCACGGTCGACAGTTTGAGGAAGAGGGTTTGTCACGATACCAGAAGGAATGTGACCTGTTGTGATACCATCCAAGATCATAGAAGCAGGTACACTCAACATTTTGATTTCTACGTTGTTGTTGTCTTTGTCCTGTACAGTGGCAACTCCAGAGTGTTCAGCGAAGAATTCGTCAAGAGTTTCCTGGTTTCCGTTCTTCATCTTGAAGATGAAAGCATTGTAGAAACCTCTTGGATGCTGGTAGAAACCACCGATTCCGCCAAGGTCATCCTCTGCAGGATAAATTTCCTTCACGTTTGGAACGTTTGGATTATCGACGTCACTTGTATAAATTTGTGGATCATAGATTTCGTAGTCTGCACCACTCAAATCAATGGCATTGTCGTATGTGTATCCATCCCAACCAACAGTGTCGACTTTTACGCTTTCGACACTTCCGTCTGCCGCAAATGTTGTGTCTCTGTTTACGATAGGGTTTTTACCCTCAGTCGCTGTGTGGTTGATAGCTGTGAAAGCGATGACAATTTTGTCGTGTGGCTTAACCGGTACATCATATCCTGAACCAGGGATGACAATGATTCCGTGGACAGGGACCAAACCTTTTCCGTAAAACTCGTCATACCAGCTTTCTTTTTCTGTGCAAGAAGCCTGCATTGTACATCCCACAGCAAGACCGTCTGCGTAAAGCACTTTGTCTGTAGGGTTGTAGAGCACCATAAACTGGTCTGGGTGCATCATTCTTCCTCCGTTTCTTTCACCGTTGAAGAACAACTCAGAAAAGATGAATTGGTAATCACTTGAATTTGCGACAGTTGCGATAATCTTTGCTTCGAGTTGCTGACCTTCAGTCTTTATTGTCACATTCTGTTGTCTCAAGAATATGATCTTACCGTCAACATTTTTTTCCATAGAGATGTCGTATGTTCCGACAGGGACATTAACATCAAGAGACAGGGCACCATCTTTATCCAATTCAGGAATATCAAAAGAATAGACATCTTTTGAGTTCACATTTGTGAAAGTTATCTTTGCTCCAGCTAAAGCCTTGATATCTTTTGCAGAGATTGCGTCGTCTACATCTGGAGAAATGTGTAGTGTTGATTTGATAGTTGGATCATTCTTCTCCTCATCGTCCTCACACGCTGTGAACCCGAGAGATAATGACATTACTCCTGCCAATGCAAGGAATCTAAAATTTTTTTTCATTTTGGTTATATTTAATTTTTGCAATATGTTCGTTTTCCTACAAATTGTGACATCCTATATATATAATAAGAGAGAACATTCATGTAGGATAGTGGTTGATGATGATTTAGATTAGAAATATTTATTCAGATTGGTTTAAGGAGACACAATAAATCCCATAGGGAATCTTAATAGATTTCCTAATCTAAAATCATCACAACAATCATCAGTTTTGTTTTATAAAAATGTCTGAAAAATAGACCTATTTCATGTTTATCCTCTGTTTCAACAATGAATAGGAGAATAAAGAATTGTAAAAATGCGGGGGGATCTTTTTTTCAATCCAAATATGTCAAAGTCTAACCATAACTATGAATAGGAATTATTCCATCACTTCATATTTTTTCACGTCGACATAATAAACTGGATAGTAGTCTTTTTCATTCTCTTCCATCCATTTCTTCATCTCACTGAAGTCTTTATTCTTACTGCAGTGTTTGTGATCATGTTCTTTCTCCTCTTTCTTTTCAGCCTGTCCGTTATCACAATTATGATTACTTTTAGCTGCCTCTTCAGCTTGTTTAGCTTCTGATTCAGCGATCATCTCTTTAGTGATTCTGTTTTCTTTCACCTCACCGACAAACTTCACACTTTTACCTTTCAACTCTTTATTGTATTTGCCAGTTTCTTCGTTTGCCATCATAGTCAATGTTTTTTCTGCCTCATCATCATCAGCCAAAAAACACTTGTTGCCCGAACAACAAACTTTTTTCACGTAACCACGTACTGCCACTTCTTTACCGAGGTAAAAATCTCCTTTAGCTGCCACTTCTGATGGAAACAGCATTTCCAATCCCTTGTTTTTACAACACTCTGGCACATTGTCAGATGATGCTGCATCATTTCCTTTGTTTTTACAACATGATGGCACTTCGTCGGATGAAGTAGCCTCGTTACCTTTTTTTTCTGAACCTCCGCAAGAGAATAGGAAAGCGGAAAGTACAATCATTAAAAATTTACCTTTCATTTCTTTGTTTTTTTTACGCTGCAAAAGTATCTCATTGTTAAAAAATGTGAAATTCCCAAAATTGGGTATTTGTAGGGGTGGCCTATACAAGTTACCTTGACATCATTTTGTAACATAAAAATCTCCATTATCTTCATTTTTATTCTTTTAAGAGGCACTTTTTGCAACAAAATCCTTCAAAAAATTCAACCATTTAAAAAAATAATTAAATTTGAAGCGGCTAAAAAACTAAAGCGTTAGTGTAGCCATAACATTATATACTTATTTCTAATACATTGCGATATGATAACTTTTACTACAACTCAGACGGGGGGGCGGTATGTCTGTTCGTCAACTGACTACATTATAGAAAACTTCTTTTTCTATTCAGAAAAATCATTAAACAAAATCTAATTTGTTTGGTTCTTTATGAAAACACATTTACTATTTTCAGTAGCTGTGGTTTTGCTTTGTGTGCATGCCAATGCAGCGAATTCCCTTAAGGTGCTTCTAAAAAGCCAGGAAGCAATCACGTATGTTTTGACAGAAAAACCAGTTTACTGGACTTCTGCAAACACACTTTTTGTCAAATCATCGGGTTTATCTCAGGAGTTTGACCTTGATGATGTGGAGAAGATCTCTTTTAGTGATAGTGCAAGTGGTGTTGAATCTGTTAACTCAGACGACACTTCGGTCTATCCGTCTCTTGCGACCGACGCCATTTTCGTTTCTGCTCCTTCTGCTTCTGAAGTGGAGGTATATGGAGATGAAGGATATTTGATGAGCAAAACACAAATATCTGGTTCTGACGATGTTAAGATTAATGTCAGCAGTTGGGCACCGGGTGTGTATATTATCAAAGTGAATGCGAAACCCTTCAAAATTATCAAGAAATGAAAAGACTTTTACTTACTTTTTCAGCTTGTGTTCCTCTTCTTGCTCTTTCGCAAGGAGACGTTAAGGTGACTTTTACAAACAATAAAACAATTTCGTTTCCTATGGAAGCTGTCGACTCTATGCAGAGCGATCCAAAACAGCAGACTTTTCACATGTCTTATTCGTCGGATGATGTGAAAAAGATATCTTTTTCGGAAACTGTTTCTGAGAGTGATGTTAATTTGAAGGCTAGTGATAAAGCACAGCCTTTCAATCAGCTTTTCTCAATGTCGACAGGATATAAATATGTTGTTTCTTTTGAAGACGGTGCAAATCCTATTGTCCCATTTCCGCCTAAGACAGAATCATTTGTTCCATCATTCTCTACGTCTGGCTCATACATATTTATAAATGGCAAGGTGTGGAAAGAGGGCGACGAGGTCAAAATTGGTAAAAATATAGAGGTGAAAGTGGTGGCTTATAATGGTGATGTCCGCACTTATCATTTTGACGCTGTCATTCCGTCTTGCCCTGTCATTGATATCAAAACCAATGGACTTCTTTCTGGAGAATGGTCGGATCTGAAGTCAATCTCAGTTGACGGAAAAGCTTTGGACGCATGTAAAATCAAAGCTAAAGGTGGAAACTATAATTCGAGTGAGAAAAACAGTTTCAATATCAAATTCGATAGTAAACAGGAGATTCTCAATATCACCAAAAACAAGCGCTGGACTCTTGAAGCCAATGCTGGCGACTTTGCCTGCATACGTGCGTTGCTTGGCTACAACATCGCCAGCCGTGTCAGTGGATCGTGGAATCCACAGGCAAAAGAGGTGGTTCTTATGGTCGATGGTGCATATATGGGCTTTTACTTGATTTCCGAGCAGCCACGTGTCTGCAAGGGAAGAGTGGAGAGCGGAATGGTGATGTGTATCGAAGATGCTCCGGATGAAGGTGACGATTTCTTCAAAAGCCGACTTTTCAATTCCGTCTTTATTATGAAAGATCCTGAAACAGGTGTCGACGGTGCAAAACTTGTTCGTACACGTGAGGTGATGGAGAAACTTGAGCAGGCGATCGCTGATAAGAAGTGGAGCCAGGTGCACGATATGCTCGACATTGAAAGTGTGGCAGAATGGACTGTGGTGAATGAAATTGCCAAAAACGATAAATCGTTCGCAAGCGATACATATATATATATCGACGATGACAAAAAGATTCATTTTATCCCGTCTACCCAATCAGCAAAGGCATTCAATGCTGATTCCGATGCGAAGGGATTCACAGCCTATGATAGAAACTGGCTTACTTTGTTGAAAGATGATTCAGATTTCAATTCTGCGTTGAAGAAGGCGTTTGAGAAAGTCTCAAAGGCAGAGTCGGACATTCTTTCTTGGATAGACAAGACGTCTGACCAGAATGTCGGTGATGCTCTAGCCAACTCTTATTCATCATCTTTTAATAGTGAGACTTACAAAAATGAGATTGCTGATCTGAAGGATTGGTTGTCGGCAAGAATCAAATGGTTGTCAAGCGAGTGGAAATAACGGATAAATGAAACGATCATGAAAAAAACAATATATGCTATAGCCTCGCTACTTTCAGTGGCTGGCTTAATACAAGGTCAAACTGTTGATTTTGGTAGTGATAGTTATAATGTTGGCAATGTCAGCAATTTTAATGTAGATGGGAAAACACAGTCGTTCGACTTGACATATCCTATTTCAGAAATGAAGGATATCAAATTTTCCCGTAATGCCATAGATTTCAACAAGGCTGACAAAAAGACATCTGGAAATGAGATCAAATGGCTGTCATTCTATGTTGATGGCAATAATGGCACAATACTGGATTATACGGATGGCAAAATCAGTGGAGATGAGATCAGTGTTTTCATCCCTTATTATGAGGGTGGCGCTATCAAAGCCTCTTTCGGAGCGACGGGAAAGGTTTTTGTCAATGGCATACAGCAAAAGAGTGGAGTAAGCAGCAATGTCTACAATGGAAATGTTGAGTACAAGGTTGTGGATGACGAGGGCAATATCCATACCTACATTGTGAAGGTCTACAACAGTGGTCTGCCGATCATCCGTATAGAGGCTCCTGCTGATATGGCATCAAAGGTATGGAATGGAGAATATCCATTGACTCTGACATCAGCCAAGGGTGAGACACTTGCTCAAATCACAGCTGAGGTAAAGCCGAAAGGTGGACAAAATTCTCTGTCGAAACGAGATTTCAATATCAAGTGTAGCAAGAAAACAGCGTTTGTCGACATGGCTAAAAACAAACGTTGGGTTCTCCTTTCTAATGCAGATGACGCATCTATGCTACGCGCTAAGGCGGGATTTGTGCTTGGAAAAGAGTTGACGGGAATGTCGTGGACACCATCGTCTGAATATGTGGAGGTGGTGATGGGCGACAAGCATCTCGGCACATATTTACTATGTGAGCAGATACGTGTGGCTGAAGGAAGAGTGAAGGAAGATGCTGTGTGGGAGATCACAGATGATATTGAGGCCGACGATGAGTGGTTCATTTCCGACAAGGGAACAAAGATTCGTCTGGTAGATTCGTCTGAGGATGATGCGTCGAGTGAGATAGAGAAAGCAAAAACTGCCGTAAACAAATTTGAGGCTGCTCTTTATGGAGGAAAGTCGTTTGGCTCCTACATAGATGAGAACAGTTTCGTCGACTGGATTTGGGCTAACGAGATATGCAAGAATGAACACTTATTTAAGAAGGATTGCTATTTCCGTATCACTTCTGACGGAAAAATAGCGATGTCTCCTATCTTTTCAAATGAAAAATGGCTCGGCAACAACGGACAGTCGTACGAAGGTTTCTCAACAATCAATAGTGGATGGTGTGAAAAGATGATGCAGGATGTGGATTTCTCATCGGCAGTCTGCAACCGTTTCAAGGAGATTGCCTCTACAGAGAGTGTGATCACATCGGCAATAGAGGAGTATAAAGATTTGATTTCAGCCTCAGCTGAATCAGATGCTGCATTGTGGAGAAAAGAGGGCAGTCTTAGCAATGAAGCCTCATCACTATCATCTTGGATTAAAAAGAGATATTCTTGGTTGTCGTCTGTAAGCGACGGAATTTGCAAGTGCGCGAAGGCCGACAGAGCTTCAAGCAACAACGAAATCAAGTCGTTCGACATCAAGAAGAATTCCAACGGAAACGCTTTGCTTGAGGATTACGATGCGACGATCGCAAACGACAGTGTGAAGATATTCGTGCCTTATTTGGTAAACTTCAATCTTAAGGCGGATTTTTCTGTGGCGAACGGAGCTAAAGTATACTGCAATGGTGAGGAGATAGAGAGTGGAAAGAGCACCGTCTACTACCTTAAGCCACAGCAATTCAAAGTGGTATCGAGCAACGGTGATGTGCGCACATACACGGTATGCATCTACAATAGCGGTTTGCCTGTCGTATATCTCACCACACAAGGCAACAAGAACATAACAGACAAAACAACATGGCTCGACAATACACAATTCACTGTGTATGAAGCAGATGGAACGGTCAACTATGATGCTGCGCCAGATATGGCCCAGGTGAAGGGTCGTGGAAATTCCACTTGGGATGCCACAACAGAGAAACGTCCGTATGCTGTGAAACTTAATAAGAAAGCTCGTGTCTTGGGTATGCTTGAGCACAAACGTTGGGTGTTGATGGCAAACTTCTACGATGCCACTTTCATCCGCAACGCAATGTCGAATTACATAGGCAAGAGATACACCAACCAGGATTGGGTGCCAAGCGGATACAATGCGGAATTGGTGTTGAATGGAGTTCATAAGGGCAACTATTATTTATGTGAGCAGGCAAAGATCAACGATAATCGCGTGAATGGAGAATTTCTTATTGAGGCGGATATCAAGGCAGGATTGAGCAACGGAGCGATAGAAGGTCCGAAATCACACAATGCATTCTTCACTAAGGATCCGGAACTGCAGCAAAATTCTTCCGATTACAATCGTGTGAAAGAAATCATAGGTAAGTTTGAGTCGGCCCTATACAGCGGCGACTACAATACGTTGATGAGCATGATAGATTTGGAAAGCTTCGTCGACTGGTATTTAGTAAAAGAGTGGTCGCGTGATGTCGACGGAAATATGCACACAAGTTGCTATTTCACCATCATGGAAGACGGTACGATAAAGATGGGTCCGATGTGGGATTTCGATATTGCGTGGGGTGGCAATCCGTTTGGAGCTATGGGTGGCTACAACGATATAGAGGGCTACTACATCACTACCAACCCTATCTCACAACCACGAGGAAATACCTGCACAAGCTGGTTTGGTGAGTTTATCAAGATGCCTGCGTTCAAGCAGATGTTGAAAGAGAAAGTGCTTGATATCAATTCACATTTGGATGAGATACTTGCCTATATCGACGAGAATACAGAATATTTGTTATTGTCTGCGACAGCCAATAAGGTCGGATACGGATCTGGAGGAGGCATGTTTGGTGGTGGAGGCATGTTTGGCGGCGGCGGTGGCTGGGGCTGGCCAGGCAGCGGCCAAGGTTCGTCATCAAGTGCCACAACACCAGAGTCTTACCGCAAGAGCATGAGTGAATTGAAGGATTTCGTTAAGTCACGTATGCAATGGTTTGTGAGGGAAGTAAATAAGTTTTAAATAATTAATATAGCCGTGGGTGTGAACTCACGGCTATATTATGCATTATGATTTTCCCAATCAGTATTGATATTTGTATTCTATTATGAAAATACAGGTTTGTCAGAATGACGTTTCGGAAAACTTCTATATATTAGCGAACATAAACTGAAAACTTGGGATAGCATGAAAAGTAAAATTACAAAACACATCTTTGCTTTACTGTTAGGCTCATTAGGATTGAGCACAGTGCAAGCCGGAGACAACCGTGGTCTGTGGGCCTGCTCGGATGGCGATGTATTCGTGAGCTGGCGTATGCGTGCAACGGATTCTCCGAAATCTACGACATATAATTTGTACGCGGATGGAAACCTTGTGTTTTCATCGAAGGATCGTACCAACACAAAACTTTCGTCTAATTATGCCAAATCAACTTTCTCACTTGAGGTTTTGAATAAGGCGGGCGACGTGATTGACTCTCAGTCTGGAATAAGGGTGGATGCGTATCCATACCATCATATCAAACTTAACCATCCTGGCTCATACAGATTGCCTTCAGGGGATAATGTCACGTATGCGCCTTACGACTGTTCTGCATATGATATGGATGGCGACGGTGAGCAGGAGATCATCATGTGCTGGTCGGCTGGTGAGGGAGCGTTGGCAACACCTACAGCTCCTCCTATTTTGGATTGTTTGAAATTGGACGGCACATTGGTATGGAGAATCAATCTTGGACCGAATATTTTGAGTGGATGCCGTTTCTCTTTCCTTTGTTATGATTTTGATGGTGACGGTTATGGAGAGTTGATCACTAAGACAGCTCCTGGATCGAAGGATGGAAAGGGTAATTACATCAGTAAGGGTGCGGCAGCAGGATCTAATCCAAACCATTCTTCAATCAATGGATCGGGTGTGATTACAGACGGAGGTCCTGAATGGATCACATGTTATAGTGGAAAGGATGGATCAGAGTTGGCGACAATCGACTACTGGCCATACTTTAATATCCAGTCGGATTGGGATGATCGACCAAACAACACGGATGGCAGCACTTACGGACACCGTGGCAACTGGCTTAAGGGTTGTGTGGCATTTCTTGATGTGAACGGAAAGGCTAC
>JAEEMG010000043.1 GCA_016283095.1 Paludibacteraceae bacterium | reverse complement strand
GACAATCGACTACTGGCCATACTTTAATATCCAGTCGGATTGGGATGATCGACCAAACAACACGGATGGCAGCACTTACGGACACCGTGGCAACTGGCTTAAGGGTTGTGTGGCATTTCTTGATGTGAACGGAAAGGCTACTCCATGTGCTGTGACTACACGTGGAATCTATACATATTCATATGCTGCGGCATACACTTGGGATGGAAACTCGTTGAGCACTCTATGGAAACATACGTCTGACAGACCGGGGCAGGGAATCTATGCTCAGGGAGCTCACAGTGTCACTTGCGGTGATGTGGACAACGACGGATTTGATGAGATCATCGTCGGTGCGGCATGTCTCGACCACGATGGCAAAACTCTTTGGAGCACAGGTTTGGGTCATGGAGACGCCACTCACTTGGGTGAGTTTGATCCGTCGAATGATGGTTTGGAATATTTCATGATCACAGAGGAGTCGACAGCCAAATATGATTGCGCTATGTTTGATGCCCGTACGGGAAGAGAGATGTTCTCAAAAGCCCAGACGGGAGGTGATACAGGCCGTGGACTGATTCTCGATTGCGACAGCACATACGATGGAGCAGAGGCGATGGAGTGGAGCTGTGAAAATATCTTCACATGCAAGGGAAAGGAGTTTGCCAAGTGGCACACTGGAAGCACAACCAGCAGTTCAATCAACGGACGTATCTTTTGGGATGGCGACTTGCTTGAAGAGTATACAGACCGTGGTCATGTCGACAAATGGGATAATGTGAATAAGACGTGGGTGCGCCAATACACGTTCGGATACAATATTATGGTGAACGGAGCAAAGGTGCAGTGGGGAGCCAACACCAACAATGCGACCAAGTACAATCCATGTCTGCAGGCCGACCTTGTGGGAGACTGGCGTGAGGAGTCTGTGTTCTGGACAGAACAGAACGGTCAGTATTATCTCACCGTCTACACGACAACAATACCAAGCGACTACAAGCTTCCTTGGCTGCGTGATGATCATGTCTACGATATGGCTGTGGCTTGGCAGCATTGCGGTTACAACCAGCCACCTCATTTGGGTTACAGCCCTGTGGAGTACTACAAAAATCTCCGCAATATGGTAGAGCCAACTCTGACAAAGCATGGAGGCGGATCAAGCAAGCAGACAGTGTATGTCAATAATCCTATCGGTGACTATTATTTGACGTGGGATGGAGCGTCTACCGTCAACATCACTTGGGAGCCGAATGCACCTGAGGGAATAGAGACAAGGATAGATCAATCCACTAAGAACATCTATTTCAGTGGTACGCCTACTGTTGAAGGAATGTATAATTGGACAGTCACGACAGTAAGTGACGCGGAGATGGAAGCCACATATACAGGTTATATAGAGGTGAAGGATCCGACAGATGTGACAGACGTGACGGCAAGAGGACAGTCGGTTTACCCTAACCCAACCGATGGAGATCTGCATATCACCGATGCAGAAGGCAACCTTTACGAAGGAATCGTCACCGTCTATGATAATAATGGTAGGGTAGTGATGGAGAAAACTATCGCCAACGGATATCTGAATCTGAGTCCGCTTTCATCCGATATTTATAATGTGGTGGTGAAAGATGGTGAATACAAGATCAAGAAGAAATAAAATGTTGGGGCAGGTTAAAAACCTGCCCCATTTTATTTTACATACTAGCAATCACACGAGCGTACGCATCATTGATCTTTGCCATTTGAGCTTCACAAGATTTATTATTGGCGTTTTGTGGAAGATCTGGGTGATATTGAAGAGCCAAAGCATGGTAGGCTTTTTGGATTTCCTGTTTTGGGGCTCCGATTGACACACCAAGAATGTCGTAGTATTGTTGGAGCAGAGACGATGACGTTGAGGAAGAATATTCTTTTTTGGTTTCGTTGTCGTAATATTTTGAGTAGTCGTCATACTCAGTACGTAAAGGAGAATAGTATCTTACAAAATAATCATAGCTTCTTTTGTTCAGATTCAGTTTGCCCATCATATCTATGAGATAATACCATTCGGCGTTTTTTATTCCGTCGCCTTCAGCGGCAAGACTGAACAAAAGGCGTATCAGATTTTGACGGAAAAGGAGATTCTTATTTTTTATGATAAAATTGTAATCAATAGCAGTGTTTGGGTTGATGTTTTTTGAACGCCAAATCACTTTGTTTGCGAAAGAGTCTGCTTCAGACCAAAGGATGGCAGATTGTTTGTTGTAATCTGGAAATTGATTTTTATAAAACGACTTCAAAAGTTCGTAAGTGTGTTTACTCCTCACTGCATTTTGAAGCAACAATGCGATTATAGAGCAAGATAAGTCTTTGATTTTGGACTTTTTTTGAGTTTCTTTTATTGATATTACAATGATAGTTATGCCTATGGACACAAGCAACAAACACAATATTATTTCAAACCATTCCATACTTTATCCTCTAAGCTCAATCTTGATTTCAAAATCTTTCACAGTGAAGTTGGGAGATATGCCTCCTATTCTGAAATTGTCAGAAGTTGTTTCGCAGTAGACGTATTTGCGTCCTTCATATTCTGTCACGACGGTGCTCATGGAATTTTGTAGTAGTGCTTTCCAACGTTCGTCGTATTCTATGCAGATAGCGGCATGCTCAAGTTTGTAGGAGATGAGAAACAGCACGTTGTAGCCCATCAGATGGAACAGGGTGGCGGCCAGGAAGGATTTGCAGTCACAGTCGCCATGTCTGTCGTATAGAGTTTCGTCTGGGAAACGGATGTACTCTTTGGGGTATTGGATTTCTGCGCAGTCGTGGTCGTAATTATATTTCACATTAGGTTCCTGAACGAAGTCCAAAACGAATTGCAGTTTGTCGAGTTCATCAATACGGTTTTTACTGCATTCACGGTTGATGTATTTGACGATCTCTGCGGCATGCATCAGTGTGCGAGGATGGTTGAGCATGTAGAAATACATTTTCCGCAGATTGCTTTCCATGCCGTAGGTGTTGGAGTTGTTGAATGTAGCGAATGGATTGTTCATTCGCTGCTCTTTTATCTCGTCAGGGTTGAATCGCAGTGTCAGATGACCTTTCAGTTTGGTCTTTCTTGCAGAGTCTAATTTCCAACTGTAGGTGATGCTTTCTTTCTCATTACCACCATATTCATTCAATAAAGATGTCGCCTCTTTCACCTTCTTGTCTTTTGACAAGATAGTTTTGATGAGAAAAATGATGATAGCAGCCTGAATGATGATAATGATTTCCATGGAATAGCTGTGTCGTTTCGTATATATCCACACATGAGCGTTATTACGCTCTGTGTGATTTACTGAACATTTTCATCTTCAGGAATATGAGCTCCACCTTTTGTGAATTTCAACACCACAGGATCAGGTTTGTTGAGAGTCACCTCATATCCATATTTTTTTCTCTCCACTTTTCTTATCACACGTCCAGGATAATTCTTCGACACGTAATTGTTTATCTGGTTTGGAAGCAGTTTTTTCAATGATTCCGACATTCCGTTTTTCTTCGTATTGATCTCTTCCCAAGTGCCACGGCGGTCGAATCTGATACGGATACTGTTTTCAAGTGTCACCTCCACGTCGCTGTCATCATCACTCTCCACATTGCTTATCTCCACATCTGAAAAGTGTTTGTTTAGAAAACTCTTGGCGCCACTTGGCAATCCAGACATTGAATCTCCTGTGCAGGCTGTAAGTGCCGCGCAAACAAGTGTATTGAAAAACAAATTTCTTATCTTCATAAAGTTCTTCATTTTGATTTTATAGAATTCAAAATAAGCAAATAAACGTCAAAAAAGCAAATGAAAATGTTTTTAACTTGTTATATTTACATGACAAAAATATTTTGACTGTTTATAATGGATATCATCGCAATTTTATCTGTCAAGCCTTTGCATAAAAGTAGTGTAGACGCGATTGTTGGCGACATTCTCGTCGGCGACACGGATATATCCACACTATGGGAGATCACGTGTGGTGATGACCCCCGTTTGGCGTGGCATGCGGTGTGGGTGATGGAGGTGTTGTGTAAGAAAGAGAGAAGTTTGCTTTTGCCATACCGTCGCAAGATCGTGGAGAAGATATTGGCTGGCAACTGTGAGGATGGAGAGCTCCGTCTATGGCTCAACATCTCCCTTATGCTGCTGTCGGAGACGAAAGACATTGATGTAGATCTGCTCAATTTCTCTCTCGACAATATATGCAATATGCGTCTGCCTGTGGCGGTGAGGGCAGTCTGCATAAAAATCGCATATCAGTTGTGCAAGCGGGAGCCGGAACTGTTGAAAGAGTTGCAGGCTGTGCTGTCGATGTTGGATATGAAGGATGAACCGCCAGCTATCAAATGTGGGGTGAAGAAGGTGATGGCTAATTAGTATACCTCACAGATTTGCATCCCTTAAAAGCATCCATCTCAATTTCCACACCGTCCTCAAAATTATCGATTGTTACATCAAGATTATCGCATCTATCAAATGCTTTATACCCGATGCTGGTGACACTCGCTGGAATTACGATACTTTTCAAATTGGTACAATAGCTGAATGTAAAGGCATTGATACAAGTGATATTTGGTGGCAAATCGATATTAGTCAAACTGGAGCAACCAGAGAATGCCGAGTATTCAATCTCTGTGACACTCGTAGGAATTTTGACATTTGTTAATTTGCGACAATAACTGAATGCTTTGTTTCCGATGTGGGTGACAGTATAATCATTTCCATTAATAAGCACTTTTTCAGGAATGCAAATATTTTCTATTTCAGGAAGACGACATTTACTTACTGCTGCGGTAGAATCAGTTAAGATTTTATATTCCAAAGGATTGACGGGAGTATCATTATCATCAGAAAAAGTGCGTGCGAGAAACGTAAACCAATTTATGCTTATCGGTATCATAAATACTAAAGAGGCAATCAATGCATACGCTTTTATTTTTGGATTTGTTTTCATCGCTTTAATCTATCATTTAGTATACCTTACAGATTTGCATCCTCTAAAAGCATCCTCTCCAACTACCACATTATCTTTTGAATTATCGACTACGACATCAAGGTTCCTACATCCAGCAAAAGCCGATTCTCCGATGTTAGTGACATTCTCAGGAATTTCGATATTTGTCAAATTAATACATTCACAAATAGCAAATGCTTCAATATTTTTGACAGTCGCAGGAATTTTTATACTTGTCAATCTAGTACAATTATAAAACGCTGAATTTCCGATGCTTTCGACACCATCAGGGATATCGATGTTTGTCAAATTGGAACAATCATAGAATGTCCCATATTCAATGCTTTTGACATTAGAAGGAATCTTGATGGTTTCCAAACTGGAACAACCAGAAAATGCCGAACCACCGATGTAAGTGACGCCGTCAGGGATTTCGATATTTTTCAAATTGGAACAGTTCTCAAACGCCGAAATTTCAATGCTTTCGACACTATTAGGAATTTCGATATTTTTCAAATCGGAACGATCTCTAAATGCCTGTTCTCCGATGATTGTGATTGTACATTCATATCCTTTTACTTGTGCCTTTTGTGGAATGGAAATGTTTTCAGATGAAGAATGACATCTACTTACTGCTGCTGAAGAATCAGAAATGAGGATAAAACTACAGGAAGGTGAATAATCAGTGGATTCTAAAGGAGTGACAGGGGCGTTGCTATCATTATAAAAATTGTGCTTGAGAAATGAAAACCAATTTATGCTTATCGGTATCATCAATATGATCGATGCTACCAGTGCCATTGCTTTTATTCCTGAATATGTTTTCATCGCTTTAATCTATTATGTCTTTATGATGCCAACCCTCAATCATCAACCCTCAACCCTTAATCGTCAAAACAATCCCATGAAATGTTCCCAAACATAGCCGATCAATTCTCCCACGAATTTCAACACAAGACAGATGAGGAATATCAATATCGCTATTGCGATTCCACAAAAGATGGCTTTTTTGTTTACCTCATGCTTGATCTCCTTATCGTCTTCTATGAATCCTGTCAGCAGTTTATAATTTTTCTTGTGGTTTTTATTGAAAATATCTATGATGTCTCCGAGCACGGGGATGGCTCCTATCAACATATCTACCAATGAATTATAGATTATAGCCAGTGTCAACGGAATTGATTTGATTTTCGTCGCGGCCACATATATGAATGGCACAGTCAATGTCAGGCTGACGATGTCGCCCACACCTCCTGGAATTAGTCCAATGATAGGATCCAGATAAAATTTGTCCATCCACCTGCTGATCTTGGAACAGAAATTATATGCAGGATCTTTTTCGAGTCTCTCTCTCTTCTCTCTTTTCTTACGTTCTATCTCTTCTCCTTTTGCGGCTGCTCTTTCTGCCTCCTGCTGTTCCTTGTCGAATGTGTCAGCCCCCATATCCTGTCGTCTGTGGCTGCTTGTATATGTTGTTGTCATAATAAAATCCCTACGTAAATGATTAGATGTTTATTGTAAGATCTCCGTTGATGAAGTTGTTGAACTCTTCTTCGCTTGCAAATGTTTTGCCTCTTTCCGTCAGCTTGATCAACGCTTTCTTTCTTGCTTCCGCATCAGGCGCTGTGTTTATCTCTTTGAGCACGTTGCCGAGCACATCCGCTTTGGCATCTGTTTTAGCCATTTGTGAATTGAATTCTTCTTGTATCTTCTCCAACTCTTTGTCGTAGATCTCGCTTGACACTTGGTTCTGCTCTTTCAACGCTTCCAACGATATCAGTGCGTCGGTTAGCTTTAGACTCTCCGCATAAACTTTCTTCATTTCGGCAAGTTCCTGCTCGTTGAACTCTTTAGCCATATGGTTTTTCACGTCTTCCTTCAGATCAGGAGCCACTTCATTGACAAGATCTTTGAAGTTTGCCACGGCGTTTTTGATGTCTTCGGGAAGTTCGTTGGAATGGAACGTGTCGATATTGATTGCTTTGATGCTCTTGGTGTCGAGTCCGCTCTCAAGAATCTCTTTGCCGACGTGGAGCATTCTGATGATGTCCTCCAAATGGGAAGCAAGTTTTTTCTTCATGTCCGTGTCGACGGAGATGGTCTTCAAGATTTTGTCTGTCAGCTCTTTTTGTTTCGCTTTAAGTTGGGTCAGCTTCTCTTCTGCCTCACGTCTAGCGTCTTCTTGATAATTCAGATCTTGTCCATACACCGCTTCGTCGACTATGGCATTCTCATACTCTTTCACCAGATTGCCATAGACTCCCTTCCATTTGAACATCTTCTGGCTGTATTTCTTGTCTGCCGAACCGAATGTCAGCACATTGACAATAACCGACGGTTTGCTTGGTCGCAGACTCTTGGCATTCTCGTAGTCATCTTTCTTCTCTGTTATGACCTCTTGACAATGTTCCAATTGCTCACCGTAGTAAATGAGGTTGTTCTTATGGTCGTTGAGCTGTTCCGACACGACGCGTATCTCATCCATCACATTGTCTCTCTCCTTCACCAGTTCAGCCACACCTGCCTTGGCATACAGTGTGGAAACCATCTGCTCAAACTCGGCAGAAAGGAGTTTGCCGCTGAACTTGAAATATGCGTCTGCCTTAGGTATGTAAAGGTCGTTGATGGTCTTGTACACCGTCGCCAAACGGGAATAATCACACTTGATATTTGTGACGTCTTTCTTGATATTCATCTTGAAAGCCTCGAGGTCGGATTTCATTCTGACGGTTTTCTCGGAAGCGTCAAGATAATGTTTGATCGCTTCTACCGCTGCGATTGCGACCGCACCTTTTCTGCCCAACGCATTGCCACCTTGTGAGGCAATCATCACGGAATTCGAGAATCCGTCGCTGATCTCCGACATCATCACCGAGCAGTTTTCCGACAGCAGGTCGTATTGCAGTTTGACTTTTTCAAACATCTGTGCGGTGTCGAGATATTCGATTGAGTCAAAATCGAAAAGAGATGGAGCGACGCGTTTGATGGAATCACCGTAGAAATCCACAAGCATCTGGGCATATTTCTCGTAGATGTGGAGGATCTCCGTGCGTAGGTCGACAAACTCGTGAGTCACCTCTTTCACACCAGACTTAGCCTCATCGTAGACATTTACGAGCTGACCGTATAGCTTAACAGCCTGTGTCGCCTCATTCTTCACATTCTCAATACCTTTGGTGCCCATGATGACGCTCATCAGTGAACTCATCTCGGATGCCACAGCTTCCGACACCTTCGTCTTCAGCATATTATCAAGCACCGTCAACGCATTTTCTCCATTTTTCAGATCTTTCGACAATGCGTTGAAATATTCGTCATTTTTTCCTGTAGCGATGAGCTGACGCAATTCATAATCGTCAACGACAGAAGAGTCGTTGTCGTTGTTGACGAAAGTGGACTTTATCAATGGATCTTTGCCATAATAGTTGTAAGCCTCCCATACAAGCCGGCTGACTTCCAAAGAATCAGTCATTTGCAGATCATAAGCTACGTCGGCACGAGTACGTTTGTTACCTTTTGCTTCAACAGCGATTTCCTGTATTTTCTTATAAATTGCTTCACTCATATCAGTCATATTTTATTTGTTGTTATTTAGGCATATATCTTTGTTCGTACGGAATTTCAGGCTCGTCCTTCTTTTTCTCTTTTTTCTCCTCCTCATTCATTGTGTTTTCTTTGTTTTCCTCTGAATCAGAAGCCTCTACGTTGGCAGGAGTGTTTTCTTGGCTGTTTTGAGCATTGTCGTCGTATCCTGTCAATTCAGAATATAACACAGAGAATGGTAGAATCATTCTTGTTTGGACAAAGGCACTAAGCAAGAGTACGATAATCATATAGACAAAAAGGAAAGTCAAGCCAAACGAAGATGCTGGCAAATTGAAAAAATCATATCCAGCTCCTGCAGCCGCTAATCCTCCAAAAAGTGCTCCTATAAACACAAATATGAAGGCTATAATCAATACAAAAAATATTACGAATGCTGGCAAAGCTGCACGCAAATTAATCTTGAACATTGTCCACTTATAACCTTTCGATAATTCTGAACTTTTATTGATGATCTCGTTATCTGACAAATCTGGAGTGTCATTGTGAACGAAAGGAACGAATAAGAACTCAAAAGTTTTATAGATGTATATTATAACAAGGGCAAACATACTCAATGAAGCTATTCCTCCATATTGGGATGATTGGGCCAAATCATCATATTCCATAAAAATTTTAAATATGCATATCAGATAGATAGCCAAAGGGATAGCAATGTAAGTTAGTATTTTTAATGCTATTTTGAGTTCTAAAACTATATATCTTTTAATGTTGTTTTTGAATTTCTCAATCATCACATCCAATGGCGACTCATTGGAGATATGCATCTGTCGCAATCCTACCACACAGGCAAACAAGAGAGGAGAGGACACGCAAAATGCCCACGCAAAAGAGATAATATAAAAGAGAATTGTAGCAGAAGACAAAGGAAGCGATTGTGTTGTGGTGTCTATAAATAAAAGTTGTAAGAATGATGGTACCATTGTCACTGCCATCGCCACCATACATGCACTTAATGCGCTTACCCATTTTCCTGAAAGAGCCATCTTGCCCTCTCCCATATAGATCGAACTTGATTTTGCCATTTTACCTTAAGTATTGATATTTTTTTCAAAAATAAATAATTTCTTGGATTCTCTTTTATAAGCTATTTAGATTTGATAAAAAGAATTTATGGCACGGCAGTATTGCTCTTAACAATCCTCTGTTTTAGTGACTTAATTTTTATGATTTGTGCTAATTTTGTACACATAATCAGAAAATAAAATGGCGTACTCGGTAAAGAAACATATTCAGCAGCTGATATACCTGCTAAAAATCCATTCCTTCACAGACGTTGTGGTGTGTCCAGGCAGTCGCAACATGCCAATAGTGGAATCGATGTGTTGCGGTGATTTCAATGTGCACAGGGCATTGGATGAGCGAAGCGCGGGATTCATGACGCTTGGTTTGGCACAGACAGGCAGGAAGGTGGCTGTATGTGTCACGAGTGGAAGTGCGGTGGCCAATCTGTTGCCGGCATTGGTTGAGGCTCAATATCAAGGGATTGGTATGGCTGTTGTCACTGCCGACCGTCCGAAGGAGATGATAGGTCAGATGATGGGACAGACGATGTGGCAGACATCGGCGTTGGCATCAGCTGTGAAATATAGCGTCGACGTGGAGGATGACGAGACTGCCGACGGCATGTGGTTTGCCAATCGTGAGATCAATGCTGCTTTGGAGATTGCGTATGCGGGGCAGCATGGTCCGGTGCAGATCAATATGCAGATTAAAGAACCGTTTTTCGAGTGCACCGTTGAGGCTCTTCCAGAGTTCAGAAAAATATCGCTCATTGGAGACGCTTCTCTTTTTGGCGACACATTGAAGCCATTGTGGGAAAAATCCAGACGTCCGTTGGTGATGGTAGGGCAGAACGACGGAATAAATCCATCGTACATTGATGCCTTCATCCGTCTCGGTGCTCCATTCTACACAGAGGTATTGTCAAATATGGAATATTTTGCATCACATGTAGAGACGCACGGACGTGCGTGTCAGACGAATAATAATCGCATTCCAGACGACAAAATAGAAAAGTATAATCCTGATTTTGTGATATATATCGGGGGACATATTGTCAGCAAGGTTGCAAAAGCGGCAATCACAAAAATCAAACCACAGACGGTTGTGCGTGTGTCAAAATCAATGGAATTCGCCGACACATTCAAATGCATGACACATTTGTATGTGGACAACTGTAGAGACGTAGCGTGCTACGTCTCTGACAATGGATGGACAAATCGTAGAGATGTAGCGTGCAACGTCTCGGATAGCGTTTTCACACAGATGGATTCCACAAAATATCCGGCGGTATACAGTGAATTTCTTAGTCATATCGCACCGTCTTCACAGATTTTCCTTGCCAATTCCACAACTGTCCGAGCCATCGATTACGCCTATTGGAATATGCCGGAGGCACAGGCCAAGCGACCACGATTCTTTTGCAACCGTGGTGTGAACGGAATAGAGGGAAGCATGTCGGCAGCCATCGGATATGCAGGTGGAGTGGGGAACAGTCCCGTCTACCTTGTGATCGGAGATTTGAGTTTCTTCTATGACGTCAGCAGTTTGTGGAGTGTGGCAGACACCAATCTGAGAATTCTTCTTGTGAACGACGGAAAAGGAAGCATCTTCACCAAGCTTGCGATGAAACAGACGGAAGCGGTGAAGAATTACGTCGCGGAAAGCCATGATTTCAAGGCGGAAGGTATTTGTGAGTCGTACAGAATCGGTTATAAAAGAGTGGAGGACGGGGATATTCCGTCGACAATATGGGAGTGGTATTTCAGCGAAACGCCAGGGGCAAGATTGCTGGAGGTAACTATGTGAGAAGATAACTATATATTTTCACCATTTATCTCTTCACTTATTTTGTTCTGCAATTGAAAAAATTGTATTTTTGGGCTGAAATTCAAATGGAAAGAGGGCTATGGAAGCTAACAAGCAAGTAAAAGAGGGCAATGGATATATATTTGCCTACTATTTTGATGAGGAGTTCATTGGAAAGGATTGTTTTCTTTCGAAGGAACAGAAGAAGAATTTTGAAGGAGGTTTCGGTGCAGTAATCTTTGCAAACTATACAAATTCATCGATAGGACCATATCAGGAACTTTTGTTCATTCCTGGTAAGTTTGCCATTGATGGAGATGAATCATATATGGTGTCGAAAGCATATTGTTCGTCAGCGGCAGCTATGGAACAGCAGGTGTTTGGCAAGAAGGAGCTAGCAGATTTCAGAATAGAGAAGGTTGACGACAAGACAGAGACAATCATTGTGACACGTGATGGGAAACCGATTTTCAGAATAGAGGTTCAGACGTGGGGATTCAATATCCCTATGACATCTGATATGGTCAAGTTCCCGCTTGTATCTGTGGAAGACGGAAAGGTTGTGAAGTGGGATTACAACGGAAGCGGCACAGCAAGTTTTGCGAAGATTGAGGCAATCGGAGTGCGACCTGCCAAGTTTCCTGACGTAGCGTTGTTCTCACCGCTTGTCGGAATACACTTTGAGAAGTTTAATATTGACTACATTAAAAAATAACAGCGACGATAATGGGGAATATTTCTTGTTTGAACGGAGAGAAGTATAAAGAGTTGAAGGTGAAAGAGGGTGTTTATGTGCCAGATTTGGCTGTGAATTTTCCTGATGACGATCCGTTTCGCCGCATGGTGAAAGTGGAGGTGGTGAGGGATTTGAAGTTTGATGAGACTTATCCTTACCTTGACGAGTCTTCAGACTACAAGAGGAATGTGTTCCTTTGCGATTTGAAGACGTATCTTTGCAATTTCCTGAACTGGATGATATATGGTTTGAAGGTTGAGAACAAGCATGTGTTAGACGGTAAGGATTTCAGCAACGGTGCCATCACAGTTGCTAACCATCAGTATCGTTGGGATGTGCCAGGTATCAGACAAGCAGTCGGTTACCGTCGTCTTTGGATTCCCGCGTGGGCAGACACATTCAAGACTAGCGACTATTTCAATCTTCGTGGTGCAAGATGTATTCCTATTCCCGACAACATGGGCGGAATAAAGAAATTTAACGAGGCGTTCGACATTTTGCATGAGAGAAAAGAGTGGTTCCATATATTCCCAGAAGGAGTGCGTTGGGATTTTTACAAACCATTCAAGCCATTCCGTAAGGGAGCGTTCAACTGGGCATACAAGTACGACATGCCAATCATTCCGATGGTGTACGTCCACCGTGAGCGTACAGGCTGGAGAAAATTGTTTGCCAAGGGGGAGCCGTTGATGACACTTAAAGTGCTTGAACCTATGTATGCCGACAAGTCGTTGCCAAGAAAGCAGGCTGTAGACAAGTTGCGTAAGGAGGTTTATGAGAAGATGCTCGACGCTGCTGGAATCATCCACAATCCTTGGCCAATGATTCCTGAAGTTGACAATTGATTTTTATAAAGGTTGAATTATAATCAGCTTAAGTTGATATGATTGCTATATAAGGAAATCAATAATAAAACAAAACCCGATAGTTTGAGATAACTCAGGGACTACCGGGAATAAACAGTACAAAGTTCTATTTTTTTTCTCGAAAAACAAAATGAATATCAACGATATATCAGTAAAGAAATATACAGTTGCAGACAAGGATTCGGCTGTGAATCTTGGAAGTGGTGGACTTAATGTGTTCGGCACTCCTGCTCTTGTCGCAAAGATGGAGCAGACTGCTCTTGAGATGGTCCGTCCTGATCTTGACGCTAACAACGACACTGTGGGCATCGAAATCAATGTGAAGCATGTGAGGGCTACGGCGATTGGCAAAACTGTTACAGTTGAGGCCAAGATTGTCAATATCGACGGCAGAAAAATCTGTTTTGAGATCACAGCCACTGATGAGGCTGGTGACGTGATCGGCACTGCGTACCATGAGAGATTCGTGGTGGACAAGCAGAGATTCATGTCAAAATTGCAGTAAGACGATGCTCATCACTACTCGTGCGATCATACTTGGTGCGGTGCGTACAGCTGGCGACAAGCTTGTGGTGCGCACGCTCACTGAAGAGGCGGGAAGAGTGGATTTTATCGTTTATGGGGCATGGAGCAAACGGTCGGGACATAAAGCGTCTTATATATTTCCTCTTTCTGCTGTGGATGTGACGTGGGATTACCGTCCCAACAAGGAGTTGCCGACGTTGAAGGAAGCCACTCCGTCTTATCCGTTGATTGATCTCTTCATACAGCCTGAAAAGTCGACAATAGCGATGTTTCTGGCTGAGATATTTGTCAGGAGTATCCATAAGGGTGAGGAGACGCAGGAGATCTTCGACTATTGTTGGCAGACAGTAGCGTCGCTCGAACATACACAGCGTAATATTGCCAATTTCCACATCGCCACGCTTGTCGGGTTGAGCCGTTTGCTTGGAATCCAGCCGAACACGGAAAAGCATCGTGGAGATGCCTATTTCGACCTTTCCACAAGCCAATACGAATATAATATGCCGTTGCACGCATTCTACCTGAACCATCAGCAAACGGCATTCCTTCCCACATTGCTGAGAATCAACTACCGAAATATGAAATTCTACCGTCTCGACAGGACAGAACGCCAGTTTCTACTCGAGACAATCATCAAATATTTCAAGCTCCATATTCCGGAATTTGGAGATGTCAAGTCGTTGAAGACGTTGATAGAGGTGTATAATCTGTTGTGAGCCATAGGCGAGCACACAGAATTAATAAAACCACAGAGGTCAGAAGATCCCAGAGAAAAGTCTACGACTTTTTGAGAGGAAGAGGGGAAAATTAATAATATCGAGATGATTCGTCAAAAAATTAGCTATCTTTGCAACGATATTTTCAAAAACATATATATGAAATTTAAGATTAGTCCGAAAAATTGTCCTCCTAAAAATGGGGGGTAATGCGAAACTGGTGATTAATGCATCCTTGGTTTTGTCTGTTTTGTGTGGTGTGTCATCCTGCACCGATGAGATTGAGAATGAGATCGTAGAAAACAGTGCGAAGATGCAGGAATTTGACGCGAGTGATGGAACTCTGAAATTAGGTAAGAAGATACCAAACCCTTATTCATTGAAAGTGGTTCAGCAGGCATATAATGAGTTGGCAGAACAATCGGGATTGAGATCATGCGAGACAATTGCTCCGACACATCTTTATCTGAAGTTCGCTCCCAAGAATGTTGAGGAGTTGAGACTTCTTGAGTCAGACACCACGTTGTATTTTTATAATTATCCGCTCGACGTTGAGTTGATAGGAGAAGGCGGAGGATACCACGATCCTTCATTGCCAGATTCTGTGCCTACATATCAGTATGTGTGCGTGCCTATCGATCATCCGTTGCCAGAAGTGGAGTATGAAGTGTTGGATGAAATCTATTATGAGGAGGATGATGAGGCGGAACTTCGTTCGGGCAGAGCCATTTCGTGGGAACAACTTGAGGAAAAAGCTTATTTGTTGGCTGGAGATAGTTCTATAATCTCAACTCCTGAGACGAGAGGATCACAGTGGAGAGCAGGAGGAAGACTTCGTTACGAGGACAATTATACGAATACAGTAGTACCATTGGAGGGTGTCCCTGTCAGAATGCGTTATCATATAATAACCTATCAGAACTGTACAGACAAAAGTGGATATTTCCAATGTTCCACTACAAAGCGAGGTGACTGCAAGTATTCAATAGAATGGAAAAGGGATGTGTTTAGAATCATTCCAGAACAGAATTTATTTGTCACTGCTGACTACGTCATTCAAAAGAATAAAAGTAGGGTCGACAAAATTTTCAGAAAGAGTGAGAATGTGAAGCAATGGATCTATGCTAGTTTGTTTATTCCTGCACATGAATACTTTTATGGAGACAGATGTGGTACTCAAAGTCCAGAAAAAAATATTGAGATCACACCTAATTCTGAACATAAGGAAAAAATTAGTGGAGAATTTTGTCCTGTACGTCCTAAGGAAATAAAAATTTTCTGCTTTTATTCTAATGGTAAAGAAAAAAACTCTGCCTCCTATTATGGTACAACTATTCATGAATTGGCTCATTCTGCTCATTGTGAATATGTTGGCTTATTAAATTTTTTAGCAACTAATGATAATGTATGTGATACATGGGCTGTCGGCGTACAAGACTTTTTTTCTTTAAGAAAATATGGAAAGTATGGAAGACTTATAGCGTTTCCTAACACTGATCCATATGGATCTCAGTATACAGGACTTGTAAATGATTTGAGAGATTATGGTGTTGAAGATCCAAATTTTATTGGTTATTATGATGATAAAATTGCAGGATATTCTTTACTAGATGTTCAAAAAGCATTATTGGGTATTACAAATTGGACTCAGTTTAGAAATCATTTGAAAAATATAAAACCTATAGATAATGAAACAAGTAAAAATATTGACGCTCTTTTTGATTATTGGCGTACTAGGTAGTCTTTCTTCTTGCAACAAAATAGTGAAAAGTGATCCTGAATATGATTTCTTTGATCATTATATCAATGATAGCAATGATACATTGTATATAAAAATGTACAATATAAATGGTAATTTAAGTGAAGGCGTGTATACAGCACTTGTATTGTCTCCATTTGATACAATAGATATGGTAGAGGATAAGATTTTGTATGCGGATTCAATGTATTTGAAACAAGGAAATGTGGAACTAAAATACCATTCTTCAGGACCTGCATATTCTTCATTTTATTCAAAAAAAGATTTTACAATAACTGGAAGGTCAACAATTGATAGGTATTATCATATAAATTCAGAATCTATTGACTCCTTGTCCTCAAAATTATCTAAATACGGATTATTGGAATTTTATAAAAAATAGATATGATAAAGCCATTGTGAATCAATTGAGTCTTTGTCCTATTCCTATTTTAAGAAATTTCGAAAATCAGAGCTGATTTTTCTAGTTCATAATAGTCAATCATTATATAGACAATGAAACAAGTAAAAAAATTGATGCTCTTTTTGACTTTTGGGCTGATTATTAATATGTCATCATGTGACAAGCTGACGACATCGGAACCAGAAATTTATTCGAATTATTTTTTCATCAATGACACGTCGGATTCATTGTATGTGGATTTCCATTATTCGCATAAGTCAAACGCAGATGGGAAAATATATCAAGGCTATAAGTCATATTCGTTAGGGTTGCAAGACACAATGTCTTTTTATTTCAATGATATTTTGCCAGATTTTTCTTGTGCGGATACTGTTTGGATGCATAGCCCTAAAATGAAGTTAAAACTTCATGATTTTGGTTTTGCATATACTTTGTTTTATAGTAATAAACGTAAAATAGTATCTAAAGGGGATAATGAATACACCTATTATTTTATGGATGATTCAACCTTGAAAAAAGTTATATCTTATTATGAAGATCGCAACTTACTTGATTATTATGAGACTACCGAGGAGAAAGAAGCAAGTGAGTAATTGAAAATTAAGAGTGGAGAATTTCGGTTCTTCACTCTTTTTAATTAACGTGATTTCGACGAATTGTAATCTGCAAATTCGCAATAACGAACAATCATAAAAGAAATGTTTATTCCACTTTATGATTGAATTCTTACATCTTTTTTTCTCATAAAAAAGGCGTAGCCTTTCTCTGTTAACTTTGTGTCTCTGTGGTTTTATTATTTCATCGAATTGACGTTATCCAGTTGGCAATGGAGTAGGGATTATTTATTTCTCGTTTTTCCCCTTTTCTCTCTCCTCTATAGCCTTTTGTCTCTCCTCCTGGATCAACTTTCTCTCCATCAGCTCTTTGAGGATCTCATCTTTGTTTTCTCCTAACAGCATTTTCGCGCATATTTCTGCGGAGTAGGCCGACTCTTTGCTAAATTCTATCTGGGCAGGGAACGACTCTTCCACAGTGCCGTCGGGAAGGATATCTTCCACTTTGATGTTTGTGTATGTTCCGCCCATCTCAATTGCGTACTCTTTCAGGAGCTCTTTTTGTTCGTCGGTGAAGGTCGACGGTACTTTCACGATAGTGTGGATCTCTTTCTTAGGTTTTCCGTTTGCTCCCAACGCAGTCTCTTTTCTGAATGTTGACATGCTCATCATGGTGCGGGCCTGCCATTCTGGGACGTCGGAGAAAGCTTTCTCCATGTTCTCCTCATTCTTTGAGACAATGTCAGTCAGTCTGGCAATAGCGTCGCCAAGGGAGACTCTTTCCAAAGGAAGACCCTCCGTAACATCCAGTTTGGTGATTTTTTTTGTCACCTCCGCTGATTGTTTCGTTTCTTCAGTAGTTGGACTAATATTTTTTTGACGTTCTTTTCCTGCCATTATTTGACTGTACTCTATTCGCTTACAAAAATAGTGAAATTAATTTTGTTGGACAAGATGTAAGGGGGATAGGTTTTTATTGAGACAGGTCTGACTCGCTAGGCAACTAACAGTCGTTATACGCACTTAGGGGAGCACCATAACGATACCCCCTAAGACTAAACATTAACATATCGATAGTCATTCTTGTCTCATAACTTAAGACCGCTTTTCTTTTGAGAAGCAATCTGTTGATATTCATTACTGTTACTCATCTTCTTTTCTTTATCTTTTGTTATTTTCTGCAATTGATTATGTGCTGCGTTTGTTTCGAGGATCTCCTTTACAAGGTTTTCCTTTTCCACGCCAAGCAGCATTTTGGCACAAACCTCAGGTGTGTAGGCGGCATCTTTTCCAAACTCGATTTTCGCTGGGAAAGAAACATTCTGCGTTCCGTCCTGACCTGTCTCCACAACCTTCATATTGGTGTAGGTACCGCCCATTTGGGTCACATATTCTTTCAAGACATCTTTCTGCTCTTTTGAGAATGTCGACGGTACGTTTACCACAACATGTGAGTTTTTTTGTTTTTCGCCATCTTTGAACGTCGTCATGGTCATTTGTGCTCTCGACTGCCACTCAGGAGCGTTTGCGAAAGCCTGGGCCATGTAATGTTCATTTTTCTTGACAATTTCAAAAAGTCTGTCGATCGCTTCAGCTACCGATAGATTTTCTGGAGTTTGTCCGTCTCCGTTTATATTGTTGTGAGCATTTTCCTGCTCCTCGTTCTGACTAAATTTTGTTGCCATCTTTGGACTAAATTTAACCTCAAATTTTCTCGTTTTTACTACAAAGCACTAATTTTTGTTTTGCGATAGCAAAATTAGAGTTTCGTTTTGATATATGCAAACAAATTTCGATTTTTTTTCAAAAAAATGTTGAAATTGCCATTATTTAATGCCTAACGGCGTGTTAAAATGGGATTTTTCAAACGTTTTTCATCAAAATTGAACGCCTAAAGGCGTATGGAAAATGGGGCATTCAAACGTTCTACCGATATTGAACGCCTAGCGGTGTAATAGGGGAACAAAATAAATGTATCCGATATTGACAATTACGAATTATGCATTATGCATTGCGAATTGACCAAAACACGCACGTCCGTGCGTCTCTACGAGGGTTGGATTCACCAGATGCGAGGATTATCCCCAACAATTACGAATTATGCATTATGAATTATGAATTAAAAAAGGATTGTATCCTTTTTTGATACAATCCTTCGTTTTGTGATAAATTTATCTTCATATCAAGTCCCGTCTTCCGAGGTTTTCGTTTCTTTCTTTTTATATGCCTCCACCTGGTCAATGATCACCTTGCCGTTTTGAAGGAATGATTCGTATGCGTTCTGATCCATGACGTAGACGATATTGTCAAGTTGCTTGAATCTTTCATTGGCTTCCTCTACAGTCAGACAGTCGCCCATGAATTCGGCGTATTCCTCAAGATAGTTGTCGAGTTTGTCTCTGTTCCCACACGTCTTCTCCAACAATGGGATGACCTGCTCCACAAAGGCATCATAATCTTCCTTGGAATTGTTTTGTTTGATCTGCGACGCGATTGCGTTTATCTTTTTGAAGAAAATATACTGTTCTTTGATGAATTCTATCTTTTCTTCACTGAGTTTTGTTTTTGTGACAAACAGATATTCGAATGGAGAGTATCCACCTTCAGATTCTTGGTTTTGATCCAGGAAATTCTTGATCTCCACAAGCTGTTTCTGCACTGTCAATATCTTAGACAGGTCGGCGCTCATGGAGTTGATGGTCTCGTCGTCGGAGATCATCTCTATGAATGTTTTGGGAGATTCCAGTAATCTGCCGCATTTGTCCTTGAAACTTAGCACAGCGTCTATCGGGCTCTCTTTCAAGAACCATTCTCTCAGCTGTTCCAATTTTTCTTTGCTCAACATCCTTTTGTCTCTTTATACTGATTTTCAATATTCATTGTTATATGGGATTATATTCCCATATTTTTTTTGTTGATCTGCATCTGTTTGAAACCTTTTGGAGCGACTTTCAGCACGGGTTTGATTCCAATTGGAGTCTTTTGTATGCTCAGGCTGACGGACGCCTCGTATTCCTTTTTAGAGCTTTCCTTACAGTCGGGGAACATTACAACCTCTCCTTTGAGCAGAGCCTCTTTTTCCGCTTTGCTGACGAGGTGTCCTTTTATCTTGTCCGGTATGCAGTTTGGAGTCACAGACATCCATGTAGGTTTGTCGGCATCACGGAATGGCAGGATATGGCATTCTCTGATCCTCGACAGTTTGGCTCGTGTGGCCTGGTCGATCTTCAGTTCATCCTTCACTTTGAGATTGCCAAACAGAAGCGTCTCATTTCCGTTTTTGCCTATTCCTTTGCAGACATCCACGCTCACATTCCCGTCGTTGTTAAGGATGGAGATCTTTTCTCCTTTCTGCAGTCTGGCAAACCTTCCGTCGCTCTTGATAGCGAAGATCTCTTTATCCTTGACAAATTTGCTCAGCAGTTTTTCGATTGTGCCCACGTTCATGACGTCAATTTTCATGCATTCCGCAAAATCGCCCTTCTGTTTGATGGCGGTTGGTCCGCCGAGTTTATCGTCAAGATAATCTTTAGCCGACGTGGATGCTTTCAACCCTTTCTCTATCTCTGTGAATCTTTCAGTTGAGAGAGAGTAGACGGAAGTGCGTGTATCTTTGTCGGTCAACATCTTCTGATACTCCTGATTGTAGGCTAAGTTGTCCCATGTCTCCCTGTCAGCCACGATCTTTACAGTCTCACGGTTGTCCTTCTCTGTAAGGAAGATCTTCACCTCCCTTTCATGGAAGTTTAGTGTATTGATATTTTCGGTAATATAGTTCTCTTTATCAAAGGAGAGGGATTCCATACTCCAGTCGTTGAGACTCTCCATCAACGGCATTGAGATGACGGAAAGAAAAGAGAACAGGAAAATACAGATCGGGTCGATAGAAAGATATGAGGTATTTTTCAGAGCCTCCACGACCTCGCGTCTTTTTGAAGCCTCCAATGCTTTAGCCTCATTTATGAATTTGTCCAATGACGAAAGATAATTCTCGTTGAAACTTGTGAGTTCTGGCGCGACATTCCTGTCGTTTCTGTGCATGTAGAGGAATTTCATCTGTTCCAGTTTGAACTTATGGAATTTATCTGCAGCGTCGGCAAGAGTGCGTATGGCGTTATCGAGAGTTTTATCAATTTCGTTAAGGGGTACAGGATTAGAGACAGTATCGATTTTCTTGTCGGATACTGGATTTATAAGCATGTATTGCTCAGACCTTTTGTCGTATGCAAGACGTATAATGTTGCTCATATAGGACTAAATCAATATTTGAATAAATCAGGGGTTGTCTATTAAAATCCCACGTTATTGATTTGGATATTCCTTAAATCTTTCGTGTTTATGGACTATCACAAATACATTTCATTTTAACTAAACAAAACAAAGAAAAACACTTCTAATTGCAAGTTTTCGCATTTATCAGTAGACTTCGTTGTTTTATTCGATACAAAATTATAAATAAAAATGATTTCTCGGGCAAGGTAGACGGAATAATTCGTAATTCATAATGCATAATTCGTAATTCATAATTGTTGGGGATAATCCACGCATCTGGTGATCCAACCCTCGTAGAGACGCACGGACGTGCGTGTTTTGGTCAATTCGCAATTCATAATGCGTAATTCGTAATTGTCAATATCGGATACATTTATTTTGTTCCCCTATTATGCCGCTAGGCGTTAAATATCGGTAGAACGTTTGAATGCCCCATTTTCCATACGCCTTTAGGCGTTTAATATTGATGGAAATTCATAATGCATAATTCGTAATACGGCGTCTCTACATTATGGATTATTTAAAAAAAATAATGAGCGGTAACCAATACCACTCATTACTTCTTTTTCCTTTAAAGATAAAGGGAAAATAGGATTAGTAACAGTACAAAAAAATCTAATTATTACCATGGTCGGACCTCATTACCCTCTACTTGTTCGTAGTGTAAATCCTTCCGTCATGTCTTTATGTTTACAAAAATATAACGAATATTTGAAACATCAAAATATTTTGTGAAATTTTTCTAAAAAATGCAAAATATTATGTAGAAAGTGGGATTGTGGTATCTATGCATTATGAATGCAAATAAAGGCAAAGGATGTTTTGGGATAGGGTTGAAGGAAGGAAATAAAATTGTATATTTGTGGTATAAAAAAAGAAAGAATAATAAAATGCTATCTTTACTTATGGTGGGGATGGGAAGGCAAAGTAAAGGTAAAGAGAAGATGCTTTACGGAGAGAAACGAAAAAGTTAAATGATTTATAAATAAATATGGAAAGAATTTTTTATCCAATAGGACAAGGTGCATTTTATGCGGAGAGATTTACGGAGGAAGAGGATGGTATAAATTTTAATATGGTGTATGATTGTGGAGCGGGTATTCATCTAAATGGAACAACAACCGGACATAATGTAGTTAGAAATGCATTCTCCTCAAAAGACGAAATAGATATTTTATTTGTTTCACATTTGGATACCGATCATGTAAACGAAATACCAACACTTCTTACTTCTTGCAAAGTGAAAAAGGTTATATTACCTCTCGTTTCGCGTTCAAAGTATATATTGAATATATTAAATATAATTAACACTAATGGACAATATGATATTATAATTAAAATACTTGATGACAAAGAGAGTTTTTTTAATCAGGGTAATTTTAATCAGGGTAATAATAAACCTGAAATAATTGAGGTTAAACCTTCAGAAGAAAATGAGGAAAGAGAAACTAAAGAAATAGACAGTTTAAAAGGTGTTATTTCAAGCAATTCTATCATCAAAAATTCCAAGATCAATTGGATTTATGTGCCAATTAACTATAATCAGAATAATTTAGAAGCTAAATTCAAAGATGAGTTAAAAAAACATAGTGATCCTTTTTGGCATACTGTTGACTTGTCTGACGATAAGCAAGTCTGTGATATCATGAAAGATCCCATGAAAGATCCAAAAAAAAATAGACGAGCCCAATTAAAAAAAATTTACAAAAAAGTCTGTGATATTAATCTTTGTTCTTTAGTTGTTTATTCTGGACCCTTAGATAAACGTCTTTGGCAGATAAAATCTCTTGTATATGGGGGAGTGAAGACAGTGACATTTCCAAATAAAGACGTTAAGGATAAACCTGCATGTATATTTACTGGCGATAGCGATTTAAAAAATATGAAAATAAAAAATGAATTTGCATCATATTATTCACATGTAGGAACAATCCAAGTTCCCCATCATGGAAGCGAAGACAATCATGATATTTCTCAATATGATAAAAAAACAATTTGTCCAATATCAGTAGGGGAAAATAAGTATGGACATCCAAGTCCTTATGTGATAGGAGACTTGACACATAATAAATGTCAAGTATTTTGTGTAACATCAGATTCCAATCATCGTCTGACAGAAAAAATAAAAAAAATAAAATTAACAAAATTAAGAAATCTAATTCGAAGGAGAGGAAATATGGGTGGAGTCTCACGAAGAATAAATGGCTGAAGGAGAAAGCCACGAGCTTAAATGCAATAGGAGAGAAAACACTGTATTGGATTCCTTCTGGTAAAGTCGCTATTTTGAGGGGATCTCCTCAATATAAGAAACTAGCACAGAAAAGTTTACGAATTGTAAATCCGTTGCAGTTACCACCAAAATAAACAGTCTGATATTTTTCATCAGGAGCAGAAAGATTCAGTTGCCGAGAAACCCTTGGTAACTGTTGCTTTTTTATCGTAGGAATTATATGATTTTGTCAATTTCCACCAAATTTTTAAGCCTGATTTGTCAGTTTCCACCAAATTTCGGTTAGGGGAGACGTTGCACATCTCCCTCAAATCGTGGTTTTTCCGGTCACCTGTGTTCTGATTTCCCACAGCCTTTTATATGGCTGCACACCTTGCTGTGCCATTCTGCGTATACGGTCGAGCTCGGCTACACAGATATTCTCCACCTCCTGTCTGATATTCTCACGGTTGTTTTGCAGATATTCACGCATTCGTGCGTCGCGGATCTCTATCACACGGTTGAGCATGTTGTCTTTCTCCAGGAATTTAGGAAAGACTTTCTTCATCTCTTTCGACGGTTTCTTCACCTTGCTGATCAGTGTCGTGACGGATTTGTATTTGTTGTGGTCAAAACCATACGATGCGATGTCGTTGCGGTCGAACCAGTGGCGAACCATCGCGTCTACAAGGGATCTTGTCTCTGTATATTTGCTGTGGTCGAACCCGATTTCATTTGCGTAGACGCGAAGATTTGCGTCTACAACCTCGTCGTCAAAATCATAAAACTCAGGCAGTTCAAGATAGTGGTTTGCCTCTTCTTCACATGCGTCGACGTCGATATCGATGTTTGCCGCAAACACTCGGTCGTTGTTGTCGGAACCGTTATTGTCGCAAACCAATCCTGCGAACCATCCCTGTTTTGCTTGTGAGAATCGTTCAGGCGGGATCATGTAATCCATTTGGTACGACACGGAAGATCCATCCTTTTTAGTGGAGACGGGAGTCTTTTTCTGTCTGTTTTTTCCTATACGTTTTGAAATCTTTTCCGCCGTCTCATCAAAACATTGTCCGACGAAGAAATTGCCGACGGTCTGAATGATCTTGTTGGCGTTCGACTCTTTATAGTCCGCTCTCAGCTGGGAGAAATCCTGGAATCCCAGCAGTATTGCCACTTCGTTGGAACGGGCTGTGGCGATCAGATTATCCAGTCCATACACAAACATGGTCGGAAGCTCGTCGATGATGATCGCACTTTTATGTTTTCCTTTCTGATTTGCCAGTTTCAGTATACGTGCTGTGTACACGCCAAGAGCTGTGCTGTATGTGTTGGCATTCTGTGGATCATTGCCGAAACAAAGCAGTTTTGGTTCAAGCGGATTATTGATGTCAAGATCAATATCGTCGCCGCTCATAGCCCAATAGAGGTAGGGTGATGTGAGTCTGCCTAGCGGAATCTGCACCGACGCGATCTGTCCTTGAATCTGTTCGGTGGCACCTGCCGACCATGCGTTGAGATATGGGGCGAGAGTGACGGAGAGGTCGGTGTAGCTTGAGAGAATTGGAATCACCTGGTCCATCGGCTGTGAGATGAAGTCGATGACGTGTGGGAAAGTGCAGTATTTGCCATTCTCATAAATACGTAGAAACCAGATACATGCTCCAAGATAGTTGATAGCCGACTCCACAAAGAAATCGCCTTGCTTGTCTGCCCAAGTGCGGGCAAGATTATAACATATCACTTGTGCGATCTCGTCGGCATGAGTCTTCGTCTCCAAAAGGTTAGCTTTGAGAGGGTTGCATCGAAGGGAGACGCGGGGTTCGTTGAAGTCAATCATGCCATATTTCGGCTCCACACCGTTGTAGATCTCTTTCCAGTGATGCTTGTTCCACATGAAGTTGGAGTAGGCGATCTCCGAAAGATCAGGAATTTTGAAATCGTAGAGGTACATCGCGTAACCTTTTGCCAGAGCCTGACGGATATAGTTGTTGATGATCGTGTAGGATTTTCCTGAACCGGGTGATCCTACCACCATCGTCGCGCGGAATGGGGCTTCAAGGTTGATCCATCCGTGATGCTCCTTGCCCTGACGGTAGTATTTGGTAGGGAAATTGATTGTATATTCATCCGTGGAAAAATTCTCATTCTGTGGAAAATCAGACTGTTCTTTCAGGTTGAACGGGTCATCGTTCGGCAGATTTTGTTTTGGAGTTGTCTTAAACAACAACACTCCGATTATCAATGCGACAAAACATCCTAACAGTAGAAAAAGATACATATGCACTAATTGTATACGGCTAATAATTATTCGGTCGCAAAAGTAATCTTTTTTACAATCCTTCTCAAACAAAATGTAGAAAAGTAATTTCCGTTGCAGATTCTACGGAAGAAAATTATACTTTTGCATTGTAAAAAATTTGAAAGAAAAATGAGCAAAATCAGTTGGCCTGAATTCATTATTGTTTGGCTCGCCGTATGCGTCATTATTGATATAGTCTTCCTGTATCTCAACAGAACAAATGGAAACAGCAGTATTTCCGTGGCAGAGGAGAGAAAAGCAAAAATCAAACAACTTAACATTCCGTATAGGGATGATGTCGCTTATGAGACACCGCTCCGTCGCGCGTCAATGAGAAAGGTTGAGGCGTTGGTTCCGATGGAGGAGACGTTGCCGAATGAATCTTCTGTGGAGTGTGAGGAAGAGGATCAGGAGGAGTTGACGGAACTCCAGCAGGAGACTTCGGATATTGTAAAAATGTTGTTTGGCTGAGGTAAAAGGGAAGAATTTATGAGCAGAAAGACACTTACAATTCATCTGTATTGCCTGTTCCTATTCATTGGAGGATGCGGTATGTTCTGGCTGTTTGGCGGAGGAGACGGTGATAAAACCAGTCTGGAGGATAACAAAGCGGAGTGTACGGCACAGCAGACAACTGATAATATTGCCACGACGTGGGAGGAGCAGAGTGACGCATCCACAGATGATGACGATGCTGATGCAGAACCGTCGTCTACAAATCCGTCTACTTCACAAGAATCTCCAGAAAAGACCGTTTGTGAGAATAAGGGAAAGGCAGTCACAAAGACAGATTCAGAGCGGTCGGCACCAATTGATAAAGAATCAACGACGTCGTCTGAAGCTAAAACCGATGCCCAGGATGCAGGTTTTCACCAGTTGGTGGAGAGCGACAATGCAGAACGTGTCAAAATGATAAATGCTGTCATCCACGAGAAGCAGAAGAGTATCAGTACAGAGAGTCCGATAAAATTGAGATTATTGGACGACGTCGCTGTGGATGGAGTGAGCATACCAAAAAACACGGTTGTGTATGCGAAGATGAGAATAGGTACCGACAGAATATATCTGAAGACAGAGACAATCACATTTAAGAAGACGGATTATCCTTTCAATGGTGATATCTATGAGCCAGATGGCCAGGAAGGCTTGAGTATGACGGACAAGAAGATGGCACTTCCAGCAGGATACAAAGTGATGATTAAACAGAAATAAAGGAAAATTTATCTAGAATCTGACGAATCGTTTACTCTAATAACCAAAAAACAGCAAAAAAAGGTTACTGCACTAAACGGTTTTAGCCCAAAATCGTTTAGTGCAGTAACCGATATGTAAAAAATGATGTTCTGTTGGATAAATCACGAAGGATTATTCTTCGTCAGCAGGAATAGGAGTATGTTTGCTGTATTCCTCGCAATATTCCTTTGACGCGTAATTATCAAGTGTTGTGCAGACAGTAGATGAGAAATCAATCGCACATTTCACCACCTGATCCCACTTCTCTTCGCTGATTCCGTTTTTCAACTCATCGTATGTGACTCCGGCTGCAAGCAGACCGTACACTACTCCCGCATTGAAGTTGTCGCCGGCGCCTACTGTGCTCACCACCTCGATCTTCTTGGCATCGTAATGTTTCTTGAATCCTTTGCTATACACGGTCACTCCGTTGGCTCCCTGTGTGTAGATGAAATTCTTGCTGTAGAATTCGATATGCTCTTTATATGTCAGATCAGAGTCGTTTTCTGAGAAGATATTGTCAAAATCCTCGTCGCTTCCCTTCACGATATTAGCGTAATCAAAATTGTCGAGAATGTTTGGCATCAAGAATCTCACTTGACTTTTGCGGTTTTTGCGGAAATTGACGTCGTAGTAGATGATGGCTTTCTTATGTTTAGCCTCATCAAGCAGATATGTGAGGTTTTCTCTTAACGCGTCGTTGATTGAGAAAAAAGATCCGATCACGATGATGTCGTTCTCCTCAATTTTTGGCATCACATAGTCGAGTTTCTGTGCTGAGTCATTCTTGTAGAACAGGTAGTCAGCGTTCATGTTCTCATCAAGAAACGCAAGCGACAATGCTGTCTTTCCACCGTCGTAATCATACACATTATCAGCCTTCACATTGTTTTCTGCCAGGAACGCTCTTATTTTATCTCCTAGACGGTCGCGTCCCACTTCACTTATAAATTCTGTGTTTACGCCAAGACGTCCGAGTGTGATCATTGAGTTGAATGTTGATCCACCTGGCTTTGCGGCAGTGGGTTGTTCATTCTTGAAAATGATGTCTAAAATTGTTTCACCTATGCCAATAACTTTCCTCATATCAATTCGTTTTAATATATTATAGTTTTGCACTTCTGTTTGCCAACAATGCGTCCAAAATCACCATTGCCGACATTGCCTCTACGATAGGCACTGCGCGTGGCAACACACATGGATCGTGACGGCCTCTGGCTTTGATGATGGCGTCATTACCTGCCTTGTCTACTGTGTTCTGCTCAAAAAGCAGAGTAGGGATTGGTTTGAATGCCGCTCTGAAATAGATATCCTCACCGTTGGAGATGCCTCCCTGGATACCACCTGAGTGGTTGGTTGTGGTGCGGATCTTGCCGTCTATATTGGCGAATCTATCGTTCATCTGTGAACCTCTTCCGCCTACACCTTCGAATCCCATTCCATACTCAAAACCTTTGCAGGCGTTGATGCTCAGGATTGCCGCTCCAAGACGGGCATGAAGTTTTCCGAATGCAGGATCTCCCAAACCAACGGGTACGCCCTTGATGACGCATGTGATCACTCCACCGATAGTGTCGCCCTCAGCCTTCACCGATTTGATCAGTTCGATCATCTGTTCAGCTTTTTCAGCGTCGGGGCAACGTACAATATTGCTTTCGATTTTGTTCAGATCGTATTTCGTATAGTCAGAATCGAGTTTGATATCGCCAGCCTGTGATGTGTAGGCATAAATCTGAATGCCAAAATGTTTCAGCGCAAGTTTGGCGAACGCACCTCCCACCACACGTGAGATTGTCTCGCGGGCGGATGATCTTCCGCCTCCACGATGGTCGCGTATGCCGTATTTGGTCTGGTATGTATAATCAGCGTGCGACGGACGGTAAAGATTCTTCATCTCCTCATAATCAGACGAGTGTTGGTTTTCATTGCGTACCTCAAAAGCGATGGGTGTGCCGGTCGACACTCCTTCGTAGACACCGGAAAGAATCTCTACCTTATCACCTTCGGCGCGAGCGGTAGTGATGGCACTCTGTCCGGGGCGACGACGGTCTAATTCAGCCTGTATGAAATTGACGTCTATCTCCACACCTGCGGGAAAACCATCCAAAATGCCGCCTACAGCAGCACCGTGGCTCTCTCCATATGTGGTAAGACGGAATATTTCTCCTATTGTGTTCATTGTCATTGTATTTTCTGGTGTCCGTTTTATATATGCACGTCCGTGCGTCTCTACGTTGGGTGATTATTTACCGCAGTTGCAGCCGTTTTCTCCATCGCTGTTGCATCCGCCACAGCCGCCTTCGCTGCCACAACCTCCGTTGCAACCTCCTCCGCCGCATCCGCCACAACCGTGGTGACCCTTCACAAGCTCTATCTCAAACTGTGTGGCTGGTCGTGCCTCCATCACTTCTCCTACGAAATGAAGACGCTCGCCTGCAAGAGGATGGTTGAAATCCATTTTGACGTTGGTGTCTGTCACATCAACGATTTTGCCGTTCATTCTGTGACCCTCTGCCGACATCATAGGAAGGATATTTCCTACGTAAAGAATATTCTCGTCAATCTCTCCTTTTTCATTCTTGAAGATTGCCTTGTCAAGTTCGACGCAAAGGTCCTCGACGTAGTCTCCATACGCATCTTCTGTGTTGATGTAGAAGTCGAAAGATCCGCCTTGCTCTTTGCCGTACAATGCCTCCTCAAATTTGGAAAGCACCATGCCAAGACCAGTTGTGAATCTGAAAAGTTGGTCGTCTGGAGTCTCTTCAATCATCACCTCCTCACCGTCGTTGCCAACGTAAAGTTTGTATTTTAGTTGAACGAAAATATTATCTTTGTTAATTGCCATAATGGTTTAATTTATTGTTATTTAGTTGATTTGCGGACATCAACGATTGTTCCGACGAAATGTAGACGTTCACCTGCAAGAAGGTGGTTGAAGTCGAGAGTCACCTCGTCTTCAGTCATATCAATAATGACGGCGTCACGTTTCTGACCGTCTTCCATACTCATTGTGATAAGGTTGTCGACGTAGATTTCCTCTTCGTCGATCTCACCGTCGACAAGGAACGTCGATTTTGGTACTGTCACCACTTTATCGTCGTCGTATTCGCCGTAAGCGTCCTGACATTCGATGTAGAAATCGAACGAATCGCCGACAGACTTGCCCATCAGGTTTTCCTCGAATTTTTCCAATTCAGTGCCAGCTCCGCAAGTGAATTTATATGGTTGGTTCTTCTTTGTCTGCTCCATCAACTCTTCTTTTTCCCCCTCGTCTCCACAAAAGAGCTGATAGCTGACAGATACGACTGTGTTCTTTGATACCTTCATCTAATTTAGATTTTCGTTATTTGTCCGCAAAGATAGTTAATTTTTATTCTCTTCCGTACCTTCCAAACCAAGAATGGATTCGAATTCTGCATCTTTCTCACTGAAAAACTTTTGGCGACGTTTTTCCCATTGGTCTTTAGCCAGTTGCTGCATATCAATCTGAGTGTCGCTTTCGTCTGTGATCTCAAGGCCGAGGATGGTCTCAATCACGTCTTCCATAGTGACGATTCCTTCCAGTCCGCCATACTCGTCTATCACCATCGCCATATGCTCTTTGCGTGCGATCATTGTGTCGTAGAAAGAGAGGATGGATGTATGTTCGTAGCAGCAGGTGATGGAGCGACGGATCTGCTTCAACTGCATGTTTTTCTTGTCGTTGGCAAGGTGGTAGAGCACGTCACTCTTCAGCACAAAACCTGTGATGGAGTCGAGAGAATCCGAATAGATAGGGATACGAGAGTAACGTTTGAAGTCTTTTGTCTTGAAAAACTCTTTGAGTGTCATGTCTTCCTGCACCGCCCACACCACAGTACGTGGAGTCATGATGTTTCTGATCTTGATCTGGCGGAGTTTGATGAGGTTGGTGATGATTTTGCTCTCACTTGTGGCAAACACACCCTCTTTTTCTCCAATGGATGTCAGCACCGCGATCTCCTCACGGCTGACAGTCTGAGACTCTTTCTTGGAAAACAGCAATGTAAGTTTCTCAGTGATAATCACTAAAGGGAAGGCGATGTAGTATAGGAACTGTGTGAAATATGCCACTGGGACACAAAGATTTCGCCAGTAGTTGGCTCCGATGGATTTGGGAATGATTTCAGAAAAAATCAGAATCGTCACGGTCAAGCCGGCAGATACATATCCGAACCATTCGCTTCCAAGCACCTCCTGCACCTGCATACCCACGGCAGACGCGCCCAAAGTGTTGGCGATAGTGTTGACGGAGAGGATAGCGGAAATAGGTCGGCCCATATTGTCTTTCAGACTTTTCAATAGTTTGCCTCCTTTGCTTTTTGTAGCCAAAGTCTCCGCATAAGGAATGGATGTGGAGAACATCACCGATTCAGATATTGAACAAAGGAATGAGACGAATACCGTCAGAAAGAGATATAGTATCAGTAAATACATGAGCCTCTAAATTTCTATAAAAACCAATTTTTACAAAAATATAAAAATGTTGGGAACAGTCTTAATTTTATGGGATGTTTTGAAGATGAGAATAATTATAATAAATCGAATCAATCAAAGCCAATACCATTTTCTGGCTTTGTTTTTATTCATATTCTGCCAAAAATGCATCTGGAGAAAGGACGTTGATTTCTGATTCAGAAAAATCCTTAATATTTCTTGTTACAATAACATCCGCATGACATTTTTTTGCACAATAATACTGCATGGCATCTTCAATATCATTAAAATTTGAAATTAGGGAGTTGTCAATAACATCATAATCCATTTCAACCACATCAACAATTAATCTAAGATCTTTAAGAACATTTTTAATTGCTTCTGTTCCGAGTTTTCTTAGTAGATAAGAGGCGGTCGAGAAAGTTATAGGTGAAACAAATAATTGCAGCTTGTTTTCGAATCCCAATGAAAAGATTTGGGCAGAATATTGATAAAATCCTTCTCTTTTTTGTAAAAGGTCAACAACTACATTCGTATCAAGGAATACTGTTTTCATCTGTTTTTCTCCTCCAAATACTTTATGTAGTTTTCTTTATAGTCATCTTCCTGTTCTGCAACTCCGATAAGTCTATTCACAACATCTGGATATTGATTGTCTTTTAGTGTTTGTGTCTTTTCTTTTGGTTTTGCAGTCAATTCTTTATAGGTGTTTTTTAGGCTTGCAACTAAAGACTTAAGAATTTCAATGTCATTAGTTTCAAGCAATATGTCAATGCCTTCCAATCTAAGTTTATTAGTATTTTTCTGCAATGTAACTGTTTCCATAAATCTAATTTTTTTCGTTTTCACAAAAGTAAAATATTTGTCTAATATAACAATGAATGATGGTCTATTTTATATTCACGTTATGATAATCTAATAAAGAAATGATATCAAAATTATAGTAAATATTGGATGATTTCTAAAATGAGAGATATTATAAGCAGATGATTTTTCTCTGTTTTCGGAGAGCAATTACGGACATACCGTAATGCTCTTCAAAAACGCGTGTTTTTCTATTATACCCTATTACAAAATCAATGGTATTAAAAGGTTGAAAAGGTTGTCTTTGTTTTTCCGGGGTGCAAATTTCTCTTTTTTTTACTTTTTATCCAAAAATAAAAACATTTTTAACAACATAGTTTTTTAATATGATTTTGAAGGGTTTTATGGGGAGATAAGTATTTTATAACAAAAGGTTTGGGTTTGTTTCTATCGTATTTTTCCATAAATAGATGTTTGCAATTCGTCAAATATTGTACAAATTCTTCCAAATGGTGTATTTTTGCGAAAAGTTTCGAAATAATTGTCATGATTAATATAAAAAATAAACTTCTAAATGGCATGTCGTTTATCGACTTGTTTGCTGGTCTGGGTGGGTTCAGATTAGCGTTGGAGTCGTTGGGTGCGAATTGTGTCTATTCAAACGAGTGGGACAAATATGCGCAAGAGGTTTATTGTCAAAACTTTGGAGAGACACCGGAAGGAGATATAACAAAGGTTGACGAGAAAACAATACCTGATCATGACATCCTTTGTGCGGGATTTCCATGCCAGGCATTTTCTATCAGTGGCAAGCAGTTGGGATTCAAAGACAGTAGGGGAACGTTGTTTTTTGATGTCGCGAGAATAGTAAAAGAAAAGAGGCCAAAGGTTGTCTTTATGGAGAATGTAAAGAATTTTGCATCTCACGACGACGGGAAAACATTGGCTGTGGTAAAGGCGACGATGGAAGAACTTGGATATAGTTTCCATGCTCGTGTCCTTAACGCTGTTGATTATGGAATGCCGCAGAAACGAGAAAGAATTTATATGGTATGTTTCCGCAACGATATAAATGATTTTGGTTTTCAATTTCCAGCTCCATTCCCACTGAAAAGGCATGTGGAGGATTTTCTTTTGGATGACGAAAGTATGGTGGAAAAACTTTACATCAAAAGAGATGACATGCAGATGAATGGAGAGCCAGATGATAAATACAGCAACAAATCAATCAGATTGGGTATAGTAAACAAAGGAGGACAAGGTGAACGCATCTATAGTACTAAAGGTATCGCTATCACATTGTCTGCCTATGGCGGAGGTGTTTTTGCCAAAACAGGAGGCTATCTTGTAAATGGAAGAACCCGACGTCTTCATCCACGCGAATGCGCAAGAATTATGGGATATCCGGATTCCTACATCATGGCTAAAAATGCGAATCAGGCATACAAACAGTTTGGTAATTCAGTCGTGGTGGATGTGCTGCAATATATAGCGACGGAATTCGGACGTACATTAAAAAACAACCGTGACATTTAAGCCACGGTTGTTTTTTTGTTATCCTTTCAGTATAGATCTAAACGAATCCTCTGACAATCCGCTTTCATTTTTCAATGAAACGCTGAAGATTACATTTAGATTATTGGTATTCGACAATCTTCGTATGACGAAACATCCGTCTGGTGTTTTGGAGAACATATACACATATCCGTTGATCTCTATCTTTTGTTTGTCTGCAATCAATGGTGAGTCTACTCTCATCTTGACTCCATATTCGATTTGAGACGCGCTTACGTTCAAGGATTCCACAATTCTTTGGGCCACCATTTCTTGAGACGACTTCGCAACATTGCTGGATCCGCTTTTCTTTACCCTAAATATTGCCGATAATGAATAATACCTTGAAATATCATCAAGAGGGGAAATCACATATTTGCCAGTAGTGGAGTGTGTGATAAAAAATTTCACGCCCTTCTTTTTATACATGTTCGTTATCCAAAAGGCAAATGTATCACTGTTAATGTCAAGTCTGATACCTGCTGTCCCAGCGTTGCTATATCTGTAGAAATCTCTGTTCATTGTTCCTATAATGTACTCTGAGAGTTCCGGCAACGACTTGTTTCTTTCGCTGAAATAAAACTTACCGTCTTTTGGAATGGCCACAAACTGACCACTCTGTGCTTGTGGACTTTTACACTCTATCCAGAACGACTGACCATTCTTAGTACGAACTTGAATGTCTGAAATTGTAGAATCAGAGCCACCATGATGAATGAATTCAGCATCTTGTCCAAAAACATTCTTTAAATACTGATAACATTCTTTTTCGTGGATTTCCCAATTTGATATACCCATGATATCTGTTGTTTAAGTTATTAATAATGTTCACTTTTAGAATTGATTATTGATATTCTAGGTTTTGCTCTTCACATGCCAAACAATAATCATACTTATTAAGTCAACTGTTTACTTATATTTCTGATTGTCTATTCACATTAAACGACGCTCATCAATCACATGCAAAAATATTGTTTTTTTTGAAAAATCATCATGGAGAACAAATTATTTTTTGTTTGGAAAAAATTTTCTTCATCTCGTTTATTCAATAAAAAAATCCTATAAATCAGTAGATTTTTCAAAAAAAATTTTATAAGTGGCTGTTTTTTTGTTTATTTTGCATTAAAATGAAAGATTCTGTTGCTAAATATAAGATATTTAATTCCAAACTTACCACCATTGTCAGTATTTCAATGGTGCTGTTTTTGATTGGAATCGTTGTGTTAGGCTTAAAGATTGGTGACACTCTTTCAGCCTATGTAAGAGAGAATTACACTATTTCCATAGAAATCAAAGACGACGCGGAGGAGAAGGATATCACTACGCTTGATGAGATCCTTCGTGGGCAGTCGTATGCTAAAAAAGTTGCGTTTATCAGCAAGGAACAGGCAATCAAGGATTTGGCACAGGAGATGGGAGAGGATCCCGTCGCCTTTCTTGGTTACAATCCGTTGAGCGCGTCATTTGTGGTGAATCTGAAATCTGAGTACACGGATAATGATAAGATAGAAGAGGTGGTGAAGACAATCAAGGAGTACAGAATAGTCGAGAATGTCTTCTATCAGAAACAGTTTATCAATGAGGTCAACCACAATATCCATAAAGTGTCGGTGCTCTTCCTGATTGTGGCAGGTGTGTTGTTTTTCATATCATTCGTGCTTATCAACAATACATTGCGTCTACTCATATATTCAGATAGATTCCTGATCAACACCATGAAGCTTGTTGGCGCGACGAGAAGTTTCATCCGTCGTCCGTATTTAAAAAAGGGGGTGATGATTGGAATCATCGCGGCATTGTTGGCGATAGGATATCTTGCATTGTTCGGCTATGTCATGCGTGACCAGTTGAAATTGTTTGTGGATTACTCAGACCATTCGATCTATTATGTTGTAGCGGGAGCGATAATAGTATCGGGTATAGTGATCTCATGGTTGTCGACCTATTTTGCCGTCAACAAGTTTTTGAGCAGAGAAGAAAAAGAGTTGTATTACATTTAAATATATATAATAATGAAAGCGGGTAAAGGATATGCACTTCCTAAGAAGAACCTTTTGCTTCTGGCAGTAGGATTCGTGATTATTCTTTTTGGATTTATTCTTATGATCGGAGGAGGATCTGAGGGTACAGAATTTAATCCGGAGATTTTTAGTGCACAAAGAGTGACTGTGGGTCCAATGATTGCGTTGTTTGGTTTTGTGTTTGAGATTTTTGCTATTCTTTGGGTTCGTGATGAGGACAACAGTTCATCCACTGGTTTGACTCTTCGTGATGAGGACAACTCGGTATCAGTATCAGAATAAGCAAATCTTATAGAAAACAAATAAATAGAAGAACAAAAATGACTACTATTCAAGCTATAATAATAGCTATTGTGGAGGGACTTACAGAGTTTCTTCCAGTATCGTCTACAGGACATATGATTATCACAGAGAACTTGCTTGGAATGGATTTGAGTGAAGCTAATCCGGAGAGTGAGTTCATAAAGGCATTTACAGTCATAATTCAGTTTGGAGCGATCCTTTCTGTGGTTTGTTTGTATTGGAAACGTTTCTTTGTGCTCAACAATGAGCCAATGGAGGGAGGCGACTCTGCTCCAGCTTGGAAGAAACTGATACATAAGTTTGATTTCTATTGGAAACTGCTTATCGCATTCTTGCCAGCGGCAGTGCTTGGATTGGTTTTCAGCGACAAGATTGACGAGTTTTTGGGCGACGTACGTGTTGTGGCTGTGATGTTGCTTATCGGTGGAATATTCATGTTGTTCTGCGACAAGATATTCAACCATGGCAGTGAGTCTGTCAAAGTGGACGAGCCAAGAGCGTTGAAGATTGGATTCTTCCAGTGTATAGCGATGATACCAGGAGTGAGCCGTTCGATGGCTACAATCGTTGGAGGTATGCAGCAGGGACTTACACGTCAGCGTGCAGCAGAGTTTTCATTCTTCCTTGCCGTGCCAACAATGTTTGCTGCTACAGCATACAAGATGTTGAAGTTATTCCTTAGTGGAGGAACAGAGATGCTCACAAGTCATCTTGGAGTGTTGATTGTAGGTAATGTGGTCGCATTCCTTGTCGCTCTTGCTGCAATCAAAGGATTTATATCGTTCTTGACTAAGTATGGATTCAAGGCATTTGGATGGTATAGAATAGTAGTTGGCACTATCATTCTTATACTTCCATATTTGGGTGTCTCTCTTCAGATGGTTGATTAATGGAGCAGAAATTGGTTCTGGATCTTGCGGAAGGACAGGTGTTCCGCTTCAACAAACCGCTTCATTGGTCGTCGTTTAATCTTGTCAGCAAAGTGCGTACCATGATAAGGTATGCGTCCGGTTTGAAGAAGATTAAGATCGGGCATGCTGGCACACTTGATCCGTTGGCGACGGGAGTGCTTATCGTCTGCACAGGCAAGAAGACTAAAGAGATTGACAATTTCCAGTACCAGACTAAAGAATATGTAGCTGAGCTGGCTCTTGGAGCCACTACGCCATCTTTTGATTTGGAGACGGAGGTCGATGCCACTTATCCTACAGAGCATATCACTCGTGAACTTGTGGAGGAGACGTTGAAGAAGTTTTTAGGTGAGATTCAGCAGGTACCTCCTGCTTTCTCAGCTGTGAAGATCAACGGAAAGAGAGCTTACGAGTATGCGCGTAAGGGTCAGGAAGTGGAGATCAAGCCTAAAACGTTGGTGATTGATGAGATAGAGTTGATGGAATATTCCCAGACTGCGATCAAGATAAGAGTGGTGTGCAGCAAGGGAACATACATACGTGGATTGGCAAGAGACATCGGTGAAGCATTGAAGAGTGGAGCTCACCTCACGTCGCTCGTCCGCACAAGAATTGGAGAGACAAAGTTGGAAGACTGCCTCACAATCGAACAGTTCCAGTCTTTGCTCGACAACGATCCGACAATAAAAATGCCAGAAGGGGCATCATTGTAGGGACTCGTAGAGACGCACGGACGTGCGTGTCATGAAATATGGCATGTATGTTGTATTTGAATAAGACGTGCGTGTCCGAATTATTTAAGAAATTCATTAAAAAGAAAAAATATGAAGCTTTCAAAGTTTAAATTCAATCTCCCTGACGAGAGCATTGCACAGTATCCGTCTGAACATCGTGACGAGTGCAAGTTATTGGTATTGCACAAGAAGACGGGAGAGATTGAGCACAAGATATTCAAGGATATTCTTGAGTATTTCGACGAAGAGGATGTTTTTATTCTTAATGATACAAAGGTCTTTCCTGCAATTTTGGAGGGAAACAAGGAGAAAACAAATGCCAATATCGAAGTCACACTGTTGAGAGAGCTTAACAGTGAGTTGAGATTTTGGGATGTGCTTGTAGAGCCTGCCCGTAAGATTCGTATTGGCAACAAACTATATTTCGGTGAGGACGACTCACTCGTAGCTGAGGTTATCGACAATACAACTTCAAGAGGACGTACTTTGAGATATCTGTTCGACGGCACACAGGAGGAGTTTAAGGATCTTTTGATGAAGCTTGGCCGCACACCGTTGCCAGAATATATCACACGTCCGGTTGAGCCAGAGGATGCAGAGCGTTACCAGACAATCTACGCAGAGAAAGAGGGTGCGGTGATGGCGCCAGCTGCAGGAATGCACTTCTCACGCGAGTTGATGAAGAGATTGGAGATCAAGGGATGTGAGTTTGCAAAAATCACTCTTCACGCAGGTCTTGGTAATTTCCGTGACATAGATGTTGAGGATTTGACAAAGCATAAGACAGATTCAGAGCAGATTGAGGTGAACGAGGAGAACGCCAACATCATCAATGCCGCAACAAGAAAGCATAGAAATATTTGTGCGGTCGGCACAACAGTGTTGAAGGCGATCGAGACATCAGTCAGCACAGACGGAATGATCAAACCGTTCGAGGGATGGACCAACAAGTTCATCTTCCCTCCATACAATTTCAGTGTGGCAAACAGATGCATCACAAACTTCCATTTGCCATACTCGACAATGCTTATGATGGTGACTGCGTTTGGCGGTTACGACCATGTGATGAAGGCATACGACGTCGCAATCAAGGAAGGCTATAAGTTTGGAGCTTACGGCGACGCGATGATGATTATGGAATAATCAGATGAAATTAAAAATTAAGAGTTAAGAGTGAAGAATTGAGGTTCTTCACTCTTTTTTAGTTAAAACATGTTAAAGCTATCTCACATAAAAAAAATGCTATTTTTGCAATGTTGAAATTTAAAACAACTATATGAATACTAAAATTGGTCGGAATTTTTATCCTCCTAAGATTGGGGGGTAAGGTTAGTGCGAAACTGATGATTAATGCTTCCCTGGTTTTGTCTGTTTTGTGCGGTGTGCCATCCTGTACGGATGAGATTGAAAATGAAATCGTAGAAAACAATGCGAAGATGCAGGAATTTGATGCGAGTGATGGAACTCTGAGATTAGGAAAGAGGATTCCAAATCCTTATTCATTAAAAGTGGTTCAGCAGGCCTACAACGAACTGGCTGAACAATCTGGATTGAGATCATGCGAGACTCTCGCACCCACTCACTTGTATCTAAAGTTCGCGCCCAAGAATCTTGAAGAGTTGAGACTGCTTGAGTCAGATACCACGCTGTACTTTTATAATTATCCTCTCGATGTGGAGCTGATAGGAGAAGGTGGAGGATATCACGACCCTTCGCTTCCAGACACAGTGCCCACATATCAGTATGTGTGCGTGCCTATAGATCATCCGTTGCCAGAAGTGGAGCATGAAGTGTTGGACGAGGTCTATTATGAAGAAGAAGAGGGTGGACTTCGTTCTGGCAGTGCTATTTCATGGGAACAGCTTGAGGAGAAAGCTTATCTGTTGGCAGGAGACAGTTCAATAATTTCAACTCCGGAGACAAGAGGTTCAAAGTGGAGAGCAGGAGGAAGACTTCGTTACGAGGACAACTATACGAATACGGTAGTGCCATTGGAGGGTGTTCCCGTCAGAATGCGTTACCATATAATAACCTATCAGAATTGCACAGACAAGAGCGGATATTTCCAGTGTTCCACCACTAAACGAGGAGACTGCAAGTATTCCATTGAGTGGAAAAGGGCAGTGTTCAGAATTATTCCAGAAAATAGAATTGCAACAGCAGATTATGTCATTCAAGAGAATAAAAGCAGGGTGGACAAAATTTTCAGAAAAAGTGAAAATGTGAAGCAATGGATATATGCAAGTCTGTTCATTCCTACACATGAATTTTTTTATAAAGACATGTGTGGAATCCAAAGGCCAGAAGAGGATATAGATATCACTCCAGAAGAAATCGACAGCAAATATAGAAGTGGTCGGTTTAATGGATCTTATCCAAAAGAAATAAAAATCTTTAGATATTACACAAAAGATAAAATAGAAAAGAATTCAGCATCTTATTATGGTACAACCATTCATGAACTTGCTCATTCATGCCATAGAGAGTATGTTGGAGAAAAAACGTTTGAAAAGGTAGAATCTTGTGTGACAGACACTTGGGCAGTAGGTGTTCAGGATTATTGTTCATTGCGTAAATATGGAGAATATGGAAGAATCATTACTTATAGGGGAACAGGTATTAAGATATATGATAACCAATATACTGGACTAGTCAACGATTTAAGAGATAACCAAGTAGAAGATTCCAATTTTAACCAAGGTTATTTATTTGATAATGTGTCTGGATATACGTTATATGATATACAAAGAGCATTAAAAGATGCAACAACATGGGATAAATTTAAGAGTAACGTTAAATCGATAAAAACTATAGACAATGAAACAAGTAAAAGTATTGATGCTCTGTTTACTTATTGGAGTAACGAGTAGTTTTTTGCCTTCATGTGATGAAGACTTGACAGAACCAAACATTTATGTATCATGTTTTTACATCAATGACACATCAGATTCATTGTTTGTAAGTTTTCGTTATTCATACGAGGATTATAAAAAAGAATTGCAACAAGGTAGTAAATTGTATTCACTTGGACCTAAGGATACAGCATCGTTTCTATACGGAGAAATTCCTTATGATATAACTTGTGCTGATACAATCTCAATGAGAAACCATTCAGGAGAGTATTTGTTTTATCCACATAATTATGGTTCTTTTTGGAATGAAAAATATTATACCGTTCATAACGGAGAAGACGTAAGTAGGTATTATTTTATTGATGATTCCATACTTGCTAGATGTGACACGATGTTGAAACATTAATTTGGAATTAGAGGGTGTATCAAAACTCAATTTATCAAAAATCAAACTATCAAAATGTAAGTTGATTTTTAATTTCTCCAAAAATATAGCCGTTTTAGAGACTTAACTGTAATTTTTAAGTTCTGAAACGGCTTTGTTCATAAAGTGACAAAATGTAAGTTCGAAAAACATGATTTTACATTTTAATACACCCTCTTTTTTATGATATTTGTGGTTTCATAAAGACAATTAATGCAAAAGATGATGAAACGAAAAAAAACATTCGCGCTTTGTTTACTTATTGGGCTAATATCTAGTCTTGTATCATGTGATGAAGACTTAACGGAGCCAAACCTTTATCCATCATATTTCTACATTAATGACACATCAGATTCATTGTTTGTAAGTTTTCATTATTCATACGAGGACTATAAAAAATATTTGCAACAAGGGTACAGGTCGTATTCGTTAGGTCCAAGAGATACAATGTCCTTCTTATATGGAGAACATCCTGATGATATAGATAGGGCAGATACAATCTCGATGAAAAACAATAAAGGAGAATACTTGTTTTATCATGCTGATTGGGGTACATTTTGGAGCGAAAAATATTATAGTGTAAAAAATGGTGAATATACTAGTAGGTATTTTTTCATCGATGATTCCACACTTGCAAAGTGTGACACATTATTGAAGAATTAATCAAGAGTTAAGAGTGAAGGATTTCGGTTCTTCACTCTTTTTTTAGTTAAAAAATGAGAATAGTTATCGCGTCAGCGATTCCATATAGGTAGAAATATAGGTGGAAAATATATCGTTGACGTCACATTTTCCCGTCCGAAATCACCGTCGTTGGAACGTATGAAAAAAAACGTTGCAACATCGTTAAAATTAGTTAATTTTTATGCAGATTTTTTTTCGTTTAGTGAATAAAAAATAGTATTTTTGTTGGCATACAAACGAAATTTCAAAATTATGTCAGCAAATAAGAAAATAAAGAGAGCTCTTATTTCCGTTTTCCACAAAGATGGTTTGTCTGAGATATTGAAGACATTGAATGAAAACGGAGTCGAGATATTGTCAACTGGTGGTACACAGGCATTTATTGAGCAGCAGGGTATACCTTGCAAGGCTGTTGAGAATTTGACATCTTACCCTTCAATTTTGGGTGGCCGTGTCAAGACTCTTCACCCTAAGATTTTCGGTGGTATTCTTGGTCGCCGTGGATTGAAGGAAGACGAGGAGCAGATGGCTAAGTACGAGATTCCAGAGATCGACCTTGTTATTGTTGATCTATACCCATTCGAGCAGACTGTTGCTGAGGGCAAGAGTGAGGCAGAGATTATTGAGAAGATCGATATAGGCGGTATCAGCCTTATCAGAGCTGCAGCGAAAAACTTCAAGGATGTTGTTATCGTGGCTTCAAAGGCACAGTACGCTCCGCTTCTTGATATCATGAAGAAGAACGGCGCTGAGACATCATTGGAGGAGAGACGTTGGTTCGCTACTGAGGCATTCAAGGTTTCTTCTAACTACGATACTCATATTCACGCTTATTTCGCAAAATAAAGATGGCGTTTTTCTCTTTGACACAGGAGTTGGCGATGGACCTTGGTACAGCCAACACTATTATTATAAACAACGATAAGATCGTCGTGGACGAGCCAAGTATCGTTGCTTTGGACCGCAAGACTGAGAAGTTGGTCGCTGTCGGTCACGAGGCAAAGGCGATGCAGGGTCGTAACCCGGAGAACATACGTATTGTGCGTCCGTTGAGAGACGGTGTGATCGCAGACTTCTACGCTGCTGAGCAGATGATGCGTGCCATGATCAAGATGGCAAGTTCGGAGCGCTCATGGTTTACTCCTCAATTGCGTATGGTGGTATGTATTCCGTCGGGTAGTACTGAAGTTGAAATCCGTGCCGTGCGCGACTCTTCTGAGCACGCAGGAGGACGTGAGGTATATATGATCTATGAGCCAATGGCTGCCGCTATCGGTATCGGTATCGACGTTGAGGCTCCAGAGGGAAACATGATTGTCGACATAGGTGGTGGTACTACTGAGATCGCGGTCATCTCTTTGGGTGGTATCGTCTCTAACAAGTCTATCCGTATCGCCGGTGATGATTTGACAGCTGATGTGCAGGAGTACATGAGTAGCCAGCACAATATCAAGGTTGGTGAGCGTACAGCAGAGGAAATCAAGGTAAAGGTTGGTTCCGCACTAACTAATTTGGAGGATGCACCTGCAGACTTCATCGTCAACGGACCAAACCGTCTATCTGCACTTCCATTGGCAGTGCCAGTGTCTTACCAGGAGATCGCACACTGTATCGAGAAATCTATCTCAAAGATCGAGGCTGCTGTGCTTAATGCGTTGGAGCAGACTCCGCCAGAGCTATATGCTGATATCGTGCAGCGTGGAATCTGGTTGGCAGGTGGTGGCGCGTTGCTTCGTGGTTTGGACAAGCGTCTTACTAACAAGATTGGTATTCCTTTCCACATTGCGGATGACCCATTGCATGCGGTGGCTCGTGGTACAGGAATCGCACTTAAGAATTGTGACAAATTCTCTTTCTTAATGCGATAATTATCGAAAGTTGTGAATACACTTTTACAATTCATACGAAAGTTTAGTAATCTAATATTGTTCTTGTTGCTGGAATTAGTCTGTCTAATTCTAGTGGCAAGATTCAATGTTTATCAAGGTTTCCAAGTAAACACTACATGTGGCAGTCTCATTGGAGGCATGAATTCTGTTCGTACAGATGTGAACCAGTATTTCTCACTGACAGAGCAGAACCAGATGTTGGCTGAACATAACAGCCAGTTGCAGGGAGAGATTCGTCGACTTGAATCACGTCTGCTGCAGATTGAAAATGACACCAACTATTTGAAGCGCAGAGCATTTGCGGATGAGAAGAAATTTACATTTCATACAGCTCGTGTTGTGAATGTGAGACGCGACAATTTCAAGAATATAATCACTATCGACAAGGGAGAGGCTGATGGCATCCGTCAGGATATGGGAGTCATCTCTTCAAACGGTGTGGTTGGAATCGTGAGTGGAGTGACTGAGCATTTCAGCCTTGTGCTTCCAATCATCAATATCGATTCCAAAACGTCATCTATCATCAAGGATAAGAAAGGAACGGGTATCATCACGTGGAATGGAGGAGACATCCGTAAGGCTTCGATGGAGCAGGTCCCTAACTATATCAATGTGGAAGAGGGAGACTCTGTCGTGACGAGCGGATATTCCACAATCTTCCCTGCTGGAATCAATATCGGAAAGGTTGAGTCTTTTGAAAAAGGTAATGACGATTTCTATGAAATAACAGTAAGGTTGAGTCAGGATTATTCGTCATTGATGTTTGTCGACGTGATCGATTTCGGTTATTCCGCCGAGATTCAGGAGTTGAACAGTAAAATTAAGGAGGATAACAAATAATGGGTGTTGACATACTTTCATACGTGTTCAGTTTTGTGGTGTATGTTTTGCTTCAGGGATTGGTGTTGAACCACATCAATTTTCTTGGAGAGGTCAATCCTTACCTCTATGTCCTTTTTATCCTTCATCTTCCGACAGGATGGAATCGTACGGTTGTACAGGTTCTTGCATTCTTGCTTGGATTGTCAATAGACTTCTTCAGTGGCACTATCGGTGTGAATGCCGGAGCCACTTTGCTTCTTGGATTCCTTAAGCCTCACATGGATAAGATTTTCTCTCCACGTGAAGACAATAAGATGATTGTGCCTGGATTCAGATCGTATGGCACGAACACTTTCATCCAATATGCATCCATACTTGTGTTGGCGCATCATATAGCTCTTTTCGCATTGAGCGCGTTCACATTCAGCAAATTGCATTTGGTGCTTTTTAAGGGTGTTTGTTCGACACTCTTCACTTTACTACTTATATTTATTATTGAACACTATCGCAGTAATCGAAGGATAGATGATTAATGACAGTAATGACAATAGAAGATATACCATTTCTTTGATAATGGTGGCAGTCTGTTTGATTTATATCATCAGACTTTTTTCTATTCAGATCGTAGACAAGAGTTATTTGGAGCAGTCACAAAATAATGCCTACCTTAGAAAAGTGATATATCCGTCTCGCGGTCTTATCACAGATCGAAATGGAAGACTTATCGTTTTCAACAAATCAGCATACGATATTATGATTGTGCCACGTGAGGCAAGAGGGTTTGATACGCTTGCTTTTGCAAACACACTTGGTATCACAAAGGCCGATTTTATTAAGCGAATGGGCATTATCAAGCGAAAAAGTGGCTATTCGCCATATGTGCCGCAGCTATTTATGTCTCAGTTGAGCGACGAGGAATATGGCCCGGTCAGTGAAAAACTTTATAAGTTTAATGGTATTTATGTGCAGAAGCGTACACTTCGTGAGTATAATTATCACAATGCCGCTTTGGCGCTCGGCTCAATCGGTGAGGTCTCGAAAAAACAGATAGAGGCTGATGATTTTTATCAGCAGGGTGACTATGCCGGACAAAATGGTATCGAGCTTACATACGAGAAGGTGCTTCGTGGTGAAAAGGGAGAGGAGATTCTACTTCGTGACTCGCGTGGCCGTGTGAAGGGAAAATATGAGGATGGTAAGTATGATAAAAAACCAGTGCCTGGAAAAGATATCGAGTTGTCGCTCGACATTGAGTTGCAGAAGTATGGTGAGGAACTGATGCATGGAAAAATCGGATCAATTGCTGCGATCGAACCGTCGACGGGAGAAATCTTGGCATTGGTCTCGAGTCCGACTTATGATCCATCCATGCTTGTGGGTAGAAAGAGAAGTGCCAATTTTGCTGCGTTATCGAAAGATCCGTTGAAACCATTGTTCGACCGTCCGATGATGGCTCAGTATCCTCCCGGCTCAACATTCAAGACAGCTCAGGCTCTTGTGCTACAGCAGGAGGGCATCATCACTCCAAACACCGCTTATGGTTGTCAGCATGGATTTCATGCCGGAGCTTTGTCGGTGGGTTGCCACGGTCATGAGTCACCGCTTAATTTGAAACATAGTATCCAGCACTCTTGTAACGCTTATTATTGTAGTGGATTCCGTACATTGATCGACAATAAGAAATACAAGAATGTGTCTGAGGCGATAGATGTCTGGAAAAATCACATTGTCTCGCTTGGTTTTGGATATAAACTTGGAGCGGATGTGCCTAATGAAAAACGTGGATACATTCCGAATTCAAGTGTATACAACAAGGTGTACGGAGAGAATCGTTGGAAGGGATTGACAATCATTTCTCTTTCCATCGGTCAGGGAGAGGTGTTGGCGACGCCGTTGCAGATCGCAAATTTAGGTGCCACAATCGCCAATCGTGGACATTACTACACTCCTCATCTTGTGAAGAAGATCTTTGGAGGAGAGATTGACTCGTCGTTTATCACACGTCACAACAGTACTATCGACCCTAAGTATTATGACATTGTGGTTGAAGGAATGGAGCTTGTGATGGTTTCCGGAACAGGATACTATTCACGTATTGACAGTATAGCTGTGTGTGGAAAGACGGGAACAGCAGAGAACCCACATGGAAAGGATCACTCTATATTTATGGCGTTCGCGCCAAAGGATGATCCGAAAATAGCAATTAGTGTAGTGGTGGAGAATAGTGGATTTGGCGCGACATGGGCAGCCCCTATTGCTACACTTATGATTGAAAAGTATCTGAAGGGTGGAATACCTAAGCGACGCAAGCCTATTGAGCAACGTCTGCTTGATGCTAACCTGATTAAAGAGTAGGGAAATGGATAGAAGAAACGAAAATATTCTCAACAATATAGATCTCTGGACTATAGGGCTGTATATTGCCCTTGTCGTATTCGGATGGATAAGCATCTACGGTGCGTCCTACAATTTTGACGACAGTGAGTTCTGGGATTTCTCGCAGAGATTCGGAAAACAGCTTGTATGGATTGGATGTTCTGTGGTGATTGCGGCGGTGCTTCTGATGCTCGACGTGAAAATCTACACCACGCTTGCCTATGTGATATATGGATTTTTCATAATATTGCTGATAGTCACGCTGATAGTCGCCCCGGATACGCGAGGCTCACATTCGTGGTTGGTGATGGGACCCATCAGTTTGCAGCCGGCGGAGTTTGCCAAGACGGCGACGTGTCTCTGTCTGGCAAAGTTTATGAGCAGTTATGGCTTCACGATGAAAGACTTCCGACAATTAGTGACGATGTATCTTATCATCTTTGTGCCGATGTTGATTATTGTGGCACAGAATGAGACGGGTTCCGCATTGGCATATCTGGCTTTGTTCCTTGTGCTGTATCGTCAGGGTATGACGGGAATTATATTGTTGTTGGGAGTGTGTGCGGCGGTCTTCTTTGTTGTGTCGATCCGTTTTGGAGCCACTCCGATTGTGGATTCGATCCCTGGGGAGAGTTTGGGAATGTTCGCGATCATGATAATGGCGATAGTGATTGCCTTGTCTATGGCCTATTTCTATTATAAGGATAAATCTCTTGTAAAGACTATCTCTATTTTGGGAGTGTCTTTGTTTTTCGTCGGCATTGTTGTCTATACATATCTTGATATAAAGATAAAGTTTTCATATCTGGCGTATATTGTAGTCGGGGTATTGATCATTTATCTGTTGAGTCAGGCTATACGTCAGCGAAAGTGGGGATATTTTTTGATTTCTCTTTTTGTGGCGGGCTCGATCGGATTTGGACATATTTCAGACTATGCTTTCAACAAGATTCTTCAGCCACATCAGCAGACACGTATCAAGGTGACGTTGGGAATGGAGAACGACTTGAAGAAGTCGGGATATAATGTTAACCAGTCTATGATTGCCATCGGTAGCGGACGTTTGACAGGAAAAGGTTTCTTGCAGGGAACACAGACGAAGTTGAAGTACGTGCCAGAGCAGGATACTGACTTTATTTTCTGCACCGTCGGAGAGGAGCATGGATTTATCGGCACAACGGCAGTGGTCGTTTGCTTCCTTGCTTTGATGCTGAGATTGATTTCTTTGGCGGAGAGACAGCGATCGGTGTTCAGTAGGATTTATGGATATTGTGTAGCGTCGATCATATTCTTCCACGTCGCCATCAATATTGGAATGGTGATTGGTTTGACTCCTGTGATCGGTATTCCGTTGCCATTCTTCAGTTACGGAGGTTCATCTTTGTGGAGTTTCACAATATTGTTGTTCATCTTCCTTCGTCTCGACGCAAGTCGTAAGGAGTATATGATGGAATAATGAGCTCAATTTCAGTTGATGCGTTGAACATCCTCGCGTATCTTTCGTCAAAAGGCAAGGGTAGGGCGTGGGTGTATGCCAATTGCAAGAAGGGCAGTGTCCTGCCGGACGATCTGTTGGATCGACGTGATGAGATCGAGCAGATTCTGGAATCCAATCAGTCAGGGTTCGACGGAATAATTTCCTTCCACGATTCATCTTTCCCCAAGATCCGTGCTCGGGTTTCTGCTGGGGATTATCCGCTTTGTTTTTTCTACCGCGGAGACATTTCATTGTTAAACACCAAGAGAATTGCTGTGATCGGCACCCGTAATACCACGCATGAAATTAAGATGCGTGAGGAGAGGGTTGTGGATGCGCTTGTGGAGAGACAGATGACGATAGTGTCAGGTCTGGCAAACGGTTGTGACTCGATAGCGCATAGCAGATGTGTGGAGAAGGGAGGGAAGACTATTGCCATTCTCCCGTCGCCAGTGTGGAGAGTGATTCCCGATTCAAAAATTGCTTTGGCTGAGGAGATTGTGCGGAGTGGGGGATTGCTGTTGAGCGAATACTATACCGTGGCTGGAAAGACGGAGCTTACTCCACGTTATGTCCGCCGCGACCATCTGCAGGCTATGTTGTCGGATGGTGTGGTATTGGTGGCGAGCAGGGAAGATGGAGGATCACGTTTTGCGGTGAATTATGCGATAGAAAACAATATCGACTGCGTTGCCATTTATGATGTTGCGGCAGATGCTGATGATCCGATGTTTGCTCTCAACCGTATGGTGGAGAAAAAGCGTGGAGATGCAGGAGTGATTGATGCAGGAGACGCGAAGCATTCCGTCGACGGATTTCTTGAAAGATGTTTTATGCCGAAGAATCTTTTTGATTTTTGATAATGACTATGTTGAAATATACGACTATAATTTTTGATCTCGACGGTACGTTGATGAACACGTTAGACGATCTGACAATCAGTACTAATCATGCCCTTTCGCAAATGGGTTTGCCTACGCGTACTATCGATGAAGTTCGTCAGTTTCTGGGTAATGGAGTGCGAAAACTAATCGAGATGGCTGTGCCGGAAAATACGTCGGAGGATATGATAGAAAAAATGATCACTTGTTTTCTTCAGCATTACACAACTCATTGCAAAGATCATTCCAAACCATACGATGGCATTCTTTCTTTATTGTCTTCACTCAAAGGCATGGGATGCAGGATGGCTATTGTTTCCAATAAACCAGATATAGAGGTAAAGAAACTTAATTCAGAACATTTCGCGGAGTATATTGATGTTGCTCTTGGGGAAAATGAAAAGAGTGGCATTCCACGTAAACCATCACCTGCAATGGTATTTGAAGCGATTACCCAGTTGGGGTCGGAGCCTGAACAATGTCTGTATGTCGGGGATTCCGACGTCGACATTCTGACTGCGCGTAATGCTGGAATAGATTGTTTGTCTGTGACGTGGGGATTCAAGACCGCAGAATTTTTAAGCCAGTTTGGAGCGACGCGGATGATTGACTCTCCGTCTGAGATGTTGGAGGTGATAAAGGAGGGTTAGTTTCTCACCTGAATATAGTCTCCTGCCTCAAAAACACTTTGATAAATTTTCAATGCGAAATTTCCCGGACCACTTACCGGGGTGCAGAATCCGAAAGTCAGATCATATTTGGTGTTGCATTGAGGGCAGATTGCGTATGGCATATTCACTTCCACAGTCACATTTTCATCAGCTTCCACAGGACATGCCAGGTCGGCAGCATGTAATTTGTTGTCGTAGTCTCGGAAAATAAGTATGCCGCCGTATCCAAGCAGTGTGCCGGCAGCATAGAAGTTGCCATATTTATATTCGATATGGGAGCCTGCGTTTCGCAGTTGCATATAATCCGAGTATGATGTGTTGACGTTTACAGTACGATTTGGAATCGGATTCTCCTCTTCTTCACGGCATGAAGAGATGCTCATAAAGAAAACGGCAGAAAATACTATGTAAGCGAAACGGTTCATAATCAGTATTATTTGTGTACACGTACTATGTCGACGGTGTGGCTGCCAGCTCCGATAAGATCGGGACGTTCGGCATTCTTCATTTGGAAGTCGACGAATTTTTCAAAAGACTCCTCGCTCATCTTGTTGATGACGGGGCGCATATAGTCTGATGGACCATCAGGTGAAAAAATCTTCACTCTCTCAAGACCTGTTAGTTTGTTAAGTCTGTCGATATCATCCACACGCATATAGTCGTAGAGTTCTTCGTTATCCGAGCGAACGTGGAAAGAGTCGTCGATGAACCCTTTTTCCATCAGATTACAGATTCTGTCTTCTTCAAAACAATAGGTCAGGATGCAGTAGTCGTTCATCACGTATGCGTTGAAGATAAGTCCACCATCCTTAGTGACACGTTTAGCCTCATTCATAGCGATGAGTTTTTCCTCGTCGCCAATCAGATGATAAAGAGGACCGAAATTGATAGTGATATCAAAACTGTTGTCAGGCAGGAACGACAAATCTTTAGCGTTACCTTGGAATGCTTTCACTGTGTCGCCTTTTGATTTCAAGATATCGAGGTTATGTTTCACCAGCTCCACAGCAGTCACGTCGCAGCCAAGTTCAGCAAGAGCGAAGGAATATCTTCCCGTCGCAGCACCTAAATCAAGAAGTTTCAGACCGTTGCAATTATCGGGCAGAAATTGTTTGATATAGTGCATCGACACACGGAATTCCACCATTCCATGTCGGCGAGTCAGACGTAAATCTTCCTTATGCTTATTATAATACTTGGTTAAAAGTTTGTCTCTCTGCATTGTTCTGAATTTTGGTGCAAAAGTAGGGAAAAAGAAAATGGAGAGCAAGTATAGAAAAACTTATTCAGAGCAATGTATTTACAAATTCGTCAATTCCTAAAATATCAACTTTAGGGAAATCAATAGTCTTTAAGATTTCAAAATGTCGATCTTCAGATACAATACATTTTGCGTTTGATACGATAGCACAATCGACAAATTTATTGTCGTCTTCGTCTTGTTGAATTAGATGAAAATGGAAGTGAGGGTCAAGCCTTTCAACATTATTGCGAGTCAGGATTGTATAGATTACTATTCCTGCAATCTTAGGATTGACATTTCTCGCAATAACTTCTTCATACTCTTCTAAAATCTCGTTGCTTAAGCACAGAATAAAATCACCAGAGAGAAAGGATTTCCAAATTTGGTTGTATTTAGTTCTTGCTGAAATTGCCATTATAAGGCAATTAGTATCTAGTACGATTCTGTCCATTTATTATTTATATGGAGTACGCTCGTGAATAGTTCTAAAATTTTCCACTTTTTCCTCTGTCATTTCTCCTGTTTCCCACATTCGATTCATCTCTTTTTCCAATTCAGAAGCGAAATAATTGGAAATGGCTTGTTTCAAATCAGCAAGTGCCTCTTGAGACTTGACAAAAGACATCATGTCAAGAATTTCTAATTGTGCGTTATTTAAAGTTGTTGTTTGCATAGCCATAGTATTTTCGACAAAAATACAATTAGAAAATCTAAATCACAAATAATAACGGATTCTCAAAATAAAATGTCTGCAAAAAAGAAAATCCAAAATCAAAACTGACTTTGGATTTATTTTTATTTTTATTTTTATTTAGCATTTAGCATTTAGCATTTAGCATTTAGCATTTAGCATTTAGCATTTAGCATTTAGCATTTAGCATTTAGCATTTAGCATTTTTAATTTATTCTTCGTACCAGCTAGCGTACAAGTGATAGTTGTCGGAGATTCTTTGGATCATATCCTTCGACTGCTCTGGCGACACCTCCTTGATTTTTTTAGCTGGCACACCTGCCATCAGGCTGCCAGGCTCAACAATCGTACCGCTTGTCACTACGGCTCCTGCGGCGATGATCGAACCTTCTCCCACCACCACGTTATCCAACACGATGGAACCCATACCAATCAACACGTTGTTTTCAATCTTGGCTCCGTGGATAGTGGCGTTGTGGCCCACCGACACGTTGTCGCCGATCTCGATTGTGGAAGGCTTGGGTGATTTGTCGTAAAGAGTATGAAGCACAGCACCGTCTTGTATATTGACGTTCTTGCCGATCTTGATGGAGTTGACATCTCCACGAAGCACAGCTCCAAACCAGATGCTGCTGTTGTCTCCGATCTCCACGTTGCCTATCACAGCAGCGTTGTCTGCCAAAAAAACATTCTCTCCAATTTTCGGTGTGTAGCCTCTGACTGATTTTATAATTGCCATAGTATATATATTAAAGTATAGTGGGTTGATTAGGATTGCAAAAGACGGAATGTCCTTGCTTCCTACGCCCTTGCCAGTCTGTAAGACAAGCAATAAAGTTAATAATTCAAATGTCGCAAATACACGACAAAATTGCACAAATAATGTCGTATGTCCAAATCTAATTTATAAATGTTGTTGCATGTTGTCCGCTTAAACGTTGAAAAAATGTAAGATTACCGTTGTTTAAACGTTGAAAAAATGTAAATTTGCTATCGTTTTAACGTTGAAAAAATGTAAATATTGATAGTAAATAATTGATTATTAGATAATGGAAAGATATTTATATTCTGATCTTGAAAAATGGAGTGACTCAAATGATAGAAGACCACTTGTCCTATTTGGAGCTAGACAAGTGGGGAAGACATGGCTATTGAATGAATTAGGCAGTCGTAAATACAAAAGAACAGCCTTTATCAGTTTTGACCGAAACGATGCAGCCATTAAACTTATAGAGTCTGAAAAAACAGCTGAAAAACTATTGAGAGGTTTGTCAGCTCTAACAGGAGTGGATATTGTTCCCAAAGAGACACTTATAATCCTTGATGAAATACAAGAATGTCCTGTTGCACTGACAAGACTTAAAGTATTTGCTGAGGATGCTCCAGAACACCATATCGTCGCATCAGGAAGCCTTTTAGGAATTGCATTGCATGAAGGCATATCATATCCTGTGGGCAAAGTAGATGAAATGTATCTCTATCCTATGACATTTGGAGAATTTCTCCTTGCAAACAATAAAGACAAGATGCAAGAGTTAATTGCAGAAAGTAATTGGGACATACTAAACGCTCTCAGTGACGAATATATAGACCAGTTACGCCAATATTACTATGTAGGAGGAATGCCAGCTGCGGTAAAAGCATATGTCGAGGGGAAAGGACTGAATGTTGTACGTTCCAAACAAAAAGAAATATTAAATGATTACGACAGAGACTTCAGTAAGCATGCACCTGCTCGTGTCGTTCCACGAATTCGAATGGTTTGGCAGAATATAGTGTCGCAATTAACAAAAGAAAACAAGAAATTCATATTTAATGCTTTAAAGCCGGGTGGGAGAGCATCGGAATTTGAAGTCGCAATTCAGTGGCTGACTGATGCTGGTATTATATATAAAGTCTGTCGTGTCAATGAAGTCAGAATGCCATTAAAATTCTACGAGGATCGTGAAGCATTCAAACTATTTATCCTTGACGTTGGATTGATGGGAGCGATGGCAGATGTACCTGCCAGTCAGATTATGATAGGCGACAACATATTCAAAGAATATAAAGGTGCATTTACAGAAGTGTTTGTAGAATCACAATTAACAACAATAGGAATCCCTGTATACTATCATACAGTGGAACGATCACGTATAGAGTTGGATTTTGTCATTCAACTTTACGATAATGTTTATCCATTGGAAGTAAAGGCAGAGGAGAATGTTAGAGCAAAATCGATGAAATTATTTATTGAAAACAATCCTACTCTGAAGGGAATCCGGTTAAGCATGAAAAATTATGAGAACCAAACATGGTTGGAAAACATCCCGTTATTTGCCTTTAGGGAATACTTAAAAAAACGGACAAATTTTCAATAGACTTAGATGTTGAGGAGATGATAGTTATGGGCTCATGTTTGATAGATGTTGGCCCTAACTCACTCTCTTCCGCGAGCCAAGGGGTGAGCGGATTATAGCTACGTCTGAGACCTCTCATATATGGAAATATATACCATATCCAATGCCCTTCTTTGTTACCGTTTCTTACTTCTTCAAGTGCTTTCTCATAGCTGTTGTATTTTTCTTGAGCTTCGATAAAGCGATTCAGATCAAATAGGGTCATACATTAGGTTTAATTATTAATTACTTTGTTTCAACAATTAGGACAGAGCTTAAATGATTAGGCGTGTGTCGTTATAATTTGAAAGGAAAAACACAAAAATTTACAGCTTTTCTCTACCACAGGCCGCCATGCTATGTGTTTTTGTTCCCTGCCAGGATAAGCAGGAACTGATAAACATCGGAACTCCAATTATTCCTCCCTGACAAGAGCAATGCAGACCTTGCGGTGTTAAAAGGCAGGTCGTTTACAGGCACCCTGACTTCCTCAATGCTTGTGACATCCCGCATGTACAAATCACTCACATTTTTGCAGAAATACCAATCTCCTCGTGCATAGGCAATTCTGTAATCGACAATACCTTCGAAAGCATATGCGGCATCACGGTTTGCCTCATAAGTATATTCGATGGCATACAGAGTTCCATAATAGCATACAAGTTTCACACCCTTGTAGCCGATAATGAACTGGTCGACGTTAAAGGCAGACTGTATCTGGTTCTTGTTAATAGTTTTTTTCCTGCCATTGATAACAATGCTGTAAACGTCCTTTTTATCATCATAGTCCAGGAAATGACAGACTCCGTCCACATAGGCATATTTCCTTTGTCTCTCTATGAAGAATACGGGACTGTACAGAAGCTCGTCATACGACCTTCTGGCTGAGGCATCATTCCTGACATCGGATTTGTCGCTCTCTTTGTTTTTTGTGTTGGCTTTCTTGATTTCTGCCTCGCTCTTTCTAAGTTTGTGCAGAAAAACAATCAGTATGACTATAGATACAATAAATTTCAATAGCATCATAACTATATCTATATATTTTATAAACTGTTTAAAATTTACAATACTTTGGTAATTTTTACTGGTTAACAATATAAATTCAGTTCCGAAGAACTGCAATTACATACTTAGATCTTTTAAATTATTTGTCAATATAAATCGCTATAATCAGATAAATAGTTCTCTGAAAATTTAGTTAAGTTACCGATTTTAGTGACTTTAAGTGTTAAATTCAAAGCACTGAAATGAGCATCAGCATACTTAACCAATACAATTCAGAGTGCAAGGAAGCACTCAATTGTGTAACAAATTTAAGCAAATGTTTCGAGAAAGTATTTTGAATGTGCAAATCATTTAAAGATAGAGTGGGGGAATAGGGGATCCTACCATTCGTATTTTTTGATATATGAAATATTATATGATTCTAATCTTTCTTTTCTACTCACATCAGTTATAAATAAATACAATTTTAATCGGCTATAATGCACGAATCCTGTTTTGTTGTCTTTAGTTTTAACCTTAATCATTTTTGCAAACTCTAGATCGTCTTGAGTTGCAAAAATAACTTTAACATCTTCACCAGACGGAATTGTACCGATTATTGTTGATTTTGGGTCATCGGTAGATCTAAGATTTGCACAGCCGTCTTTGTCATATACTCTGCCATAAACAATTACTCTATCATTGTTGTCCAGAATGTCTTTAGTTTTAGGGTTTCCAAAAGGCATATTATCAAACACATGGTCTTTGAATTCTTTAAAATATGGATATTCGTAGTAGTTTTTCTTTTCGATTCTATTTACAAAATCATATCCTTGCATAAATATCATATGGTCAACACAATCAAAATCTCCAACGGCATTTCCATAATGATATTTCTCATTGAATTCTTTACATAAATCATACAACAATTGAATCATATAGCATAAACATTCATCTTTCAAGTCTACAGGTACATCAATATAGTCATAAACATCGATAAACATGTATATGAAACGAACAAATTCAGGATGTACTTCCATATGATTTTTATATAGTTCAAGATCTTCATACTCAAAATTTGTGATTTCTTTTATGTGATCTTTTCGGATACCTTTATTCAAATCATTGAAAAATAAGATATTTCTCAATTCTTTCCAATCTCTTTTATTTGGCCAATGTGCATATTTATATTTCTTTTGGGACTTTGATCCAATGTTACTTTTATTTGGCACTTTATAAATTCGTTTAGGATTTTTATTTACAACAGCACGGATACATAGTCCATAGCTTCTGGAACAGCAATGATCACTATGTGGTTCCATATAAGACAGAGGAAAATCTAAAACATATCCATCGCCAGGATAACATTCTCCGGATTCAGAAGACCAGTATGAACTAAACCCGCCTTCAGTTTCGTATGGAGTATCTGATCCTAAATAAGAATGATCGGTATTTACAATTTTTCCTTTTTCTGTGTAATAACCGGATTCTGGAAAGAAAATACATTTGCCGTTGCTTTTACTTGTTCCTATTGTTCCAGAGACTCCGCTACCATTGAAGTTATTTGTCCATTTCCAGTAACACCCATCTATCAATTCATCAATTTCGGTTTTTAATGGAGTTCGCCAATTGTCTCCCCAATTAGTTATGGTTGCATCATCATCATATTCAAGTTCATTTTTATCATCAGTATTTCCATATGTGTCATCGTCATGCCAGGTGCAATACTTTGTTAGTGTCATTCCCGAGCCTTCACACCATTTATAGTTGCACCAACTATATTCTTTTTTGGGTTTTGTTTCACCCCAAGCAAAGTAGTCTCCAATTTCTGTCGGTTTTGTAGCTCCAATATTACATGTAGCCCAAAGTGTACCGCTAGGTAATCCAAGATCAATGTATTCGTGATTGTTGTTTTCGCTAAATATATTTTTTGTGCCGACGTCATTGATGTCCTCGTTGTTAGACATGCTGATGGAATCAGTCTGTCCATCAATATTTATATTTTGAGGATTTTCTGAACATCCATTTAATACTAACAGGGTTATGACAGATAAAATTATATAGCCTTTCATTATTATACTAAAAATAGGGGATGTCTTGTCTAAAATCAAGAATCACCCCCTACATATTTTAACTACCAACAAAAAGTTTTCCTCTTCGTCAATATTAATCATCTAGATCGTCATTGTTGCGACGGTCGTTGCGGAAATTTCCTTTTGTTCCTTTGAAACGCTCTTCTTTGGATTTGTGCATACGTGGACCTCTGTCTTCGTCACGGCTTCCCTTGCGGAAATCACGTCTTTCTCCTCTTCTGTCGTCACGTCCGCCTCTTCTGAAATCACGTTTACCTTCGAAATTGTCGTCATCTCTGTCTCTGCGGAAACCGCCTCTCCTGTCGTCACGTCTCTCTCCTCTTCTGTCATCACGTCCGCCTCTTCTGAAATCACGTTTTCCTTCGAAGTTGTCGTCATCTCTCTCTCTGCGGAAACCGCCTCTTCTTCTTTCCTCACCGTCTTCATCATTGTTTCTTTCGAAACGTCTCTTGCGCTCATCTAGTTTCTTGTCGAACTCTTTCTTCTCAGCCCAACGTTTTGCTCTCTCTTCACGTTCTGCTTGCTCCTCGTGGCGACGACGCAAATATGCGTGGCGGTCAGTTTCCTTCAAATCCTTTCCATCCTCGTCCACGTATTTTCTGCGCATTGGATTGAAAAATTCGTTTTCCTCGCGGCGGTCGTCTCTTCTCTCCTCTCTCTTTTCCTCTCTTTCACGTGAACGACGCTCCTTGCCATCACGTACGTAGTCTTCTCTACGACCAGAGAACATCTCATATTTGCGGAATTCGCAATCGATGTTGCCATTTTTGAGCTCCACTTTGAAAGATGGAGAAAGACGGATCTGTGATGTGACCTCGTTAGGCACTGTTATGATCCAAGCATTCTTTCCTACACAATCCTCCTTAAGTTTCTTGCCGATCTCAGCGTAAAGAGTGGGAAGGTCGTCACCGGCACCGATACGTTCTCCGTATGGCGGGTTGAACATGATCATCGCATCTGTCTCAGGAATCTTAAGCTCCTGGAATGGGATGCAAGTAAGCTTCACGTAGCTTGCCAAACCAGCGTTAGTCACGTTCTTCTCGGCTATTTCGATGCTGCTGCGCAAGATATCTGAACCGTAGATTGTGTAGTCGAACTCTTTTTCACGGCTGTCGTCCTGGAATATCTCGTCGAACATTTCAGGGTCATAGTCTTTCCATGTCTGGAAAGCGAAGTTTTTGCGGTAAAGACCTGGAGCGATTCCTTTGGCGATCATGGCCGCCTCAACAAGGATTGTTCCCGAACCACACATTGGGTCGATGAAGTCGCTCTGTCCGTTCCACTCTGCCATCAACAGCATACCTGCAGCCAACACCTCGTTGATAGGAGCTGCTGTCTGTGCCACTCTGTAGCCACGCTTGTGTAGCGACTCACCGGAAGAATCCAATGAGATAGTACATTGTCTGTCGGCAACGTGGATATTGATATACAAGTCGGGATTTGTAAGACGCACACTTGGACGTTTGCCTATCTTCTCCATGAATCTGTCGGCAATAGCGTCTTTCACTCTATACTGCAAAAACTGTGAGTGACGGAATACATCTGAAAAGACAGTGGCGTCGATCGCAAAAGTCTTTCTGTCGTCAAGATACTCATCCCAATCAAAGGCCTTCACTTTTTCGTATACCTCGTCCGCACTTTCGGCCTCGAAAGTGTAGATAGGTTTGAGCACTCTCAATGCTGTACGACAAAAGAAGTTTGCCATATACAACATTTTCTTGTCACCGTAGAAGCTTACACCTCTGCGTACTTCCTGTACATTCTCGGCTCCAAGATCAATTAGTTCTTTTGCCAATACGCCCTCCAACCCTTGGAAGGTCTTAGCCACCATTTCAAATTTTTCTGCCACTTGCAAAATTCTTTAAATTTCCTGCAAAGATACGCTATTTTCCAATGAGTTGGTATCTGCCATGCTCATTTTTCTTTTCTCAGCACGACGATAATAATAGATAATACCGTATTCCTTACATTTATCAAGTTTTTCTTCTTCTTCTTTATTTGCGTAAGTGCTCTCCACCTCGTCCCAGATCTGAAGGATGATAGCGTCAACTTCCTTGTTGAGTGTGTTCACCTCCTCCATCTTTCTCACTGTGTTTGCCTGGAGAACCTTCTGCTTGTTCTCAAGTTCGGCGAAGTTTTCGTAGAACACTTTCACTTTCTGGATAGACGGGTTGTAGATTGGAGCTCCACCTTTCATCTGGCGGTCACGCTCTCCATTGATCACCTTCTGACCCCACTCAAGAAGTTTCTCGTCTGTTGAGAGGTCTGGCACCACAGTGTTCTCTGGTTGCAAACCGTATAATAGTTTGAATTCAGCTTTGATCTCTTTTCTCAACACACACATGTTGACTACTTGGATGAAGTGTGACACATAAAGACGTGCCATCTTCAAAGTTTCCTGATAGCCTTTGTTGCTCTTCACCTGTAGATCGGAGCACTGCTTGTATTCATCCAACGCGCGCTCATAACGGATGAGTAGAGATCTTGCGTCTTCAAGAGTTTTCAATGAAAAAGCAAGGTTGCGGATATCGCCTATTTTTTGGCCTTGCTCCACTGCCGACTTCAATGTGCGAAGACGGGCTTGATTTGTATTTGGTAATCTTCTGTATGGCATCTGTTAGTCCTCCCTGTAAAGTAGTGATTCTGCAATTGATTTCAGTACCTCTTTTTTGTCGGCGCTCAAAGAAAGCTGGTCTAGTGATTCCAAAGCTTTCTGATAATAGCTGTTCATCTTTTCTTCAGCTATTTTGCCTATGTTGAGAGAATTGTAGATCGCTGTCACAGCCTTCACCTTCTCGTCTCTGTCGAATGACTCTTTTGATATCCATTCCGTCAACGATTTCTTAGTGTCGCCTGATGATTTCTCAAGGGCGGTGATTAGCAGGTAAGTCTTTTTGTTGCAACAGATGTCGCCACCGATTTTCTTTCCAAATTTCTTCACGTCGCCATACACGTCGAGCCAGTCGTCTTTCAACTGGAATGCCAGTCCGACGTTTATTCCGAACTCATATATAAGGTCTGCGTCTTTAGATGATGCTTTTGCGCATATAGCTCCGATTTTCAGGCTCGCAGCAAGAAGCACGGCAGTCTTCAAGCGAATCATTGCTATATATTCGTCTGCTGTGACGTCGTTGCGAGATTCAAAGTCCATATCATATTGCTGACCTTCACACACTTCTATTGTTGTCTGGTTGAAGACAGAAAGAAGAGAAGGAAGCAGAGAGTGCTCCGCTCTGCACATTACCTCGTAAGCTTGGGAAAGCATCACGTCTCCGGAAAGGATGGCAGTGTTCTCATTCCATTTTTTGTGTACGGTAGGTTTGCCACGACGCATATCGGCATTGTCCATGATGTCATCGTGAAGAAGGGTGAAGTTGTGATACACTTCAAGTGCGCATGCCGGATAGACAGTGTCATTCACATTGCCTCCAAAGAGGTCGCACGCCATCAACGCGAATGTTGGGCGAAGACGTTTGCCTCCAATTGAAAGCACGTATCGAATCGGCTCATACAGATTGTATGGCTCCTTGCCCTCAAATATGGAGACAAGTGTCGATTCAATAAGTGGTAGATAATCTTTTGTATTCATATAATATAAGTCCTTTGTTTCTTTGTTTGTAGGGGCGACCCTTGTGGTCGTCCATGTTTATAACCCTTGTGGGGCCTGTCTAAACGGATCATGCAAATTGGCAAACCGTCAATTTAGCATTTGTCATTCCGCATTTATAATTTCACACGACATCCTGGCTGCTGTTCTTTTCGCTACGTTTGCTTCTGTTGTAGCTTCTGTAGGAATCGTATTCAATATCGACATCCGGCTCCACAAACACATCTCTATGAGTCACTTTGAACGACACATATTTGATAGTCAGTCCACGATCGAGCCACTGCTGCTCGTAGTAGGTGCGGATGGAAAGGATTTTGTCGTCTGAGAATGAGGAATGGTAAAGATCATTGTTGCTGAAAGTCACTTCATAACGGTTACTCTTTATCATCTCATTCGTGTATGTGAACATGAAGTTGCTGTCTGTCTTAAGATGCACTGTAGCACCGTCTTTAAGAATCTGCTGGTAGAGACTCATGAATCTTGTGCTTGTCAGACGTTTGTTCACTTTCTTCATCTGTGGATCTGGGAAAGTGATCCAGATTTCAGACACTTCGTCTTTGTCGAAGAATCCTGCGATGGCTTCGATGTTTGTGCGGATAAACGCAACGTTCGGCATCTTTTGTTCGAGAGCCTCTTTTGCTCCAGCCCACATTCTTGCACCCTTGATGTCGACTCCGATGAAGTTTTTGTCGGGGTACATTTTAGCAAGCGCGACGGTGTATTCGCCACGTCCGCAACCTAATTCAAGCACGATAGGATTATTGTTGCCGAAGAATGTGTTCCATTTTCCGCTCATCTCATGTCTTCCGCCCTGCTGCTGAAGATTGTAGAAAGGGCATTGGAACACGTGTGGATAGGAATCCATATCGCTGAATTTCGCCAGTTTGTTTTTTGCCATCGCTCTCTTTGTTTTTTATTCTGCAGAAACTTTACGTACGCGTAAGCCGACATCTGAGATGCCTTCAAGCACGTCTTCACGCATTCCCTGCCAAATTTTTATTTTGTAAGTGCCTTGTTTCGGAAATTTCACCATTGGCATGAACGACACAGGCAGATGGTAGATGTTGGCATAGTATGAAGCTATTCCGTCGCCTACCCAATGTCCGTAGTTGTCTGCCAGCGCGCACTCGATGGTGTCGCTGTAGATGTCGCCGCTCGGGCTTTCCGCTTCGATGAAAAGCCAAAGGTTCTGGTATTTGTATGTGCCTTTGTTTCTCACATCCACCACAATTTCGTAGCAGTCTGTGGTGTCGTTCATCACATACTCGAATGCCAGCGCGTCGTCTTTTTTCCAGCCGTCTTCAGGGATATCCTTGATATCCTGGTAGACGCAATTGCTTCCGCACGAGGCAAGAAGCAGTAGTAAAAATCCGATGATGATTCTATTCATTGCTGCCTCCTCCGTTGTTGTTAGAATTCTGGTTGCCGCTGTTATTGTTTTGCTGGCCGCCTGCCTGCTGACCATTGTTTTGGCGGTTGCCATTGTTATGGTTCTTGTTGCGACGGTGCTGGTTTCGGTTGCGGTTGTTATTGTTTCCGCCATTCTCACCGTTTTGCTGGCCGCCGTTGTTTTCGCCGTTCTGCTGGTTGCCATTCTCATTGCGAGACTGGCGGTTTTTCTGCTGGTTGCGGTCACGGTTACGGTTGTTATTGCCGTTTTCACCGTTTTGCTGGTTGCCCTCCTGAGCCTTGGCCTGGTTGCCATTCTCGTTGGCTGGTTGCTCGTTGGCAGACGGTGCTTCGTTGGCAGCGTTTTGCTGGTTTTGAGCTTCTGCGTCACCTCCGTTTCCAGCGTTCGCATTACGTTGGCGATCTTCTTTATTGCGGTTTTTGTTTTTCTTCTTTTTCTTCTTGTCGAAGCGAGTAAGATCATCCTGGCCCACCACGTTCTCATAGTCGGCGGTCTTGGCTCCTTGTTCACCCTTGTTGCCGCTTCCGAAAGGTTCTACCTTTTCGCCACGTTTGTTGCGTTCGATGATAGCTTTGACTTCATCCACGGTGAGGGTCACAAGGTTGACAGCCATATTAGGGGCTGTGCTGTATTGCATTGTACGGGCAAGGATATCACTCTTGAAGTGATAGTAAGTGCCGTCAAGAGTCTCAAGCTGGATATCTCGAGGAGGAAACTCTTTCTGAGCCTCCAGGTATGTGTCCACCTCAAAGTTCATGCAGCATTTCAGTTTAGCGCACTGGCCTGCAAGTTTCTGTGGGTTAGGGGAGATGTCCTGGTAGCGTGCGGAAGAAGTAGACACCGACACAAAGTTGGACATCCATGAAGAGCAGCACAATGCGCGTCCGCAAGGGCCGATACCGCCGATTCGTCCTGCCTCCTGACGTGCTCCGATCTGACGCATCTCGATACGTACTTTGAAAGTGTCGGCAAGCACACGTATAAGCTGACGGAAATCCACACGTTCATCGGCGATATAATAAAAGATGGCTTTATTACCGTCGCCTTGGAACTCCACGTCGCCAATTTTCATATTCAGATTCAGGTCCTCAGCGATTTTGCGAGCCTTGATCATTGTCTCCTGTTCGCATGCTTTCACCTCTTCAAAATGGTCTAGGTCGCTCTGCTTCGATTTGCGGAAGATACGCTTGATATCAGCACGGTTAGGGTCGACGCGATTCTTCTTCATCTGAAGGAGCACCAATGGGCCAAGAAGAGAGACTCTTCCTATATCATGGCCTGGCATTGCCTCAACAGTGACCCAATCTCCTTTTTCAAGGAGAAGATTGTTGGTGTTGCGGAAATAACCTTTGCGGGTGTTCTTGAAAGTCACTTCCACAAGGTCAGTGGTTTGCATAGCACCGGGCACATCGCAAAGCCAGTCGAATGTATCTAATTTCAAGTCGGTGTGTTTGCTGCAGCCTTGGGCATTCATGTTGCATCCGCCACCGTTGTCTATACTACTCATTAATTATATATTTTATTTTTTAAGCAGAGTCATCACTTTGAGAGCCAGATCATAGAAAATGATTTTAGACATTCCGTTTCTCTCAATGTGGAATTCCGCTTTTGATAATTCATCTACTAACTGCCATACATTCTTCTCGTTGATGAAGCGGGCGAATTTCGACGAGAAGGCATTTTCGTCGTTCGTCATATAGTTGAGCGACTGGTTGCCCACGTTGAGGATGAAATTCTCACGTATCATATGCTGGCAATATTGCAAAAAGGAGATCTGTTTTTTTCTCGACAGTTTTGCAAGTTCATTGCTCAGGTTGATGAGGTCGTCTAGGTCGCTGACATACGCCTTTCTCATCAGACGGATGAATGTGTCCAAGAAAGTGTTAGCTCCGTCGTCAAGCAGCTCGAACGCAGCGATGATACTGCCTTTGCTGAGGCGTGCTGCATACTGAATCTGATTGTCATCGGCATTGCTGTTCTTTGTTCTAATCGCATCTGCCAGCACCTTTTCCGGAAGAGCGTGCATCACCACTCTTTGTGTACGCGACTGGATGGTTGGCAGGATATCGTCAGGCTTGTCGCTCACCAGAAGGAAGAGAGTTTTGCCGACGGGTTCCTCGATGCTTTTGAGCACTCGGTTGGAACACTCCGCTCCCATCAGTTCCGGATGCCAAATCACCACCACTTTGTATTCGCTCTCGCAGGCCTTCATCTGCAGTTTGCGGATCAGCTCATTGCCTTCGCAGTTGTAGATGATGGGTTGTTTGGTGGCGACGCTGCTGAATTCCTCCTCCACCCATTTGTCGAGATTGAAGTAGGGCGACGTCGCAAACATTTCCCTCCACCCGTCGAGATGCTCCATACAGTATTCATCGCTTCCCGCAGGTTTCTTTTGGATTATCGGGAAGACGAAATGGAGATCCGGATGTGCGAGCATAGCGTATTTTTTGCATGACGGGCATTGTCCGCAGGAGTCGTTCTCTCCTTTGTTTTCGCACGACACGTATTGGGCGTATGCTAATGCTAACGGCAATTTACCCACACCCTCCGGGCCACAGAACAGCTGAGCGTGCGGAATTCTGCCAGACTTGACAGCGTCGATGAGTTGTCGTTTGAGCTCATCGTGCCCGTATACATCGCGAAAAAACATTCTATGCAAAATTACACTTGTATGCAAAAATAATAAAGTTCGAAAATTTAAGCAAATAAACCTGCGAATAAAATTTTTGAAGTGTGGTTTTGTGGTATTCGTGAGAGGGGGAAGGAGGGTTAAAGATCAAGGGTTAAGGATTAAAGATTAAGGATTAAGGACTGGGATATGTCGGTAGGAAAAATAAGTGAGAGTTTGATGATTGTAAAGGACGGAAAGTCCAAATATCTGTCTATTCTGTGAGTTTGCAAAAATGAGCAGGAAAATCAAGCATATATTAAAAAAACATAGGATTTTATCGAATATACTCGATAAAATCCACTTGATTTTGTCGAATATACTCGATAAAAATGCAAACAATCCTCATTTTCTGATATAATACATCTGTGTCATACAATAATGATGTATGTAAAGATAATAATCTTTTAATCAGTATTGTGCAGGATGGTCCCTACCCTAAGGGTCGTAGACCCTTTATCGCTCGCGACGGTAGCCGATTCCAAAATGATCGAGGTTGACAGACCGAAATCATTTTGGTGTCGGTTTATATGATTTTGTATTTTATGTGCTCGCCTACGGCTCGCACGTGGGAAGGGGTTAGGGCCAATATCTATTAAACATGGGCCCTTAACAATCCTCATTTATGACACTCCAACTGCAATTTTTCTCCTAATTTTTAATTTTGAATGGACGTTATTTAGCAGAAACACCACAATATGATGCTTCTACTTCACATACCAATCGTACGTCTTTTTGGCATAGAAAATAATCCTTTCCATCAACTCAGATGGTTGGATTTCCGTCGCCATAATTCCTGAGTTAAGGATCATAAACGCTATGCTGTCATAGTTGTCGGAATAGAAATGCAATACGTATGAATCGCTCAACTCTTCCTCGTAAACGAAGCCATAATACTCTTTCCAGTTGTCAAGGTAACGGTAAACATCTTTTTTGATACGGAAACTGATATTGGGAGTCTGATCAAATGGTTTCTGTGATTCGAGAAATTCGGAAATAGAGAGTATATCATCTTTAGAGCATGTCAAGTCGGTGACTTGAAGGTCGGTGATTCTGTCAAGACGAAAATCACGATAATCTTTTCTCAGTCGGCACCAGGCAAATAGATGCCAATTGCCGAGATAGTTGCATAGCCCCACGCATTCGAGCATACGTTCCACTGGCTCTGTCTCTTTTAATGATACATATTTGATTTTCAGTATTTTTTTATCGGTGATGGCTTTCTGAATATCGCTGATATATAGGTTTTTGACGGGATTGTTGCCGATCACTTCGACATGTTTGGAAATAGTCTCTGCAGTCTCTTTCTCCTGTGGTTTCAGGATGGCTTTTATTTTGAAAAGTGCACTTTCGTAATCTTTGTTGACGGTGCGGTCGGAGTTTTGTGAAAACAACTTTGCTCCCATGATCAGTGCTGATGCCTCCTCTTTGGTGAAAGCAACAGGACGTAGTGTATAATTGTCGTTGATGAAATATCCGACGCCAGCCTCTGCTCCTATTGGAATACCGCTCTCTTCAAGAGCACGGATATCTCTGTAGATGGTTCTTAAACTTAGGTCGAACCTGTCGGCAAGTTCTTGGGCAGTCACCACTTTTTTTGACTGTAGATGTGTGAGAATAGCCTGAAGGCGGTCGGTGCGATTCATTTTGTCTTTATTAATCAAGTGTTGCAATTATAGCAAATCACCACAAATTAATCAAAGGTTATTTTGAAAAACTTGTGGTGATCAGATCGTCATATTGTGATAAACAAGTTTTTTAAACTAGTCCTATCATCACTTCTGTGATACAGTTTTCCTGATTCTCAAAATCACAACGGATGTAAACCTCACGTGTTATACCTGTTATCTGTAGAGTGTTGTCTGCGACATGTTTCATCAGTTTGCAGTAGACAGGTCCGAGTTCAGCCCAAGGACCTTCGTGAAGTGTCTGAAGTGCTTTGAATTCACCAATCTCACCGATTTCGAATCCTTCTGGTTTCAATCCGTTTCCTTCGCCTATAATAGGAAGCATTATTTCCAGTTGGAATACAGTGTCTGGTTTGCCATCAGCTCCTGTATATTGCCAAATCTGAGACTCATAGGTTTGATAACCGCATTTTTGAGCCTCAGCATAAAGTTCGGTTGGCTTTGTACCTGTGTACTTGTCGAGGTCTTTGAGAGTTGCTTTGGTAGTGAACTTCATCACTTTCTTTGCCTTTACTGTTGTTATTCTCATTTTTTTAGAAATTAAAGATTAATACTAATGTCGATCTTTTTGTTTCGACATGACAAAGGTAAAATGGGGCAAGTGACAACATTATGTCAGTAGGGTTTGAAAAATTTTTATGATGTAGAATAAGTAATGGTAAAATTCATAAGAGAAATACCGTTTTATTAAAAAAATGAAGCTAAACATGGTCCTTTTTAAGGGTTTTTCCAAAAAAACAGAAAATAATTCAAAATAAAATAATAAATGTTGTGCACGATATAAATAATTTATTATTTTTGCATTGAGTTCAGTAAGAGATTGATTATTCGTCTTTGCTGAATAAATAAAATAAGTCGCAAACGATAAAAAATTATGATTATGGGTATCTACGACATCAAAGTTATAAAGCGTGAGAATCTTCAGGATAAGGAGGTTTCACTTAGTGAGTATCAGGGCAAGGTTATGCTGATAGTCAATACAGCAACAGGCTGTGGTTTAACACCTCAGTATGAGGCATTGGAGAAACTCTACCGCAAGTATGAGGCGGTTGGTTTTACAATCCTTGATTTCCCATGCAACCAGTTTATGGAGCAGGCCAAGGGAAATGATGAGGAAATTTCTTCATTCTGCACATTGAAGTATGACACTACTTTCCCTCGTTTCAAAAAGATAGAGGTGAATGGAGAAAATGAATCTCCGCTCTACACTTTCTTGAAAAGTTCCATAGAAGAGCGAGATAATAAAGGATTCAGTGTGAAGGATGCACTTCTTTCGCTTACGTCAAAAATCAATGGTAAGAGTGGAAAGAAGAGTGATATCAAGTGGAATTTCGAAAAATTCCTGGTGGATAAGAATGGCAATGTTGTGAAGCGTTTTGCTCCTACAGTAACGCCAAAGCAGATTGAGTCGGAAATTGTTAAATTGCTGAAAGACTGATAATAAGCAAGATAAATTTTGGATGATTTGGTAGAACAAACGAGGGTGTATCAAATAGATTATTTCTTTTTGATATGCCTTCTTTTTTGTGCCGATAAAATAGGTCACATACGCAGGAGTTCTTGTGATTACAAAGCGATCAGCACATTTGCTATTTCTATTTACAACTTTTGCCTTTTTAAGAAAAAATGCGAAAGCAGAAGTTGGCATTAATTATTTTTACTATATTTGCAAACGATTTAACAGAAACAAAATAAAGTATGGTAAAATTAAGCGAAAAATTTGCCTCTGAAAAAATGGGGGGGTAAATTTAAGAAGTTTTAGTCTGACAAAAAACAGTGCGAAACTTATGGTAAACGTTTTCTGTCTGTTTTCAGTTTTTGGTGCGACGACATCCTGCAAGGATGACACGGAGGAAGAATCGGTCAAGAACAATGCGAATGTACAGAAGATTGATGATGAGAAAGAAGAAGGTGGGTTTGTATTGAATGCTTTGGCGTTTGGAGAAGACAACCATACCATCAGTTCTTTGTCTGCTGCGGAAATGGCACTGCAATTAAGGAGTTGTTTGTTACATGAGGATGGAGTTACCAGAACAACAACAAGTGTGGAGGATGTCTATCCGATCGGTTTTTCCAAGGCTCTAACGAGAACTTCTGGATTAGACACAATGGCTTATGTTGTGGATTTTTCAAATGGGGGAGGATTTGCGATAGTGGCATCAGACAACAGAATGGCTAATCCTGTGTTGGCATGTGTTGAGCAAGGAAGTTATGAAGATTGTATTGATAACGAAGGAATCCAGTTTTTTATGGAGCAGGCGGAGGAATATATTCTACAGAACGCATAACTGTTTGAATACTACAAAGATTCTGTAAATGTAGACTCATTATTTTATGATATGTCAGCTTCCGCAACGAGAGCGACATATCGAGGAACTTATATTATTGACTATGGTTATTTTGATTCATACGGTCCATATTTGAAGACGGCGTGGAGACAGGGGGCACCGTACAATCAGGAATGTCCCCAAAAGTGTTCGGATTATGAACCAAAAACAGGATGTGTGCCATTGGCATTTGCTCAGGTATTGGCGTATTGGAAATATCCATCACAAATTTCTAACACGAATATGGATTGGAATCTGATGTTTGATAATGGAAAGAAGACACATGATGACGATGAATTGAATAATTCTGCGACTAAGGCAATTTCAAAATTGTGCAAATTGTTAGGTGATGCATTTGATTCTGAGTATGAATGTGGGTCAACTGGTACAAATACAAAAAAAGCGTGGAAAAAAGTAGCATCATGGGGGTTCAAATCAGATTGGGACGATTATTCATACAGTTATGTGAAGAAGCATCTTGTTGCAGGAAGACCTGTTGTTACAAGAGCAAGACGATCACTTGCAAAAAGTCATGCTTGGGTAACGGATGGTTGTAGAAGAGGTTATCAGAAAAAGATGGCGTATGTGATGTCAGGCAGCAGTTTCTCAGAAAGTCTTGTAAAAGAATATAATATTTATTATTTGCATCATAATTGGGGTTGGGGAGGTCTTGGAAACGGATATTTTGAAGCTAATGTTTTAAATCCTACTAAACCTTCTGAACTGGATGATGGGTCATTAAAGTCTTCAATGAATTATGATTATACATGGAACACTAATTGTTATGTGATATGGAGGTAAAAATTTTGTTTCGTTTGATAAGAAAAATTTGTCTGCTATTCATTCTTTTTGTGTCTGGTTTATTCCTTTCTACACAATGCAAGGATGATGTGTCTCCAAATTTTATACATTATTTTTATAATATTGATTCTATGTGTTGCGATAGAATTCATGTTTATAATGACACCATATATTTTGATGTTGAAATATATCGTTCCAATGCATCAGAAAGACAAGCAGATTCTTTGAAATCCTTGTATAATGACAATCATTACAATAAGGTTATTGATGAAGATAATATTGGAGGAGAGGTCCTTGTCAATCATTTAGATTCTATCCATGTGGTTTCTGATGCTGATTTCAATGAAACACATCCTGCCGGGGCTCTGTTGGATGATTTGTTTGATGTTGGAATTTATGGCTACTATGGTTATCTGACGAGTAACTATGGAAGAAATGGTGATTTTCAATGGGAATTCACAAAAAAAAATTTCAGATTTTGAATACAAGGATGGCCATTTAGTAAACTCATTTGGAATATCTATACCTAGTAACGTAAGTCCAATAGAGAAAGTGCATAATCTAACAATTACGTATTATTTTACTAATCTAAAGCCGCAGGTGTTGAAATATAAGGTTGAGTTTAAGTAGTGATTTATAAATAGTGGAGGATCTGTGGATTCTCCTCTATTTTTGTGATTAAAACCATGAAAAAAATCTTGTTACTTTTTTCGTTTGCTGTGTTTTTTTGTTCATGTCCTATGGAGGATGTGACATGTGACGAATATCTTGGCATCAGGATCCACAACAAAACATCGCAAACAATATATGCGGAATCTAAATTCAGCAATTGGAGTAATGGGAAAGATACAATATTGTTTGATTCCATTAAGCATCTATGTGGCATTGGTTTTGACGAAAGCATTAAAGACAAAGCGTTTTCTATCCTAAAAGAAAGGATTCACAACAAACATCTTATAATAAAAAATGTTGACGGTGACACATTGGCTCTCTGGGCAGACTCTTCTTTAGTGTTTTGCGACAACCAATATTGGTTAATTGAGTCACAAGAAAATGGCGATACGTATTGCACATTGCAATTGACAGATGAGGTGCTGAAGTTGAAATGATTTATAAATAGTGGAGGATCTGCGGATTCTTCATTATTTTATAAAAAGTTAGGCAAGATGTGACTTTGCATCTTGCCTAACTTTTTTAATGTTGTTTTATATTCTTGTTGCAGATTTACTCTATGCTCTCCTCAATACTCTTCAACACATAGTCGAGTATCTCTTGTGTGTGGCAAGCTGATATGAAATTGCCCTCAAACTGTGATGGGCTTACATAAATGCCTTTGCTGAGCATATTTCTGAAATATTTTGCGAATCTTTCCTGATTGCTTCTCTTTGTGTCTTGGAAATTGCGTACAGGATCGTCGTTGAAAAACAATGTGAACATTGAGCCGCAACGGTTGAGCTGGATGCCTTTGCCCTCAATAATCTTTTCCAACTTCTCAATGAACTTGTTGCTTCTTTCCTCAAGTTCTTCATAGAATCCTGGGCGAGACAACTGATTCAAAGTCTCTATTCCTGCTGCCATAGCCACTGGGTTTCCACTTAGTGTGCCTGCCTGATAAACAGGGCCGTCTGGAGCAAGGCAACGCATGATGTCTTCTCTTCCTCCAAATGCGGCTGCTGGGAATCCACCTCCTGCAATCTTTCCTACTGTGGTCATATCAGGTTTGATACCGAATCTTTGTTGTGCGCCACCTCTTGAAAGACGGAAGCCTGTTATCACCTCGTCGAAGATCAAAACTGCTCCATGCTGTGAAGTCACCTCTCTGGTTGTTTTCAAAAACTCTTCGGTTGGGACTACCACACCCATGTTGCAAGCGACGGGTTCAAGGATGAGGGCCGCCACTTTGTCGCCATTCTCAGCGAAATATTTCTTTAGAGCCTCAGTGTCATTATAAGGTAGGACGACGGTATGCTTCACGAAATCGTTAGGCACTCCTGCCGACGATGCGTTGGAGATATTGGCGACGCCAGATCCAGCCGCAACAAGCAGGTGGTCGGCATGACCGTGATAATTGCCTTCGAATTTCACCAATATGTCTCGGCCTGTGTATCCGCGTGCCACACGTATAGCCGACATAGTGGCTTCCGTACCGCTGTTCACGAATCTTAGACGTTCCATGGAAGGGATTGCCTCTCTAACCTTTTGGGCTAGGATGGTTTCGCTTACAGTAGGGATACCGTAACTGCTGCCGCGCAAAACGGCGTCGCAGGCAGCTTTACTGACTTTCTCTTGGTTGTGTCCTAGAATGAAGACTCCCCACGACATGCAAAAGTCGATGAATTTGTTGTCGTCAATATCTGTGACGTATGCTCCTTTGGCTTCTTTGACGAAAAGAGGGGTTGTGCCCACGCTGCGTAAAGCTCGCACAGGACTATTGACTCCTCCTGGAATTACCTGAAGAGCTTCGGCAAAAGCCGCTGCTGATTTTTCTCTGTTGTTTATGCCCATCTCTGCATGTATTCTTTAGCGTAGTAAGTAATGATGTATTTTGCTCCGGCTCTCTTGATTGCGATGAGGCTCTCAAACACGATGCGTTTCTCGTCAAGAAAACCCATTTTTGCCGCAGCTTTTGCCATTGAGTATTCTCCACTCACTTGGTATGCTACCATAGGTATGTTAGGGAATTTCTCCACACCACGGGCGATTATATCAAGGTATGGCATGGCTGGTTTCACCATTGTCCAGTCTGCTCCTTCCGCAACGTCTGCCTCTATCTCTCCGATTCCCTGATCATGGGTTCTGAAATCCATCTGATATGTTCTTCTGTCGCCAAAAGATGGGGCAGAGTCGGCTGCGTCTCTGAATGGTCCGTAATAAGCGGACGCATATTTTGCGGAGTAAGCCATGATTTTGCATTTGTCACGAAGTCCGGCCTCTTTCAATCGCTTGTCGAGAGCCTCTATCTGACCGTCCATCATTGCCGACGGTGCCACAAAATCAGCTCCTGCTTTAGCGTGGACGTAAGCCATCTCTGCAAGCAAAGGTAGAGTGGCATCGTTGTCGACGTCGTTGTCTTTCAACAATCCGCAATGTCCGTGACTTGTGTATTCGCAAAGGCAGACATCTGTGAAGACCAAAACTTCAGGAACGGCTTTTTTGATTGCTTTGACGGCTCTGCAAACAAGAGCATCCTCAGTATATGCCAAAGATCCTCGTTCATCTTTCAGTTTGTCTTCGATGACACCGAACAACAATATTTTATTTATACCTAATTTGTAAACTTCCTTAACATCATCCACCAAAGTGTCGATGGAAAATCTATAAATGCCAGGCATACTTGAGATTTCGCTTTTTACGCCAGTACCTTCCACAACGAAGTAAGGAAATATGAAATCCTCAGCTTTCACATTTACGTCGGCATATTGGTCGCGAGTGGCCTGATCTTTTCTGAATTCTCTATATCTGATCATTTTATATGTTTTTATTTAGTATTTGCGTCAAATGATTTTCTGTGACTATACCTCTGGTCTTTAATTCTTTATCCGTCGGTAGATACCCGTACAATTTTATAAAATTATCAATTGTGCTGGGCGACGTGAATATGATGCGGCTGATTTTCGACAGGTCAACTTTCTTGGGATTGCTTGGCATCTTGTTTTCGTATGCTGTAACCGTGGTTACTTGGAATCCCTGTTCTTTGAGTCCGTCGGGAATCAGGTTGAGAGCCAGATTAGACCGTGGGATAATCACTTGTCCTCTTTCTCTTTTTGAAAACCAATCAATCACGCCGTATGAGTTGTCTTCTTCCACCTGCTCTACATTCAGGAACCCTGCCTCAACAAGAGCCAGTGTTGTTGTGGCTCCTATCGACACCACTTTTTTGTTTGGCATGACATGTTGTGGATCTCTTCCGTCGAGAGCTAAACTCCAATATTTTACGGAATATCTGCTTGTGAAAAGCAGGTAACCTGTATTTTCGCTTTTGTCGTTATACCATTGATCTACAGCCTTACGAAGTTGGGAATCGTCTTTAATAGGCACTATCTCAATTAGTGGTGTATGGATGTACTCTTTGTTGTTGCAGACGAGTCCTGTAAACAATGTGCTCATACCAAACTGTCTTTTTGGAAGATGGCCTTCAAGTCGGCTCTTCCTTTCTTTGCTGTGATGGCAAGTCGGCCCTGCATAGGATGAGTGGCAAACGGTAGAATCTCAGCTATCTCGTTTTCCATCCCAAGACGTTTGAGAGCGCATGTCGCCACTATGGCTGCATCTATATCCCCACGTCTCACCTGGGCCACACGATCCTCTATGCATCCTCGTATGTCGACAATCTGGATGTCTGGGCGAAGGGCAAGGATCTCTTTTCTTCTTAGAGGAGAGCTTGTGCCTATCTTGCTGCCAGGCTTCAGTTCCGACAATTTGAGATTATTGAAGCTCACCAGAGAGTCTGTTTTGTCGAATGCCTCATAAAGAGCGATCACTTCCAGCTCTGGATTCAGTTGTGCCGGAAGATCTTTTGCGGAATGGATAGCGATATCCGCATCATCGTTAAGCAGTGCTGTGTCCAATTCCCTTGTAAACATATCGTCCGGAGCCTCACCGTTGAGCAGTGAGATCTTCAGGTTTTTGTCGCCGTATGATTCAGAATAAATCACTGTGTGGGCCACATTAGGGAAACGGTTGAAGACCTCAGTGACCTGCAATTTTGAGAGTTTGCTGCTTCTGGCGATCACACGTACAGGTTTGGTCCTGTTATCACGTCGATCGAGAATCTCTTTAAGTTTTTCGATTTCTTCCTCTATCATCTTTTCTGCCTTTTCCACTTCGTCTTCTCTGATGGAGAGGTTGGCTTTCACCAGCACTTCCACATCGTGAAGATTGTAAAGTTTTATATCTTCCATTGAGCCAACATTAGGGTCAATGTCGCGAGGGAATGCAAGATCTATACACAACATCTTATGCTTGTGTATGATATCTTTCTCGCATATCACGTAGTCTGGGGAAGACGTTGCGCTGATCACGACGTCACTGTTGTCCAACACGTCAGACAGTTTGTCGAATCCGCAATAGTCTATAGAATACTTTTGTGCAATCTCTTCAGCGTTGGCAACTGTTCGGTTGACGAGCACCACATTCTCAGCTCCTTTGTTTTTGAGAAACTTTATGATGTCTTCGTTAAGTTTGTTGACGCCGATTATTGCGATCTTTGCTGTCTTGACGTCAATATGTTCTTTCTTTATGATCTCGATGGCTGCAAGACTGTGGCTGACAGCTCCATATGAAATTTGGGTGTCAACGCGCACTTGTTTGCCGATCTCCAAAGCGCATTCAAACAGTTTGTGGATTCCGCTCGGCAGTTTCTGACCGCTTTGTCTGGCGGTCATATATGCGTCTTTGACTTGTCCTTGAACAGCCTTTTCACCCATGATGGCTGATTCCAGTCCACAAACTACTCTGAAAAGATGGCGTGCCACGTCGTCGGGCACTTTGCCATCACCATAGTAAAGCTCTATACGGTTGCAAGTTTGCAAAAGGACCGATGGACCTACCGATAAAGTTTCCAATTTCTGAAGAAATTCCTCTCGGTCGGTGAGCGATGCGTTTTGGTGGTTGATGGATATATATTGTATCATTATTAAATCCAGTTAGTTGCTTTAATCCAGTCAGTTAGATACTTAATGTTTTGGAATGGAGTGTTTGGCATCACGCCATGACCCAAGTTTAATATCCAACCAGGATTGTTTGCGAAAAATGGCTTGTAGTTTTTCTCCATATAGTTGATGATCTCATCCTTGGATGCGAATAGCAGCATAGGATCTATGTTGCCTTGCAGACCCACTTGAGGATGCACCATTTGTCGTGCCTGAGGAAGAGATGTCTGCCAATCTATGCTTACGAAATCGCATAGATCAGGTGTCACTAGGCTCAAACCAGCCCCTAATCCTTTTGGGAAAAATATGAAAGGAATGCCCTTTGATCTTACAGCGTCGGCGATACGTCTTACAGCCGGAATAAACATTTCCTTGTAGATATCCAATGGCATTAATCCAGCGTGGGTATCAAACAGCTGGAAGGCATCAACGCCACGGTTTATCTGCTGTGTCGCGTATTCAATACTGAATTCTGTGACTGCGTCAATCAGAAGTTCAGTCTCCTTTTTGTTCTGATATATGAATTTACGAGCCTCTGGAAACTCATGTTTGAGGCTTGTCCCCTGCAACATGTAGAATAGGGTGGTGAGTGGAGCTCCACAAAAACCAAGTAGTGGAACGTCGCTTTGACGTTTCACTAATTCGATGGCACTATACACGAAAGAGAGCTTGTCACTGTCAGGTGATAAACATTTGTGTGGATTTTGTGCATCAACAAGTGGATTGTGGAAAACAGGACCTTTGTCTGTCCACTCAATGTCCATTCCCATAGCGGTAGGGATGGTGAGTATGTCACTGAAAATAATCGCCGCGTCGACGCCAAGATCCTCTACAGGAAGCAAAGTCACCTTTGCCGCAAGCTCTGGCGTTGTCATCAGTTCCCGGAAACTGTATTGTTTTCTAAGTTCATTGTAGCTTGGAAGAATACGTCCAGCTTGTCTCATATACCAAACCGGTGGTCTGTTGTGGTCTTTGCTCTTCAATGTTCTTATAAACACGTTGTCCATGAAATGTATTAATTATAATATGCAAAGGTCATCATATTTATTGAAATATGCAAAAATAATTGTGCAAACAAGAATTTCATTTTATATCTGTCCGTTTTTGTGAACTCGCAGAGGAAAGTGAAGGAGGGTCAATATCTATCAAACACGGGCCATTAAAAATCCTTAAAATCAGTCATAAACGACAAAAAACTATTTTAATATTGATAAAATCAAAAAATAGTACCGATTTTTTGATTTACAACTCAAAAAATCGGTGCTATTTTTTAGTTTAGCCTTTTTTTATAACTTTGCATAATAAATAAATATTAAGATGTCACTCATAAAAAGACTTTTACAAGATCATATTGAGGAACGTATGTTCAAAGGTAAAGCAATCATTCTTATTGGAGCACGACAAGTAGGAAAATCCACACTATGCCAACAAATATTGGATTCTTCTAATTTGCCGGTAGGCAAAGATCAGATTCTTTCGTTGTATTGTGATGATGCTTATGCACGAGAATTGCTTGAACATGCCGATAATCTGAATGATATGCGTCAACTGGTTGCCAATAATAAACTTATATACGTAGATGAAGCACAGCGCATACAAGGTATAGGAATAAGACTAAAGTTAATTACTGATCATTTTAAGGATGTTCAGTTGCTTGTGACAGGGTCTTCATCGTTTATGTTGCAAGGTAAATTGAACGAACCTCTTACAGGTCGTAAATTTGAGTATCAGCTATTTCCTATATCCATGCAGGAAATTTTGAATGATGGTGGTATATTACGTGCCAAACAGAAGTTCGAATCGATGCTGATATATGGGTCGTATCCTGATGTGATAACCGGAGAGCAAAATCCGCGTGAAATATTGCAGAACCTATCAGGTAGCTATATGTATCAGGATTTACTCTCATTGGAGGGGGTACGAAAACCAGTAATAATAGAAAAATTACTTGTGGCATTGGCGTTACAAGTTGGCAGTGAGGTCTCATATAATGAGTTGGCTCTTACCGTTGGAACAGATAGTAGAACGATTGAGAAATATGTTGACTTGCTAGAGAAGTGCTATATCGTCTTTCGTTTGAATGGTCTGAGCAGAAATCTTAGATCAGAACTGAAGAAAAGCAAGAAAATATATTTTTACGACAACGGCATAAGGAATGCTCTCATTCAAAATTTCAATTCCATCAACCTTCGTCAAGACATGGGTGCATTGTGGGAGAATTTTTTTATTTCGGAACGCATGAAATACAATCGTTATAATGGTCGCTATGTGAATACTTATTTTTGGAGAACAAAAGAGCAGCAAGAAATAGACTATATAGAAGAATGCGACGGAGCGATGACAGCATTTGAAATGAAATGGAATCCTAATAAAGGTGGCTCAAAATTTCCCAAAGCTTTCCTAGAGGCATACAATATCAAGGAAACAGTTGTTATAACTCCCAATAATTATTTGGACTGGCTACAATAATAACATAAACATAAGAGTGCATTAAGAACCCTTTTTCCTATAGCTTCAGTTTCAGCGAAAATTCAAGTGAGTGGTCGCTGTGCTTATACGTCACGTCTTCTCTTATTGGAGGCAGAACACTGCGATAGTCAAACTCATAGATGACGCTTAAATATAAGGCTGACACTATCTTGCATTCTATTTCTGCCTCATTCCTTATCAAATAATCATTGAACTCGCCCACTTTCGGCTGATAGAAAATTTTCTCTATCAGATGGACCGACTCACCAATCTTTTGCTTCATTTTAGGTCTCAGGGAGAGACGGAATGCCTGGTCATCCAAGGTTTTCTTATCGTCTGTGTAGTCGACGACATCGTAAAGCCCAGCCAAACTGATGGAGTAGTCGCAGACTTTGGGTTTGTTATAAATACGGTATTTGACTCCCGCCACTGAATACAATCTGAAGTTGTAGCCTTTGTAAGTGTTGTGGACGTACTCACATGCAAGCAGTGGCGACCATTTCCTGTATTGTATAAAGTCTACTTTAAGTGCAGCTTCAATGCCGTTGTTTTTTATTTTATGGTCGCTTTGGGAAAAGGTGTATTTTCCTGCCAATGCGAATGAAATAGTGCTGTCGTCTGTAGCGATCCCTCCCGTCGCCTTGATATCTGATTTATCGATGTTTCCTGAACTTAATGATCCTCCAGCAGAGAGAAATCCAGACAATTTTTTCTCTTTCGCTTCTTCCTTTTTTTCTGTCTCTTCTGCATTCGACGTGAATGTGCAGAACATTATCATTGTCAATAATACAATGATTAGATGAGGTTTACGTAACATAAAATTTGATTCTTTGTGCAAAGATAGCGAAAAATTACCAATTGAGCCTAAGGAGGATTATGGCTTTGCAAATTTGCCACGTCGCCTGAGTCCGTCCGGATTTCAATAAATGAAACCGAATTTTCAGCAAATTTACAATTTTGCACGATAGAGTATGCAATTTTTAAACCACAGAGGCCAGAAGATCCCAGAGAAAAGTCTACGACTTTTTTGAGAGAAAGAGAGAAAATTGTGCAGAGACAATAATAGAAATTGATAGTTTTTACTTGTTTCCTTTAGCCCTGTTATGTGTAACACAAAGCATCTGACAATTATTTATATCTGTTGCACCTCCTTTGCTCCATGCTGTCACATGGTCTGCATCCATTTCCGATAGTTTCCAAATCTTTGTTTTGTTGGTATTGTCACCCAAAGCACATAGAGGACAGTTGGATTGACCTGCAGCTTCTGCCGTTTTGGTTTGTTTAGCATAAACGGTTTTCTTGGTTGCATCATCGAATACTCTTACTTCAATCAGTTTGTGTTCCACACACCCGCCAAGGATGTATTCATATATGCCTTTTCTGTTCTTTACGTATGGGTCGCCATATAGTTCTTTCACCTTCTTGTCCACGTCATCTATGCTATATGCCTTTGTGTGGTAGGTCTCATAGAGCCGTCCCCATTCCAATCCGCACATCTCTTTCTCAACAGATTTGAAGGTCGTGGATATCCATTCAATGACGCTTATAAAGTATGTTTTCAGTTCATTGATGTTTGTGTCCTGACGATGTTGGCTCATGTAGTTGTCAACAGCTCCTTTGCTCACCCAATCGAGAGCTGTGCGTAGAAAGTCCTGACGAATGACAGAACCAGAGACGTATGCACTCCATTTTTGAATGTTGGCATTTTGTGAGTTGGAAAACTCTGCTTTTGCGAGTGTGACGAATGGACCAGAATAGATGGCATTAAGAAGTTCTTGCTCTTTTAGTGGTACTCCAGCTATGTTGATAGTCTTGAACCACTCTTTGATTTCACTTTCTTCACCTTCGCAAATATAGATGAGCAATGGAGTCTGCATTATCTTGTCTTGCAGATTTTTTGGGAGTCCGCTGAAGTATTGTTCCATTCCGTTGCTATCTTTTATTGCGAATTTTTTTGCCACATATCGACCAAAGGAAGTGATACGTTGCTGACCGTCGAGCACCTCATATGTATCTTCACCAATTTTGTTGAAATAGATGATTCCCAATGGATAGCCTTTTATGATTGAGTCTATTACAGCCACATCTTTTTTGCCATCCGCATAGATGTAGTTTCGTTGATACTCTGGTTGGATGGTGAGTTTGCCATCCAGTCCGAACAAACCTTTGCCTTCCAACTCGTTGTATTGGAACCCTTTGCAGATATCTGCGATGGTGATGTCGGTACGTAGGGTTGTTTTCATAAAGTGAGTTATAATTCGTCTTGTTGTATTTTTTTTATTTTATCGGTAGCAATGTCGTCTTTGTATGTTATCCAGACTCTTTTGCTTGATTCTATAGATACAATTATAGAGCCTCCTTCAATGAAAAAAATGCAATAATAATTGCACTTGTCGTTTTCTACAAAGTCTAATTTTTCATAGTCGGAATATGGATTTCCTGCAAAATCAGATTTTGAAATCTGTGGAACTCCATACTTTTGTGTATACCGATAAACTATATCATTATAGTCAGATTCGAGTTTGGTCCAGGACATGTCATAACTGCCAGGTAGGATTACACGACAAAAACTTAGTATGTTGTAATCTTCCCTTAAAACAAAATCACAATTTCGATATCCCTGAAAAGTACCAGTCATGAAAATAGAGCCTTCTAGTTTAGCCTCTATTTTATATCCTTTTGTCTGTAAGTGAGTTGCCATTGCTGACATACTGCAATTCATGGATTTGCCCATAAATTTTAATCTTTTGGATGAAGACTGTGTAGGTTGTGTTTTGTTTTCTGTTGTGCTTTGTTTTTGCTGTGCAAATGAACCCACAAATGTGATGAAAATTGTTATCAGTAAAATTAGCCCTTTTTTCATATGTGTAAATATTAAGTTAGTTTTGTTTTTTGCGGATAAGGATACGGGAGTATGGACATTTAGGTGTTCCATCTATTGTATATTGGATGTCTGTCCTTCCTCTATAATTCTTAGTAACGCCGAGAGATTTGGCTAACTCTCCTGAACCGATGCCAATTAGTTCAAATTGTTCAGGACAATATTTACCTAAAAAGGAATCTGGAACTCCCATTATCCCATCATAATCTGATGGGATTGCATCGGTATAAGGAACATCAAGTGCTTCGAAATTATCATACTTTATATAGCCATATTTCTTAATCTCTTCGTGTTTGCTATATTTCAAATTATCTGATAGAGTCATGAGTTGAAGAGGCTGGTGGCGTCTTCCATGCTCAATATTTGTAAACCATGCAATAGCTGGTGTCTTTACGTAATTTTCATCTGGATTATATCCCTGGGATTCAACAAATTTTCTATTTGCTTCAAGGTTATTTTCATATGGAGTTTTGAATACAAGAGAAATGTTAAATCCGTATCCTACCCAAATGTCGTTTGTTTTTATACGAGTAAATATTTTTGAGTAATGAATTGCACTCATTCTTCCCAATATGATGAATTTTTTCTGGGAATCTTGTACCCAATCCATGAAGTCTATAAACAGCGAAAAAGGAGGATTTGTGATGATTATGTCCGCTTCATCACGCAGTTTTTTCACTTCATTGCTTCGGAAATCACCGTTTCCTTCAAGGTAATTCCATTCGAGATCGTCATAGTCTATGATGCCATTGTTATTCACGTCTCTTTCCAAAATGAAAATCTTGCCGTTAGTCTTGGATTTGTCTTTGTCGTAGTTTGGGTTTTCAGTCTCGAAGAGAGTAGGTTGCCAACTTTTTATTGTCTTGCTTTCTGGGGCGAAACTTGTGGAAATAAGTTTTTTAAGCCCAAATTCCTCAAAGTTTTGTGCAAAAAATTTAGTAAAGTTGCTCCATTCTGGATCATCACATGGAAGAAGGATAGTTTTTCCTCTGAAAACGTCGGGGTTATATTCGAGGTATGCGTTCACCTCTTTTTGAATGTCGGCATATTGCGTGTAGAACTCGTCGTTCTTGGCATTTTTAGCCGCTCCAAGATTGCTATTTCCTGCCATGATTGATAGTCGTTTTCAGCACTTGACTATCAATTCCCATCGGGTAGTGTCGGGCGAAAAGAAAGGTGTGGACCTTTCTACTCGCGTTCACAGGGAAGCCTGAGATGAAACCCCGCACTCTACTTATAGAAGCCCACACCTAAAGGTGCGAGCATTAAACTCATATAAGTAGAGATTCAGAGTTCGTTTTTAAAGCGTCTCCGTGAACATTGCTATCCGATTTTCAAATCAAATCAGTTTCTCAGGCTTTTTGGTTTGAACGCGAATAATAGCTAATGCTTATGTTAAAAATATGTATTTACTTCAAAAAATTACTTTTCTGTTTTTTACAAATTATATTAATGCGTCTGATCTCTAATTCCATAGAGATTTTATAAATGAATCTTTATGGTCTTCAAGAAAAACGGTTGTAAATTATTGCAAATATATAGAGAAAATTAAAAAAACGATATTTTATTACTTGTAATTTACAAAGATGTCTGTCTCCATTCTAGATACCAATTCATATGCCAAATTGATTTTTGCAATCCTCATATCGGATTTTAATAAATGAAGCCGAACATCCAAAGAGGAATTTCTCTCATGCTTGCGTATTCGATATCATCCTTGGCGATATAAGCGTTTTTTATATCTTTGATTTGATGAGAGGTCTTGTTTTTTCCTCCTACTTCAAACGTATATCCATTTACTTCAAAATCTGCTTGTGTTGAAGATGAGACAATGGGATAAAATTCCTGGAGAAATTGGATAAATATGTTTTCTCGTATTGTGCCGATATTTGGATCTCCATCAGAAAGGGCATAGGATAGGTTGGGATTATTCAAATAGATTTTATCTATTTTCTCTAATATCTTAATGCCACTCGCTTTTTCTCTTACCATTGTGATCAACTGTGCTTTTTCCAAATACATAAAATAATCCGGCAACGCATTTCTTGATATGCCCAACTCTCTTTCCAAAACAGAAAAATTCGGTTTGAACGGCACACTTTGTGCGATCACATAAAGCAGTTTCTTTAGTTTGGCACTGGAACTGACATTCATTTTGGCAAATGTCGGCACATCAAATTCCACCACTTGTTTTAGTACGCTTTTAAGACGAATAGCATAATCATCCGATTCTAGAAAGAATGGATAATAACCACTCTTCAGATATTCTTTGAAATATACTAAAGGCCGGTATTCTGAATAAGGGAATTTTACTTTTCCCTCAACAATCTCTTCCAATGAATAAGAAGGAAGGTTCAAATGTAAGGTAAGATTAAGATATTCACGGAATGACAGTCCTGTTAAATGATATTCCACCTTTCTTCTGCTTAAGTCTGCCCCTCCTTGTTCCAAATCAAGAATCGAAGAACCAGTGTAAACGATCTGGAGGTCTGGCAAAAGGTCGTATATATTTTTTATTTCAACAGACCAGCCGTTATATTTATGGATTTCATCAATATATAATTTCTTCCCACCATTTTGGTAAAACTCTTTTGCTAAATCAAACAATCTATGAGTAGTGAAATAAAAATCATCCGCTGTGACATAGAGAGAAGTTTCTATGTCATTATACATTTTGATATGTTGAAGGATTAAGGTCGTTTTTCCCACACCACGTGCTCCTAAGATGGCAACCAACCTATTATTCCAATTGATTTTGTCGTGCAGATAACGTACAAAATCAACATTTACTCTATCAATCAGCAGTTTATATGTTTCAATGAGATTGTTCATATAGCGAATTTTTCAGCAAATTTACAATTTTGCACGATAGAGTATGCAAAAATCTTCAAAAATTGCACGATAGAGTATGCAATTTTCCGCTAAAACTGCATGATACACCATGCAAATTCATGGGGTAAGTGTCCGATTCAAGCACTGAAAAAAGGAAAAGTGTATTTTTTAAGGGGTTGATTTTACGGAAAAGTGTGTTTTGTATGCTTAAAAGAAAGATTTATAATAAGATAGAAAATTTTTAATGAAGAACCGATAGGAGAGTGGTGACATATGGTTATGAATCCAATTTTTTCCTACATTTGTAAAAATATTATTTAAATCAACGACATGAAAATAAGAAATATCATAATTGCGACGTTGCTTGCTTTATCTGTAGCGTCTTGCTCCACAAAACAGACTCCGATCGACCGTTTGACTCAGCTGAGCGAGCAGCTCGACAAGAGCGATGCCAAATACTCTGAAGAGGAGTGGGTGGCATTGGGTTCTGAACTTGAGGAAATAGAGGAAGAGGTTCAGAAGAATAAGAGCCAGTATACTGAGGAGGAACTTCAGGAGATCAACCGTCTTAAAGGCAAATGTCTTGGCAAATTGGCTAAGAAGGCAGCAAACGATTTCGCTGATGAACTTGGCAATTTCCTTAAGGGTTCTGCAGGAATGTTGGACGGGTTCATGGATGAAATCAACAAGGGAAAAGAGGAGTAGGTTGAGAGGTTAGAGAGGTTGAGAGGTTAGAGATTGAAGGTTAAAAGATAAGAGGTTAGAGAAGACGTGGGGAATAACAAACTGTCTTTATGAAGCAACTGAAGTCTGACATATTAATACCCAAGGAGAGATACAAAATCATCAACTCTACAGTCACTGATCTGGGGACAAATAAAGTATGTCCGAGTGTTATGATTGTAAACAGATCGCTTCTGAATTTCAGACAAAAAGAGGCGTTTGCGTGGGGTTGTCAAATAACAATCTGTTTGACGGAGCTTTTAGAGAATGGTTTGCCAACTAAGGAGTCGGAAGCAAAGGTGAATAATCTTCAGCGTTTGATTGACGGAAAGATTAAGGAATCTGTCGAATCTCCTAACGCACTGTTTGTTTTAAAAGATATACATAACGGAATTTGTAAACTTTATTATCAGGTTAAAAATACCAAATCTGCCAAACGAATCCTGAAAAGACTGATCAATCAGAATCCTGTTGATTTGGAGTGGGATTATGAGATATGTTACGACGAGGAGTGGGCTGACACTGAATGGGTTTGGGATTATTTTAAGTTGCCTTGGCACACTGTGGTGAAATATCGTCCTGAGTTTTACAATGAGCATGGCCATTACACAAAAGATGAGTGGACAAGCATCTGTGATGTGGATAAGGAGTATGATGGACATAAGTTCACACTCAAAGAGTATATTGAAGTGGAGAGCAATTACGTCAACTTTATTACAGATCTTATGGAATCTTCTGAAATGGAGTTTGTGGCAGTCTGTCGTTTTAATCTCTACGAGAGTATCTCCAACCAAATAGCTAAGGATAAACGGTTTTGTGAAATAAACGAGCCTCTTAAGGATTTAGACAAGACTCTCAAGAAAGGACTCAGGATACACAGATCGAAAATAGGAAATTATATCAGAGCCTGTTTACGGGAATTGGCAGGTATTTCATTTGAAAACAGGGGCAAAGGTTTTGAGTTTGATTTCGGTTACGATTACTATATGCACATTCGTAGCTCATTGCCAGTTGAGCGATTGAATCAAATTGCCAGACAAAATGATTTGTTCTTAGATCCAAGATAAGAAAATAGGCAACCCATTCGGATTGCCTATTTTATTTTGTAATCAGCGAATTCACAATCATAAAGAGAATGACATTTAGCTATGTCTTATTTTATGACTGATATTTCTGTTTTTTTCGTCTGAAAGACGCTACTGAGCAAAGCGAGAGTAACCCGTGACGAAGTCTCGGGTTGATGTGGCGATGATACAAAACTTTGCCTGAAAGGCAATACCATAAGTACTACTTTCTCGTCTTTTCCCCTCAAAAAAGCGTGGCCTTTCTCTGTGAACATTGTGCCTCTGTGGTTTTATTCAATTCTGTGTGCTCGCCTACGGCTCGCACGTGGGGAGGGGTTAGGACGTTCCGTCCTTAACAATCCTCAAACTATAGCCAACTTATTTAATTGAATTTTAGCAGCTTCTAACATTCACTACTGTTATTTCTGAATCATCTACTGTTATCTTAGCCATTTTCCTTATCATTAATAGGCAACCCATTCGGATTGCCTATTTTTAATTTTTATTTAGCATTTAGCATTTCTAATTTATCATTCTCCAAGTTCTCCCTCGTCGTATTTCTGATATAGGAAATCGTTGTAAGGGTAACGTTGGATATGAATCTCCTTCACTTTGTCGTAGAGTAGCTTCTTGAAATCTTCAAGGTTCGACTTGTCTTTTGCGGAGATGAATATGCAGTTGCTGTTGTTCATCTTTGCCATCCACATTTTTTTCAAATCTTCAAGTGAATAGTTCTCTCGTTTGATTGGAGTAAGGTCGTCTTCCGCCTTCTCTATGTATGTGAACGCGTCAATCTTGTTGAACACAAGAATAGTCGGTTTCTCCTCTTTGTTGATCTCCGACAATGTTTTCTCCACCACTGCGATCTGATCTTCGAATGTCGGATTGGAAACGTCCACCACATGTACAAGCAGGTCTGCCTCTCTCACCTCGTCGAGTGTACTTTTGAAGCTTTCCACAAGATCAGTCGGCAGTTTACGGATGAATCCTACTGTGTCAGAAAGCAGGAACGGAAGGTTTTCCACCGTCACTTTTCTCACTGTTGTGTCGAGAGTGGCGAAGAGCTTGTTCTCTGCGAAGACGTCGCTCTTGGAAAGCATGTTCATGATTGTGGATTTGCCGACGTTGGTGTAGCCCACAAGCGCCACACGCACCATCTTGCCACGGTTCTTGCGCTGTGTGCTCTTCTGCTTGTCGATCTCCTTCAGTTCTTCCTTCAACAGCGATATTCTGTTGAGGATGATACGACGGTCGGTCTCAATCTGCGTCTCTCCTGTACCACGCATACCGATACCTCCCTTCTGACGGTCCAAGTGTGTCCACATTCGGGTCAGACGTGGCAACAGGTATCTGCATTGTGCCAGCTCCACTTGAGTCTTGGCATGTGCTGTCTGAGCACGCATTGCGAAGATGTCGAGGATAAGAGTCGTACGGTCGAGGATCTTGACTTTCAGCTCTTTCTCGATGTTGCGCAACTGTTTGGGCGACAACTCGTCGTCGAAAATCACAAGGCTGATGGAATTCTCCTCGTCTTCCTCATGATCGATGATATAGTTTCTTATCTCCTCAATCTTACCAGGTCCAACATAGAAGTTGGAGTTTGGCTGGACCAGTTTTTGGATGAAGAAACGCTGCGGATATGCTCCCGCCGTCTCCGCAAGGAAAGCCAACTCGTCAAGATATTCCTTTGCCTTCTGCTCCGACACTGTCTGTGTGGCGACTCCGACAAGGATTGCTCTTTCGTCGAATATTTCAGTTTTTACTTCCTGCATTTCAATTACTCGTTTTCTTTTTCTTTGATAGCGGCACGTACAGCAGCGTCGATCTCCTCCATCAAATCTGGATTTGCTTTAAGGAATTCCTTGGCTGCGTCGCGTCCCTGAGCGATTTTCTCATCGTTGTAGCTGTACCATGAACCGCTCTTTTTGATTATTCCATATTCCACACCGTAGTCGATAAGCTCTCCTGTGTATGAGATTCCCTCACCAAACATGATGTCGAAAGAAGCGCTGCGGAAAGGAGGCGCCACCTTGTTCTTTACGATCTTCACCTTCGTGCTGTTTCCGATCACCTGGTCGCCATCCTTGATAGCTGATGTGCGACGGATGTCGATTCTGACAGAGGCGTAGAATTTAAGTGCGTTACCACCTGTTGTTGTCTCTGGGTTGCCAAACATCACGCCGATCTTGTCGCGAAGCTGGTTGATGAAGATACACGTTGTATTTGTCTTGTCGATAGTGGCAGTAAGTTTTCTCATCGCCTGGCTCATCAGACGGGCCTGCAATCCCATCTTTGAATCTCCCATCTCACCTTCGATTTCGGCTTTAGGAGTAAGTGCGGCAACAGAGTCGACAACCACCAAATCCACTGCAGATGAACGGATTAGCTGGTCGGCGATCTCAAGCGCCTGCTCACCATTGTCTGGCTGCGACATGACAAGATTGTTGGTGTCTACACCAAGTTTTTCCGCATAGAATCTGTCGAAAGCGTGCTCCGCGTCGATGATAGCTGCGAGTCCACCTGCTTTTTGAGCTTGAGCGATTGCGTGGATGGCAAGAGTAGTCTTACCAGACGACTCTGGTCCGAAGATTTCGATTATTCTTCCACGTGGGTAACCGCCTACGCCAAGGGCAAGGTCAAGGCCGATAGATCCTGATGGGATCACTGGTACGTTTGTTGCCACATGGTCGCCCATGCGCATGATCGAACCCTTACCGTGGTCCTTCTCTATCTTTTCCATTGCAAGCTGCAATGCCTTTAGTTTCTCTGCTGATGGAGCAATTGCTCCGTTGGTCTTTTCGTTTCCTTCCATTTTTTTACTGTTTTAAAAAACTAATTCTAAGTATTTGCTTTGTCTGTTCGTCTATTCTGAAACGGTTGTCTGTGCGATGGCCTACCACCCAGATGATGTCGCCACATTTGCCGTCTGTCAGGACCCATGTATTTTCTTTTTCAAATAAACTGAATTTCTGATCCACAAAGAAATCACTGAGTTTCTTCCTGCCTTTCATACCGAATGGACAGAAAGAATCCGCCTGTTTCCACTTCCTCAAAACTAGAGGGAAAGTAAGTTTCTTATAGTCGATGCAGCAAACGGATTTGTCTTTCACGATGGTGAAACTGTTGCTGTCGAATATCTCAGCCATGAAATTGAGATGTAGGTTGAAGAAAGCGGCGACGTTGCGTATCTCGTATTCTTCAGGTTCATCCGCATATACGTCGTCGTCATCTTTACGCAACTGTATGAAGATCTTGTCTCTGTCTCTCAGTGCGCGTATTCCAGAAGCGGAATAGAACTGTTTGCCCGAAACATTTTCTTCAAAGATACATGTGAAGATATTATATACTGTCGATGCTGAAAAACCGTATGGCTTCAGTATCTCATATAGTACGTATATCGGTTCGGGTGCTGTACGGATCTTTTCAAGGTCCAGCACATCCATGCCATCTCTGTGTTCAACGATCTCATTACGCAATAATTCCACATAGTGCATCACGAAATTCTGTGCACGTGTGAGGTTTTCGATGCTTTGTATAGTCGACGAGCGGAAACTTGGATTGATGGTCTCCAATGCAGGGATGATGATGTTGCGCACCTTATTCCTTACATATACCACTTCACTGTTGGTGCTGTCTTCAACGTAGTCGAAACCGTTGTCGTATATATAGTCGTTGATGTCGTTGCGTGTGATACGGAGGAACGGGCGGACGATATTGCCGTTCTTGGCTTTTATACCTGTCAAGCCATGCAGACCTGTGCCTCTGGTCATATTGATCAGGAAGGTCTCCACCACGTCGTCGGCATGGTGAGCCACCGCTATATATTTGCATCCCGTCAACTTGAGCAGGGAGTCAAACCATTCATATCGCAATTCACGAGCCGCCATTTCGATGGAAAGCTTGTTTTGGCGGGCATACAATTCCGTGTCGAAATCGATGGAATAGAATGGCACATCCATATCCTGGACATGCTTTGTCACAAATTCGCTGTCTCTGTTGGATTCCTCACCACGGAGATGGAAATTGCAGTGAGCGACGACGATATCATAACCTAAACGATAAAGCACGTGAAGAAGAGCAATGGAGTCGCGTCCACCGCTCACACCGATAAGAATCTTGTCCTTTCTTGTGAAAAGAGCCTCTTTTTCGATAAATTGCTTTACCTTCGTCTCCATAACGGAAATCTTAAGTAGATATAAGTTTAGTTGTCTGCGTTTCTAACTATGCTGACGGTTCCTTTCTGCTTATAATCAGTGCCATCCACTCCTTTGGCTTTGACTACATAGTAGTATGCTCCGATTGGAGCTTCGTGGCCTTTGTGTGTTCCGTCCCATCCCACAGTGATGTCGTTTGACTCATACATCAGTTTGCCCATAGTGTTGTAGATCCAGATCTCATACTCTTTGATGGAAGTATAAGTAGGGCGGAATTCGTCGTTGTATCCGTCTCCATTAGGAGTGAACACGGTAGGCATCAGTAGATATGATGTTTTTACTTTGAATCCAGTCACGATAGTATCTTTACATACGCTGTTGTCGCATGTGTGAGTCACGAAATAGGTGCCATAGTCGTCGATACTGATAGTTCTGATTGTCATATCGGTGAATGGACCTTTGTAGACATTGCGTAGATTGCCGGTAGAATCGTTGTAGAATTTCCATGAGTGTCTAGCGTCTACTGTGTCTGCAGGAGTATTGTCAACAGAGTTGAGCTCCACATCGACAGTTAAAGGTCCTGAGAACATATAGTTGCCGACATTTGTTTTGGCGTATTCCAGAGTCCCGAATTTTATTTCCTCGTTACCTCGTTTCTCAGTGTTGTGAGGAATAGCCTCTCCTTCAATGGTGAGTTGCGCTGTTGTGAAAGGAAGCGGTGAGTGGAATGTATCAGTTACGTATTCGTACTGAGAGAATTTATCTTTCAGTTTGAAGACGGTATGTCTTTTAGGCTTCTGGACAAACAGAGTGGAATCGTTGTTGATTCCGGTCACAACAACCTCCATTGGCTTGTCTTTGATGTTTATGCCGTCAGCCTCATAATCATCGTATGTCATGACAATGTTGTCTTGGATTTTGACTGTCTCACCTCTGGCGTTGACGTAAGAGTTGGCATACACAAGGTTTGAAAACTTCACTTTTAGATTTGGATCACAAATGAGATTGTTTATAGTGTCGTAATCACAGACCTTCACAGTTGGAGCCACCGCAGTCTTCTTTATGTAGCACAAATAAGACTTGTTTGTTTTCTCTTCCTCACCTGACGTATATAAGAGAGAGTAACATTTGTCTGTGCCTATCGTGACAGTTGTCCCCGTCACTTTTGTGGTGTCTTTTCCTGAAACAAGTAGAACGTTGTGTATTTCTGATTCTGTTTTGTCGGAAACCAGATTTATGTTTGCACTGTCTGTCTCTCCCACGAAGATATGTTCGCCAGACGATCCCTCCTTGTATAATGTAGTGGAGTTATCGACTGGATTGAAAGAAACAGCTGAGGCTGCAAATGTAGCCAAAGCAACAAAAATATTAGCGACGAAACGTCTTTTCTTCATTAGCGTAATCTATTGAGACTTCTGATTTTAGCTTCGTCCACTCCAATTGCTTTGATAGCAAGAAAATCCATTAGCAACGAGCCAACAGCCATTAAAGTGGCCCAAGTAATGGAAATTTTATATCCGTCAAAATTGTCCATCGCCACATAAACTGCGACGGTAGCGCTATTCAAAAGGATAAGTATAATAGCTAAAGCTATCACTCTCATCTGACAAACTCTTTTCTTGTATAAGAAGATAGAGCCGAATGTGAGAAGCATAATGATAATATGAATTGTCATCGTGACGGGAAAATCCATCACTGAATAACTACAAACGTCAACAGTTTCCGCATTAAAAAATCTGACACAATCATTACACGCTACCAATAGCAAAAAAATGACGCTGATAAATAGATAAATTGTCTGTATTCTCTGAATCATTTTTATAAAGTTTAAACCTAAAAGCAAAAGTAAGAAAAAAATGGAAACAAAAGCAAAATGTGATGAAATTTTACACATTAGTAATGTGTTTGTGCAATTTTTATTGCATAAATGTGCATTTTTACTGTATATTTATCCGTTTTCGGCATTTGAGAGCATGAGAGAATGTCATTTCTTTACTTTTGTGGGTTTTTATATGCAATAGATTAATCTTTTAACCATGTCACAGATTTGCAATCTGTGAAAGCATATGCTCCAACTTTCACATTCTTTTTTGAATTGTCGATCACAACATCAAGTTTTCCGCATTTGAAAAAAGCATATTCCCCGATGCTCGTCACTCCATCTGGAATCTTAATGCTGGTCAAACTGCTACATCCCAAAAAAGCCTCTTTTCCGATGCTTGTCACCCCCTCAGGAATGTTTATGCTGGTCAAACTGCTACACCAATAAAATGCCTCTTTTCCGATGCTTGTCACCCCCTCAGGAATGTTTATGCTGGTCAAACTGCTGCACCCATAAAAAGCCCGATCTCCGATGCTGGTCACACTCTTAGGAATCTTTATGCTAGTCAAACTGCTGCATCCCAAAAAAGCTCCTGCTCCGATGCTCGTCACTCCATCTGGAATCACGACATTCGTGCATTTTTCCACATTACCTATCCAGCCATAGCATTTAGTGCCTTTATCATAGATCAGTAACTTTGGCTCCAAACTGCTGCATCCCTCAAATGCAGATTCTCCGATGCTTGTCACCCCCTCAGGAATCTTAATGCTGTTCAAACTGCTACATCCCAAAAAAGCATATTCTCCGATGCTTGTCACTCCATCTGGAATCACAACTTCTGTGCATTTCTTCTTATCTCCAATCCAGCCATAACATTTTGTGCCTTTGTCATAGACCAATAACTTTGGCTCCAATCTATTGCATCCCTTAAAAGCCAATCCTCCGATGCTTGTCACTCCATCTGGAATATTTATGCTTGTCAAACTGACGCATTCACGAAAAGCAGATCTTCCGATGCTGGTCACTCCCTCAGGAATGATTATGTTGGTCAAACTGCTGCATCCCTCAAATGCAGATTCTCCGATGCTTGTCACCCCTTCTGAAATCTTTATGCTTGTCAAACTTTTGCATCCACTAAAAGCTCCGTATTCTATACTAGTCAAACCTTCAGGGATATTTATGCTTGTCAAACCAGGACAATCGAAAAAGGCATTCATTCCGATGCTTGACACACTCTCAGGAATATCTATGCTGATCAAACTTTCACAATGAGAAAAAGCATATTTTCCTATGCTGGTTAAACCCTTAGGAATATTAATGCTGGACAATCGTCTACATCCAAAAAAAACATAATTTTCTATCTTTGTTATATTCTCTGAAATTTCGATGTTTGTCAAATTTTCACATCCCCAAAAAACACTCTCATCGATGTTTGTCACACTAGTAGGGATTTCAATTTTTGCCAAACTGCTGCAATTAAGAAAAGCAAATTCTCCGATGCTAGTCACACTTTCTGGAATCACAACATCTGTGCATTTGTCCTTATCTCCTATCCAGCCATAACATTTTGCACCATTATCGTAGATCAACAACTTTGGTTCCGTTTTGTCACATCCCTTAAAAGCTTGACCTCCGATGGTTGTTACATTCTCTGGGATATTTATGTTTGTCACATTGTGACAGTGGGCAAAAGCAGCTTTCCCTATGCTTGTCACACCAGTAGGTATTTCAATGCTTGTCAAACTTTTACATTCATAAAAAGCAAGTTCCCCGATGTTTGTCACACTAGTAGGGATTTCAATTTTTGCCAAACTGGAACAAAAAAGAAATGCAGAGTCTCCTATGCTTGTCACAATGTATACATTTTCGTCAATTCGGATCTTTTGAGGAATAATGATAAAATCACATTCTATGTACGAATTATTATCTCCATCGTATCCTGTTTTTATCTCTGCTGTGGAATCTGATAAAATATTGAATTGCAGAAAGGTTTCAGATTCATCAACGATTGCTGGATCTTCTGGGATTGACTCTTCAAATTCAATTGTGACATTTTCCACATTCTCTACGTTAATTTTACATTCTTTTTTGTTTTCCTGTTTCATGACCATGAAGATTGCTATTATAGACATGCATATAATTAGCAAAGCTCCTAATGCAACTAATCCTTTTTTCATATTTCTATCCAATTTATATTTTTCAGATTTTCAAAAATCGTTGTTACTATTATGACAATATCATTGCAAAATAAGGAATAAATTACAGAAATTAAAAATTTCCATGTGAATATTTTCGTATTTTTTATTTGTGTGGTGTGGGCATGTTGTAATCTCCAAATTTGAAGTTTCTTTTTAATTCGTCTGAAAGACGTTACCGAGCGGAGTGAGAATAACCCGGGACGAAGTCTCGGGGATAGCAACGACATCAAAACCTTGCCTGAAAGGCAATACAACTTTTTGATGGAATTCTCAGCTCTTTTTCTCATTAAAAAGGCGTAGTCTTTCTCTGTGAACTTGTGCCTCTGTGGTTTTGTAAATTCTGTGTGCTCGCCTTCGGCTCGCATTAGGAAGGAGGGGTTAGAGCCAATATCTATCAAACATGTGTCCTTAACCATCCGCATTTTTAATATTGCGGGCAGATTTGAAACCTGCCCCTATGGACATGGAAATGTAGCCCAGAATGGGCGTCACCTCTTAGGCAGGGGTTTCAACCCTGTTTTGTGGACGACGCGCGCGACGGAAACCCCGAAGGGGTGAAACAAAATGGAGACGTAATAATGGAGGTGTCGCCTCATCGAGGCTTTTAATCACCCCCAAATGCCTTTTATACAGGGGTTATCACCCCTGCCTATAAGATATCGTCCCTTCGGGACTTGCGAAATGTTGTAATCTCCAAATTTGAAGTTTCTTTTTAATACGTCTGAAAGACGTTACCGAGCGGAGCGAGAATAACCCGGGACGAAGTCTCGGGGATAGCAACGACATCAAAACCTTGCCTGAAAGGCAATACAACTTTTTGATGGAATTCTCAGCTCTTTTTCTCATTAAAAAGGCGTAGTCTTTCT
>JAEEMG010000042.1 GCA_016283095.1 Paludibacteraceae bacterium | reverse complement strand
TCTGGGGAAATATTGATATGCATAAATGAGAGACTTTGAAAATCTTGAGGTTGCAGTTGCCGGCACAGGATATGTTGGCTTGAGCATTGCTACATTGTTGTCACGGCACCACAAAGTTACGGCTGTAGACGTTATTCCTGAAAAAGTAGAAAAGATAAACAAAAGAATTTCTCCAATTCAGGATGAGTACATTGAAAAATACTTTGCAGAGAAAAACTTGAATTTGGTTGCAACTCTTGACGGTCGTGAGGCGTACAAAAATGCCGATTTCATAGTCATCGCAGCTCCAACAAACTACGATTCTGCAAAAAATTACTTCGACACATCACATGTCGAGGAAGTAATAGACTTGGTACTCGAGGTGAATCCAGATGCTGTAATGGTAATCAAAAGTACTATTCCAGTAGGATATACCAGAAATCTGTATATAAAATATGCTCAGAAATTCATGTCTGAGCCATCGCTAAAGGACAAGAAGTTCAACTTGCTTTTCTCTCCTGAATTCCTTCGCGAGAGTAAGGCGTTGTACGACAATCTTTATCCAAGCAGAATTATTGTTGGCTATCCAAAGTTGATAAACAATTCGTCAAACGACGATAAAATATCTGCCGAAAACGAGGCCATCAGCAAGATTGCAGACATTCCTTTCCTTGAAAATGCAGCCAGACAGTTTGCCGCATTGTTGCAGGAAGGTGCTCTGAAACCAGAAATCGATACTCTTTTCATGGGCATGAAGGAGGCTGAAGCCGTTAAGTTGTTTGCAAACACATATCTTGCGTTGCGTGTAAGTTATTTCAACGAACTTGATACTTATGCCGAGGTGAAGGGTCTTGACAGTCAGGCAATCATCCAAGGTGTCGGACTTGATCCACGTATCGGCTCTCATTACAATAATCCAAGTTTTGGCTACGGCGGATATTGCCTTCCAAAGGACACGAAGCAGTTGTTGGCAAACTATGCCGATGTTCCGCAGAATATGATGACAGCCATTGTTGAGAGTAATCGAACAAGAAAGGATTTCATTGCCGATGCCGTATTGCAGAAGGCTGGCTGGTATGCTTATTCAACAAACAACCAGTTTGCGGATTCTACTTACGACCATTCGTGTACAATCGGTGTTTTCCGCCTAACGATGAAGAGTAATTCCGACAACTTCCGTCAGTCAGCCATTCAGGGCGTTATGAAGCGCATCAAGGCAAAAGGTGCCGACATCGTCATTTACGAGCCAACATTAGAGGACGGCTCAACATTCTTTGGCAGCAAAGTCGTGAATAACTTAGACGAGTTCAAGAAAATCTCTCAGGCCATCATCGCCAATCGCTACGATGCCATCCTCGATGATGTGAAAGACAAGGTTTATACAAGAGACTTGTTTGGAAGAGATTAGATCTTGTAAAAAAACGTTTTTCGTACTAATGATATATTCTTCTATAAATGTTTAGTATTAAAGATTTAAAAAAAATATTTAGATATAGGTCTTTGTTGAAAACAATTTATTTTAACTTTCATTATTTGCCTTTAAAGCAAGCATGGAAGTTACCAATATTATTGTATAAACCTAATCTTAGATGCTGCAAAGGAAAAATTATACTAAAGCCTGAGAATGGTAAGATTAGGCATGGTATGGTAAAACTTGGATTCTATCAAGTCTCAATATATCCAAATTCAGGTGTAATGTGGGAAAATAAAGGCGGCACAATCATCTTTAAGGGAACATGTGATTTTGGAAATGATACTTATCTGTCATTTGGAGAAAATGCTTTAGTAGAGATATCTGAAGGTTTCAATGCCAGTGCTGGAGTTAAAATAATATCTTACCATGGCATAAAATTTGGGCTCTATGATAGATTAGGATGGGGAGTATTAATTATGGACACAAATTTTCATCCTCTTTATGATTTAGAGAAGAAAAAGTTTAAATCTGCAGGAGGGGCAATAGAAATCGGTGATCATAATTGGTTCGCTACTCAATGTAAGGTTATGCATAGTGTGAAGACACCTGAAAGATGCATTTTTGGTATGGGGACTGTTATAACGCGTGGAAGTGAGATGAAACCTTATTGTGTTATGGGGGGATCCCCTGTTCGGGTGTTAAAAGAAAATGTTATTCGAATAGTCGGACATGATAGTGTATAAAAGAATATTTGTTAGATTCTGGATCGTATAGAATTTGTTATAAATTATGAAAACAATAATTTTGTCTAATGCTCCAATAAAGAATGGAAATCGTGGTTGTGTAGCATTGTCTATTACTGCAATGTCTATTATTGATCGTATTTTTCGTGAAGCTAATGAAGAATATCGTTTGTATCTTACCGACGCAAGTGTTGCAGAGAATGGAGAGTGTAAGTATATTGCAGACGGAATGCAGACATTGAGTTTCATGCAGTGTGACAGATTCCCGCTTGATATGAAAGATATATTAAAAAAAATCATTAAGTCTGGGACTATTGGGGGAAAAATGATTAGAAACGCAGATTATATATTAGACATTGGTCAGGGCGATAGCTTTGCCGATATTTATGGTAAACAGCGTTTTGAACTTATAGATAATATTCACAAAACTGCAAGATTTTTTGGAAAGCCTTATTGCTTATTGCCTCAGACAATAGGAC
>JAEEMG010000041.1 GCA_016283095.1 Paludibacteraceae bacterium | reverse complement strand
TGATCGCGTCTCCCCGTATGACAGAATCCTGGATCTGTGCGTTTTCATCGCATATTATCAATGACGCATTGCCTGTGAATCCGTTTTTGGTGACGGTGATGCATCCGCTCTTCTGTGCGTTGTTCTCAGCACCTACTGTTTGGATTGTGTAGTTGAACACTCCGAATTCAGTAGGGGTTCCGCTGATAGAAACTTTCTTAGAACTTCTGTCGATATTCACACTGATTCCGCTTGGCAAACCGTTCACTTCTACGTCGTCAGCATACGACCATGTGTATCCGAAATTTACTATAGACTCACCCAACTCAATAGTCTGTTTGCTTGGGCCAGAACCCGTTTTGGTGATGACAGGATCATTCTTTACAGGCTCTTGATCACCTCCGCCATGAGATCCACCTCCACATGCACTGCCGACCACACCTTTGCCTTCTTCCACATTAAGAGTGGCACCAGCGCCGTTGCATCCAGTCAGCACCGTCAGCACTTGGTTAGCGTCGATCTTCTTCCAGTTATTCGCATATGCGTTTGACGGATTGAATGTGCAGTATCTCACAGATGTTGATCCTGATATGTTCTGTGTGTAGCAGTCCACCATCACACCACCAGACTGTTTTGAATTATCGTAGTCAGTGATCGGATTCTTCACACCGATGAAAGCACTCTTTTCCACGTATACCTGAGCCTCTTGTCCGGCAGCCACACAATAGTTTGTCACGGAACTATTCCATAAGCAGTTCACAATATGGACCTGACCGTATCTGACGCGGGGCATTCGTTCCTTGCATCCTTCTCCCCACCAGCAGCAAACGAATGTGGTGCGGAGTTTACCTCTGTCGTCTGTATATTTGTCATCCGAACCCCATAGGTTAGTGAAACGGTGATCGCTGGCACCACCTGAACCACCAGACATCGGAGCTTTCAGATAGTGGAATTTGCACCACGACACACATATATTGTCGGATTGTTTCTTGCAGTCGAAATTACCGTCGACACCATCTTGGAAATCACAATGGTCCACCCACATGTTCTGACAATTCTCAAAGCATAGATTGTCATTACCGTCGCAATCATATGCGCCTGCACTCTTGAAAGTGACGTTGCGGATAATGATGTTGGAGCAGTTTTTGAAATATAGGATACCTGTGTTGCTGGCATTAGTGCGTTCGTTGCTATACAGAGAAGAACCAGGCAAACCGTATAGAGTCTTGTTTGATTGTCTGTCTACACGAAGCATTGAAGTCAGTTGGATAGCTCCTTTTATATATATTTCCTTTTTTCCGCTTGATTTGAGGGCTGATTGCAGTTCACTCAGTGTGCTTACAGTCACACTAGTGCCGCCAGCACCACCAGTAGTATTGGCACCGAAACCGAGTGGCGCATTAGCGTCATACTCCGATAATTGGGCGTTTGCTACGAGAGCCGAAAACCCAAATAAAATTGCAAATAGTAAGCCTTTCAGTTTCATATCCATTAATTTTTGTAGGGGCGACGCTTTGTGCTCGCCCGGTGTAAACAATACCGAAACGTTGCCTTGTGCACGCCCGGTGTAATCAAATATAGAAACGAAGCTTAGTGTTTGTTTCGTTTTCATATTGCAAATTTCGTCATTTTATCGGAGAATAGAATGAAATTGCGTACATTGATAGAGTGATATAAGTATATGGTAGAGGGAGAAAAGTAACAAATAAGAGAGTTTTAAGTTTCAATATCCTTTCACAATTAGATTTTTAACATGGATTCATAAAATAGACAATCGAATCAAAGACCGTAGGGAACGGCTCAAACCTGTCCGATTATTCCATCAACATTTTCATGCCTGTAAGGCAATACCGAGTGAAAACGAGCGTAACTGGGCACGAAGTGCCCAGAGAAATGTAAGCATGAGAAGCTCTGCCTGTAGGGCAGTACTTATGGTATTGTCTTCCAGACAAAGTTTTTGTACATATCGTGATCCACGTGACTCTGTCACGTGTTACTCTCGCTTTGCTCGGTAGCGTCTTCCAGACGGAGAGATTAGAGCATTTCAAAACCACACATATTTTTGAATTATAAAAAAGTGCTACCTTTGTGGTGTAGTCAATAGAAGAGAACTTTTGATTATGAGTGAAGGCTGATCCCTTCAAAACAAGATTAATCAATATGGAAACACTACACAAGAAAAAAGGAGGAAAAAGAGAAGGAGCGGGACGTAAAAAGACAACGGAGAAACGAATAATGTTTGGTGCGTCTGCTGAAGTTCTTGAGATAATAGAAAAAATAGAAGGCAATAAAAGTGACTTCATCAACAAGGCTATATTAGCCTATGTAAACGGAAAATAAGTCTCTTAATTTTTATTTGGCGTAATCGAATCGTGCGTCTGAAAGATACTGCCGAGCAAAGCGAGAGTAACCTGGGACGAAGTCTCGGGATGATGAGGCTATGACGGCACCAATGATTTACTCCTCAAACAAATTTCCCAAATCCATCGTGAAAAACTCCTCGAAACTGAATGCTCCTGAACCTACTACAATTGCAATTTTGGGTGAGAACTTCTTGCTGAAAATAGAGATGCCATTGTTGATTTCGCGTCGTCCGCTTTTAACCTCTATTGCGATTGTCTTGCCTTTCTTCTCAAGAATGAAATCAACTTCCATATTATCTTCTCTCCAGTAGTAGACCTGATATCCGAATTCTTCAGCATTGTTCACCAGATATGCACCTACTGCAGATTCTGCCCATCGACCCCAACGTTTTGAATCTGTGTATTCTTTTTCAAAACCACGTCCAGTGTTTGCACTCATTAATGCAGTGTTGTATACTTGATATTTGGGTATTGAATTGAATTTTCGAGCATTGTCGTTTGCATATTTGTGTAGTTTTGTAACTGCATGACAATCACTCAACAGATCAATGTAATTAGATAATGTGGTTACGTTTCCTGCATCATTTAATTGACCTAGCATTTTTGTGAGGGAGAGTATTTCTCCTGAATAATCACATGCAAGTTCAAATAATTGCTTCAACAATGCAGGTTTGTATATTGTTGTGGTCATAAGGATATCCTTGGACACAATCGGTTCTATAATCGAATCTTTGATATAGTCTTTCCATCGTTTTTCGTTCTTGATATATTTTGCTCCTTGTGGATATCCTCCGTAGTAGATATATTGGTTGATGTCGAATCCGAAAGCGTCACGCATTTCCGAGAAAGACCAATGGCCCATTCTTATCAATTCATATCTGCCGGCAAGTGATTCAGTGAGACCTTTCTTTATTAAAAGACGAGATGAGCCAAGCAAGATGACTTTGATGTTGATTTTGTTGCGAGTGTCGTAGTCCCATTCTTTTTTGACAAACTCACTCCAGTTGTTTATTTTTTGGATCTCGTCGATGACCAACAGAAATTCTTTATGCTTCCTCACTTCCATTACACTTCTTGCGTTTGCCCAAATTGTAGAAACCCATTCTGAGTTGTTGGGGTCGATGGCGTCTGCAGTCTCTGATATGTATGGAATCTCTATATCGTCAAGCACTTGGCTTACTACGGTGGATTTGCCGACCTGACGTGGACCAGCAATTACTTGTATAGCAATACGTTCCTCGTTGATTCTTTCTTTTATTATGTTGTAATATTTACGTCGATACATGGCTTGTCTTATTTTGATTTTATTTTGCAAAGTAAACGATTTTTACTCAAAAGTCAAACAAAATTTACTCAAAAGTGAATGGAAATTTACTCAAAAGTGAATGAGATTTTACTCAAAAGTGAATGAGATTTTACTCAAAAGTGAATGGAAATTTACTCAAAAGTGAATGGAAATTTACTCAAAAGTGAATGGAAATTTACTCAAAAGTGAATGGAAATTTACTCAAAAGTGAATGGAAATTTACTCAAAAGTGAATGGAAATT